>JBKQSS010000055.1:0-2670 GCA_052143535.1 Myxococcaceae bacterium | reverse complement strand
GTGTCGGACGTCGAGCGATCGGTCGGCTTCTACGTCGAACAACTCGGTTTCAAGGAGCGCTGGCGCCATCAGGACGCGGGTAAGCTGCTCGTCGCGCAAGTGGATCGTCGCAGCTGCGAGCTCATCTTGTGCTCGCAGGAACCCGAGAAGACGGGACGCGGCCGCATGTTCATCTCTCTCGACGTCGACGTGCTCCACTTGCTCCGCGCCGAGTTCGAGGGCCGGGGCGTCGCGGTAGGGAACGGCCGCTGGGGCTACCCGCTCATGGTCGTCCACGATCCCGACGGCAACGAGCTCTACTTCCCTTATCCGGCAGACCGCGGGTAGGGGTAGGTGTCCCGTGGCGTGGATTTCGTCGGAGAAAGTGGACGGATTGGAGGTCCTCGGCGGGGTCTTGTCGCTCAGGAGTGGATGAAAACGGGGTTTGACGAGGGCATAGCCCGGAGTGAGCCCAGCTACGGTTTGGGCGTCTAGACCAACCCTTGCTATGAGGGCGTTGGGCCGGACACTGCCGTAAAAATCTGGCTGATTCGCTCTGGGGTAAACGCCGCCATGCTCATCAAGGCCGCCGGTGACGACAAGGGTGGAGCACCGACGATCCGGCTGGCAGACGGGATTCAAAAGTCACGGCTCGCGTGAGTCGGCTTCTCCGTGACCTGGTGGATGTATCCAGCATCGATGCAGGCAAGCTCACGATGACCTTCGCGCACGAAGAAGTGGTGCCTTCGGTTCAGGATGCGGTGAATCCGTTCCAAGCTGACAAGGGCATCGCATCCAAATCGATGTGCGTGACTACCTACGTCCGACCGAGTCTCTTCCGCCAGAACTCCTCGACCTTCGGAAAGACATATTCCCGGAGAAATGCGGGATGCGCCGGGCGGCTATCCACGGCGGTATCGACCACTTCACCCGGCTCGGTCGGCGTACCGCCAGTCGCGAAAACCCAATCGCCCGCCCGAGGGGCCGTCTCGAGGCCAGGGGCTTTGCGCACCTCGATCGTCCGGCCGCCCATTCCGCCGAGAACGAGCTTCTCGCCCTCCACTCGTTCCACCTTGGCGTAGTGCCAGCGGTAAACGATCTCGGGTGGGCTCAGGTTCGTATCCAGCGCGACCAACTGGCCAGGGAAGATCTTGAGGACAGCCTGCATCGGGCTCGAGACTTTGACAGTGCGGGTTTCCCCACCCTCTACAAGCTCCACCTGGCATTCCGTCGGCGAACACTCGAGAGCGACTGCCAGGGTCAGTTCCATGGTCATTACGATTGCAACTTACAACACCAAAAAAGAGTTTGCGCTGACAGGTCCTGGGCATTCCTGCCTGCTGTCCTGTGCCGTTCTTGTGCCGTGGCGGCGCGGTTCAGAACGCCACAGGAAGCGTCTGGATGCGACGAAGTCCTTTCAACCACCCCTCGAAACCAAGACTCCAAGGTACGCCAGGCCACTGGACGCCACGGGTTGCCACCATCCCCATCAAGGGTTCGAATCCCGGCAGGGTCAAGAAACTAAATAACAATAAGTACTTATAACTGTGGAGGCCCGGGCCTCCTTGAGCTTCCTCGTCCGCCTCCGGCGGATTCCCCAGACTCACCGTTTACGTGGCGGGCTAGACCGGGCCCACGCCGCGAAAGGCTTCGGCAGCGACGCAAGCGTGCAGAGCCGCCTTTCCGCCCTGCGCGCTATCACCGCCGGATGGACCAGCCCGACAAGCAGAAGCGCGAGAAGCTGCAGAATTTCCTCCCAGCAATAGCGGACTTGCTTGAACTCGACCTGGAGGTGCGTTGTTCCCAGGGGGTCTCTCCTCCCCCGAACCCATTCCGCTAGCACCGGCGGCCCGTGCGTGGGCGTGGGCTGCGGGGGACTCCTCTGCGGACGGTCCGCTGTATAATCTCCGAGCGCGACTTTGGGCCCGCCCAGTAGCAGTGGAGCAATCCTTTCGCGAGTGTTTGGTTTGTTTTGGGGGAGTTGCAGAGATGCGCGCCAACGGTTTACTCTGCACACAGCGCGCGACGGCCACACGGCGACATTGCTTCCGTCTGGCCAAGTGCTTGTCGCCGGCGGTTACGGCTATGACAGCAGAAGCTTTCTTACAAGCGCCGAACTGTATGACCCCATCACAGGAATATGGACGACCACTGGCTCCATGACGACAGGGCGGTATGGTCACACGGCGACGCTACTTCCATCCGGAAAGGTACTCGTCACCGGCGGCTATGGCAGCGCAGACCTCTCCAGCATGGAGCTATATGACCCCGTGCTCGGACAGTGGAGTCCAGCCGGCTCGATGGTCATGGCGCGCAGCCAACACACCGCAACGCTGATTTCACCGTCGCTGCTGCTCATTGCCGGGGGCCAGGACGGAAGACCGTCCAGCTTGGCGAGTGCGGAGCTTGTCGACCTAACACACGGCACCTCGATTGCCACCAGTTCCATGTGGGTTCCGCGTGCTTCACACACTGCGACCCTTCTTCAATCCGGGGAAGTTCTTGTCGCCGCAGGCTCGGACTCGCCGAACCTGAGCCGTTCCAGCGCGGAGTTGTTTGACCCAGGGAGCCAAACGTGGACTCCGACCGCTCCCATGACGACGAGGCGTACCCTTCACACCGCCACCCTCCTTTTGTCAGGGCAAGTGCTCTTGACGGGCGGTGTCGACCTTCTCCGAGGCCCGTCCGACA
>JBKQSS010000054.1:0-10173 GCA_052143535.1 Myxococcaceae bacterium | reverse complement strand
TATTACAATCAAATCCGGCTGCATTCACATAACGGCTACAAGACCCCGAACGAAGCCGAGGCAGAGTTCCGCTATCGTGCGCGCTCGGCATAACCCCGGTGTCCACGAACTCGGGGCAAGCTCATACCTCCTCGGTAAGTCGTAGGGGTCGCACCAAATCTGAAACTCCATGTGCTAAGGGGTAACCCTCCACGGCGCCTTCCACAGCACGAGCCGTTGCGTGGCGGGAACGAGCAACGGGTGTCTCGGTTGTCCGGTGCGCGTGGTCCCGAGACAGAAGGCGGGGTGCTTGAGGAGACGCGCCACGGCCCGTGCCCGAGCGCTCCCGGCGATTGCGCACGGGAGCTACCTCGTCAACCTCGCCACCGAGGACAAACTCCTTCGGCGCCGCTCGCTGGAGGCGGTGGTGGACGAGCTCCAGCGCTGTGCCGCGCTCGACATTCCCCCGCTGGTGCTTCACCCGGGCTCCCACCCGGACGTGCGGAAGGGCCTTCTGCGCGTGGCCCGCGCCCTGGACGAGGTGCACGCTGAGACAGTGGGCCTCGCTCCTCGCATTTGCCTGGAAGTCGCCGCCGGCCCCGGCAACTGCCTGGGCTGGCGGCTCGAGCACCTCGAGGAAATTCTCTTGCACACGAGGGCGCCACAGAGGGTTGGCGTCTGTCTGGACACCTGCCACCTCTTTGCCGCTGGCTATGACATCTCCACCGCCCAAGGCATGACGGCGGTGCTCGACGAGTCGGTGCGACGGTTTGGACGGCGGCGCCTCCGCTGCTTCCACCTCAATGACAGTGTCGGCCCGCTGGGCTGTCGGCGCGACAGGCACGCGGAAATTGGCAAGGGCATGCTGGGCCTCGAGGCCTTCCGCACCCTCGTCAACGACGCGCGCTCCGCCGACACTCCGGCCGTCCTGGAAACGCCGAGACCGGAGCGCTACGCCAAAATGCTGCGCCGTCTCAGAGGAATGGTGGGGCAGACTTCCCCCGCCTCCTGGCAACGCCGGCCGAGCCCAGCCCTCCGGTCACACACCGGGTGAGGGCGTGGGGGCGCCTGCCGCCGGCGGCTTTCTTGAGCCATTCGAAAGTGCGTTACTTTGTCCGCAGCAGCTCGGCGCCTTGGAAGGCTGAGAGCTGTCTGACAAAAAAAGGGGGGAGTCATGTTCAAGACGCAGTTGGTGTCGGCTGGAGTCGTCGTTTTGCTCGCGGGCGCCCAGGCGGAGGCAGGCGGGACGCGCACCCAGGGCACGTATGTGTGCGGGCAAGGGCTGGATATTCTCCAGCCCCTGAACCTGAGCGCCGGGGCACCCAAAGTTCCGAAGGGCGACTGCTACACCGTGGTGTCCGGGACGCTGCCCAATGGCCCGCTCACACTCAACGACCCGAACCACACGACCATCACCGTCCCCCCCACCTCCTGCCAACCCAAAGGGAACTACTGGGACTGCCCATCTGCCACGTTCAGTAGTCCGTACTTTTGCGATGCCAACCCGTCCTCCCCGTCCGTTCACCTGTACGTGCTCAAGGCCACGGTGGTAGCCGGGGACTTCACCTTCGGCGGGAGCGCGCTGACGCCGGTTTGCAGAAGCAACGAGGACGCAGTGGTCCAGATTTCCTGCGGGGTCCCCCGAGACGAGCCGTATTCCACGGCCGGCGACTGCATCTACTGGCGCTTTGACCCGACGACGCAAGGCACCAAGCGCTTTCAGGCCTGCGTTCGGATGGCCCGCGCTGACTACTTGGGCACAGGGGTCAGCGCCACGCGCTTCGGCACCTGGATTCAACCCTACAACCGCTGGGGCACGAGCCCGCTCAATGACCCGACGTGCTCGGACAAGGGCAGCGGCCTTGAGGCGCTGTGGAATGAGAAGGGAGCCTTTTGCATCTACCACTACCGCTGGCCCAACATCGCTCAGAGGCTCCTCACCATCGCGGGTCTTCCCCCGGGGGTGGTCCAACAAGCGGGCGAGAAGTTCAAGCACCCGGTCCGGGGGCTCGACGTTGTCTGTGTGGACGTCATCAAGGACGAAGAAGAGCTCGCCCGCCTCGAGCTGCTCAGGAACAGGTCGGAAGTGTTCGAGTGTTCCTATGGCGGCCTCCTGCTCGTAACGCCCGTCGGGCTGTGTCAGTACGGTTACGACCCCGACTGCGTTGGGAAAGTGACGTGTCCCTACTAGCACTCTGCGACTTGGCGTCCCGGGTGACTGGCCGCGACACTTTTGAAGGTGGTGGATGACGGACTGGGCACCACCCGCCGAGTTTGACGGCTACCGGCTCATCCGCCCCCTCGGGCGTGGCGGCATGGGCCACGTCTACCTCGGCACAGACTTATTGCTCGAACGAGCGGTCGCCATCAAATTCATTGCCGCGGAGGAGGTGCACCAGACGCTGCGAGAGCGCTTCCTGGCCGAGGGGCGCGCCATCGCGCGCCTCTCCCACCCCAACGTCGTCGCCATCCACCGGGTGAGCGAGGTCGATGGACGGCCCTACTTCGTCTCCGAGTACGTCCGCGGCCAAAGCCTCGATGCCCTGAGCCGCCCGCTGCCCTGGGACAAGGTGCTGCGGATTGGAATCGGCCTGGCCCGGGGCCTGTCCGCAGCGCACCGGCAGGGCGTGCTGCACCGAGACATAAAGCCCGCAAATGCCGTGCTCGCTGACGGCGGCGAGGTGAAGCTCCTCGACTTTGGGCTCGCCACGCTCGGCCCCAGCGAGGACGGGGCGCGTAGCGCCGCCTCGGACGGCCGCGAGCCCTCGCCTCTTGCCCGCCTTCCGGTGGACCAGTCCACGCTGGAGTTTACCGGCGGCCGTCAGCGCGTCGGAGAGAAACTCGTCGGGACGCCGCGCTACATGGCTCCCGAGCTCCTCCAAGGGGAGCCGGCGTCGCGACGCAGCGACTTGTACTCCCTCGGTGCCGTTCTTTTTGAGCTTTGCGTGGGCCATTCTCCGCGCCGCCAGGAGAAGGACCGGTCCGTGCCACCGCTCGAAGGCCAGGCCACGGCCGTGAATCCTCGGTTCGCGTCCATCATCGACAGATGTCTCGAGGTGGAGCCGGCCCGCCGCTGGACGTCCGCCGACGAAGTCCTGGATGCGTTGGAACAAGTGGCCCCCACCCACCGGTCTGTTCCACTCCCGGCAGGAAACCCCTACCGGGGGCTGCGCGCCTTTGACATTGAACACCGAGCGCTTTTCTTCGGTCGCGACGGGGACATCCGAGGCGTCCTCGAACGGCTGCGCAGCGAATCCCTCGTCGTCCTCGCCGGCGACTCCGGCGTCGGGAAGTCTTCGCTCTGTCGCGCCGGCGTCCTGCCCTTTGTCGCCGAGCGAGGGCTCGACAGCGGACTCGCCTGGGCCATTGCTCGGCTCGTTCCTGGACGGGAGCCTCTGGTTCAGCTGGCGGCCGCCGTCGCGCCCTTACTGCGCATGGACGCCGAAGCGTTGACGGCCTGGCTTCGCTCGGAGCCCTCCGCGCTCGCACGCGCGCTCGAGCGCGTGCGACAGACACAGCCGGACTTGGGACTCCTGGTTTTCGTAGACCAAGCGGAGGAGCTCCTTTCGCTCGCCTCGAAGGACGACGCGTCACGCTTCGCGGAGTGCTGTGCGCTCACGCTTTCGCTGTCCCAACACGCGCGGTGGCTCATGACGGTGCGCGGTGACTTCGTCACCAAGCTCGCGGCTTTGCCCGGCTTGGGCAGCGAGGTGCAGCAGTCGCTGTACATTCTTCGCCCCCTTTCGCCGGAGCGCCTGCGGGAGGCGATCGTCGGTCCGGCGCGGGCCTGCGGAGTGGGCTTCGAATCCGAGGAGCTGGTGGAGTCGCTGGTCAACGCCGGGCAGGCCCCCACCGGTTCCTTGCCCCTCCTGGCCTTCGCCCTCTCGGAGCTGTGGGAATCCCGTGACCAGAAGAGCGCCCGAATTCCGGCCACCGCGCTGGATGCGATGGGAGGCGTGTCCGGGGCGTTGGCACGGCATGCGGATGGGGTGCTCGCTCGCCTCCTTCCCGCCCAGCGCGAGGAGGCACGGCGGATTTTGTTGCGCCTGGTCAACAGCGACGGAACGCGCACCCGGTGCCGGGCCGCTGAGCTCGAAGCGCAGGAGGGCCAGGCCTCCCGGGCGCTGAACGCGTTGGTGACGGGGCGGCTGGTCGTCGCAAGGGACCGTGGCGGGGAGACGGAATACGAGCTGGCGCATGAAACCCTGGCCCGCACCTGGCCGGCACTCTCGGCCTGGCTCGACGCCGACTCCGAGAGCAACCGGGCGCGGCAGCGAGTGACGGACGCGGCCGCCGAATGGGAGCGCCTGGGACGTTCCTCCGACGTCCTGTGGCACCGTCGACAGCTCGCCGAGGTCCGCGAGTTGGACCCTCGGTCGCTCAACGAAGAGGAGCTGGGCTTCGTCACCGCCTCGCGGCGCCGGGCGCTTCTTCAGCGACTGCTGCCGGCAGCGTTCGTCGCAGCGGTGGCATCCCTCATGTTGCTGGCGGCCGTACTGTCACACGCCCGGACCAAGGCTGGTATTCAGGCGCAGATGGCTCGGTTCCAGAGCCAGGCGACCGAGAGTCTCCGCGCAGCGCGGAGCGATGCCACTGCGGCGGCAGCGAAACGCGCCGAGGCCTTTGCGCTGTTTGATGGAACCTGGCGACAGCCTGATGCCGGTCGTCCGGTACAAGCCGACGTCCGCTGGGATGACGCAGAGGCCGTTTGGTCGGACGCCCTCGCCTTTGAGCAACGAGCGGACTCTGCCTATGCGTCGGCAAGTGCGACCCTCGAGCTTGCGCTCCAGCTGGACCCGGAGCGGAGCGGCCTTCGCAGCGACCTCGCGGACGTGCTCTTCGAGCAGCTCCGGCAGTGGGACACCCGCCTGCGGGTCCCGCCAGCCGGGCTTCGAGAGCGACTTCTCGTCTTCGACACCCAGGGTAAATTTCGCAAACAGCTGGAGGGGCCTGGCAGCGTCGCGGTCGCCGTCACCCCGCTGGAGGCCGACGTGCATCTCGAGCGCTACGGCTTGGTGGGAAACCTCCTGAAGCCGACGGCTGTCTCGACGCCTCTGCATTCCAACGGCGAGACAGTGCTCCCCGCTGGCAGCTATCGACTGGCGGTCGCCTCCAAAGGCGGACAGCAGCTCTACTACCCCTTCTTGGTCCACCCCCAACGGCGCACCGAAGTCACTCTCCGGCTTCCGCCGGAAGGCACAGTACCCCGGGGCTTCCTCTACATTGCCGCCGGTCCCTTCCTGCTGGGGAGCGCGGACGACGAGGCGCTGCGTACCGCGCAGGGCGCGCCGCCGCTGCACCAGGCGGCCACGGGAAGCTTCCTCATTTCGCAAACGGAGGTGACGTTTGCCGAGTGGGTGGAGTACCTGGAGGCGGGCGGAGCCGGGCGCCGAGCACACACGCCCGACATCGAGTCCTCCAAGGGACTCGTTCGCCTGCGGCCCCACTGGGCCCATTGGAGATTGCAATTGCGTCCCACGAACAGGGACTACTTCGCCGACTGGGGCGAACCCCTTCACTACCAGGGGAGGGACCGCCTCTCTGTGCAGGACTGGCGGCGCTTTCCTGTCTCCGGCATCGCCCTCGTGGACATTCAAGACTACCTCTCTTGGCTGAACGCGTCGGGAAAGCTACCCGGCGCGCGGCTGTGTACCGAGTGGGAGTGGGAGCGGGCCGCGCGCGGCGCGGATGACCGACCCTTCACCACCGGCTACGCCCTTCCGGGGAGTGCCGCCAACGTCGACGTCACCTACGGCCGCAAGCCAGAGGCCTTCGGCCCGGACGAAGTCGGCTCCCACCCCGAGTCCGACAGTCCCTTCGGGCTGCAGGACATCCAGGGAAACGCCTTGGAGATTCTCGCGGGAAGCCGGCCCGATGAAGCAGCGGTTGGCCGCGGTGGAGCCTGGTACTATGACGCCAACTTAAGCGCGCGCATCACCACACGGGAAGTCTTCGAGCCTCAAACACGGTCCGTCTACTCGGGCTTTCGCGTCTGCGCCTCGCGCGACTCGCCCTGAGTCATCCATGTGGGTTTTAGTCTGAGGAAGTGCGACCGTTTTGCGATGAAGCCGGACTTCCGGACGACAGAGCGCCCTCGCCGGGGCGGCGCGAACCGCATGTAGATGTACTTGACTGCTTTCTTGCCGCTGCGCGGAGCGATGAATCCCCAGGTGTCCCAAAATGTTCCCCGTGCGAAAGCCGGGCGACACGCTCGCGGACAGTGGCCGCCAGCAGGGGGTGACCCGGTAGTCTAATACCGACACACCCCCCACTGAGAGCGTCCGACAACTTGGCGAGGCGAAGAGTCTTCGACACGAGGCTCGCCCCGCCCTTTCGCCTTCACGTATGAGGCACGGCCCTACACGTCCGCTAGAAGGCGGATTATTGAGCACGCGACTTCGCGGGGCGAGCCTTCATTGACCATCCGCGAGTAGCAGCCCAGCCGATGCGCACTCAGAGAGAAGGGAAGCGCACAGCGTGTGCGCTCAAAGACACCGCAAAATGGCGGTCGGTTGAGAGTCCCCAAAGTGCTATTTCGTGAGCTCCGACTGGGCGGACCGATTCTTTGCACAACAATGCGCCCGGCCGGGTAGTAGCTCCGCGACGCAGAGACGCACTCATTGCAACGGCAATGCGCACGGTGCGTAACCCCCGACGCGATTTGGCCGCGCGCAGTTCGAATCCGTGTCCGATACGTAATTGAGTCGGGAGTACCCTTCACGCATCCGAGCAGCGGCGGATGTGTAGGTTTTCGTTTCATTGAGGTGTGGCCTCCGCGGTTTAGTTTAGGAACGCAACGGCGCAGCGAGGGGCCCCAGGCCGTGGGCCCGCAATCCTTTTCCGCTGCGCGAAAGGGGGGGAAGAGAGCGTGAGTGAATCCAGAACGGTGATGGTGCTTCGGCGGAAGCCGTAGCACCACAAGGTCCTTTCCTCTGGCACGCCCGCCGCAACTGCCGGTCGAGCAATAATTCATCACGCCATTCGCGCCCTTTTTGAAGCCTCACGGCGAAGTGCGCCTGGCAGCACGACTTCAGCGGCTTGGCTGATACCAGCTTCGCCGCTGAGCGCGGCGAATCAGTTTGCACAACAGTAGCCGACCCCACCAGAGGCTTGGCGACAGGAGCGGAGCACCGGGCAAAAGTCTCACGTGTGGCTTGACTTTGAGGAAGCAGAACAGAAGCGCTGCGCAGATACGACAACCGAGTTGCTAAGCAAGAGGAAAACACTATGCAGAAAAGCCTTTCGAAGTGGCAATTTCTCGCAGTGGCGGCCACGGTCTTCTGTGGCTCACTCTTTAGCACCAACGTTTATGCAGGAGACAAGGCGACCTACGCAGTTGTGCCCATCGTTGACGTGAGCTTCGATCCCAGCCTGTGCGGCTACCCTGCGGCGACGGACATGACTTTGAATGGCGCCTATTTGTTCACATTTCGAACCCACAAAAATAGGGATGGCAGTTACACCACAAAAATTAGATCGATTGCATTTGGCACCGCCGTTGACAACAATGGCGAGGATTACATCTTCGATTACTTCAATAACGAGAAGGCCTTTACCTCGACCCCTGCGCTTGCGCCGCCATATGTGTTCAGCTTTACGGACCGCTTCAATCTTTTCAACGCAGAAGGCACGCCCGTAGTGAGCGAGTCCTTCGATCTTGTTGGTTCAGTCGATGCGGAAGGTAATTTTACTTTAATCTCGTTGGTGACGAAGAAAGGCAATGACGTCCTCTACTGTGATCCGATTTAACTGACGCGTCTCCGCACTAAAGTTGGCGCGGCAATTAATGTATTAACAACTCCTGGCTGTCGTCGGCCTTAAGCCGGCGCCGTTCGGCCAACGGCGGCCAGGTGGATGACGGTGACACAAGTAGAGTGCGAAAAAGCAAAAGCTGAAGCCGAGAATTGACGGTTGAGGAGCCTGACATGAGACGGGTTAGCAGATTCATCGTCGTCGCAACGATAGTCTTGTTGTCTCAGAGGCCCGTGGGGCCCCTCACCCCCGTGGCTCATGCTGCACCGCATGAAGATGGTGACCTGGACAGGGACCTGCAGGCTGTACTCTCGGCTGCGGGATTCACGGGCAGAATCGAGCAGACATTTCGCCAACGGCTTGAAACCAATCTCGGCCGACCAATCAACCCGAAGCTCGTCGACCTCGGACGGCTGCTGTGGTTCGACAAGCTTCATTCGCTTCACCACGACAATACGTGCGGCGGATGCCACTCGCCGACGAATGGGTTCGGCGATTCACAGCCGATTGCAATTGGCGTTCAAAACGACAACTTGGTGGGCCCGGACCGTGCTGGACCGCGGAACCAGCGGCGAACGCCTCTCGTCGTGAACACGGCGCTCTACCCTGCTTTGATGTGGAATGGGCGGTTCAACTCCTCGGCGGGAGACCCATTCGACACTTCACTCGGATTCCAATTTCCTCTTCCCGAAGGCACAATCCGGTTTTCCCACGCCAACGACGTCGCACATGGGGTCACCCAGTTGTTGCAAGCTCAGGGGCAAATGCCTCCAACGGAGCTGACTGAGGTGGCAGGCTTCACTGGGACCTGCCCGACGTTGGGAACCGAATTTTGCCAGTTCGATGATGGGTTGGGTGAGATTGTGCCCCCGCCGGACAGCACCGGGTCACGGAACGAGCCCATCCGGCAAAAGGCCCTCACGCTTTTAAACGCCACCCCTGCGTACCGACAGCTGTTTGGAGAAGTGTTCCCCGAAGTTGCCGGAGGCGCGCCCATTGACTTCTACATGTTTGGCAAGGCGATTGCCGAATTCGAATTCTCGCTCGTCTTTGCAAATGCGCCCATCGACCGGTTCGCGAGAGGGGACACATCGGCCATGACTGCTTCTGAAAAGCGTGGCGCGCTTGTGTTTTTCGGCAAGGCGAATTGTGTGCAGTGCCACGCTGTAGCCGGTCGGTCTAGTGTGGGCGAATCGAACGAGCTGTTCTCTGACTTCGAGGAATACGACATCGGCATTCCACAAGTTGCTCCCATCTTTGGCGTTGGCCAGGGCAACGTGGTCTTCGACGGGCCGCAACAAGATGAGGATTTCGGACTGGAGCAGATTACTGGCAACGCTGATGACAGGTACCGGTTTCGTACAGCTCCACTCCGCAACCTAGCGGTGGCACCCGCGTTTTTTCACAATGGAGCCTTCATCAAGTTGGAAGATGCCATCCGCCACCACCTCAATGTCCAGCGGTCAGCGCGCAACTACAATCCCATCGAGGCGGGCGTACCTCTCGACCTGACTTACCGGCTTGGGCCAATCGAGCCTGTCCTCAAACGGCTCGACCCGCAGCTTCGGACTCCGACTCACCTGGCGGACGCTGAATTCGAGGATTTGGTCTCGTTCGTCAGAGATGCGTTGCTCGACGAACGGGTGAAGCCGGAAAACCTTTGTAAATTGGTGCCAGCGCAGGTGCCAAGCGGGATGCGCGTGCTCGAGTTCGAGACGTGTCACTGAGCCGTTGTAGTGGAATTCACGGTCCTGCACCTCAGGAATCCGGCCGTGGGTGGCTAGTGCCTGGCTCACCGAATCCTCGAGTCGGGCCAGCGAGCGGTGACGCCGACGCGCGCAAGGCCGGACTGACCGGAAACATCGATGCCATCTGCAAGTTTCTGGTGGCTCTGCGCATGAAACGGCCCGGCGCCCGTTGCCTCAGTTGTTCTCGCGAGGAGTCATTCGTGAGCAATTGACACGTACCCGTTCGACGAGCACCGTTGCTGACGATTGAGGGACGCCGGGGTAGTCGCGGCGGATGGGCCGACGACCGAGAGACGAGTGGGCAAAGCGGGTGCAGCGCTGGAAGCAAAGCGGACTGACCGCGGCGGCGTTTGCACGACGAGAGGGCCTCAACGCCGGGACGTTGTTTTGGTGGAGTTCGAAGCTGGGCCGGACCGTGGCCGCAGCGCCGCCGGTGGTGGAGGTGGTAGTGCCGCCAAAGGTGGAGACCACGGCCTTCACGGTAGAGATGAGGGGCGGAGCGCGGGTGACGATGCCCGTGGGCTTCGACGAGAACACCCTGCGCCGGCTGCTGCGGCTTCTCGAGGAGTGCTGAAGTGCTCCCGGCCTCGGTGCGAATTCTCGTCTGCACTGCCCGGCAGGACATGCGCCGTAGCTTCGACACGTTGGCGGCGGTGGTGCGGGATGAAATGCACGAGGAGCCGCAGAGTGGCGC
>JBKQSS010000053.1:0-66598 GCA_052143535.1 Myxococcaceae bacterium | reverse complement strand
GAGGCCACCGACGCCGCGTTCTGAAGCGCGGTGCGGGACACCTTGGCCGGGTCAATCACGCCGGCGGCGAGGAGGTCCTCGTAGACGCCGGTGGCGGCGTTGAAGCCGTAGCTTCCGGTGCCTTCCTTCACCTTGTTGGCGATGACCGAGCCTTCCAGGCCCCCGTTGCCGACAATCTGCCGGAGGGGCTCCTCGAGCGCACGGCGCACAATCTCCACGCCGAACTTCTCGCCCTCGACCCAGTCACCCTTCTCCAGGGCCTTGAGCGCGCGGACGTAGGCCACACCGCCGCCCGGGACGACGCCCTCTTCGACGGCGGCGCGGGTGGCGTTGAGTGCGTCTTCCACCCGGGCCTTCTTCTCCTTCATCTCGGTCTCGGTGGCGGCGCCCACGTTGATGACCGCCACACCGCCCACCAGCTTGGCCAGCCGCTCCTGCAGCTTCTCCTTGTCGTAGTCGCTGGTGGTGTCCTCGACTTGCTTGCGCAGCTGCGCTACCCGGCCCTGGATGTCCTTCTGGCTGCCAGCGCCGTCGATGATGGTGGTGTTGTCCTTGTCAATGACCAGCCGCTTGGCCTTACCCAAGTCGTTGAGGGTGAGGCTCTCCAGCTTCAGGCCCAAGTCCTCGGCAATCATCTTTCCACCGGTGAGGGTGGCGATGTCCTCGAGCATGGCCTTCCGGCGGTCGCCGAAGCCCGGCGCCTTCACCGCGCAGGTGTTGAGCACGCCGCGGATTTTGTTCACCACCAGGGTGGCCAGGGCCTCGCCCTCCACCTCTTCGGCAATAATCAACAGCGGCTTGCCGGCGCGGGCCACCTGCTCGAGCAGCGGCAGGAGGTCCTTCATCGAGGAGATTTTCTTCTCGTGAATGAGGATGAGCGCGTCCTGGAGGACGACTTCCATCCGCTCCGGGTCGGTGACGAAGTAGGGCGAGAGGTAGCCGCGGTCGAACTGCATGCCTTCGACCACCTCCAGGGTGGTCTCCAGACCCTTGGCCTCCTCGACGGTGATGACGCCTTCCTTGCCAACCTTCTCCATCGCATCGGCGATAATTTGCCCGATGGTGGCGTCGCCGTTGGCGGAGATGGTGCCGACCTGGGCGATGTCCTGCTTGCCCTTGGTGGGCTTGCTCTGCTTCTTCAAGTCAGCCGTCACCGCGATGACAGCCTTGTCGATGCCGCGCTTGATGTCCATCGGGTTGTGCCCGGCGGCCACCAGCTTGGCGCCCTCGCGGTAGATGGCTTGAGCAAGCACGGTGGCGGTGGTGGTGCCGTCGCCGGCCACGTCGGAGGTCTTGCTGGCCACCTCCTTCACCATCTGCGCGCCCATGTTCTCGAAGCGGTTTTCGAGCTCGATTTCCTTCGCCACCGTCACGCCGTCCTTGGTGATGGTGGGGGAACCGAACGACTTCTCAATGACGACGTTTCTGCCCTTGGGACCCAGTGTGACTCTCACTGCGTCGGCGAGGGTGTTGACCCCGCGCAGAATGGCTTCACGCGCGCGGGTGTCGAAGATGATGTCCTTGGCCATCGGTTTCTCTCAGTTCTGGTGGTGTTTGAAATGGGGGGTGGGAATTACTTCTCAATTACGCCGAGGACGTCCTCTTCGCGGAGGATGAGATGGTCTTCACCCTCAATCTTCACTTCGGTCCCGGCATACTTGCTGAAGAGGATGGTGTCGCCGGCCTTGATGTCGAGCGCGCGGACCTTGCCGTCCTCGAGAATTTTGCCATTGCCGACGGCGATGACTTTGCCCTCGAGCGGCTTCTCCTTGGCACTGTCGGGGATGATGATGCCGCCCTTGGTCTTGTTCTCTTCGGCGACCCGCTTGACGATGAGCCGGTCCTGCAGCGGACGAATCTTCATGGGGGGTGTCCCTTCCTCGTTTGGACCCCCGCTTTCTTGGGCAGGGGAGCAGTTTTTGGGTTGGTGAACTGGCGCGCGGATTAGCACTCCGGACTGAGGACTGCCAGCCCCGCGACACCTGCAACGTAACCACCGGCCCTCCCGCGTCAAGGCGCTCAAGTCGTTGTGTAAGCCATTGAAAAAGGGCTTCTTTGCGAGGCAACGGACAGGCTCCCCTGGCGGTCCAGCTGAGCGAGTGCCAACTGTCCCCTGGCGAACCGAAGGGCCGACTGCCAGGGCAACCCCCCGAAAACAGGCCAATCGCCATTTCGAGCCCGTCGCCCGTCGCTGCTAGCCTTGGGGCGTCTCGATGTCTCAGCTCGTCGCGAGCCCCTCGCTGGCTGCCTTCTTCCGGACGCTTCTCGACGAGGCGCTGGCAGAGGCCAAGGTGGACGTCGCGGAGCTGACGGAGATGTACCTGGCCAACCTCCTCGTGGAATTCACGGCTGCAGACCGCCTCTTTGCCAAGGACGAGGGCGGGGAGGAGCCGCTGGCCGTCCTGTACTGCCGCGCCATGCAGGAGGAAGGGGCGGCGCGCATCCGGACGCTGCGGCGGATGGGGGACGTCTCGCTGTACAAGGCTGGCTTCTTCGCCGGCGCGCTGCACCGCACCGCGGTGGGGCCGGACTACTACATCCACATGGGAGGAGCGGCCTACGGCCAGGTGGCGGACCTGGCGCGGGGCGGCTTCGGCGAGGTGTATGGCGAGTTGGGCCGGAAATTCCGCACCCTGGCCGCGGTGCTGGAGGCCATCTCTGCCCGCGGCCTGGCCCGGGCCTCTCCCTCGGGGCTGCTCAAGGTGTACGAGGCCTGGACGGAGCGCGGCGGAGACGCCCTGCAAGGCGTCCTGGCCGAGGCGGGATTGCTCCCGCGCCGGGGAGGGCTTCCGAACTGAGCGGTGGGGCCCCGGCCTGGGTCGACGCGGTCCAGGACCACCTCGAAGCCATCTACGCGGTGCGCTGCACGCACCGGGCGCGCGGCTTTCTCGTCGACGCCGAGCAGGCGCAGGCACTCGGCGCCGACACCAGCGGGGCCGAGGCGCTGCTCGTCCACGAGGTGGAAGGGGCGCTCGAGTTGGGGCTGTACCTCGCCCCGGACGTCCTGGCGCTGGCCCCCAGCGGCGCCCTCGGGCCCTTCTGTCAGCTGGCCGAGGGCGTCAGCCACTTCGTCTACCTGGCGAGGTCCGCGGAGCTGGCGCGCTGTGTGTCCCTGTTGGAGCTCGAGGCGCAGGCTGAGGTGGACAAGTTTGCGCTGCTGGTCCTCCGCGCCTGGAGCGGCGGCCAGGGGCGGTGGGCAGCAGTGCTTCACCGCTGCCTTTTTGACGAGACGCACCTGCGCCCCGGCCTCAGCGCACCGGAGCAACGCCGCTACGGGGAGGCCAACCGGCTGGCCCGCGCCTTCTGTGCGCGCCTTCTGCCACTGGTTTCCGCCCGCCGCTTGGAGCAGCTGCTTCAAGCGCTGCGTTACGCTTACCGGCTAGGGGCCGCCGCCAAGCTGGAGCACTTCGCAGGCAGCTAACCGCCCCCGGGCTTTGGGGAGGGACGGTGGTTCCCCAAGCCGAAAGTGGGGGGGTGCAGTCTGGGGTGCAAGGGTGCCCCTCCACCCACCCTCCGTCAGGCCTCCCCAAGGCGGTCACGCCCGGGGGCACGCAGCTGTTTTGGCCGGCGACGGCTGCTCTCCGCGTTTGGACTGGGTCCTTCCCACCTCCAGCCCGGCGCAGGTTTCCCGTCGTAGGGGCGGCCGGCACGAGGGTTGCTATGCCCCTTTGGGTGAAAGAGGCCGAAGCGGCCCCGGAGGCAGCAGTGGGCGACGTCCTGGACATCATCGCAGTCGAGCCCGAGCCGAAGCGGGCCCGGGAGATGGCCGACGCCTTTCGCCGCTCGGACTTTCGCTTCCGCGCCGTGCCGGATGCACGTCGGCTGCTGGCCGCGGTGCGGACGGCCCGTCCCCACGCCGTCCTGGCGCATGGCGAGCTGGGGAGCGGCCCTCTGGTGGATGTGCTTCAGGCGCTGCTTCGCGACCCAGGCCTGGCGCGGCTCCCCGTCTTCGCCTTGTGTCTCAACACCGTCGACGAGCCCCTCCTCTCCCAGGCACGCAGCGGGGTGGTGGGGCTATTACGCGAGCCCTTCTCCGCCTTCGAGCACCCGGCCAGCGTGCGGGCGCTGCTTTCGCAGCTGCCGGAGCGCTCGGGCACGGTGGTGGGCTTCGAGGCAGCGCGGATGGTGGACCACATCCAGCAGACGCTTCGCTCCGGGGCCCTCAAGGTAAACCCCGGGCACCCCCACGAGAGCCAGGCCTTCTTCGCCAACGGCGTCCTGCGCTGGGCCCGCCACCAGTCGTCCACCGGAATGACGGCGCTTGGCGCGATGCTGGCCCTGCCCCGGACGCCGTGGGCCTTCATCGAGCTCGGCGGACAGCAGGGGGACGGCGCCGGTTTCGTCATCGAGCTGCCCAACTCCCCGGCCGCGGCCAAGGCCGAGGACGGCGAGCTGGCCATCGAGGTGGAGCTGGACGGCTTCTCCGCCGATGAGGCTCCTCTGGCCGCCGGCGTCCTCTACGACGAGGAGCGCTCAGGGGCGCCGTCTGGCGAGGCGGCCCTGGAGCCGGCGTCGGCCGAAGCGGACGGCGAGGCCCTCGAGGGCGAGGAGCTCTTCGTCGAGCCCGAGGCGCTGACGCCGCGCGCCCCGCCGATGAGCAGCCTCCTCTCCAAGCGCGCCTCGGTGCCGCCGCCGGTGGCGGCAGTCGCCCCAAGCGCGGCCAGCGCCCCGAAGCCGCCGGTGCAAAGGGGTCCCGGCTCGCTGTTGCTGGTCGACGACGACGCCGAGCTGTGCCGCATGTTCGCCCAGTTTTTCCGCCGCCTCGGCTACTCCGTCACCACCGCCTCGGACGGCGTCGCCGGCTTCGAGGCAGCGCTGGGCGGGGAGTTTGACCTCATCATCGCCGACCTCAACATGCCCAAGCTCGACGGCTGGGGGCTGCTCACCGCGCTGCGCGAGGACCACCGCACCCACGAGGTGCCCTTCGCCCTCCTCAGCTGCCAGGACGACTACCGCGAGCAACTCAAAGCCCTCGACGCGGGCGCTCAGGCCTACTTCCCGAAGACGCTGCGGCTGGACGCTTTGGCCGAGTCGGTGAAGCAGCTGTTGACGCCGCGGGCCCAGGCTGACGCAGCGATGGCCTCGGGGAAAGTGTCCACCCTGCCGGTGGGCGCCCTCGGGCTGGGCTGGGTGCTGCGGGCGGTGGCCGCCCATGGGATGACGGGCAAGCTGCGCGGCCGCGACAGCTGGGCCAGCTACGAGGTGCACTTTCGCAAGGGCTCCGGTGTCCACGCCCAGGCCCAAACCGGCGGTCACCAAGCCGTCGGCGAGCGCGCACTCAACGCCTTTGTGGCCAGCCGCTGTGCGGAAGCCACCTGGACGGCCGGCGACGCGGCTCCCCGCCAGACGTTGATGCTTCCCATGGCGCAGCTGCTCGACCGGGCTGCCGAGCTGCTCAACGAGAATGCCGAGAAACTGCGGGACGCCAACCTCGTCAACCCCGGTGCCATTCACGTCAACGTCGACCTCTACCGGGTGTACGCCCAAAACGGCCCGAAGAATTGGCTCGAGACGGCGCGCCTGCTGTGTGAGGAGAAGCTCAGCCCCCGCGAGGTGCTGAGCCGCGTGGACGACTCTCCCATCGAAGTGGAGGAGACGCTGCGCGACCTGGTCCGGCGCGGCGTCGTCTCTCTCGGTGGGGCCGCCGCGGCGGCCTAAGCGGCCCCGTTTCAAGAGGAGGCCTTCGCCTCCTAGAGGGCTTAGGGCGCTGGCGTCTTGGGCGGGTTGTACTTGCCGGACAGCGTCTCGCGCACATCCCGGTCAAACTTCACCTTGCCGGTGGCCACCTCGCGCAGGGCGAGGACGGGCGGCTTATTCTTGGAGATGTCCAGGACGGGCCGGGCACCGGCCATGAGTTGGCGCGCCCGCCGGGCGCCCAGCAGCACCAGGGCAAAGCGGTTGTCCACGAGCGGCAGACAGTCCTCGACGGTGACGCGCGCCATGAAACTCCTCGAAGGGCTTGGGGGCCGGACGGCCCCCCTCAGGAAGCCCGGGCGGCGAATAACGGCTCGGCACCTTAGCTGTCAAGGCGAGGGCTGCTTGACGCGTTTTGGCAACGTCCCCGGCCGCGGACTCCCCCCCCCAACGCGGAGGGCCGCCAGAGGGGGGAGGCCCTAGTGCGAGGCGTCCTCGCTCGGCGCAGGCCCCGTCTCCAGCACCTCCTCGGGCCGGGTGGGCAGGGCCTTGAGGCGGCTTGTCTCCACTTGCACCACCTCGCCGCTGCTGGTGCGCGTCCACACCGTCGTCCCTTTGGCGGAGACCGGTTTCCCCAGCACCAGGCTGGCCACCACCTTGCCCTCGCCGTCCGCCAAGAAGACGGAGCGGGCGTGGCCACTCAGCCCTGCGTCCTTGGGCGGTGCCTCGTCCGCGCTGAGCCACCGCAGGCCGGCCAGGGTGTACAGAAGCGTCCCCACCTTGGCGGTGGAGGCAGGCTGCGGCGTGGCCGAGGCCAGCAGCCAGCTCGGCGTGGCGCCGGCGTCGGCGCGCTGCCGCACCAGGACAATGGGCGGGCTTCCGCCTCCCGGGAGAATGCGAATGGTTTCCACCTGAGAGGGCTCGAAGCTGAGGAGGCGGCGGTCTCGGAGCTCGGCGGCGGGGACGTCCAGGGCAGAAAGCGCGCTGCCGGAGAGCTCGGCCAGGGTGACGCCAAAGCTGTCCTCGCGCAGCACATAGGCCGGGTCCGTCTCCTTGGGCCCCCCGGCGAGCCGCACCCGCACCGTCTCCTTGAGGCGGCGGAAGGTGGCGTCCACCGCCGGCGTCTCCACGCCGGTGCGCTTGCGCTCGGCCGGCGAGTCACTCAGAAATTTCACCGCCCGCTGCTGCGCCAGCCTGGCCACCCATTGGGAGACGGCCCCGCCGTCGGCGCTGAGGCCGGGGGGCTTCTGGAAGGCCCAAGGGTGCTCTGGCTCCCGGGCCACCGCCCAGTCGTGGCGGGCGCTTTTCAGCTGGATGGCCTCTAACCCGAGGTCCCGCGGGCCGAGCACGTCCCGGGCCCGCAGCTCCTCGGGGCTTTTCTCCAGCGCGGAGCGCGTGGCCCCCTCCACCGCATAGACGCGGGCGTCCCCGCCGCGCTGCACATAGAGGGAGCCGTCGAAGGAATTCTCCACCCCACCGAAGAGCGTCAGGGCGGGCGCGCCTTGGGCACTGGCGGCGACCACGAAGCGCGGGGGCTTGAGGCCGTAGCGCTGGAGGTCCTCCTCTTTGGGCTGCTCGTCCACCGGGCGGTTGAGCCTCAGCGCCTGCAGCGTCGACACCACGTCCTCGGCGGTGCGCGCGTCGGCGCGTGCGCGGAAGGGACGGATGAGCACCCAGCTCGCGTCCGGTAGCCGCCCCAGCTCCGAGGTCTCAGAGTGGGCGGTTAGCACCAGCTTGTCGTAGCGCAGAAGGGCACTTCCGCCGTCGGGCTGCGCCACCGGTGCCACCAGCGTCTCGCTGGCCGCCTTGGCGGCCGTCTCTCGCGCCTCTTTGCGCAGCACTCCGTAGTAGGCGTACAGCCCCAGAGCCAGGGCCAAGGCGGCCGCCCCGAGCGCAAGGAGCAGGCTGCGACTGCGAGCGCTCACTGGTTGCGCCGCGTCAACCACACCGCCAGGCCCACCCCCAACAGCGCCAGCGGGAGAAAGTCGGTGGCCAGAAAGCGGATGCGGCCGAGCCGTTGGGTGTCGAGGTCCAAGGAGGAGACGTCCCGGTCCGGGGCGCGAATGGTAATTTGTTCCGGCTCCCCCGCCGCCCAGGCCACAGCATTCATCACCAGGTTGCGGTTGGGCTCGTCGCGCCAGTTGGGGTCGAGCAATATTTCAGAGTCGCCGAAGGCCACCAGCCGCGTCTCCGGCGTCCGACGCTGCTTGGACTCGCTCACCGGCCGCGTCACCGCCACCACCAAGGGAATGCTGCCGGCGCGCTCGCCCGGCGAGCGGTGGGGGGCGTTGGCCGGGTCCAGCTCCTCCCAGGCGCTGCTCGACGTCATCACCACCGGCTCGGCCTTGACGCCGCTCAGCACGCCCTCCTTGAAGAGGGTGAAGCCGCGGGCGGTGGGAAACTCCACGTTGACTTGCAGCCGGGAGAGCTCGCGCACCATCTCCTGCTCCCCGTAGAAGTGGGTGGCGACGATGAAGGGGCTGCCCACCCCGTACTCCTCGTCGGCCACGATGCCCGGGTCCACCCGCACCCCGTAAGGGGCCAGCAGCGGGTCGAGCCCGGGCTCGAGCAGCGCGTCGACGAAGAGCAGCATCCGTCCGCCCTCGGCCAGATAGGCGGCCAAGCAGTCGAGCTCGGGCTTGGTCAGCTTGCTGTGGCTGGCGGCGATGATGAGCAGCGTCGCGTCCTTGGGCACCTCGGTGGTGCCGAGGAGATTCAAGGGGAGCGGTAGGTAGCCCTCCTGGAAGAGGGACTTCCTCATCTCCGAGAGGCTGGCCCCCTCGGCGGAGGGCTCGAGGGACCACTCGCCATGGCCGGCGAGGAAATAGACGTGGCGCTGGCCCACCTGGTCGAGCTTGAGCAGCGCGTTGGTGACGTCCTGCTCGCTCACCCCCTGCAGCGGCGCCACTGAGACGGTGGTGTGCTGCTCCTGCGCGTCGGTGCCGCGGCTGAGGACGATGGTGGTTTGCCCCTCGCGCAGCTGGTACTTGGCCGCCAAGTCCGGGGACTTGCGCGGGTCCTTGAAGACCACCAGGAATTTCTCCGGAGCCTCGGCATGGTAGCGGGCCAACAGGCGGTCGACGTAGCTGTAGTCCGGGTCGGTGGGCGGAAGGAAGACGAAGGCCGTCACCGGGGACTTCAGCGCGTGCAAGGCAGAGCGGGTCTGCGGGGCGAGGGTGAAGACTTTTTTGGCGGTGAGGTCCCACGTCTTGTTTTTCTTGGCGGCGATGTAGTTGAGCGCCCCCAGCGCCAGGAGCGCGCCGAGCGCCAAGAGCGCGGAGGAGGCGACGTAGAAGGTGGAGCGCCGGCTGGCAAACTGGTTCAGCTGCCCGAGGTTGGTGGCGAAGTAGGCGCCAATCAACCCGAGCCCGAGCAACGCCTTGACGCCGGTGAGGGGGCCGGAGCCGGTGATGAAGTAGGTGTAGGGCGCAGAGAGCAGCGAGACCAGCCCCAGGGCGCCCAGCACCTTTCCGACGGTTGCCTTATTCATCCTAAGTCCACCGCTGGGCTTCCACCGCTCGGTCGGTGAGAAGCAGCGCGAAGAGGATGACCGAGAAGAAGAAGACCAGGCTCTTCACGTCCAAAACCCCCCGCAGCAGTGGCGAGAGCTCGACGCTGAAGGCCAGGTGCGAGCCGATGGAGCGCCAGGGCTCGTCCGCCCCGGCCACCACTCCCTGCAGGAGCCACCACACCAGCGCCACGGCGAAGGTGAGGATGGCCGCCAGCATCTGCGACTCGGTGAGAGCGGAGATGAACATCCCGATGGCGATGCAGGTGGCGCCCCACAACAGGAGCCCGGCGTAGCCAAGCAGCACGGTGCTCCACTCCAGCGTCTGCCCGGACTCGCTCGCCCCGAACAGGGCCAAGGTGAGGGGGTAGACGATGGTGACGCCCAGGGCGGCGCTGGAGATGCCCACCCCGCCCAGGAATTTGCCGAGCACAATCTCCCGTGGCCGCACCGGAAGGGTGAGCAACAGCTCCAGCGTCCGGTTGCGGCGCTCCTCGGCGAAGAGCCGCATGGTGAGGAAGGGCGCGACGAAGAGGGTGATGACGGCGATGGTGTTCCAGAGGTTCACCACCACGCCGTCGGTGAGGTTCTTGAAAGCTCCGTAGTCCGGTCCGAGCCGCTCCCAGCCGTAAGCCCGGGCCAACGCGTGCGCCTGGCGGAAGTCCTGCAAGAGGGCGACGAAGAAGAAGGAGGAGATGGCCAGCATCGCGGTGAAAACGACGTAGGCCCAAGGGGTGGTGAAGTAGATGCTCAGTTCTTTTTTGGCGATGGCGAGTGCGTTGCGCATAGGGAGTGTCAGGCTGCGCGGGTGAGGCGCAGGAAAGTCTCCTCCAGCGACTCGGCCGAGCCGGCTTGCTGGCCGAGGGCGGCCAAGCTGTCGAAGGCCACCAGCCGGCCCTGGTGCAGAATCAGGACTTTCTCGCAGGTCATCACCACCTCCGGGAGAATGTGGGTGCAGAGGATGACGGTGTGCTTGCCCCCGAGGCCTTTAATGAGGGCGCGCACCTCGGCCCTCTGGATGGGGTCGAGCCCTTCGGTTGGCTCGTCGAGGATGAGGACGGCAGGCGAGCCCAAAAGGGCCTGGGCAATGCCGACGCGTTGCCGGAAGCCCTTGGAGAGGTTTTGGATGACGCGCCCCATCACCGAGGAAATGCCGGTGGCCTGGCCAACCCGCTCCAGCTCTGCGGCCAGCTGGCCGCGCCGAACGCCCCTCAACGTGGCCACGAAGCGCAAGTACGCGCGCACCGTCATCTCCGGGTACAACGGCGGCGTCTCCGGCAAGTAGCCAATTTGGCGCTTCACCTCCAGCGGCTCCTCGAAGACGTCGTGGCCTGCGACTTTCACCAGTCCGGAGGAAGCCGGGAGGAAGCCTGTGAGCACCCGCATGGTGGTGGTTTTGCCGGCGCCGTTGGGGCCGAGGAAGCCCAGTATTTCGCCCTCGGCGACGTTGAAGCTGAGGTCATCCACCGCGACGCGGTCGCGGTAGCGCTTGGTGAGGTGGCTCACCTCAATCATCGCCATGGGTGGACTCCGGCCTCCTGGAAGGCGCCCCAAAGCCGGGGGGCCCCGCTTTCGCGGCCGGCTGTCATAGCCGTGCCTCAGGCTGTGTCAACAGCCCCGAGCAGACTCGTCTTCCCGCCGCGCCATGCTAAAGGCCCGCAAACTGCAGCGGCCACGCCCATGCCCATCATCGTCCAGAAGTACGGTGGCTCCTCGGTGGCGGACGTCACCCGCATCCGCCTGGTGGCGGAGCGGGTGCGACGCAGGCGGGCCGAGGGCCACCAGCTGGTGGTGGTGGTGTCGGCCATGGGAGACACCACCGACGAGCTTTTGGGGCTGGCCAAGACAGTGTCGGCGGACCCCCCGCGGCGCGAGCTGGACATGCTGCTCACCGCCGGCGAGCGCATCAGCGTGGCGCTCCTGTCCATGGCGCTACAGGAGCTGGGCGTTCCGGCCATCAGCTTTACCGGGAGCCAAAGCGGCATCATCACCGACGAGTCCCATGCCTCGGCCCGCATTCTCGAGGTGCGCCCGGTGCGCATCCTCGAGGAGTTGGGGCAGGACAAAGTCGTCATTGTGGCCGGCTACCAAGGGGTGTCCCGCAAGCGCGAGGTGACGACGCTTGGCCGAGGCGGCACGGACACCACCGCGGTGGCCCTGGCCGCGGCGCTGTCGGCCGAGGCGTGCGAAATTTTCTCCGACGTGGACGGCGTCTTCTCCGCCGACCCGCGGGTGGTGCCCGAGGCGCGTCAGCTGGAGGCGGTGGGCTACGACCAGATGCAGGAGCTCGCCTCGGCCGGGGCCCGGGTCCTCAACGCCCAGGCGGTGGAGTGGGCGAAGGCCAATGGCATTGTGCTGCACGCGCTGCACGCCCATGCCCCGGGGAGGGGGACGCGCGTCGAAGGCCTCCCCTCCGGCCAGCCCCCGGTGACGGCGGTGGCCTCGGAGGTGGACCTCCTGGTGCTGTCGGTGCGCACCGGCGCCCTCGGCCGGCTGCTTGGCTTTTTGGCCGATGCCCAGGTGCGCACCCGACTCGTCCTGGGGCAGGGCGGAGCCGGGCCTCCGGCGGACGTGCTGCTGGCCATTCCCCTCCTGGACGTCCACGGCCCGGACGCACTGCGCGCCGCGCTGGAGCAGGCCTTCGGTGCCGCGGTGCGGGAGGTGCGCGGGTTGGGGACGGTGACGGTGGTGGGGGCGGGGGTGGGCAGTCGCCCGCAGCTTTTGGCGGACACCCTCTGCACGGCGGCTGGCTTGGGGGTGGCCGTCCACGCCATGCACACCGGGCCGCTGCAGGTGACGCTGTTGGTGCCGCTCGAGCAGCTCGGGCCCCTGACCCGCGCCCTGCACCGGCTGACGGCGGACAGTCCTGCGAAAGAGTGACGCGCTGTTTCAGTGGCCGAGGGCGCGGGGCTTATTCGAGCGCGGGTGCAGCTCCTGGCGCGTCCGGCGGTGGTCCGGCGTCTCCGGCGGGAGGCTGACGAATTCACACATCTCGCACAGCCGGCTGTAGATGCGCTCGCCGACGCGGTCGCGCAATAGCTCTGTGTCCCGGGGCTGCGCCGCCTCCTCGGTGGTGGAGCGGTAGCCGCTGCGCACGTGGGGGCGGGCCTTGCGCTCGGGCGAAAGCGAGTAGTTGGTGGCGAAGAGAGTGGTGCGTCCGGCGTTGTAGCGGCGGGCGATGAGCTCGTCGAGCGTCTCCATCTCGAAGGGGCTACCCCGGCCGCGGCCCAGCTCGTCGATGGCCAGGACGTCCACCTCGGAGAGGGGCCCAATAATTTCCCCGCCGCTCTTGCCCTCCTGAAAGCCGCGGCGGATGTCGGCAAAGAGGAGAGAAATTTCCAAGTAGCGGGCCTGGACGCCGACTTCCAGCACCAGGTGGGCCAGCGCGGCAGTGAGCAGGTGCGTCTTGCCGCTGCCCACCGGGCCACTGATGATGAAGCCTCGGCCCGCGGCACCGCGACGGAAGCCAAAGGCGAAGCGCGTCGCCGCCTGCTTGGCGGCGTCGTGCGCCTCGTGAAAGGGCAGGTAGTTGTCGAAGCCGGCGCGCGCCAGCACCCCCGGAATGCCCGCCTGGTTGAAGCGCTCGACCCGGCTGCGCAGCACGCGGCAGATGCAGGGCGCCACCGCCTCGTAGCGTCGCGGGCCCACTTTCTGGCTGAAAGTCTCTTCCTGGACGGACAGGACGTAGCCTTGTCCGCCGCAGTGGGCACAGGCTGCCATGCAGCTACAGACGCGGGCCAGCGCCCGGTCCGCGTGGCTCGACAGGCAGTAGCCCTTGCCCCGGCAGTCGCCACAGACGCTTGGACTCTTGGAGACGACGGCTTCCATCGGCTGGTTTGGGACTCCCCTCCTCGCGTTACAGCGCCTTCAGTCCGAACTCGCTTGCTGCAAAGGCGGCGCGGACGCGCCGGCGCAGCATGCTACGAGCGCGGGGTGACGCCTCCTCTACCATTTGACGGCGCTCCACGCGCAATAGCGTAAGTCGCTCCAAAAACGGCATTTCGCGAACCAGCGCAGCGACGACCGCATCTCGCGGGTTTGGCCGCGCCAGCACGCCGGCCGCCCACAGCTGTTCCACAACTTTCGCGAAGCGAGGCCGAGCCAAAGCCAGCGCACGCAGCTCTTCCGCCAGTTGTCCAGCACCTTCGCGCGCCGGTGCACCGGCGCCGAGGATGCGCGCCTGGTAGCCAGAAATTTCTGCTTCCACCTCCGGACGACAAGCGCGCAGGCTCCTCGGGGCCGCCTCGCCTTGCCGCGCGTCCCAGGCGCAGCGCAGGGCGGCCGCCTTCAGCCCTCGCACCACCCACTCGGCCGGGACGCCCGTCTCGGACCAGGCCCGAAGCAGCTCGGTGTCGAGGGCCCCCAGCATCAGCCCCTTGCCGTGCAGGCTGAGGAAGGCTTCCTGCACCACCTCTGCAAACGTCGCCTCTGGCGGCAATAAACTCATGCTCGGCGCGGCACTCCTACCCTTTGAAACGTTGACGGGCCCATGCCCTTGTGGGGATGATGTTTCACCGTCCGTCTCGGAAAATTCTCCAGGGCAGTCAACGGTTTGCCCGGCCGCCCGACAGCGGGCCGCCTTGCGCTCAAGGTCCGCATGCGCCGTCCGCTCGCTCTCTTCCTGCTTCTCCTCTCCAGCTCAGGTTTGGCGCAGTCCAAAGAGGCGCCCACCTTGAGCAAGAAGGCCACCACCGACGTCGACAGCTCGCTGGCCGGCGACATCACCCGCCAGAAGCAGGAGACGGCGGGTGCACCCATGCAGTACGACGAGTTCCGGCTGGGCATCGAGCTCCAGGTGGCCGACAAGCGGCGCGAGCAAATTGCGTCACTGCAGCGGATTATCGAGCTCTCCCCTGACCAAAAGGAGCAGCCGAGCCTTCTCTTCCGTCTGGCCGACCTCTACTGGGAGGAGTCCCGCTACTACTTCTTCGAGGCCAGCCGCAAGGATGACGACTTGATTCGCGCGCTGCAGGCCAAGGACAAAGCGGCCGAGGCGGCGGCCCGGGCCCAGAAGGAGCAGCTCAGCGCCCAGCGCGACGTCTACGCCAAGAAGGCCATCGACACCTACACGGAGATTGTCCAGCGCTACAAGGACTTCGAGCGCACCGACGAGGTGCTCTACTTCCTCGGCTACAACCTGATGGAGATGGGCGAGGAGCGCAAGGCGCTGGTGGCCTACAACCGCCTGGTCGAGAAGTACCCGAAGTCCAAGTACCTGCCCGACGCCTACCTGGCCTTCGGCGAGTACTACTTCAACAACAGCCGGGCCAAGCGCGACTTCCTCACCAAGGCGCTGGACAACTACAAGAAGGCTGCCAGCTACGTCGACAGCAACGTCTACGCCTTCGCCCTCTACAAGGAGGGCTGGTGCTATTTCAACCTGGCCGCCTACGCCAAGGCGATGGACTTGTGGAAGGCGGTCGTCCTGTACGGAGAGTTTTCCGGTGCGAGCGCGCTGGAGAAGGTGGGCGGCGCCAAGGGCAAGTCGGCCCTCATCCGCGAGGCACGTCGGGACTTCGTCCGCGCCTACGAGCGCTCCGGCGGAACGCCGGACCAGTCGCGCAGCGTCTTCCCCGAGGTGGCGCACAACCCAGATGACTTGTGGGAGATGTACAAGACGCTGGCCAACCTCTACTACGACAACGGCAACGACAAGTTTGCGGCGGTGGCCTACTACCTGCTCATCAAGGAGCGCCCGCTCAGCCCCGAGGCCCCCGGCTTCCAGGCCCTCATCGTCGACTGCGTCCTGCGAGAGGGAAACAAGAAGGCCACCGTGGCCCAGGTCCGCCGGCTGGTAAAAATCATTGGGGACGTCGAGAAGAGCGGAAACGTCAAGAGCGACGCCGACAAGAAGGCGCTGGCCGACGCGAAGAAGCGCTCCGAGGCCATCCTTTCCGCGCTGGCCATCAACTGGCACAACGAGGGGAAGAAGACGCGCGACGACGACACCTTCGCCGCCACCGACGAGGTGTACGGCGACTACCTGGCGCTCTTCCCGGACAACCCCAAGGCCTACACCATGCGGTTTTTCTGGGCCGAGCTGTTGCACGACAACCTCCACCGCTACGACAAGGCCGCGGTCCAGTACACCGAAGTGGTGAAGGAGGATGGCCGCCGCATCGACGGACAAAAAAACGCCGCCGGGGCGTGGGTGGTGAAGCCGGGGAAGCCCGGGAAGTGGCTGCCGCTGGCCGCCTACGACTCGGTTTACGCCTGGGACGAGGTGGTGAAACGGGCCGAGGAGCACGGCGAGCTGAAGGGCGAGTCCAGCACGGACCTCACCAAACGGCTGGCCATTCCTCCGGTGAAGCAGCAGCTGCTCGACGCTGCCGAGCGCTACCTCAAGTACCTCCCCAACGGCGAGAAGCGGGTGGAGGTGGCCTACAAGGCGGCCCGCATTTATTACGAGTACCACCGCTACGAGGAGGCGGTGGCCCGCTTCAGCGAGATTGCCCTCAACTACCCGGACTACAAGTTCGACAACGGGGACCGGGCCGGGGAAATCGCCGCCAACCTCGTCCTGGACTCCTACAACGGGCTCGGCAATTACCAGAAGGTGAACGAGTGGGCGCGGCGCTTCTACGCCAATGACAAGCTGGCCACCGGGAAGTTTCGCGAGGACCTCTCGAAAATTATCGAGCAGTCGTCCTTCAAGCTGGTGGCCCAACTCGAGCAGAAGGGCGAGTACGCCCAAGCCGCGGAGGCCTACCTGTCCTTCGTCAAGGACTTCCCCCGCACCGAGATTGCCGACAAGGCGCTCTACAACGCCTCGGTCGACTTCTTCAAAGCGCACCTCTTCGAGAAAGCGCTCGAGACGCGCGAGCGCCTCTTCAAGAATTACCCCAAGAGTCCGTTGGTTCCCTTGTGCATCTGGGCCAACGCCGAGGGGTACGAGTCCATCGGCGACTTCGAGCGGGCGGCCGACGCCTACGAGGCTTACGTCCAGGGCTACCAGCAGAGCCGCACCCCGGCCGCGGCGTCGAAGAAGACGGCCCACGCCAAGAAGTCGAAGAAGGCCAAGCAGGCTGCGCCCGAGCCGGCTCCCAAGAGCGGACCGGTATGGGAGGAGGGAAAAGCGCAGATTGCGCTCTACAACGCGGCCGTCTACCGGGAAGGGCTGGCCCAGCTGAAAGCCAGCCTCAGAGACCGCGAGCTGTACCTGGAGCTCTTTCCCAACGCCAAGGACGCCGACGCGGTGAGCCTCTCCATCGCCGACCTCTATGAGCGCACCGGGCAGTACGCCAAGGCGGTGGCCTTCCTCGAGCAGCGCATCCGCGACAACCAGCGTGACCCGAACAAGGTGCTGGCCACCTACGCCCGCATCCAGGTGGTCGATGAGTCGAAGCTGAAGGACGGGCGGGCCCTGGCCCGCACCAACAAGGCGGTGCTCGACTACTACGACAAGCTTCCCGGCCGGCTGAAGAGCACGCTCGAGCCGCCGGCCCTGGAAGCGGTGGCCCGGGCCTCGCTGCAGAAGAACGAGGAGCAATTCGAGTACTTCACCCGCCTGAAGCTTCACTGGGGCCGCGCCCCGGACCCGACGCGCGAATTCAAGGAGAGTCTGTCGGTGAAGACGCGCGCGCTCGAGGAGATAAACCGGCTGTACACGGCCACCGTCGCCTTCAAGGCGGGCGGCCCAGCCATCTGCGCCTTGGAAAAAATCGGCTTGGCCTATGAGAATATGGCCGCCAGCATCTCCAACGCGCCGGCGCCCAAATTCCTCCCTCCCGAGGCGCAAGAGGCCCTCAAGGACCAGCTCGCCCAGCAGGCTGACCCGGTCAAAGAGAAGGCCGGGGTGGCCTTCGCCGCGGCGGTGGCCAAGAGCCGCGAGCTGTCCATCAGCAACGCCTGCTCGGTGCGCAGCCTGAAACTGCTGCGCGCCACCTACCGGCCGGACGAATTTCCTCCCATGCCGGAGGAGCTGGCCGCGCTCAGCTTGCCCCGGACCGCCCCCCACCCGCCGGCGCTCCTCGTCCAGGTGCAGCCGGTTTTGCCCAACGTCGTCCTCACCGGCCCGCACGCTGGTTTCCCCGTCGCCCGTCCGGTGGGCTCGCAGAAGACGGCTTCCTTGCCCGCCGGCGCCGTGCGCCAGGACGACGCCACGGACCTCAAGCCGGGCCAACGGCCCCGCGACACGCCGCCGCCCGCCACCGGGCCGGTGGCCACCCCCACCGGTGCACCCGCGGACCATGAGCCCGAGGAGCCGCCCCCATGAGAGGGCTCCCCCAGTTACCCTTTCTCCTCGTTGGGCTTCCGCTGCTCGGCCTTTGGGGCTGCGCCACGCAAGGGCCCCCCGCCCCCGAGGCGACAACGCCTGAGAAGGCGCCCCCTGCTTTGGCCAGCGGCCCAGCCCAAGCGCCTGACGGCGGGCTGAGCGGCCGGGCACTGGCGCTCTTCGACGACGCCAACCAAAGCGCTTTGGCCGCGGCCAAGGCCCCCACCCCGGACGACGCGGCGCTGGAACGCAAGTATGACGCCGCCCGGGTGGCGGACCCGCGGCTGGCCGAGGCCGACTTCAACCTGGGCGTGCTGGCCGAGCGGCAGGGGAAGCGCGAGCAGGCCTTCCTCCTCTACCGCGCGGCCCTCGACAAGAAGCCCTCCTTGAAGATGGCCGCCGAGGCCCTGGCCCGACTGACGGCGGAGCAGGGCGACGTTGCCTCCGCCATCGCCCAGTGGACGGACATTGCCAATAAATTTCCCGACGACGCGCCCTCCCGCGTCGCCCTGGCCGAGCTGTACCGGCAGAGCGGGGACCATGAGCGGTGCCTGGAGTACGCGCGGCAGGCCCTCATTCGGGACCCGAAGAGCATCGCCGCCTACAAAGTCATGCTTCAGAGTGACCGCGACCGAAAGCAGTACTCGCTGGCCAAGCTGGTGGGGCTCCGGGCGCTCAAAATCGACGACAAGAATGCCGGCCTCTACGTGTTGTTGGGACAGGTGCAGCTGGCCGAGGGCCAGCCGGAACAGGCGACGGTGCAATTCAAGAAGGCGCTCGACGTCAAGCCGGACGACCGCGGGGCGCTCACCGAGCTGGCCCGCCTGGCACTGGCCGACCAGGACTATGCCGCCGCCGAGAATGCGCTGCGCCGGCTGGTGCAGGCAGGCGGAGGGACGGCGGAAGTCCAGCTGGCCCTGGGGGTGTCCTACAAGGGGCTGGGACAAGCCGACAAGGCACTCAGCGCCTACGACGCTGCAGAGCGCCTCAACGGCCGGCTGGCCGCGGTGTACCTGGACAGGGGCATTCTTTTTCAGCGGATGAAGGGAGCCCCGGACAAGGCGCTCGAGCAGTACAAGCGCTACGTGGTGCTTTTGGGCGGGGAGCAGGCCCTCCCGGACTCAAGCCCCGTCCCTGCGCTGCGGCGGGAGGCCGAGCAAATGGTGCGGGCCAAGGCCGAGGCCCGGCGCGTGGAGGAGCAGGCCCGCATGCCGGCGCCGGCGGCGCCGGCCGCTGCCCCGAAGCCTGCGCCCTCCGTCCCGACCCACCCCTAGGGCGACTCCCACCCGAGGCGTCGCCTGTGTAGGCTCATGTGGCCCGGGGAGGCGGACAGGGAGAGACGGCTTTGGGCAGGCTCGTACCGCTTGGGGTAGCATGGAGGGCTGCATGAGGCACTGGCTCCTGGTCCTAGCGCTTGGCGTCGGCGGGACCGCCGCAGCGCAAGAGTCGAAGACGGCTGAACCGGCCTCGACCGGCTCGGGGGCGTCCAAGCAGACGGTCATCAACTTCGAGGATGAAACCATCCAGGGTGACTTGACGCGTCCCGACGGCGAGTACATCGACACCGCGGCCAAGGTGAAGCACTCGAACTTGATAAAAATCCGCGAAGAGTTTCACGAGAAGGTGATGCAGTCGGTGGACGAGCTCTAGAGAGGCCCGCGCCGTGCCCGTCCCTCTCACCCTCAAGGTCTTCAAGAGCGGCGCCTTGGTCGCCTCGCGCGACTATGACCGCGACATCATCAAGATTGGTCGACTGGCCTCGGCGCACCTGTGCCTCGACGACGACAAAGTCTCGCGCATCCACTCGGTCATCGAGGTGGCGCCGGACGGCCGGCTGTCCATCATCGACATGGGCAGCGTCGAGGGGACGTACGTCAACGGCAAGCGCGTCAACAAGGGCGTCATCGCCTTCGGCGACGAGATTCGCCTCGGCAACACCACCATTCGGGTGGAGACGCCGGGGCCCGCCGCGGCCAGTGCACCCGCCGCTCAGAGTGTCCAGCGCCTAGCCCCTGCGCCGAGCGCGGACGTGGCTCGGGCCACCGCGGCGGCCACCCTGGCCCAGTCGGCCGCTGTCCCGGCCCAGTCCTACGTCCAGCCTCCGGTGGTGGAGCCGGTGGAGGCGCGCAAACCCGCCGCCCGCCAGCCAGTCCCGGCTGCGCCCAGGGCCCAGCCGGCGGTGCATGCCGACGCCCGGCTTCGGCCAGCGCGCCGTCCCGGGACGGGCCCAGTCGGCCTCGAGCTGCGGCTGCGCTGGGGGGACCAGATTCTCGGCGAGAAGTACCTCCGCCCCGGTTTCAAAGGCGCCATTACCGTCGGCAGCTCGCCTGCCGCCACCTTCGACGTCGGCGAGGCCTCGCTGCCGGTCGACCCCTTCGAGGTGGTGAAGGGCGACGGGCAGAATTTCATCCTCCGCTTCGGCGGAAAAATGGGCGGCGAGCTCGAGCGCAAGGGCCAGGTCATCGCGCTCTCCCGCACCCCGGAGCAGGGGGTGGCGCAGCGCGACGGCGAGGCCTACGCCATCCCGCTGGACGCGGCCGACGTGGCCCGGGTGCAGGTGGGCCGGCTGGTGCTGGACGTGTGCTTCCAGCCGGTGCCGGACAAGGTGGCAGTCCCCTGGTCCCAGCGCGTCGACTGGACGGCCCTCAACATTTTTCTCCTCGTCTTCTTCCTCGGCGCGGTGGGCTTGGTGGCGACGCTGACGCGCGCCGCGGAGGAGGATGAGTACGCCGACGAGCTCTCGGCCAACAACGCCGTCCTCACCAAGCTGCTCATCAAGCCGCCGGAGATGCAAAAGAACCCCTTCATCCAGCAGCTCAACCAGTCCAAGGAAGCGGGGGCCCAGGCGGCCGCTGCCTACAAGGGCGATGAGGGCAAGTCGGGCAAGCGCAACGCGCCCGAGCGCAATACCAAGTCAGCCCCCAAGGCCATCGACCCCAACAGCAAGGACCAGGCCCGCCTCATCGCTCAGAAAATTTTCGGCGGGAAGGGGCCCAACGGGGTGGCCACCCTCTTCGGCACCAATGGCCTGGGGGGTGCGCTGCAGGCTGCCTTGGGTGGAATTAAGGGCACCACCGTCGGGGATGCGGGCGGCGTCTTGGGGATGGGATTGAAGGGCGGGGGCGGCGGCGGGGGCGGCACCGGCAACACCTTGGGCATTGGCTCGGTCGGCACCAAGGGCGTGGCCGGCGGGCAGGGCAGCTACGGCACCGGCGTCGGCCTGGGCGGCAAGAAGACGGCCGACATCGCCATCGCCGCCAGCGAGCCGGAAATTACCGGTTCCATCGACCGCGAGCTCATCCGCCGCGTGGTGCGCAGTCACCTCGACCAGCTGAGGTATTGCTACGAGGTGCAGCTCACCAAAAACCCCAAGCTGTCCGGGAAAGTCGCGGTGAAATGGGTGGTGACGGAGCAGGGCACGGTGTCCTCGTCGGTTGTCATCCAAACCACCACCGGCAACAACGAGCTCGACACCTGCGTCGCCGGCCGTGTCCTCACTTGGGTTTTCCCCAAGCCCAAAGGCGGGGGCGTCGCGGTGGTGACGTACCCGTTCGTTTTCAAGGAACCCGGGGCCTGAACCTTTGAGAGAGGGTGGGATGCGTCAAACGCTGCTCCTCGGTGTGGCGCTGCTCGGAGCGATTGCGCCGGCGGTGGCGCTGGCCCAGAGCCAGGCCCCTGGCGCGGCCCCCCTCATCGAGAAGGAAGCACCGGTCGACGAGGTGGAGCGCGGCTTCTACTTGGGGGCCGACGTCGGCCTCGCTTTCCTCGGGGGTTTGCCGGCAGCGGCCGGTAGCCCCTCCCCGTCGGCCTGGGGGTTGGTGTTGCGGCTGGAGGCCGGCTACGACATTGGCCGCTACGTCACCCTCAGCCTCTTCGGCGCCTTCACCGCCTACAGCGCCGGCTCGGACTACACCGGCTACTCCAACGGCGTCGCCTCGGGGGCCTTCACCCAACTCATTCCCGGCATTGACGCCCGCTTCAACTTTTTGGGCTTCGCCGACGGGCAAGGCGTCCAGCGCACCTGGCTGTACCTCAAGGCGGGAGTGGGCTGGGCCTTTTTCCAGCCGACGGCGCTCTTCACCCCGGCCCCCTCCACCAGCGCCTACTCCGCGCTGTACGCCTTCGCCGGTTTGGGCGTGCAGTACTACACGCACCTGCGCCACTTCTCCATTGGCCTGGAAGTCGACGGCACCTACCTTGGGAAGAGCAGCGAGTGGGGCTTCATGGTGACGCCCAACATTCGCTACGCCTTCTAAAGGAGAAGCGTCGCCCAGGCCGCCGTCCGAAGTGAGGCTGGCCCTCCGCCGCCTGAGGCTGCTATGTGCTGCCCCCTTTGCTGTTGAGAAATGAGGGCAGGGAAGTGAATTCTCAGGTTCCACAAGGTCCAGGACGAGGTCCGCGCGGCGGCGCTGAGCGCGGACGCGACGGCCGTCCGGGCGGCAAGGGGCGACGGGACGAGCACGCCCCCACCGGCGGCGGGCACCGCGTCGTGGTCGAGCTGTCCAACCTCGAGAAGGCCCTCGGCAAGGGGGACTTCGAGGGGCAGCTGCGGCCCCTCGATGAAGTCGTCCGCCAGCTGCGCACGCTGCGCGTCCGCGCCCTGGCGGAGCTGGAGGCCAACGCCCGAGGCCGGCTTATTACCACGCTGCTTCGCGTCAGCCGGCAGGCCAAGCCCCCGGCCGAGACGGTGCCGGTAGCCCCTGGCCCCGAGGCCACGGCGCCGGCAGCCGAGGCCCCGCCCGGCGCAAGCGAGGAGACGCAGCCAGAGCCAGCAGTGCAGGCGGAGGCGGCCGAGGCGGCGCCCGGCGCCAGCGAGGAGAGGCAACCCGAGACGGGAGTCGAGGAGGAAGCTGCCGAGGCGAGCCCCGCACCCGCCGAGACGGCGCAAGCCGAGGCCCCAGCCACTGAGGCCTCGGCCGAGGCGCCGGACAACGCGGCCAGGGCAAGCGAAGTGGCTGCCCCAGTCGCCCCGGCGACGCCACCGCCCACCGCAGCGCAGCGCTACGCCGACGTCCTCTACCGGGTGGGGCTGGCCTGGCTGGCGGTGCACGAGGCGGAACGTGCCGAGAGCGCCTTCAGCGCTGCCGGAAGAGCGCCTTCTGCCGAAGAGTTGGCCCAGCCGGAGACGCCCTCGGCCAAGCCGGAAGGCACGCGCGCCGCGGGCGGCCCCCCAAAGCCCGCCGAGCGCGGCCGGAAAAGTCGCGACGGGCGGCCCACCCGCGGCCCGCGCGAGGCCGCGGCCGCACTCCCGCTGGCCCCGGGCGACTGGAAGGCGCAGGCCGAGGCCATGGCGGCTCGCGGCCGGACGCGCGACGCGGCCCACCTCTATGAGCGCCACGGCCTCCTTGCGGAGGCCCTCAAGCTGTACGAGGCGGGGGGAGACACCAAGGGCGCCCTGCGCGCCGCGCTCGCCGCCAAGGACATGGAGGCGGCGCGTCGGCTGGCGCAAGCGCTGCCCGCCGCCGAGGCGCGTTCCCAACTGGAGCGAGCCGAGGCGTGGGAGTTACTGATGGAGCTGCTCGTCAAAGGGCACGCCTTTGACGACGCCGCCAAGCTGTATGAGCGGGCCCGACAATTCGACCAGGCGGCGCTGGCCTGGGAGCGCGCTGGAAAGCTGGGGCAGGCCCGCAAGGCCTACGAGCGGGCCCGCGACTTGGCCGGCGCCGAGCGGGTGCGCACTTTGGAAGTCCAGCGCCTTCAGGAGCGAGGCGACCGGCTGGGCGCCGCCCAGGTGCTGGTGCAAAGCAACCGCCGGGCAGAAGCGGTGGAGGTGCTGAAGGCCCTGCCCGCCACCAAGGCCTTCCGCTTCCTCGAGCAGCTGAAGCTGAAGGAGGAGGCTCGGACGCTGGGCGAAGCCGAGCTGGCCCTGGCCAAAGCCGAGGCCAAGCCTGCCGTCCAGGCGCGCTGGCTGGACCTCCTCGGGCGTAAGGCGGAAGCGGCCCAGGCCTGGGAGGAGGGCGGACGCAAGGACAGGGCCTACCCTCTGCTCGAGGTGCTGGGCGACTTCGCAAAGGCCGCCGCCTTTGCCGAGGCCTCAGGACACCGGGACCAGGCCATTCGCCTCTACCGGCGCGCCGGGGACGACCGCGCTGCGGAGCGCCTCGAGGCCACGCCCCCCTCCGAGCCCCCGCCGCCCCCTGCGGAAGACGCACACATGGACGACGCACCCGAAGCGGAAACGGCCAGCGGCACCACACCGCCGGTTTGATTGGCCAAATCCGCGGACGGTAGACTTCCCTGGCCGTGCCCGCGACGGGCCCTGTCGGCCAAAAGAGGGCCCCCGGGGGGCCGTCGCTCCTCTTCGGCGCCCCGACTCGTTACTCGCCCACACGATGGAGCCCACCCCCCGCGCTCAGCGTTCCTTCGAGGAGGAGGCCGAAGCGCTGCTGCAGCGCGCCGTCCGGACGCGCGGCTCCGCTGCCGCCGCCTTCTTCCTCGAGGCGGCCGAGGTGTACGGCGGGAAGCTGGGGCGGCGCGACCGCGCCATTCTCTGCTTTCAGCAGGCCAGCCGCGCGGACCCAGAGGACGCTGCGCTGAGGCAGCAGCTGCGCTGGGAGCTCTTCACCGAGCGACGCTTCCATGCCGTCTTTGCCTCGCTGGAAGGCGAGCGCGAGCAGCGCAAGGGCGAGGGGCTGGCGGAGGCCTACCTGGCCCTGGCCGAGGTGCTGGTGGACGACCCCACCGAGCACCAGCTGGCCCGCGCGGCCTTGCACTGGGCGGAGCAGCTCAGCAAGGACACCGAGCGCACCCGCGCCGTCGAGGCGGCGCTGGCCGCGCTCGACGCTGGCTGGCGCGAGCGCGCGACGGCGTTGTGGGCGGCCTCGCTACAAGAGAAAGAGCCGGCGCACGCCGCCGAGCTGTCTCTGGCCGTCGCCCGCCTCTTCTCCTGGTATGACCCAGGCGGCGCAGCCCGCGTCAAGGAGGCCCTGGACCGCTGCTTTGTCCTTTGGCCGGCCATGCCCGGGGCGGTTCGCTTCCTCGAGCGTGTGGCCGAGCGCACCGAGGACTGGGCAGCTTTCGCGCAGGTGCTGGAGCACATGGCCAGAGACTCGGTCGAACCGTTGGCTCAGGCCGAGCTGTACGTGCGTGCCGGAACGCTGCGGCTGAGCCGGCTGCGAGACGCTCCAGGAGCCCTGGCGGACTTTCGCGCCGCCACCGCCGCGGACCCGGGAAGAGCCGACGCCGTGAGCTTGGCGGCCGAGCTCTTGCTGGAGAACGGCGGAAAGGCCGAGGCACTGGCCGCCTACGCCTCGCTGGCCGAGCGCCTCGAGGGCAGCGGCCGCTCCCGGGAGGCCGAGGGCCTCAGGGCCTGGAGCCGCAACCTGGTGAGTTCCGAGCGCACCTCCCCCCCGGCGGGCGCCTCCGTCTCCAGCGTGGGGCGCTCCGGCTCCCTCCAGCTGTTGCCTCCGGCTGGCGCCTCCCTCGACGGCGCACCGGGGCCGGTGGCCCCCGTCTGGACGTCCCGCCCGGGGCCCCCTACCCCCGTTCCTTTTTCGCTGGCGCCACCGGATAACGGAGGAGAAGGGTGGCATCTGCTACCATCCTCCCCGCCGTCCCCGGGCGCCCTAGAGGTGCAGCCCGAGGCGGCGCCGCCCGCAGGAAACCTGGAGGTGCGTTTGGCCAGCGGTGCCGATGCTGTCAAGAGGTACGCAACCATCCTCCATAAGAAGCCCACCGACGCCGAGGCGCTGGCTGCGCTCGAGGGCCTTCTGGAGGAGCCCGCCCGCCGGGAGGAGGCGGCACGCGCCCTCGTGCCTGCCTATGAGGCCGTCAAGGAGCACCGGAAGCTGGTGGGGGTGCTGGAAGTCGTCGCCGACTTGACGAAGGACCCCACCGAGCGCGTCCTTGCCCTGCAGCAAGCGGCCCACGTGCACCTGCACCACCTGCGTCAGCCGGAGCTCGCCTTCGCCGCGCTGTCCCGCGCGCTGCGTCTTTCTCCAGCTGACTCTGGCCTCCGCTCGGCGGCCCGCCGCGCCGCCGAGGACGCCGACGCGATGGACGCCTTCGCCAGCGTGCTGAGGGAGCTGGTGGGGCAGGCGGATGCTGGGCCCGTCCGCGCGGCGCTTCTGCGCGAGCTGGCGGACGTCCAGGAAAAGAAGCTCGACGACCGCGCCGGTGCGGTGTCGCACCTCGAGGCGCTGTTGGCCATCGAGCCGACCAACGTCGACGCGCTCCGGGCGCTGCAGCGCTTGCACCGTGCCGGTGCGCAGTGGTCCGGCCTGGCCAAAGTGCTCGACACGCTGGCGCAGGTGGTGAAGGAGCCGGCCGAGCGCGTGGCGCTGTGGCGAGAGGCGGCGCTCTTGCACGAGGGCAAGCTTTCCGACCGCGAGACGGCCTCCATCTTCTGGCGCCGGGTGGCCGAGGCGGACCCGCTCAATCGCGAGGCGGTTACGGCGCTGGACCGCCTCTACATCGAGCTCGGCAAGGACGAGGGGTTGGCCTTCGCCTTGGAGTTGCGGCGCGCCCAGGAAGGGCAAAGCCCGCAGGGCCGCGAGGCCACCTTCCGCCTGGCGCAGCTGCGCCGCGAGAAGCTGCGCGACACGGCGGGTGCCTTGCAGCTGCTCGAGGCCGTCCTGGTGGAGGACCCGGGCCATCAGCCGAGCCGCGACCTGCTCGAGGCCTGGGCCCGCTCCCACGACGCCGAGAGCGCCACCGCGCTTGAGATTCTCGACCCGGTGCTCTCGCGCACCGGGGACCACGCGCGCCGCGTCGCCATCCGCGAGGCGCGCATGGCCGATGCGCTGACCGACGAGAAGGTGCGTCTGGCCAAGGAGCTGCGCGGCATTCTAGAGCGGGACCTCGCGGCTCCGGACCGCGCCTTCGAAGCGGCCGCCGCCGCCTTTCGCAATGATGTCGACCGGCCCGCGGCACGCGCCGACTTGGAGCGCCTGGCGCGCACCAGCGGCTCCTACGAGGCGCTGGCCCAGGTGTACGAGCAGCTGGCCGCGAAGCTGAACGAGCCTGAGGGCGTGGACGTCCTGCGCCGGGCCGCCGAGCTGCGCGAGCACCTCGGCCTGTCCGACCAGGCCATTCGCGACTGGCAGGCCCTCTTGGCAGCGGCGCCCCAGGACCGCCAGGCGCTCGACGCGCTGGGCCGGTTGTACGAGCAGAGCCGCAACGCCAAGGAGCTGGCCGAAATTACTCTCAAGAAGGCGCAGCTGGCCGGGGCCCCGGCGGAACGCCGGGCGCTCTTAATGCGGGCCGGCGCCTCCTTGGAGTCTGCCGGGGACGAGGGCCGCGCCATCGACGCCTTCAAGGAAGCGTTGGCCCTCGACCGCGGCGTCGACGGGCTCGAGGCGCTGGACCGCCTGTACGGCAAGGCCAAGGACTTTGACGCGCAAGGCGACATCCTCGCTCAGCTGGTGCAAGCGACTTCGGGCGAAGTCCGCCGCGGCTACCTCTTGCGGCGCGCCCAGCTGCTCGAGAAGCAGGGAGACTTGGCGCCGGCCGTGGCCGGCTACGCTCAGCTTCTCGACGGCGCACCCAGCGACCCCAACGCCGTTGCCGGTCTCGAGCGGCTATTGGCCAGCGACGCCGTCCGACAGGAGGCGGGCCGCGTCCTGGAGAGCGTTTACCGGAGCCTCAACGACGGCCGGCACCTGGTGGACGTCCTGGAAATCCGCATCCCGGTGGCCAACACCGCGCAGCGCCTGGCGCTGCTCGAGGAGGTGGCGACGCTGCGCGAGGCACTCGGCCAGAAGGAGCTGGCCTTCGCGGCACGTGCCAGAATTTTCGCCGAGGCGCCGGAGAATGCCGCCTCGCGAGAGCAGCTGGAGCGACTGGCCGCTGAATGCGGCGGCTTCGAGGAGCTGGCCGCCGCCTACGAAGACCAGCTCGAGCGAGGCGTCACCAACGCCACCTCCACCGAGCTGTGGCGACGGCTGGCTTACCTCTATTCCGAGAGACTGGAGCGCCCCGAGCTGGCGGTGAAGGCTTACGAGGAGCTCGCCCGGCGCGAGCCGAAAAACCTGGACGTCCTGGCGGCGCTGGCCCGGTTACTCCAGAAGCAGAGCGACTGGCACGCGCTGGCCGCCGTCATGAAGCGCCAGGTGATGGCTGACCCCTCGCCCGCCAGGCAGATGGAGCTGCTCGCCGAGCTGGGGGCACTGGCCGAGGAGTCGCTCGCCGACCGGCAGCTCGCGGCGCAGGCCTACGGCGAGATTCTCGCCCGGAAGGCCGACGACGCGGGCGCCATCCGCGCCCTGGGCAAGGTGCTGACTGAGAGCGAGCGCTGGCCGGAGCTGGCCTCTCTCATCGTCCGGGAAATCCAGCTGGCCGAAACCAACCAGCGCCCCGAGGAGATGTTTGACTTGATGGTGCGCCTCGGCCGTCTGCGCCTGGCACGCCTCGATGACCCGCGCGGCGCGTTGGCCATGTTCGAGGACGTCCTGCGACGCCGGCAGGGGCACGCCGGTGCCATCGGGGCACTGGAGGAGATGGCCCGCTCCCAGAGTCCGCTGCGAGGCGAGGCCGCCGAGGCCCTGGAGCCCATTTTTACCGCCGGCGGAGACCACCTGCGGCTGGTGCAGGTGCTGGAGGCGCGCGCCGCCACCGAGCCCAAAGCGGAGGACCGCGCGGCGCTTTTGCGCAAGGTGGGAAAACTCTACGCCGGGCCGATGCAAAACCCGGAACTGGCCTTCGTCGCTGCGGCCCGTGCGCTGCGGGAGCTTCCCGACGAGGAACCCTCGCTGGCGCTGGCCGTGGGGCTGGCCGAGCGCGCTCCGGCGCACGAGGAGCTGGCGTCACTCTTGGAAGAGGTGCTGCCGCGGGCCTCGAGCGATGCCGCCCGCGCCGGCATGACGCGGGCCCTGGCCCGCGCCCAGCAGTCCCTGAAACGCACCGAGGAGGCTGTCCACGCCTGGGAGCGACTGCTCGAGGCGGTGCCGGGCGACGCCGAGGCGCTCGGCGCCCTGGAGGCCCTCCACGGCCAGGCCGGCCGGCCAGCCGAGGTGCTGGAGGTGCTGCGCCGGCAGCTGGCCGTGGCCGAGGACGCCTCGGCCAAGACGGCCCTCCTGTTGCGCATGGCCAGCCTTCAGGACCAGACACTGCAGGACCCGGTCGGGGCACTGGCCACCCTGCGGCGTCTGCTCGAGCTCAAGCCGGATGACCCGGAGGCGCTCGAGCGCATGGACGCGCTGTGCACCCGTGCCGAGCGCTGGCCCGAGGTGGCGGACGTGCTGGCGCGGCGCACCGCGCTGGCCGACGGCCGTACCGCGCTGGAGCTCAAGGCACGCCTGGGCGAGGTGCGCGAGCTGCGGCTGTTGGACAAGTTTGGGGCACTCGAGCTGTACCGAGAAGTCCTCACGGCCGCGCCCCGGCATGCGGTGGCGCTGCCACGGGTGGAGCAGCTGGTCGAGAAGGACCCGCAAAACAAGGTGGCGGTGGAGGTGCTGCTGGCCGCCTACCGCGCCGAGGGCAGAAGCCCGAAGCTGGCGCAGGCGCTCGAGGCCCGGGTGGCCGTCTCTTCGGACCCCGTGGAGCGCAAGACGCTGCTCGTGGAGCTGGCCACCCTGCGGGAGTCGGCCCGGGAAATGGAGCCGGCCTTCCTCGCCCTGTGGCGGGCCTTCAAGGAGGACCCCAACGACGTCCCGCTTCGCGAGCGGCTGGACAAGCTGGCCGACGTCGCCCATTCCCACGAGGAGTTGGCCGCGCTCTACGAGGAGTCGCTGCCTCGCATTGCCGAGGGCGCCGATGCGGCCCAGGTTTCCTTCCGCCTGGGGGAGCTCTTCGAGCAACGGCTCAAGGACCCGGCCAAAGCCATCGAGAGCTACGAGCGCGCTCGCACCCTGGACCCCTCGCTGGCGGTGCCCGCGCTGCAAGCCCTGGTGCGCCTGTACTCCAGCGTGTCGCGGCCGGACCGCCTGGCCGGTGCGCTCGATGAGCTGGAGAAGCGGACGGGGGAGCCCGCCGAAAAGATGCAGCTGCTGTTGCGCCTGGCGCAGGTCGCGCAGGTGGACTTGGAAGACCCCCCCCGCGCCATTGACGCCGCCGAGCGGGTGCTGGCGCTGGACCCGAAAAACGTCATCGCCGCCCGACAACTTGAGCCGCTCTACGAGGCCTCCGGACGCCAGGACCGCCTCTTCGGCGCTTTGCGCGTCCAACGCGATGGGGCCAGCGGAGCCGAGCGCGAGCGCATTCTGGCGAAAATGGTGAAGGTATCGGCGGAGGGCCTGGCGGACCTCGAGGCCTCCATCGAGCTGTACAGCGAGCTGCATGCCCGAAACCCGCGGTCCGACCAGGCCTTTACGGCCCTGGAGCAAGCGCTCGAGAAGGCCGAACGCTGGGAGGACCTCCGCGTGCTGTTGGCCGGCCGCCGCTCGCAGGTGACCGAGCCCCTCGAGCAAGTGCGCATCGACGAGCGGCTCGGCACGCTGCTCTACCGCAAGCTTGGTCGCCCGGAGGAGGCGGTGGCCCCGCTCCGCTCGGCCCTGGAGCGGGACGCGCGACACCGCGGAGCCCTGGAGACGCTGCGCGACGTGCTGGCCGAACTCGGTCGTCGCGACGACTTGGTGTTGGTGCTGCGCCGCCTCATTCCCCTCCAGGACGACGCGGCCGGAGTGAAGTCCATCCGCTTGCGAATGGCGGAAGTGCTGGCGGAGATGCAGCGCCGGGAAGAGGCGCTCGACGCCGCCCGCCGAGCGCTGGAAATCGAGCCACACACCATTCCCGAGCTGGACCGGGTGAGGCAGGTGTTCGTCACGCTGCGCGCCTTCGGCGACGCGGTGCGCGCGCTCGAGCTCAAGGCCGAGGTGTACCAGCGCCTCGAAGAGCGAGACCAGGTGGTGTCCACCCTCTTCGAGATGGCGGACCTCTGGACTGGCCCGGGCGGTAAACCAGAATCCGCCGCCCCGGTGCTGGAGCGGCTGTTGGACGTCGACCCGGCCAACCGCACCGCCTACGAGCGGCTGCTCGCGCTCTACGCCGAGGTGAACGACTGGCGAGCCCACGCCGAGCTGGTGGACCGCTACCTGCCCAACCTGGTAACCGAGGAGGAGAAGACGCGCGCACTGCGCGACCTCGGCCGGGTGCGCGAGCAGAAGCTGGGACAGAAGGACGGAGCCTTCTTGGCCCTCTGCCGGGCGCTGCAGCTCGACCCCTCCGACGACGCGCTCCGGGAGGATGTCGAGCGGCTGGCCGAGGAGACCGGCTCCTACGAGGAGCTGGCGGCAGTCTACGAGCAGGTGGCGGACGAGTTGCCGCGCGGACCGCTGGTCACCCGGCTCTACCTCGTCCTGGCACGCGTCCAGGACAAGAACCTCGACGACGCTGGCGCCGCCGAGGCCGCGCTGCGCAAAATTCTCGAGTTTGACCCCACCAACGCCTCGGCACTGGACGCACTGGCGAGCACCTTCGCCCGCCGCGGCCGGGACCGGGAATACATCGTCGCCCTGGAGCAGAAGCTGGAGGCCGCGCCCTCCATCGAGGCGAGGAAACAAATTCTGCGCGAGATTTCGCGCACCTATGTCGAGCGGTTAAACAACGTCGACGAAGGGGCGAGCGCTCTCACCCGGGCGCTCGACCTCGAGCCGGACACCGAGACACTGGCCGAGCTCGCCAAGCTTTACCGCGACCAACACATGTGGGGGGACTTGGCTGCCACCTTGTCCCGGGCCCGCGACTTGGCGCCGTCCCTCGAGGAGCGAGCGCGCATTCAGGTGGAGGTGGCACAAGTCCAGGAGCGCGACCTCGGCGACGAAGAGGCCGCGGTCGATGCCTACCGCCAGGCCCTGGAGCTCGACCCCCAGAATCGCGAGGCGGTGGACTCCCTCGAGCGCCTCTACACCCGGCTCACTCGGCCAGCGGACTTGCTGGCCGTCTATGAGAGACAGCTCGAGCTCACCGAGGACTACCGAGCCAAGGTGCGCATCCTCTTCCGCTCCGCTGCCATCTGGGAGGACACCTACCAAAACGCCGCCAACGCCGACGCCTGCGTGGATGGGATTCTCACGCTGGACCCCACCAACCTGCAGGCCATCAAGACGCTGGAGCGGCTGAGGGTTGCCCAGGGCCGCTGGGAGGAGCTGGTCGCCGTCCTGGAGCGCCACATCCAGCTGGCGACCGAAGTCCAAGAGCAAGCCGAGCTCTATGTCCAAGTGGGCGACGTCTTCCGAGACCAGCTGCGCCGCGCCGACCGGGCAGTGGATGCCTACCAGGCAGCGCTCCAGGTGGACCCCACCCACCGTCCGGCGATGCATGCGCTGGGGCTACTCTACGAGCGCAGCGGGAACTGGCCCTTCGCCCTGGAGGTGCTGCACCAGGAGTCGCAACTGCTGGGCAAGAGCCCCGAAGCCGTGGAGCTGTTCCACCGGATGGGGAAAATTAACGAGGACATGCTGCAGGACATTGGCACTGCGAAGGGCTGGTACGCCGAGGCGCTGCGCATCAATCCAGACCACCTCGCCACGCTGCGTGCTCTGAGGGGCATCCACGAGAGCGAGCAGGACTACGACTCCTACGAGCAAGTCCTTGCCGCCGAGGCGAGAGCGGCCGAGGACCCGGCAGAGAAGGCCCAGGCCGAGCTGGCCCTGGCCCGCTTCCACAGCGAACGGCGGGAGGACGTGGCCGCCGCGACGCACTGGTATGAGGAGGCCACCCGCCACCAGCCGGACTTGCTCGACGCCGCGCTGCCCCTGGCCGACCTCTACATTGCCCGCGAGGCCTGGGACCGAGCGGAGGCGATGCTCGAGGTGGTGGTGCGCCAGCTCAAGGCCCGCGTCGCGGCCGACCCGGAGGGCGGTGCTGACAAGGAGCTCTGCCGTCAGGTGTACCGGCTTGGCTACGTGGCCGAGAAGCTGGGGCGCCGCGACGCCGCCCTGGAACATTACGAGCAGGCCTACCAGCTGGATGCCACCTACTTGCCAGCGCTGGAGGGCTACGCCCACCTGTTGGTGCTGGCGCAGCGGCAAGAGCAAGCCCTCAAAGTGCTCCAGACCATCCTCATCCACCACCGAGAGGACCTGACCGACCTCGAGGTGGTCGAGGTCTACTGGCAAATTGGCGAAGTCCACACCGCGCTCAACCAGCCGGACCGCGCGCAGAACCACTTCGAGAAGGCCCTGGCCATCGACCCTGGCCACGAGCCCACCTTGCGAGCGCTCATTCAGCTGGCCGACACCAACCATCAGTGGGAACGCTCGGCGGAGTACCGCCAAAGCCTCCTGCAGTCGCTCGACGGCGAGCCCAAGGCCGACGCCGCCCTCGAGCTGGGCAAGCTGGCGCGGGAACAGCTGAAGGACTCGCACATCGCCATTGATGCTTACGTCCAGGCTCACCGCCTGCGGCCGGACGACGTCGACATCATGGACGCCCTGTACATGCTGTACCGGGAGACCCGGCAGTCCCAGAAGGCGGCCGAAATCCTCGAGCGGATGCTGCAGACCCCGGCCATGCAGGCCGACCCGCAGCGGGCCAAGCGGGTGTGGTACGCGCTCGGCGAGTCCTACCGCGATGACGTCAAGGACGTCTCCCGGGCGGTGGATGCCTTCAACGCCGCGCTCGAGCTGGACCCCCGCTTCGTCGAAGCCTTCGGAGCCATCGAGCAGCTCCTCTCCTCAGAGAAGCAGTGGAAGCCCCTCGAGGAGAACTACGCGCGGATGATTCAGCGCCTGCCGAAAACCGAGGACACCCACCTCGCCCGAATGGTGCTGTGGCGAACGCTGGGGGACCTCTACCACCAGGTGCTCAAGCAGCCGCAGGAAGCGCTGATGGCCTTCCAGGTGGCCGCTGCCGGACTTCCCGACGACGCCGCTGTCCAGGAGACGTACGGGGACCTCTTGGCCAAGCTGCCCGGCAGCGAGGAGAAGGCGGTGGCCGCCTACCGCCGGGCGGTCCTCGGCACCGAGAACCCCCGCAAGGTGGTGTCCGCGCTGGCCGAGCTGGCCGCGAAGCGGAAGGACTACGACGGCGCGTGGATGGCCGCCCAAGTGGTGTCGGGTGTCCTCGGGGACCCCGGCCCTCCGGAGAAGGAAATTCTCACCAAGCTGGGGCCCTACGCCAAGAAGCGGGAAATTCCACAGCGGGGACTCACCGACCGGCTGTGGACCGGCCAGCTCTTCCACCCCAAGCTGCGCACCCCGGTGGCCGAGATTTTTGGGCTGCTCTTCCAGCACGCCGGTCACCTCTTCGCGACGTCGCTGAGCCAGGTGGGCATCAACCCCAAGCGCCACCGCATCGACGTCAGCACTGCGCCGGAGTACCAAATTCATCACTTCCGCTCCGTCGCCAAGCTCCTCGGCATGGAGAATGTGGAGCTCTTCTCGCCCTTTCTGGTGGCCACCCGGGACAAGCTCGCCAAACGCAGCGCGGAGCCCGCCCCGGAACCCCTGGTGGGCATCGAGATTTGTCAAACCCACCCGGTGTCCCTCAAGGTGGGCGGCCGCTTCTTCGGGGAGTTGGGCAAAGACGGCCAGCGCGACACCTACGCCTTGCTGGGCCGGACCCTGGCCGGACTGCGCCCCGAGCTGGCGCTCGCCCAGCGGCTGCTTCCCGAGCAGCTGGACGCCATCTTCCAAGCGGCCCTGGCCCTCGCTGGCTTCAGCTGGCGCTGGACTGCGCCGCACGCCGTCATCGAAGCCGAACGCCAAAAGCTCGAGCCAGCACTGCCGGATTCGGCCCGGGTGGCCCTGGCTCGCGCCGCCCAGGAAGTCCTCCGGCGAGGCAATACCGACAGCCTCAAGGAATACCTGGAAGGCGCCGAGCTGACCGGGCTCCGCTGTGCCCTCTTTGTCGCCGGGGACGTCGAGCCGGTGAAGCGCCTAGTCCAGGGGGAAACCGGCTCCGCCTTCCGCATCGCGGCCAAGCCAAAGCTGCGCGAGCTCATGGCGTTCGCCGTCTCCGAGGACTTGGCCACCCTCCGGGCGGCCGTGGGCACGGCCGTCGAGGTCCCCAGTCGGAAGTAACCCCCCCCGTCAAGGCCCCCCTCCCGGCCGGCGCCGGGTGCTACCGAGTAGGACGGGCCCGTTCCTTGACCCGTGCCGCCAGGGGCGGTGTAAGGTGATTCTGGCGGAAGAAACTCTTTACCTTTCAGAGGCTTCGCCAGTCCGATGCGCTTCGCCTGCGATAGCTGCCGCGCGCAGTACATGATTAGCGACGAAAAGGTCGGCGCACGCGGCGTCAAAGTGCGCTGCAAGAAGTGCGGGCATGTCATCCATGTCCGCCGCGCAGAAGCCGAGGCCGAGGCCGCTGCGGCTGGCGCGGCGGCGGCATTGCAGGAAGCCGACAGCCCGACGGCCGCCCCGGACGCGCCCACCGAGGACAACAACATTTTCAGCGGCGTGGACGAGGACGAGATTGGGGCCGCCTTTGACCAGGCCCTGGGCGGAGAGGCAGCCGCCGTCACCAACCCCTTCCAACCGCCGCCCGACACCGACTCCACCCAAGTGATGGACGAGCAGTCGGTGAAACGCTTCGCCGAGATGTCGCTGGGCAGTACCCCCACACCCGTCCCACCGCCTCCCACGGCGGGTTACGAGTGGTTCGTCGCGGTCAACGAGGTGCAGACCGGGCCACTGAGCGAGGGCCGGGTGAAGGAGCTGTGGGACCGCGGGGAGATTGGGCCGGACAGCCTCACCTGGCGCCAAGGGCTTTCGGACTGGATTCCGCTCTCCGACGTGGGGGAGTTGGCCGCGCTCTTGGCACCGCGGCCGGCCCGTCCCGTCTTCGCCGGCCCGGCCATCACCCCCATGCCGCCTTCGGTGATGACTGTCCCGGTGGAGTCCGCCTTCAGTGCCGGGGGAATGACGCGTACCGTCCGCTCCGAGATGCCGGTGGCGACGGCCACCCCGGACAGCGGCTTTCGCCCCACCGCCACCGCGGCACTGGCCTCCTTGGTGAAGGATGAGATTGCGGCGCTGAACAAGCCGCCGCCTCCGCGGGAGGCCCCCGCGCCTGCCCCCAGGTCCATCCTCGAGGTGCCGGAGGAGCCGGTGAAGCGGCCCGGTCCGTCTTCGACGGCCATGCCGGCCGTTCGCGCTCCGGGGAACGGCGCACCCACCGTGCCCACCCCCTTCGCCTACCGCACTTCAACCTCCGCCGCGACGGCGGCGGCGCGAAAGGGCATCACCGCTTGGCTGGCAGGCCTGGGCATCATCGTGGCCGCGCTGGTGGTGGTGGTGGCTTTCCTCATTTTCCAGACGCTGCACAAGCCTGCTCCGCAGGTGGTGCAAGTGCTGCCTCCCCCGCCCGTGCCGGCACTGGCTTCCCCTCCCGCGCCAGCCCCCAGTACGCCTGGGCCGGCGGCGGTGGCCAGCGCCGAGCAGCCGGCGACGCCCGCACCGGCTAAGCCCCCTGGCCTGGCCAGGGCTCCCACGCCCGTTCCGGCAGTGGAGCCCCCCGCGCAACGACATGGCACCGGGACGCGCCATTCCAAGGGCCAGAGCAACGGCTCTGACAACACGCTCGAGGGCCCGGCCAAGGACACCATTGAAGCGTCGCGTCCGCGCAACAAGGCGGACGACTTGTTCGACGAAGTCTTCGGAACGCCGGACGGAAAGAAGGCGGCGCCGGCCGAGAGCGGAAAGAAGACGGCCTACGTCCCGCCCGCGCCGGGCGTTACCGACGTTCCGGAGAAGGTCGGCGACGGCGACATCATGTCGGTGGTGCTGGCCAACAAGAGCGCCATGGTGCGCTGCGTGGACGAGCAGAAGTCTCGTGACCCGAACCTCCACGGGACGCTGGTGATGCACTGGGTTATCCAGACTTCGGGCCGGACCACCAACGTCGCGCCCGTCACCGAGGGGTACAAGACGTCGTACTTCGCCACTTGCATGACCGGGCTGGTGAAGACTTGGCAGTTCCCCAAGCACCGCTACTCACCAGGCCAAGCCGTCGACTTTCCGTTCAAGTTCTAGCGCCTCCGCAACGACTCGCCCTTTCTGCCGCGATGCGACTTCCGCTCGAGCCGCCGTTGCCTGACCTGCCGATTAGGCCGGTCCAGGAGATGGGTCTCAAGGAGCTGGAGCGGGTTCGACACATCCTCCGCGGGGGCAGCATCATCGACTGGCGCCGGCCGCACTTCCGGACGCGGGACGAGGTGGACCGCTTCCTGCGGCTGTGCTGCCTGGACCTCAGCCAGCCGCACGACGAGGCGTGGGCACGCGCCGTCCTCGCTGACGCGGTGGAGTACCTCCGCCGGACATTTGGTTACCGGGTAGCCGAGGCGGTGGCGCGCCCGGCCGAGCTGCACGACCTCTTCATCTACGCCTCCGGTTTCAAGGAGCCACGACTGCGCCGCATCGCCTGCATTGTCCTGAAGTGCATGCACGTGGTGCAGCACATTGAAGGTCGGGACCTCCAGTACCGACTGGCGGTGTCGGAGGCCGCCCTGGCGGACATGGCCATTCGCAAAGTGTCCGGGGCGATGGACGAGGCCCGACAGAAGGGACTCCCCATCTCCGAGTTCTACCACTCGGTCAAGACGCGCGAGTCACTCATCACCAAGCTTCTGGCCAAAAAGGAAACGGTTGCGGCGCAGGTCTACGACAAGACCCGTTTTCGCATTGTCACCCGCACCCGCGGCGACATCCTCCCGGTGCTGTATTTCCTCACCCAGCGCCTCTTCCCGTTCAACTTCGTCGTCCCGGGTCAGACCGAAAACTCGCTGCTTCCCTTCAAGAGCCTGTTGCGCGAATTCCCCCACTTCGCGGCGCACGCCAACGAGCTGCACCTCGACCCGAACTTCGAGGACCGGGAGGGCAACGCTGGAAACCCCTTCAGTGGAGCCGCCTACCGGGTGCTCAACTTCGTGGTCGACTTGCCGCTGCGGCTGGACGCCTGGTTGCCACCTCCCGAGCAGGACCATCGGGAGCGGAAGGGACGCGTCACCTTCACGCTGGTGGAGCTTCAGATGCTCGACGAGCGTACCGCCGCCACCAATGAGATGGGGGACAGCGCGCACGTCCGCTACAAGCACCGCCAGCGGCTGAAAGTCCTTCGCCGCCTGTCCCGGGGACTGGTCGTCCCCAAGCACGTCGAGCCGGAGCCGGGCGAAGCCGAGTGACGGCGGCGCCGGCCGAACGGCGAGAAGCAGCCCCAACGTCTCGGTCCTATTTCCGCTTTCGGTTCTTCTTGCGGGCCTGGCGCTCGCGCTTGCGCTTCTCGTTCAGCGCATCGCGGTCCACCGGCTTGCTGGCTGAGGCATTGGAGTAGCCCATCAGCCGGGCGCGATTCATGGCCGCCTGGCCCACCGGCGAGGTGTACCCCGGCGCGAGTGTCGGCAGCTGCATGGGGGTACGGCCTCCCAGGGCCTGCTCCATCATCGGACCGTCCTTCCCGAAGAGAGCGCCCATGTCCATGTTCTTCATTCGGGCGAGCTGACCGAGTTGCTTGAAGCCGGGGATGTGGCCGAGGAGGCCGGGGTTCTGCCCGACGGCGCCCATCACCTGCTGCATCATCCGGTACTTCCCCATCAGCTCGCCGACGTCCTTCTTCGAACGGCCCGAGCCTCGCGCAATGCGGGCGGCGCGCGAATCATCAATGAGGCTTGGTTGAAGGCGCTCCTTCTCCGTCATCGAGTCGTAGAGCGCTTCAATCTTTCCGAGCTCTTTCTCGTCGGGGTTGAGCTGCTCGGACATCTCGCCAAACACTGGAAACTTCTCGAGGAGCTCCTTGAGCGGCCCCATCTTCCGCACGGTGCGGATTTGTTCCACGAAGTCCTTCAGGTTGAAGGTGCCAGTGAGCAGCTTGGCGGCGTCGGCCTCCGCCTTCTCCTCGTCCACCACCGACTCGAAGTCCTTCATCAGGCCGACGATGTCGCCGAAGCCGAGGATGCGACTGGCCAACCCCGCGGGGCGGAACTCCTCCAAGCGGTCCAGCCCTTCGCCCAAACCGAGAAATTTGATGGGCTTCCCGGTGACTTCCTTGATGGACAGGGCAGCGCCGCCGCGCGCGTCGCCGTCCAGCTTGGTGAGGATGAAGCCGTCGAGGCCGAGCAGCCGGTTGAACTCGTTGGCCGTCCGGACAGCGTCCTGGCCAATCATCGCGTCGCACACCAGCAGCACCGAGTCCGGTTGCACCGACGCCTTCATCGCGCCGAGTTCGGCCATCAGCGCCTCGTCGATGGCCAGCCGGCCGGCAGTGTCCAGCAGCACCACGTCGCGCTTTTGCTCTCGCGCCGCGGCGTAGCCGGCCTCGGCCAGCTCGGGAGGAGTGAGCCCCGCTTGGAAGAAAACCGGCACGCTGATGCGCTCCCCGAGTTGCTGGAGCTGCTCCACTGCTGCCGGGCGCTGTACGTCGGCGGCCACCAGCAGCGGCCGTCTCCCCTGCTTGAGGAGGTGGCTGGCGAGCTTGGCGGTGGTCGTCGTTTTTCCCGAGCCCTGCAGACCGACCAGCATCACGCCCGACACTTGGCCCTTCGGCTTGAGGTGAAGGCTCGTGTCGACTGGCCCCATCAGTGCCTCGAGCTCGTCGTGGCAGATTTTAATGAAGTGGTCGGCGGCCGAGGCCTTCAGCGCCTGCCCGGAACGGCCGGTGGCGCGCGTTTGGACGGTTTGCCCCACCGCTTTCTCGCGGATGCGGGCCACGAAGGACTTCACCACCTCGAAGGAGACGTCGGCTTCGAGCAGCGACACGCGGACGTCGCGAAGCGACTCCTCCACCAACTCCGCGGTCAGCTCCTCTCGGCCTGCCAGCCGCTGCTTGGCGGCGCGAAAGCCCTTGGTGACGGTCTCCAGCATGGAGCGGTGCTCTTACACCACGGGCCGAGGCTGAGGCGACCGGTCCTGACGCAATGGAGGTTGCCGCCGAGACCGAAGGGCAGGGGAGGGGAGGCGAGAAGGTTTCAGGCGCTCGCCGGCGTGGCCTGCAAGCGGCGCCAGAAGAAGTAGGAGAGCCCCCACAGCACGCCGGTGCCAGCCGCCCAGCCCCAGGCCTGAGGGCCATCACCCACCGCGAGGTGGGCGATGAGCGCAGAGACAAGGTTGATGGCGAAGCCGGCATAGGCCCACTCCTTGAGCCGCGCCGGCACCGGCGCAAGCAACAGCACCACGCCGAGGACCTTGGCCCAGGACAGTTCCACTCGGAAGTAGGCGGGGAAGCCGAGGTGGGTGAAGGCGGCGGCCACCTGCGGCAGGCGCAGTTCCGCGTAGGCGGTGAAGCCCATCTGCAGGCAGAAGAGCGCGGTGACAATCCAGAAGCCGATGGCCAGTGGTTTCGGGCGCGGCATGGTCAGCTCGGGCGAGCCGGAGTCTCAAGGCCGAACTGCTTTGCGTACTCGGCGTTCAATCGCTGCCAGCCGTCGAACTGCGCTGTCTTGGGGCCAACCATCCGTCCAATGGGCCGACCGGCCAGGAGCCGCTCCAGCACGTCAAAGCAGATGTGCCAGCCCGCTGCGCCCATCGAAATGAATCGACGGTCGATGTTGTGCCAAAGCGTGAGCCGAGTGCCACCGCTTCCATGCGGCTCCAGTTCCCAGCGGATGTCCTGCCCACCCCAGTTGAATTCGAGCACCTTGGGCGCGTCGGCCCGCTTCACCTGGGTCTCGGTTACATGCGTCGTCGGCGCTCCGACTGTGGACAGCTTCGCGCTGCCAACGGTACCGAGGTTCCGGTCAGAGTCGAAGGGAGCCCATTCGCGGAGATGCTCGGGGTCGGTGAGCGCCTGCCAAACCTTGCTCGGAGGGTGCGAGAGGTCGCGGACCAGAACGAGCGTCCAGGTGTCTCCCTCTTTTCGGACCTCAGCACCAGAAGCGGCCCCCGGCGCGTATTGCTCATGGCTGTTCATGTTTTTTTTGTCCTTTTACGGCGGGCAGTTTTTCCATTTTCTCCAGGTGTTGCTGCAGGGCATCGACGTGCTTTGACCAGAAGCGCCGGAAGGGAACGAGCCACGCGTCGAGCTCCATGAGCGGCTCCGGTCTCAGTCGGTAGAGGCGTCGCTGCGCTTCAATTCGTGAGTCTACGAATCCAGCCTCTCGCAGCACACGCAGGTGCTTGGAGACGGAGGGCTGCGACAGTCGAAGCTTGCGCTCGATTTCGCCAACCGAGCGCTCCGACGAGAGCAACAGGCTCAAGATGGCCCGTCGGTTGGGCTCGGCGACGATGGCAAATGAGGATTCCACGCCCAGGCATATTCCCAAGCGTTTATATGCCTGTCAAGTCATATGCGGCAGCCTCCGGGCCTCAGAGCTCCCGTCCGGGCCGCACCCCGGAAGGAGTCGAGTGGGCCCGAGCAACGTTGCGCCGCGCAAACGGGCCTTTCCCCGTTCGCAGTCAGAGCACCAGCGCGAAGAAGGCCGTCTTCAACCCCCCAGGGGGCTCCGCGCGGGACGACAACTCGGTCGGGCGCTTTGGGGGGCGGACTCCCTCAGGACTTGGCTTTCCTCTTAGGTTTCGACTTGGCAAAACTGTTGAGGGCCACTGCCTGGCGAACGAGCGCCTTGAAGGCGGCCGCGTCCACTTCTTCTCCTTCGGGGATGTCGATGGCGCGGCGTACGTTTCCGTCCAGGCTCGAGTTGAAGAGGCGGGACGGGTCCTTCAGGGACGCGCCCTTGGCGAAGGTAAGCTTCACAACCTTCTTGTAGGATTCACCAGTGCAGATGATGCCGTCGTGCGACCAAACTGGAGTGCCCATCCACTTCCACTCCTCGACGACGTCCGGGTCCGCTTCCTGGATGAGCTGGCGCAGTCTGCTCAGGGTTCCCCCGCGCCAGTCCCCCAGTTCGGCGATTCTTTTCGAGATGAGCTCCGATGCCGACTGGCTTTGGCTCGCGCTCGACTTTTTCATGTTCTCAACTTACCAATTTCAATTAGCTAATCCAGTCGTTTAGCTCGGGTGGCGAAACCGGTAGACGCAGCGGACTTAAAATCCGCGGTTCCTTCAGAGGAACGTCCCAGTTCGAGTCTGGGCCCGAGCACTTTTTTCTTAGAGGGAAGGCTGCTCACCCGCTGCTTGAGTTCCACCCGTCGACGGACACGCCGAAGGCGTCCTCGTCGTCGTGCAGCGAGTTGGTCGCCCTCGCCGCAGTCGCGCTGGCCGCGCACGCCCCAGGACCGGGCGCGGGTCCGTCACGGTCATCGGCGAAGCCGTCCAAATTAAGGAGGGCCGGGGGTGGCCGAGCAGGAGGCCACAGTCGCCCATGACCTCTTGGAGCACGTCAATTACCGCGAGGCGGCGGAGCGCGCGATGGATGCCAAGGCCAATGGCTAACGCGGCGCGGCCAAGTAACGGCGGAGCGTGCACGGCTCGTGCATGAGGCCCGGTGTGACAAGCGCACTTCTCGAAGGGAATTCCAGCATGGCAGCCGCTTCTCAAAGACCGCCGAATTTTGGCCCGCAGATTCTGCGTCGTGCCGAAAGCCACGTGCACTTCTCGCGTCTACGGCAGAACTTGACCGCTTCGTCGCCAACCCTCGTTGCCACGGTTGGCCTGCCGGAGTTCTCCCATGGTGGATGACCTGGTGGTGGGCATGGCCGGCTCCGGTGGCGACGGAGTCGTGACCGCGGGCGAGTCGTTGCTGGCTGCCGCTTCGTCCGAGGGCTACCACGCGATGATGACCAAGAGCTTCGGCTCACAAATTCGCGGAGGCGAGTCTTCCTGCCGCGTGCGACTCTCCTGTCGGAAAATTCTCAATCCCGGCGGGATGCTCGACGTCGCCGTGGTGCTCAATTGGGAAGACTTCTTGCGGTTTGGAGCAGAGCTTCCTCTCAGTAGCTCCACCCTCGTCATTCATGAGGAGAAGGCGGGGCCTCCGCCCGAGACGTCGGCGACCCGTCCGCTCTCGCGCGAACTCGTCTTCTCGGTGCCCATCACCGAGATGGCGAAAAAGGCCGCCGGCACCGACAAGGCAAAGACGAGCGTGGTGCTGGGCCTCGTCTCGGGCTGGCTCGACATTCCTCGAGCGGCACTGCTGCGAGGCTTGAAGAAGAAGTTTGGCGACAAGGGCGCGGGGCTTTTTGAAGCCAACGAGCGTGCCCTGGCGAGCGGCTTCGAGTACTCGCAGACACATCCCCTGGCCGAGCCGCGAGTGCTTTCCAGGCCTCCCGCGGCGGCCGGTAAACGGCTGCTCTGTGACGGCAATGACATGTGTGCCGCGGGGGCCATCTTCAGCGGCGTGGAATTCTTCGGCGGCTACCCCATCACTCCGTCTACCGAGGTGATGCAGACGCTTTCCCGCGAGCTGTGGCAGCACGGCGGCGTCGTGCTCCAAGCCGAGGACGAAATCAGCGGCATCGGCGCGGCGCTGGGGGCCTCCTACGCCGGGAAGAAGTCGATGACTGCCACCTCCGGCCCGGGCATGTCGCTGAAGACGGAGATGCTCGGGTTGGCCACCATCTGCGAACTACCGCTGGTGGTGCTGAATGTGCAGCGCGGGGGCCCCTCCACCGGCATCCCCACCAAGCCCGAGCAGGCGGACCTCTTCCAGGCAGCCTTTTCCGCCCATGGAGACGTGGTGCGCCCGGTGCTGGCCCCAACCTCCGTGGCCGACACCTTCAGCGTGACGGTGGAGGCGTTCAACCTCGCTGAGAAATACCAGACGCCGGTCATCATCCTCTCGGACCAGGAAATTGCTCAGCGCAAGGAAACGGTCGACGCCATCGACACCTCGCAATTCACCCTGGAGCACCGGCTGTTACCGACGGGGGCAGACGTCGGCGACTACCAGCGCTTTCGTCTTACCGAGTCCGGCATCAGCCCGGTGAGCCACCCCGGGATGCCAGGTTGCACTTACCTTGGGGCGGGGATTGAGCACAACGAGCACGGGGACCCGACGGCCAGCGGCGCGATGCACCAGCGGATGAACGAGAAGCGCTTCAAGAAGCTGGAGCCGCTGAAGCAACGGCGGGACCTCTTCCAGTTGGAGGGGACCGACAACGCACGCTACGCGCTGGTCAGCTGGGGAAGCACCGCCGGCGTCGCCCGGGAGGCCTTCCAACTGGCCCGCGTCCGAGGACTCGACGTTAAGCTGCTCGTCCCCACCCTGGTGTACCCGGTGGCCGAGCAGGTGTACCAGGACTTCTTCGCGTCGGTCCGCGCCGGACTGGTCGTCGAGCTCTCCTACCAAGCGCAGCTCTACAGAATTCTAAGGATGTTTGTGGACGTCCCGAAGGGCGTTCTGCCGTTCGCCCGAAGTGGTGCCAACCCCTTCCAGCCCAACGAAGTGCTCGACAAGCTGTGCGAGCTCGCGATGGCGGAGAGCTGACATGGAACTCGAAGCCAAGCCCATGCAACCCCGCACCGCGGCCTCGCATCAGCCCAAGGACTACAAGAGCGACCTCAAACCCATCTGGTGCCCAGGGTGCGGGGACTTTGGTGTCCTACAGGGGCTGTACCGGGCGTTGAGCGCCCTGGGCCGGGAGCCACATGAGATTGCCTTCATCTCCGGCATTGGTTGCTCGAGCCGCATCCCCGGGTACACCACCGCCTATGGCTTCAACAGCGTGCATGGGCGGGCCCTCCCCATTGCCCAGGGCGTCAAGCTGGCGAGGCCCGAGCTGTTGGTGGTAGTGGCGGGCGGCGACGGCGACGGCTTCTCCATTGGAGGCGGCCACGTCGCCCACGCCATCCGTCGCAACATCGACCTCACCTACCTGGTCATGGACAACCAGGTGTACGGGCTCACCAAGGGCCAACTTTCCCCAACCGCTCCCAAAGGCCTCCACACCGTCACCTCACCCTTCGGAAGCCTCGAGGAGCCCATCAATCCCTTGCTGTACGTACTCGCTTACGGGGCAGGCTTCGTGGCGCAGGCAACGCCGGCGGACATGCCTGGCATGGCGGCGCTCATCGAAGAAGCGCTCCGTTACCCGGGCTTCTCCTTCGTCAACATTCAGTCGCCCTGTGTGACATTCGGCGAGGAGGAGCAGCAGCTTCGAGCCCACAAGTCGAAGATGAAACCGTTGGCCAGTCGGGGGCACGATGCGGCCAACCAGCTCGCGGCAGTGGACCTCGCGCGCGCCTACGGAAAAGAACTTTACACCGGAGTCTTCTACCGCAACCCCAACCCGCCGCCGACGTACGACGCACTCGTCCGCCAGCGTCAGGCCGAACTTTCAGAGGGACACCGGCCACGCGAGCAGGTGCTCGATGGCTATTTGCAGAAGTGAGGGTCGTCGTGAGCGCTCAAACGGACACCGACTTTTCCCGTCTCACCCTGCGAGAGGGGCTGGACCTGGCCATTGCCATCGAGGAGGAGGCGCGCGACCGGTACCGGGAATTCGCCGAGCAGCTGACCCTCCACCACACGCCCGAGGCGGCCAACTTCTTCGAGCGGATGGCTCGGGTAGAAGAAATACACCGGGCGCGACTCGCCGAACGTCGGCAGGCGCTGTTTGCCAACGAGCTTGAAAGCCCGATGCCAGCACCTTTCTTCGATGTCGAGGCCCCAGAGTTTGACCAGGTGCGCGTCTTCATGAGTGTCGAGCAAGCGCTGAAGACGGCGCTCGCGGCCGAGGAGAAAGCCTATGAGTTTTTCGCGCGCTCCATTCCCCAGCTCGAGGACGGCGAGGTCCGCGCCCTCTTCGCTGAGCTGCGCGATGAGGAGGTGGAGCATCAAGCCCTGGTCAAGCAGGAAATGGCGCGTCACTCTGGAGAGCCGGCACCGGGTGGAGACGCCTACGGGGATGACCCGGTGGCCCAGTGAGAGGGTAGAACTCGAGAAGGGTGGCTTCGTTTGGAAACCATGAACCAGGGTCTCGCGCTGGTGGGCTTTCTCTTGGTGGCGGTCGCCGTCGCCGGGAGCCTTCTCGTGGCGGCGCGCCTCTTGCGCGTGCGTGCGCGCAGTAGCTCCCGCCTCAAGCGGGAGACGTACGAGTGCGGTGAGACGCCCCTTGCTCCGGCGTGGGTCCAATTCCACGCGCGCTACTATGTAGTGGCCCTGTTTTTCGTCCTCTTCGACATCGAAGCCGCGTTGGTTTTTCCGTGGGGCGTCATTACCCGGGAGATGGGACGGAGCGGTCTGTGGGCGGTGGGCAGCTTCGTTGCCGTGCTGATGCTTGGCTGGGTGTGGGGCATCCGGAAGGGAACGCTGGAATGGGTCTGAAAAGCCCAGGGACGGTGGATGACACCGGCAATTTCGAGCATCCCCTCTATCGGGTGCTGATGCAGACGCCTGGCCTGACGGTGGCTGCCACCGCGCTGGACCACGTCCTCACCTGGGGAATGACCAACGCGCTGTGGACTTTCCCCATGGCCACCAGCTGCTGCGGCATCGAGTTCATGGCCAGCGCTGCCAGTCGAGTCGACATCGACCGGATGGGCACCATCGTTCGCGCCTCGCCCCGGCAGGCTGACGTGATGGTGGTGGCCGGAACCATCACCGTGAAGATGGCGCCTCGAGTCAAGAAGCTGTGGGACCAGATGCCCGAGCCGAAGTGGTGCATCGCCATGGGCTCATGCGCCATCTCGGGGGACTTCTATAGAAACCTCTACTCTGTCGTTCCAGGCGTGGACACTTTCCTGCCGGTAGACGTCTACGTGCCCGGGTGCCCGCCCAACCCTGAGGCCCTGATGCACGGGTTTTTGCGCCTGCAAGAAAAAGTCCGAGCCGGGCGCCAGGGACTGAAGGTGGTGGGGGAACCCAACCCGGAGCTGCTCCGAATCACCAAGCCGTCAAACCCCCGGCTGGTGGACGCCGACCGCACCGCAGAATTGGACGAGGCCCAGGTGGACTCGGCCGAGCATGCCACCGACTTGGAGACCGCCCTCCCCGTGTCCGTTCCGCTCGAGGCGGTGCCCGCGCCCGTCACACCAGGGGAGGCGAACGACTTCGACGGAGTGCTGGCCGAGCTGGCAGTGGTGCAACCTGGCAAGCAAGGGCCACCCCTGGTGCCCCTCGAAAGACATCTGGAATTGGCCAGTCGGCTGAAAAGCCTCGGCTACCGGCAACTGGTTTCCATCGTCGCCACGCACTGGATGGCCGGCAAGGGCAGGGGAGGCGCCGACGCGGCAGAGGTTGAGCACTACGAGGTGGTGTACTTGCTGAGGAGCGTCGGTCCAGGCTCGAGGGTAGCCAGCTGGGGGGTGCGGCAAGTCCCTGGCCAGCCGGTTCCGTCGCTGAGCGCCCTTTATGCCGGCGCGGACTGGCAGGAGCGGGAGCAGTTTGACTTGGTGGGCGTCGTCTTCTCCGGGCACCCCGACCTTCGCCGGTTGATGATGGCGGAAAACTACGTCGGCCACCCGTTACGCCGCGACTTCGCCGCGGACACCGCCGCTGCGCCCTGGAGATGAGCGGCATGCGCACCGTCCAAGTCACCCGGCGCGTCAATCCGCACCTGTCCATCGACACCTATGACCCGGAAGCGGAGTTGATGCTGCTTCACTTCGGGCCGCAGCACCCCTCGACGCACGGGGTGTTCCGGATGGACCTCACCCTGGACGGCGAGATTGTGGTGAAGGCCGTGCCCCACGTGGGCTTTCTCCACCGTGCCGTGGAAAAGCTGTGCGAGTCGCTGGCCTACGTCCAAATTACGCCCATCGTGGACAAGAATGACTACGTCGCGCCGATGACCAACGAGCAGGCGGTGAATATGGCCTTCGAGAAACTGCTCAACCTCGAAGTGCCGCGCCGCGCCCGTTGGATGCGGACGCTCTTCGCCGAGCTACAACGAATTGCGTCCCACCTGCTGTGGCTCGGCACTTTCGCACTCGACCTCGGCGGCGCCCTCGGTGGCGGCTCGACCGTCTTCATTTACTGTTTTCGCGAACGTGAACTCATCCTCGACCTCTTCGAGGAAGTCACCGGAGCCCGCTTTCACTACAACACCCACACCATTGGCGGGAACCGACATGACCTCCCGGCAGGCTGGAGCGCCAAGGTGCGCCAGGCACTCGACGTCATCGCCAACCGGCTGTCGGAATACGAAGGAATGACCCTGGACAACAGAATTTTCGTCGCGCGGACCCGAGGGGTGGGCGTCCTCGACGCCGACTTGGCGCTCGAGCTGGGCGTCACGGGGCCCATCCTCCGGGCTTGCGGCGTGGACCATGACTTGCGCCGGGACGCGCCCTTTCACGCCTACGACGAGGTCCCAATCCACGTGGTGACAGCGACCGGGGGGGACTGCCTGGCCCGCGCCACGGTGCGCTTCGGAGAAATGCGGGAAAGCATTCGCCTCATCCGGGAAATGGTGGACAACGTCCCCGCCGGAGCCATCAACAGCGGCAAGCCCATCAAGGTGCCGCTGCAAACAAAAATACCACCGGGCCAGACGTACGTGGCCATCGAGACGCCCCGCGGGGAGCTCGGCACCTACGTCATTTCGGATGGCTCGCAATTTCCCTATCGATTGAAAATTCGGCCACCCAGCCTGCACGCGCTTTCGGCGCTGCCCTACATCCTTCCCGGGGCCACGGTGAGCGACGCGGTGGCCATTCTCGGCTCACTCGACCCCATCATGGGCGAGGTCGACCGGTGACGGGCTTTCTCCACGGCGCAAGCTACGGCGTGGTGATTGTCTCCGTCCTGATGACGGCCACCGCGCTTTCCTTGTGGTTCGAGCGGAAGCTGGCCGCCCGGATGCAGTCCCGGCTTGGCCCAACTCTGGTGGGGCCGGCAGGACTCCTCCAGCCATTGGCCGACGTCCTGAAGCTTTTGCAGAAGGAGGACATCGTCCCCCTCAAAGCGGATGGCATACTCTTCAACCTGGCTCCGCCGGTGGCCGTTGTCTGCGCCATCGGCGTCGCGGCGGCGGTGCCTTTCTCCCCCACGGTGGTGGCCGCGGACCTCGACGTGGGCGTGCTGTACGTCATCGCCATCGGCGCCATCACCGTGCTTCCCGTCTTCAGCGCCGGGTGGGCAAGCAACAACAAGCTTGCGCTGCTCGGAGGGATGCGCGCCGTGGCGCAGTCCGTCTCCTACGAAGTGCCCCTCGTCCTCGCTGCGCTAGTGCCCGTCATTCTCGCCGGCTCGATGCGGATTGGCACCATTGTCCGCGTCCAGTCGGAGGGCCACTGGTTCGTGGTTTGGCCTTTCTTCTTGGGCATCCCGGCCTTCGTCATCTTCGTCTTGGCCATGCTGGCCGAGGCCAACCGCATCCCCTTCGACATTCCCGAGGCGGAAAGCGAGCTGGTGGCCGGTATCACCACCGAGTACACCGGAATGAAGTTCGCCCTCTTCTACATGGCCGAGTACGTCCACACGCTGGTGGCGTCGGCGGTGGCAGCAGCCCTTTTCCTCGGTGGCTGGGACGGTGGGCCTTTTCGGCCCGGGCTGCACTGGATGGTGCTCAAGACGCTGCTGTTATTTGCAGCGCTGTACTGGATTCGCTGGACGCTGCTCCGCTTTCGGTCCGACCAGCTGATGGGCCTCTGCTGGAGGTGGCTGGTGCCTTCCAGCGTCGCACTGGTGGCCGGTGCTGCAGTGTGGGTCGTCTTCGTAGGCTGACCAGGGAGAGGTAACGGGCATGGGCTACTTCATGGACGGGCTTCGGGCCATGAGAATAACTCTCACCAACAGTTTGCGCCCCGCCTCCACCGTCGAGTTCCCTGAAGTCATTCGCCCGCGGGCGGAGCGCTACCGGGCCAGCTTCGCGCTTCTCCATGACGAGCAAGGGGATGAGTTGTGCATCGGGTGCCTGCAGTGCGAACGCATCTGCCCCTCGCGAGTCATCGCCATCAAATTCGGTGGGAAGCGAGAGTCTCCCATTACCGGCAAGAAGCGTGGTTACGCCGACGACTTCCTCTTGGACATGTCGGCCTGTATTTTTTGCGAGCTGTGCGTGCAGGTTTGCCCCACCGACGCCATCGTCATGACGCGGGAGGCCGAGGAGCCCACCTACACGCGCGAGGACCTCGTCCTCACCATGGCCAAGCTGTATGCAAATGAGAAGTCCAAGCCGCGCGCTTGGGGTGACGCGACGCGGTTGATGGGGATGCAGGAGCTCCCCAAGACGCCGAAGCCAGCCCCCGCGCCAGCCTCCGCGCCCGCCACCAGTGGCGGAGGCACGCCGGGGACCGGGGAGAGGTCCGGATGATGCCTCGGCTCGGATTCGGGCTCCTCGCATTGGCAATGGTTGTGGCTGCACTCTTCGTCGTGAGGAGCAGAAACCTGGTGCGCGCCGTCCTCTGGCTCGCCCTGGTGCTCCTGTTGACGGCCGCGCTTTACGCCATCCTCGGGGCCCCCTTCCTCGCCGGCGTCCAGGTACTGACCTACGTCGGTGGCGTCGTGACACTGATGATTTTCGGCGTCATGGTGACTGGGCGGCATGAGGGCGCGGTGGCCGAAGTCGACAGCGCGGACCGCATCCGCGGACTCCTTCTCGCGCTCGCCTTCTTCGCACTGGTGGGTGGGGCCATCCTCAGGACGGAGTTCCCTCCAACCCTCCCGCCGCCGCCGCCCACCACAGCCGAGCTGGCTCGCAGCCTCCTCACCGAATACTTGCTGGCCTTCGAGGTGGCATCGCTCCTTTTGCTCGCGGCAGTGGTGGGCGCGGTGGTGATGGCGCGGCGCCGAGACCCCGCGCCGACCCCCGAGGGCTCGCGACAATGAGGCTTCCCGACGTCCTGCTTCTGGCGACGCTGCTCTTCAGCATTGGCCTGTATGGCGCCGTGACGCGGCGGCATGCCGTGGCCCTCTTGCTGTCCATTGAAGTCATGGCCAACGCAGCCAACGTCGCTTTCGTCGCCTTTGCGACTCTCCGAGGAGGCCCAGGTGAAGCGCTCGTCCTCTTCTCCCTCGTCGTCATCGTCTCGGAAGTCGCCGTGGGCCTCGCCCTGGTGATGCTCCTCTACCGGAGGCACGGTGACACGGTGCTGGACCTCGCCCGGGAGGCCAAGCATTGAGTGCCTTGCACCTCTGTGAGGCGGCGCTCTTGGCGCCGGCCTTGGCCGCACTGTTGCTGGTGCTTGTCCCTTGGCTTCGCCACCGGGGAGCCCCGGCGGCTGGGCTGACAGTGCTCAGTAGCGTCGTCGCTACCGCCGCGGCAGTCGCGCTGGTTGTCGATAAAAGCCTCGGCGCCCCGGATGTCCGGGTGACAGTCCCCTGGCTCGTGGCCCGCGGCCGCACGCTGGCCGAGGTGGGCATCCAGCTGGACCACCTGTCAGCCGTCATGTTGCTGGTGGTGACGTTGGTGGCCTTGTGCGTTCAAGTCTTTTCGCTCGAATACATGCGAGACGAGGCGGCCCGTTCCTACGGGCGGTACTTCGCCTACCACGCGCTTTTCCTCTTCAGCATGAATTTGCTGGTGCTGGCGCCCAACCTGCTCCAGCTCTTCGCAGGCTGGGAGTTGGTGGGCGTCACCAGCTACCTCCTCATTGGCTTCTACTTCGGCCGGCCCAGCGCCGCCCGTGCGGCAGTTAAAGCCTTCTGGCTGACGAAGCTGGCCGACATGGGCTTCCTCTTTGCCCTCCTCTTGCTTTTCGCCTCGACGGGCAGCTTCGAGTGGACGGTGGCCGCCCCGCCGCACGTTGCCACCGCCGTCACGCTGCTTCTCTTTTTGGCGGTGGTGGGGAAGTCGGCACAGTTTCCACTTCACATTTGGCTGCCGGACGCCATGGAGGGCCCCACGCCGGTGTCGGCGCTGCTACACGCAGCGACGATGGTCGCCGCGGGTGTCTACCTCCTCGTTCGAGCCGACCCGCTGTTCGCCCGGGCCGCGCTCACCCGCGACGTCATGCTGTGGCTGGGCGCCGGCACGTCCGCCTTTGCCGCCCTTCTGGCGCTGGTGCAGTCCGACATCAAAAAGGTGCTGGCCTATTCCACCTGCTCGCAGCTTGGCCTGATGGTGGCGGCCATCGGCGCCGGCTCGGCATTCGCCGGTTTCTTCCACCTCGGCACGCACGCCTTCTTCAAGGCGCTCCTCTTTCTTGCCGCGGGCAGCGTCATCCACGCCGTCCGCTCCAACGAGCTGAGCGCCATGGGCGGTTTGCGACGGAGCATGCCTGTCACTGCCAGCGTCTTTGCGGTGGGTGCGCTGTCTCTCGCCGGCGTCCCAGGCTTCGCTGGCTTCTTCTCCAAGGACTTGGTCCTCACCTCCGTAGAGGGAAAGGGAGGCTGGGTGCCATGGGGCCTGCTGATGGCCGCGGCTTTTCTGACGGCGCTGTACATGGGGCGCATCCTCGTCAAGGCCTTCCTCGGACCGCCCTCGGAGGCTGCCTTGCACGCGCACGAGCCCGGTCCGTCCATGACTGGGCCGTTGTTGCTTCTGGCCGTGCCTGCCGTCTTCGCAGGGCTGCTCGGCGCGTGGCTGGCCCCCCAGTTTGGGGCGGACTACCACCTCCATTTGGGGCTGACGCCCCTGGTGGCGTCGGCGGTGGCCCTGCTTGGCCTCGCCGCGGCCCTCGTCGTCTTCCGCAGTGATGGACGAGGCGCACCGTGGGCAGCGACCCTCGAGTGGTTCGACCGGGAAAGCTTCATCGACAAGGGCTGGGAAGTCCTCTACCGCCAAGTCCTCCTCAAGGTGAGCGGCTGGGCCCGGTGGATGGACCGCTACCTGGTGGACGGCGTCGTCAATGCTTTTGGCTGGGGCACACTCGAGGCGGGGGCGGCGGTGCGGCCGCTCCAGACGGGGCGTACGCGTCACTACGTCTTCGCGGTGATGGTGGGCGCGCTGATACTCGCCTGGATTGGCGGTTGGCGGTGAGCGACCACCTGTTGGAGGTCATCGTCGCTGCTCCCGCCATCTCAGCGACGGTGTTGCTCGTCGTCCCGCGGGCCGCCCGGCAGACAACGCGGTGGATTGCCCTTCTCGGCGCCATCGTTTCGCTCGCCGGTGCAGTCACCTTGGCCTTCCTCTGGGACAAGGGCACCGGTGGGTTTCAGTTTCTGGAGGACACGCCGCTGGTGCCGTCCTTAGGCATCCACCTCAAATTCGCAGCCGACGGCTGGAGCGTCGCGCTGTTGCTTCTCACCGGCCTCATCATCGTCACCGGCGTCCTGGCCAGCTGGGGGGTGGACAAGCGGGACAAGGAATTCTTCATCCTCCTCCTGGTGCTGGTCTCGGGCGTGCTGGGCGTCTTCGTCTCGCAGGACCTCTTCGTCTTCTTCCTCCTGTACGAGATTGCAGTGCTGCCGATGTACCTTCTCATCGGCATTTGGGGCAGCAGCCACGAAATTCCCCCGGCCGGCCCCTTCCGTTTCGTCTGGAGCCGCTTCGCGGTGGGTTCCCGCGAGTACGCGGCCATGAAGCTGACGCTGATGCTCCTCGTTGGCTCGGCCGCCATCCTGGTGGCCATCTTTGTCCTATGGAGCCGTTCCGGGGCCCGCACCTTCGACCTCCAAGTCCTCCAAAGCGTGGCCTTCTCGAAGTCGACACAAATGCTGGTGTTTCCACTCATTTGGCTCGGCTTCGGTACGCTGGCGGGCGTCTTTCCTTTCCATACCTGGTCTCCGGATGGCCACGCCTCGGCGCCCACCGCGGTGTCCATGCTTCACGCTGGGGTGTTGATGAAGCTCGGCGCCTTCGGTGTCATGCGGGTGGGCATGGTGCTCGCGCCGGACGCGGCCATGGTGTGGGCCCCCGTCGTCGGGACCGTGGCGGTGGTGAACATTCTCTACGGCGCACTGAGCGCCGCCAGCCAGACCGACCTCAAGTACGTCATCGCCTACTCGTCCGTCAGCCACATGGGCGTTGTCATGTTGGGGGCGGCCACCCTCACTGCCGTGGGCTGGAACGGGGCGGTGTACCAGATGTTTGCCCACGGCATCATGACGGGCCTCTTCTTCGCGCTGGTGGGCCTCATCTACGAGCGGGCCCACACCCGCCTGATTGCCCGCATGGGCGGCTTCGCCCATGCCATGCCTGCGGTGGCGGCCTTCTTCACCCTGGCTAGCTTGTCGTCGCTCGGCCTGCCTGGCACTGCTGGCTTCGTCGCCGAGTTCCTCGTCTTTCTTGGCTCGTCCACCAGTGCCTTCCCCTGGTGGACGGTGCCCGGCGTCCTGGGGGCCTTCGTCACCGCCGTCTACGTGCTGCGCGCGGCGAAGACCATTTTTTGGGGACCGGCGCCCAGCGGTGCCTCCGCGCACCTGGAGGACGTCCGGGGCACGGAGTGGGGCGCACCGTTGGTACTGAGCGCGGCGCTCGTCGTCTTTGGACTCTGGCCGCGCTTCCTTCTGGACTTCATCGACATTACCAGCTCTGGCTTTCTCGGTCGGCTACCACTCCTCGCCCAGGCGCTCCGCTAAATGCCCTCTTGGCTCCACCTCCTCAGCCTCGACATGGCGGTGGCGGCAATTGCCGCCCTGGTGTTGCTGGGGGATGCCTTGCTGCCGGGGCATGGACAGCGGTGGGGCCGGCTGGCGGCCGTTCTCTTGGCCGCCGTGCTGGGCGCTTCCTTCCTCGTCGACGTGTCCGGGGTGACGCCTCACGGTGCTTACGTCTCGGACGCCTGGGTGCTTTTTTTCAAGCGCGTCTTCCTCTGCGCCGCCTTGCTGGCAGTGCTGGGCGCCATTGACTGGCTCAACCAGCAGGCACCGCTGCGCCAGGCCGAGTACTACGCGCTGCTACTCTTCAGCGTGGTGGGGATGATGATTTTGCCGGGCGCGCGCGACTGGGCCCTGCTGGTCGTCTCCTTCGAGCTGATGGGCGTCCCTTTATATGTGCTGTCGGCGTGGGCGAAAAACGACGGGCCGGCCGACCGGCCGAAGCTTGCCGCCGAGGCCGGCTTGAAGCTGTTTGTGACCGGCACGACGAGCTCCGCCCTCACCTTTTTTGGGCTGGCCCTCATTGTGGGCTTCACCCAGTCGACGTTGATTTCGGCTGTGCCTGTGGGTCCACTGCCGCCGCTGGCTGGGGTGGGGCTTCTCCTGGTGCTGGCAGGTTTCGGCTTCAAGGTGGCGGCCGTTCCCTTCCACATGTGGGTGCCCGACACCTACCAGGGTGCCCCAACGCCCTTCGTGGCCTTCCTGTCGGTTGCGCCGAAGGCAGCTGGACTGGCCGCGCTGAGTGTGGTGCTACTTTCCGGCTGGGCGCAGCAGTGGGGGCTGTGGGAGCCAGCCCTCATCTTTCTGTCCGTCAGCAGCATGCTGGTGGGAAACCTCTTCTCCCTTCCGCAGACGGACCTGCGGCGGCTGCTCGGCTTCTCTGGAATTGCGCAAATTGGCTACGTGCTGGTGGCCCTCTGTGCCCGTACAGAGTTTGGGGTGGCGATGGCGCTGTTTTTCATTGCCACCTACGTCTTCACCAACCTCGGCGCTTTCCTCGTCTTGCATGCCGCGGCCGAGGAGTCCGGCGGCCACTCACTCGTCCGCCTGGCTGGGCTGTCGCGCCGCTCGCCCTTTTTGGGAGCGGCCATGCTGGTATTCTTGCTTTCGCTGGCCGGTATCCCCTTCGTCGCCGGCTTCTGGGCGAAACTCTTCGTCTTCCTCGCGGGCTACCGCGCCGGGCTGGTGGTGCCGGTTGTCCTCGGCGTGGTGCTGGCCGTGGTGGGCCTCTTCTATTACCTCGGCGTGGCTCGCTCGACTTTCATGTCCGAGGGAAACTCGTCCGCTTCCCTCCACCCCGGCCTTCCCCTCCGGGCGGCCATTACCCTGTGCCTCCTCGCGGTGGTTGGACTCGGGCTCTGGCCGGGACCGCTGTTGGAGGGGGCGACACGAGCCGCAAAAGCCTTCGGCGCGGCCCCGGTGCTGTCCGCTACCCGGTGAAGTAGTCGATGACGATGGTGTTATCCCGCAGCGTCTCGGGGCTGAGGCACTCCTGCTCCTCGGTGGCCATGTCTGCCGCCACGGCCGCGACGAAGGCCTGGACGCGCGAGAGGTAGCCCTCGAAGTCGCGGTTGGGGTCGAGTTCGACAAGTGCAGCAATGCTGGCGCGCTGGTCTCGGTGCTCGTCGTCCATCTTCTCCACCCGGACAGCACCCCAGGCGTCGATGTTGGCCAGGACGGGACGAAGCAAGCTGTCTTCGTGTGAAATGTGCTTGAGGAAGGCGTCGTAGAAGCTGGTCAAGCGGTGGCGTAGCCGCTCGGCCGCTTCCATTCGCTTGGCGGCAATGTCTTCGAGCAGCGTGGCAATGTCCGCCATCTCGTTCCGCAGAATGGAATGTTCGTCGAGGATGAGTTTCCGGACTTGTCTGGCATTTAGCTCCATGGCGGAAATCTCCTGGGCTTGTGGGGGCCAGCGAAGGGCCAATGCCGGCTGTCAGCTGTGCGCCTGGGCTCGGGCATGGGCCAGGTGTTACTCGTGCAAGAGGGATGCCCCCTTCTGTAGCCCTGGGGGGGGGTGGGCCCGACGTCCGGGGGATGCGCGGCGGCAGTCTCCTTGCGCAAAGTGTGCGGCTCAGGCGCCTCTCGCCCACTTCGCTCGAGGGGGACTCATCTCGGACTTCAGAGTTACCAGTGCCCCCTGGCGTCGGCCAGTGACCGGAGCCGCGTTCTTCCGAGACCGGTCGAGACCGCCTCGAGGACGACGCGAAAACGAAGCGCTGACGCACCCACCGAAGGTGCGCGGGCAAAGCCGAGCCGACGGCGCTTCAGCGGCAAGGCTGTGCTGTGAGCTGCCGTGGGCGCGCTTCCTTTCCGACAGAGTCTTGTCGGAGAGGGTGGGAACCCCTCATTGGGGCGGAAGGGACGTCTTCAGGCGGAGCCAGGTTCCGAGCTGCCCAGCATCTCTGACTCGAGGATGACGCGGAAGCGCTTCTCGTAGCTGCCGACGCAAGGACGGCCGCAGAACCAGCCCAGCAGCTTCACCGACACGGCTCCCCGGCCATGGAGCTCCTCAGCCGTTGGCCACAAGCCCCCTGGCCGCTGGACGGCAAGAGGCACGCGACACCAGTTGCACCGCACCGGCGCCCCCTTGGCCTCACGCTTACCGAAATTCCAAGCCATCCCTGCCGCACCCCGCATGGGCCCAAACAAGACCAGCCGAAGCGCGCTTTATCGGCAGGGTGCCCAGTGCTGGGAGCTGCCGTGGAGCGCGCTTCCTCTCCGACAGATTCTTGTCAGAGAGGGTGGGAACCCGTCATTCGAGCAAGAGGGGGCGTCGTCAGGCGGAGCGAGGCTCCGGGTTGCCCAACATTTCCGACTCGAGGATGACGCGGAAGCGCTTCTCGTAGCTGCCGACGCACGGACGGCCGCAGAACCAGCCCAGCCGCTTCACCGACACGGCTCCCCGGCCATGGAGCTCCTCGGCCGTTGGCCACAGGCCTCCTGGCCGCTGGACGGCAAGAGGCGCGCGACACCAGTTGCACCGCACCGGCGCCCCCTTGGCCTCACGCTTGCCGAAATTCCAAACCATCCGTGCCGCACTCCTTCGGGTAACCCTACCCTCGCCCAAAGCAGGGTGCGTGCCAGCGTCATTCGACGGCACATTGGAGAGGCTTCTGGCACGGCCGACGCACCAACTCGGCGTCAATACTCAATTCTTGCTCAGACGGAGTGTGGGGAGGTGTCCCCCAAGCTGCGGGGGTCTCTCCCACCCGGGCTGGGTCCAACAACCATGCTGCGCTTCGTCATAAGGTCCGCTTGGAAAAGCGAGTGCGCTCTGCTGGCACTGGCAAGGCGGCGGGGACAGGGGAGTGCCCCTCCGAGGAGACTGTCTTGCCCTTTGAAGTCCACACGGTGCGTTCCCACAACCGCCTGCGCGTAAGGGTCTGGGGGCACCCCACGCCCGAGGAGGCCTGTGCCCTGACCTCGGAGGCCATTGACGCGCTCTCGCGACTCCGCGCTGGATTCGACGTCCTGGTGGACGTCTCTGGCCTGGGCAGCCTCCCCGACGGTTGCATGCCCCAGGTCGAGCGGCTTCAGTCCTACTTCGTCAAAAACCAGGTAGGGCGGGTGGTCCGCGTCTGCGGGACCTTGCCCGACGTCGTTCTCAAGCTCGAACGGCAGGCTCGCGCCGCAGGCTACGCAGCCCACCTGGCCACGTCCGTAGCCGAGGCGGAAGCGCTGCTCGACTGCCCGCCCTAGTCTGGCCCACTGGGCCGGCAGTTTTCAGGCCGCCGGTAGCTTGCGCGCGGCGACTTCGCCCAGTCGGCGCTGCTCACCGACGAAGCGGCGGCGGTAGAAGCTGGAGGTGTTCTTGTTGCACACCACCTGGAAGCAGGTGGAACCTCCCCGCTCGGGAACCACCACCGACCAGGCGAGGAAGAGGTTCCACAGCCGGAACCAGCGCTCCCCGTAGGCCTTCACCACCGCTTCCTTGTTGGAGAGCCAGTTGCGGTACCAGCGCTCGATGGTCATCGAGTAGTGGATGCCGATGTTCTCCACGCTGTGGATTTCGAAGCCGGCGCACTCGAGCTGCTTGGTGACGAAGCTCAACGGCAGGCTCGCGTCGGCGCCCTGGAAAATGTACTTCGACATGAACATTCCCCAGCTGAAATCCTCGGGCGTCCAATTCCGGCGCAGGCCAGCAATCTGCAGGAAGAAGAGACCGTCGTCGCTCAGCATTCCGGACAGCTGCCGGAGGAACTTCTGGAAGTTCCGGATGCCGACGTGCTCGGCCATTTCGAGGACGCTGATTTTGTCGTAACGCTGGTGCGGGATGGCCCGGTAGTCGAGCGTCAGAACGCGTGCGCGGTCCGAAAGCCCCGCCGCTGCAATGCGTTCGGTCCCGAGCTCCGCCTGGCGGGCGCTCAAGGTGACGCCGGTGGCATCGACTCCGAAAGTCTCTGCGCAATGGCGGACCAGCGTTCCCCAGCCACAACCCACGTCGAGCAGCTTTTCGCCAGCGCGCAGCTGCAGTTTCTCTCCGACGATGTTCAGCTTGTTGACCTGGGCCTGCTCCAGCGTCTCCTCACCGGTGACGAAGAAGGCCGAGGTGTAAACCATCAACTCGCCCAGAAAGGCGGCGAAAAAGTCGTTTCCACGGTCGTAGTGGCCGGTGACCAGCTTCTTGTCCATGGCCCGGGTATGCACCAGCACCGAGGGCAAGAAGCCCGAGAGGATGAAGCCCACCTGACCGGCCGTCAGCCGGTAATTGATGAACTCCTCTTTGCGACGAAGAAAGTGTTCGAGGTCTTCATTCACCTCGAAGCGACCGTCGATGTAGCCCTCGATGAAGTCGTACATCGGGATCTTGCCGCGCGGCTGCTCGAGTGCGCCGGCCGTGGACCGGTACGACAGACACTGCTTCAGTTGAGTATCCAAGAGGGGCGGCACCATCTCAGAGCGCCCCTCCCACTGCAACGGCCGAATGGCAGGTATTTAGTCGGGGGCGGTCTGGCCAACACTCGGTACCCGATGGCCTGACCTGAGCCTGACATCGGCAGCGCCCATCGACAGCCCCTCACCCACGGGGCCGGTGTAACCTTCCGGTGCCGCTGTGGGACCCCTCAGAGGAGGAAAACGCCATGAAGCTGGAAGACCTGCCCCCAAACCTCCGCGACGCTGCGACGTCAATGCAGAAGCTCGCGGGCGATGCCTACAGCCAGGCGCGAGCGAAGTTTCTCGACGCACTGGCACAACACACAGGAGATGTGGACAAGGCCAAACAGCAGGCCGAAGAGCTCCTCGAGCAGGCTCGGTCCAAGTCCTCGGGCTTCTTCGAGCAGGCTCGCGCGAAGTCGGAGCAAATCCTCAAGCAGGCCCAGGCCACGTCTGAGGACCTCCTAAAAAAGGCCAAGGAGCAGCTCGACAAGAAATAGTCGAAAAATCTTTTGCCGGGCCTGCGGGTCCACCTCGGGAGAGGCCAGCGGTGCCGGCCATCTCTAGCTTCTCTAGCTTCTAAAAGGGGGTCCGGTGGCCGTCAGCGGCATGGTGAAGGCGGGGGCGGCGCTGCGGAAGATTGCGCTCGGTTACCCGGAGGTTTACGAAGAGTTTCCCTGGGGCGAGCGCGCCCTCAAGGTGAAGAAGAAAGTCTTCGTCTTCATGCACTACGACGCCGGGCACCTCAGCCTCTCAGTCAAACTGCCCGTGTCGCACGGCGCGGCACTCATGTTGTCCTTTGCCGAACCGACGGGCTATGGCCTTGGAAAGGCCGGCTGGGTCACCGCCCGCTTTGCCCGGGGCTCGCCTCCGCCGCTACGACTGCTCGCGGGCTGGCTAGTTGAAAGTTACCAGGCCGTCGCCCCACCGAAGCTGGCTGCCTTGCTTGCTGCCGGACAGACATCCGCCCCTCGGCGTTTGACACGACGCCGGAAGGCGAGGGCCTAGTGGCTCCCGCCGAGAACCCGACTGGGTCGGTCATTCGGACACCCTTGCGCGGGCAGCGGCTCCTGACGGACTCCGTCCTGAACAAAGGCACGGCTTTCACCGACAGCGAGCGGAGCGCGCTGGGGCTCCATGGGCTGCTACCGCCCGTGGTGGAGACGCTGGACCAGCAGTGTGCACGGGCCTACGAGGCCTACCGTCTCAAGGACAACGACCTCGAGCGGCACATCTACTTGCGCGCCCTTCAGGACGCCAACGAGACGCTTTGTCTCGCCCTGCTCGGCCGGCACATCGAGGAGATGACGCCCATCGTCTACACGCCCACCGTGGCGCAAGGGTGCATCAACTTCTCCCGCATCTATCGCCGCCCGCGGGGGCTCTTCATTTCCTACCCGCTGAGGGAGCGCATCGACGAACTCCTCGACAGCCGCCCGTACCGAGAGGCGGAGGTCATCGTCGTCACCGACGGCGAGCGCATTCTGGGGATTGGGGACCAAGGCGCGGGCGGAATGGGGATTCCCATCGGCAAGCTGCAGCTCTACTCGCTCATTGGAGGCGTCGAACCGTCCCGCACGCTGCCGGTGCTGCTGGATGTCGGCACCAACAACCCTGACCGGCTCCGGGCCCCGGACTACATCGGTTGGAAACACGAGCGCATCGGTGGCGACGAGTACTGGGACTTCGTCGAGGCCTTCGTGTCCGCGGTCGAACGCACCCTTCCGCATGGGCTGTTGCAATGGGAGGACTTCGCTCGGCCCCACGCTCGGCCGCTGCTGGAGAAGTACCGGAACCGTCTGTGCACCTTCAACGACGACATCCAAGGGACCGCGGCGGTGGTGGTGGGGGCCCTGCACGGCGCCCTTCAGGTGACGCGCGAACGGCTCGCCGAGCAAACCGTGGTCATCGTCGGCGCTGGAAGCGCCGGCACGGGGCTCGCCGAGCACCTGCTCTTGGCGATGGTGCGGGACGGGCTCCCGGAGGCCGAGGCGAGGAGGCGCTTTTTCTTGTTGGACTTGTATGGGCTGCTGCACAGCGGCATGAGCAACCTCTCAGCCATCCAGCGGGAGTTCGCCCAGCCGCGGGAAGCCGTCGCCGACTGGGGGACCGGCCCTGAGAGTCAAATCGGGTTGCTCGACGTGCTGAAGCGGGGCAGGGCGACTGTGCTGGTGGGGGTTTCCGCCCAGCCCGGCGTTTTCTCAGAGGCTGCCGTGCGGACGATGGCCAGCAAGGTGTCCAGGCCCATCATTTTCCCGCTCTCCAATCCCACCGAGCGCCAGGAGGCGTCGCCGGAAGACCTACTGCGGTGGACCGACGGGAAGGCGCTGGTGGCCAGCGGTAGCCCCTGTCCGCCGGTCCGCGTCGCTGGGCGCACCATCGTCGTCGCCCAGTGCAACAACCTCTATATTTTCCCCGCCGTGGGACTGGGCGTGAGGGCCTCGCGGGCCTCCCGCGTCACCGATGGGATGATGCTGGCCGCCGCCGAGGCGTTGGGAGGGCTCTCGCCTGCACGCACGGACGCCGGCGCGCCATTGCTTCCTCCCTTGGAGGCCCTCCCGTCCGTGGCCCAGGACGTTGCCTCGGCCGTGGCCTTGGAAGCCGTCCGGGCCGGCGTCGCGCCCGCCGCGACGGAGAGCGCCATCCGTCAAAGGGTGAAAGAGGCCGTCTGGGCGCCGGAGTACGTCTCCATTCTGCCGGCAAGCTGAAGTCCCGGGCCTTCCTGTGGCCAGAGGCACAGGGCGCGCCGCCGCGGCCTGGCAACTGCCTAGCGGTAGAAGAGGTACGTCGCCGAGTAAGGCACCTTCACCGTGGTGCCCACGCCGGCAGTACTGCACCCGGTGGTCGGCGCCTGACCGCCGTGGGTGTCCACACGCTGGACGTACTCCACCCCGCCCAGCGTCCCGGTGGCGTCACCCTCCTTCTTTGGGACGAGCAGCCAGGCGACGGCGGTCGGCTCCGGCGAGGGGGCCTTCTGGGCGGCGGCGGCGTTCCCGATGAAGTGGCTGCCGTCGGTGGCAACCCAGGACGGGCCTGCCCCGTGGGTCCCAACACTCGGCGCACCGGCCTCGGGCCCCGCCATCAGCGTGGCCTCGGGAGCGGTCAGCTTCCAGTCGGCCCCCGTCCCATCCGGGCGAGCGGTGCAGGTGTAGTTCTGGGTCCCGTGCGCAAACCAGCGCAGCACCAGAGTCACCGTCGCCGGGGCTTCGATGGCACTAGGGACCGTGGGACGCACCAGCGAGGGTGTGGAAGCGCAGCCTCCGGTCAGTAACAGCACGCACGCGACATCGAGAAAACGAGACGAGCCACTCCAAGTCGACCCCATCCGAGACTCCTCCTGGTTTTGGCGTGCGCAGCTTCCTCCCGCTGCTCCCCAACGCCAAACCCAGCGAGGCTTTCGCCGGGGACCGGAACGCCAACGCGCCGCGCCAAGGGCTCCGCCAGCAGGGGGGGTGGAGGCGCCGGAGGGCCTAGCGCGTCTTGGCGTTGTGCTTGTCGCGGTAAATGGCGCCGCTGGTGCGGTCCTGCTGTCGGTTGACTTTGGCGTGTTCGGCCGCCGTCAGGTGGCCGCCGTTGGCCGCGCGGTCCCGCGCAATCTCGTTGCTGATGTGAGCCTCACGGTGCTCGAGATGCGCAGTCTCTCCCTCCGTGAGCTGACCGCTCCGCACGCCCTGCGCGATGCGGCCTTGCTGATTGGCCTCGCGCTGGTCGACTTCCGCCGCAACAGCCACGGAGGAGAAAACGGCAGCGGCAAGCAACACGGTTGTGAACGACGGCTTCATGGCGTTTCGTCTCCTTCAGGCCTTCATGCCTTACAGAGTTTAAACCCCCGCCAATTCCTTTCGTTGCGGACGCACACACTCCGCCACCGCCGCACCCGATGACTGGCCCTGTGTCTTCTCGAGCCGCAGTCGAGGCGGACCCCCCAAGTCCCCGCCGGCGTCATCCAGAAGTTCGGACCGCTGTTTTGTCAGTCGTGTTGAATTTGGCCCGCGCCGGCCACCTCTACAGTTAGGCGGCTTCTCTCCTCTTCCAGCGCCCGGCGGAGGCAGCTCCTCGGGTTTGCTGTCGAGGCCTTCGGCACCTCCCGGGAGGACATGTCCTCTTCAGCCGCGCTTGGAAAGTCGCGCCAACTCGCGCTGCTTCAAAAGTGCCTTGGGTGCCACTGCTCGCCACGCCGTCTCCAGCCTCTGTCGGCACTCTGAGACTGGCAGCACAGCCAGCCGGGCGAGGATGGCGCGGTACCCGCGGTAATGCTCGGTGACGTAGTAGAGGTCGCCCCGGGACACAGTCAGGAATTCCTGTTCGTCCAGGTTCTCCAGTCGAAAGACGACCGACTGGCCGTCCTCCTTGAGGCGAACGAAGTACCTACCGCGAACGTTCAAGGCCGCGGTGCGGTACCACCGGCCCTCGGCCACCTCCGGCAATTCATGGCCCAGCGCACAGAGTCTCTCCCACTTCACGAGACACCTAGGACATTCCAAAGACGGAAGCGGCGCGGCGTACGCCGTGGACAACAGTCCACACCATCGCGACGCGCTACGCCATCCAGCTGGTGCAACTCGAAGCGGACAAGAGCTGGGGGCTGGGTTTACCCGAAGGCTGCCGTTAGCCTTGGGCGAGAATGCGGTTGGACTCTGGCAGTCCCGCCGGAGGCACTTGAGGGGTAGGGTGCCCCCGACAAAGGCAACGCGTCCGAGCGCGCGGCGCCTACCGAAGGAGTCCGGTTTGGGCTAGGCGCTCTAGCGGTGCACGTTTGGGAGGAAGCCGCTCATGTCAAGACTGATGCTCCAGAGCGGCCGGACAGTGGCCCGAGGCCTTCGGTTTCTGCCCCTGCTCCTCGGGCTTTTCTTCGGCTGCGGTGCGCATCTGCAGCCGACCCCGAGCGCCCCGGCGGAGCCGGCCCCGAAAACTCCGACAGCGACGGCCTCGCCATGGTGCGCTGCAGAGGTCCACGGGACGGCGGAAGCAGAGTTCGGGGTGAAGGGGCCCCTTTCCGAGCTCAACGCTGAGTTTCTCGAGGCCCACGCCAGGGCACGCGCCCAGCAATGTGTGGAGCTCGAATCGAAACGGCTCGTTCTGCGCTACTCGTTCGGCCTCTACGAAGCGCGCTACAGGGGGAAGGAAATCCTTCGTACCTTCGTCGTTCCCAAGGCCTACCACCCGGTCAAGGATGTGTCCCACGCTGTCTTCTTGGCAGCATTGCTCTTCGCCGAGCCTCCGGGCGCTGCCCGGAACCAGCAGGTGGCCCGGACACTGGAGACTCTCGACCTCGTTTTGGACCAGCTGAAAGAAGGCTCGTCCCCGACGGCGACGTTGCTTCCTCCACCTCTCTATCACCGCGAGCTGAGACTCTTGGAACGTACGCGAGAAGCTGTCGCCAGCTTCTCCACCGGGGGACTTGGTCCAAGCGCCCAAAAGGCCTATTTCGAGTCCGTTCGTGGCGACCTCAGCGACAATCTCCATGACATCGCAGAGGAAAGCCTGAAAGCGCTCCACGCCGCAGTGGAGACCACTCGTCTTGCAATCTCCAAGATTGACCCGAGCGCGTGGGACTCGGTTCTGGTTGTCATTGCGGTTGCGCACCAGGCGCGCGCTCGAGAAATCGGCGTCCAGTATTTCGAGCGAGTGCTGCGCGAGCCAGTGGGGGAGGGTGCCCGAAACGAGCGGCGCCTGGTGGTCGCCGAACAACTCTTCCAGGCTTCCGAGCAGTACGGCCTTCTCGCGACCCACCTGGTGGACCAGGCCGGCGGTGCAACCATTTTTGGCGACCCATTCCGGATGCAGTGGGATGTTCTCGGAGACGACGCCGCGGCCCTAGACGCCTTGTTGCCTCCCTAGAGGCGCTCCGGAGCCGCCCGGCGCAGCCCCCCCGAACCCCGTCTAAGGCTGGCGCAGCCGGTAGCGTAGCTGGACCAGCTGGTCTCCGAAGGACTTGACGCCGTCGAGGAGCAGGCCCGATTCCAGCTTCAGCCCGCCAAACAGCGGCAACCCCTCGCCAATGAGGGAAGGCACCACCGTCATGGTGAGGTCGTCGAGCAACCCGGCAGCGAGGAAGCTTCGAATCACCACGCCCCCATCGACGTAAATGTGGCGGGCGCCCTCGGCTTGGAGCTGAGCCAACAACTCGGTGGGTTCGCCGGCAAAGGCGCGCTCGCCGTTTTGTGCTTGCACCGCACGGTGCGTCACCACCACGCAGCGTTTGCCGCGGTAGAGCCATGGGCCGCCCCCGGCGAGGTGCCTCAGCACGAACTCGTACGTCTTGCGTCCACGGGCCGGCCTTCCCAGCCGCTCCTTGACCGCCGACGGCTGATGGCGACTGCGCTCGAGCTGCTCGAGGAGCGGGGGCCCAATGGGGTGACGATGCGCGCCCTCGGACAGCGGTTGGGAGTAAACCCGATGGCCGCCTACCACTACTTCGAAAGCAAGGAGGCGGTCCTCCGCGCCACGGCTGCATACCGCTACCAGCGGTTCCGACCCAGACTGCACCAGCGGGAGGTAGGCGCACGACTGCTCGCGCTCGGCCTCGCGTACGGGCGATTCCTAAAAAGCTCGCGTCACTTGCTGGGCTACTTGGTCACCGCCTCAGACGCGGCGCTGGCCGGCCCCGTTCAGCACTTCAACGGGCTGTTCTGCACCGCTCTGGGCTCGAGGCGGCTCCGGCCAGGGCAGCTGCAAATTGCTCGAAACGCCTTCGTTGACCTGGTCCACGGTTTCGCGCTCGCTGGACCCGAGGCTTCGCTTGACCTGCTCGGCGACGAGCTGCGCCTTCTCATTCTGGCCATCGGTCGCACGCGCTAGGAAGGGCTGCGACTTCTGGCGCCGTGTGGCCGACAGAAGAGTTAGTCCAAAGGCCTTCCTCGCGGAGTTGGGGGCGGCCCGGAGTCCGGGGGTCGGGACAGCGTCGAGCTCGGCTGGGGGCGGCCCCTCAGCAAGTCGCGAGGAGCACTCACCGTCAGTGTGGGAATTCGCTCCACGGCTTCTGAACTCTGAAGGGGTAGCTCGGACTGGCGCGAAGCTGTCGGTTTCTTCCTTCGGCTCGAAAAGAGACTGGCTTTTCTTGAGTCCAGACACGTCCTGAAGGTCATTTTTCACCCGTTGCACTCGGCACCGCTGTCGTCCAGTTTCTCGGCGGCGCGTGCGATGAGGTGGTTTTTGGTAGGCGCTGGGGACCGTCTGGCTCTCTCAGGCAGATGACCCACTACGTCCCTTTGGGGGGCCGTCGAAAGGAAGGGGATGTGATGTACCAACGTCGCCCGAGTGGCGGTTTCGTACTCGTCTTAGCCGTCGCGGTGCTCGGCCTGGGCAGCGTGGGTTGCCCTGGCGCTTCAAGCCCCAACCCCACCGAGCTGCAGAAGCCCAGCGACCTCACGTACACCTCCAACCCGGCGGTCTACACGCTCGGTGTCCCCATTACGGCGAACATGCCGAGCAGCAGCGGCGGCGCCGTTGCTTCCTACTCGGTGACGCCCGACGTCCCAGCGGGACTGAGCTTCGACACCAGCACTGGCGTCATTTCGGGGACGCCCACCGCCATCGCGGCGACGGACAGCTACACCGTCACAGCGAGCAACTCCGGGGGCCAGACGACGGTGAGCTTGAGCATCACCGTCAATGACGTGCCGCCCAATACCCTCACCTACTCGTCCAACCCGGCGACGTACACCAAAGAGACGGCCATCCCGCTCAACATGCCGAGCAGTAAAGGTGGCGCCGTCACTGGCTACTCGGTGTCGCCCGCCCTTCCGGCTGGCTTAAGCCTGGACACTGGCTCCGGTGTCATTTCGGGGACGCCCACTGTGGTGGCGGCGACGGGCAGCTACACCGTCACAGCGAGCAACTCCGGGGGCCCCACGACGGCCAGCCTCAGCATCACCGTCAACGACGCGGCGCCCACCAACCTCACCTACTCCTCCAACCCGGCGACGTACACCAAGGGGACGGCCATTGCGCCGAATATGCCGAGCAACAGCGGCGGCACCGCTACTTCCTACTCGGTGTCGCCCAGCCTGCCGGCGGGCCTGCTCTTCGACATGAGCACCGGCGTCATCTCCGGCACGCCCACTGCCGTCGCTGCAACCGCCAGCTATACCGTTACGGCCACCAACGTGACAGGCCACGCGATGGTGAGCGTCAGCATCACCGTCAATGACTTGCCGCCGACGGGCCTCACCTACTCGACCAACCCCGCGACGTACACCAAGGGCGTGGCCATCCCGCAAAACACCCCGACCAGCAGCGGCGGAGCGGTCGCCTCGTACTCGGTGCAGTCGGCGCTGCCAACTGGGCTGAGCCTCGA
>JBKQSS010000052.1:0-55918 GCA_052143535.1 Myxococcaceae bacterium | reverse complement strand
CGCTAGACCCTGAATCTAGTGTGTCTACCAATTCCACCACCTGGGCAGGCGGCTACTTAGGGTAACCCGGCGCGTTTACACGGGTCGGTCTTTGCGAAGCAAGCCGCTTCTTACGGTTTGTGCGAAGGGTACGCGGGCCCCAAGCGGCACAGGCTGGCAGAGGATGCTGCAAAATACGGCACGGCGCAGGTAGAGGCCTGAACGGGGTCGCAGAGGTTGCGAAGGCCAAGAATTCTTGACCAAGATGACGGGCTTGCGGTCCTGTACCTGGGGGGAACAATGACCAACGCTCGCTTCATCCTCGTCGGTGTCGGTGTTGTTGCCGCGAGCCTCTTGGCGTCGTGCTCCAACTGCGGCAGCATTCAAGCGTCGGACTACGACCAGTCTTGCTCGACCGCCTCTAACTGCGTCGTCGTGTCCGAGGGCGATTCGTGCAGGGGGCTCTTTTGTAACTGCGGCAACGCCGCAATCAACGTCTCCGCACAGGCTGAGTACAACGCGAACCTCCAAAGCATTGGGGGAACTGCCCTCTGTCCGTGTCCCGAGGGCGCAACCGCGACTTGCGATGCCGGCGTCTGCGGCCTCTACTGACCTTCAGCGCGCTTTCTTGAGCGGCCACTTTCCCTCGGCCTCCAGTGTCCGCCGGAGCGCCGGGTTCTCGTCGAGGTAGGCGCTTAGCGACTCCTCAGTAATCTCCACGTCGACGTCCTCGGAGTCGACGCGCGCTTGACAGCCGAGCCGCGAGAAGGCCCGCACGTCGAAGGCCTGGTCAATCCGGTCCATCTCCGCGTCTTCCTGCTCGGTGAGGCTGTCCAGCCCGCGCTTCACCCAAAGGTGACAAGTCGAGCAGGCGCACACCCCGCCGCAGGAATGGCCCACGTGCGCTCCGCACTTTTCCGATGCCTCCAACAGGGATGTCCCGGGCTCCACCACGACCGAGACGTCGTCGAGAGGGCTCTTGAAGCTCACTTTCGGCATCAGGGCTGCTCCACCGACTGCCCAGCCAAAGCCCGAGTGATGGCCCTGTTCATGACGAGCTCGATGAAGGGCTTCGCCGCCTCGTCCAGGGCGGAGATGGCCTCGCGGAGTGCGTCGGCGTCCTTCTCCTGGGCCAGGTGCTCCACTTCCGCCATGGCGGCTTCGAGTCCTCTGCGCTCGGAGGCCTCCAACAGGTCTCCGTTCTCGCGCAGCTGCTTGGCGGCGTCGGCGAGGATGCGCTGGGCCTCCACTCGCTGCTCGGCAAGCTGGCGGGCGTGAATGTCTTCCTCGGCATGCTCGATGGAGTCGAGCAGCATCTGTTCCACCTGCTCATCCGTAAGGCCGTGGGTGGGCTTCACGGCGATGCTTTGCACCGCGCCGGTGACTTGCTCCCGCGCGCTCACCGAGAGGAGCCCGTCGGCGTTCACCTCGAAGCGCACCTCCACCCGCGTCATGCCGGCTGCCAGCGGAGGAAGTCCGGACAGCCGAAAGCGCGCCAGGGACCGGCAGTCCGCTACCAGCTCGCGCTCGCCTTGCACCACGTGGATGTCGATGGCCGTCTGGCCGTCCTGAAAAGTCGTGAAAACCTGAGCCGCCGCGGTGGGGATGGTGGTGTTGCGGGGGATGAGCTTCTCCACCACCCCGCCCATCGTCTCCAGGCCTAAGGACAAGGGAATGACGTCCAGCAGCAACACCTCGTCCTGGCGCTCCTTGTTGGTGAGGAGGTCGGCCTGGACCGCCGCGCCGAGGGCCACCACCTGGTCCGGGTCGATGTCGCCGAGGGGCGGACGGCCGAAGAGCTGCTCCACGTAACGGCGCACGGCCGGGACGCGCGTCGCCCCACCCACCAGAATGACGCCGTCGAGCTCGGCGGCAGTGAGCCCGGCGTCCTTCAGCGCTCGGCGGCACACTGGCCCGGTTTTCTCGACCCACGGTGCAATCCACGCCTCGAGCTGCGCGCGAGTGACCTCCATTTGGTGGCCCTCGACGCTGAGGGTTGTCACCTGCGCCGTGGTGAGGGCCTCTTTGGCCACCCGGGAGGCGGCCAGCAGGGCCGTCACCTCGGCCGGGGTGGGAGCCATCAACCCCCGGGCGGCGAGGACCTGCTCGGCAATGGCGCGGTCGAAGTCATCGCCGCCGAGAGCCGAGTTGCCGCCGGTGGACTTCACCTGGAAGACGCCCTCCACCAGGTGAAGAATGCTGACGTCGAAGGTGCCGCCCCCCAAGTCGTAGACGGCGAAGGTGCCCTGGCTTCCCTTGTCCAGGCCGTAGGCGAGGGCCGCCGCCGTCGGCTCATTCAGGAGCCGCAGGACTTCCAGGCCGGCCAACCGCCCGGCGTCCTTGGTGGCCTGGCGCTGGGCGTCGTCGAAGTAGGCCGGCACGGTGATGACGGCTTGCTCGACTTTGGACGAGAAGAAGGCCTCGGCGCGGCGCTTCAGGGTGCGGAGAATTTCTGCCGAGACCTCGATGGGCGTCACCGGCGAGCCGCCGGCCACCGCGAAGCGAACGACGTCCCCCACGCCATTGGCGAAGCGGTAGGCGCCCAGCTTCCGCGTCTCGGCGTCGGCGCGGCCCTTGCCGAGGAAGCGCTTTACCGAAGCCAGGGTGGAGGTGGGAAACTCCGCGGCCAGGGCGCGTGCCCGGGCGCCCACCACCACGCCGCCGTCGGCCGCGTAGTGCACCACCGAGGGGAGGAGCGTCCCGCCCGCCTCGTCCACCGGGAGGCAGCGAGGCTGACCATTCACCACCGCCGCCACCAGCGAGTTGGTGGTACCGAGGTCGATGCCGACCACCTGGCCCTTGGGCTTGAGGGGGTCATGAATCTGCAAAAGGCCGCCGGGACTCATTCTTCCAGCGCCTCCTCCTCCATCGCGTCGACCTCCTCGAGGAAGCGGGTGAAGTAGCGCACCCGGGCCAGCGCGTGGCTGGCCCGGGTGCGGGCCGAGGCGTCGTCCGGGTGGGCCAACAGTTGGCGCAGGGCCGTCTCGGCCTCGGCCAGCGCCGTCGAGCGCCGCCCGGACACCTCCTGGGCCATGTGGAGCGCAGTGTCCAGCTGGCCGCGCTCCCGGTGGCCGTCCAAGGCCTCGCGCAGCTGCATGACCTCCTCGAGAAAGCTGAGCGGCATGTCCTTTTGGGTGCCAGCGTCCTCGCGCGAGAGGTCCAAGCCGTGCAGCTTCAGGAGGTAGAAGGCGCGAGGTGCCGCGTCCTTCAGTGTCCGGTAGGCGTCGTTGAGCAGCGTGCTCTGCTCGAGCGCGAAACGGCGCTCGCGCGCCTGCGCCGTGGCGAAGCGGTCGGGGTGCACCTGCAGCGAGCGCTCCCGGTAGGCTTGTTCCAGGGCCGGCAGGTCCACATCGACGGAGGGCTTGAGCCCAAAGGCGTCGAAGAGCGTCGCGCCGGCTTTCATTGGCTGCACCTTGCCGCAGCGTGGGCAGCTGAGGGCGCCTGGGGCAACTTCGCTATGGCAGTTCCAGCACTGCACGGACGGCGTCCTTCCTTCCTGAAGAGGGATGGGAGCCCGGACTGGAGGCCCGGGGCGCCCTGGGGGATGCCAGCGTCAGATGGAGAAGCTCTCGCCGCAACCACAGGCGGTCTTCACCAGGGGATTCTCCAGCCGGAAGCCCGAGGCCATGAGCGTCTCCTCGTAGTTGAGCACCGAGCCCATCAGGTAGAGATAGCTCTTCGGGTCGACGAAGACGCGGACGCCATCCCGCTCGAAGAGCTTGTCCCGCTCCCGGGGGGCCTCCGCCCATTCGATGACGTACGTCAACCCGGAGCAGCCGCCGCCGCGAACCGCGACGCGGAGGCCAGCCTCCGGCGTCTGCCGCTCGTCGCGCAGCTTCTGGATGCGGGCTGCGGCGGCCGCGGTGAGGCCGAACGTCTTGGCGGCCGGCTTGGCGCCATTGGTGGTGGGCGCCTGGGGGGCGACGGCATTCACAGGGGGCTTAGCGGGCGTGGGCCGCGGAAGTCGCTGCGGCCGCGGCGGGCCCCGCCCGCGCGGCGCGCTTGCGCTTGAAGTCCTCGACCGCGGCCTTGATGGCGTCCTCGGCCAGCACCGAGCAGTGGATTTTCACCGGGGGCAGCGCCAGCTCCTGGGCGATGTCGCGGTTGGTGATGCGGGTGGCATCCTCGACCGACTTGCCTTTCACCCACTCGGTGACGAGGGAGCTGCTGGCGATGGCCGAGCCGCAGCCGAAGGTTTTGAACTTCGCGTCCTGGATGATGCCGTCGTCCGAGATTCTCAGCTGCAGGCGCATCACGTCGCCACAGGCCGGAGCGCCGACCAAGCCGGTCCCCACGTTGGGGTCCTCCTTGTCGAGCGTCCCGACGTTGCGGGGGTTTTCGTAGTGGTCAATGACCTTGTCGCTGTAGGCCATGTCGAGTTCTCCTTCAGTGCGCCGCCCACTGGACGGACTTCAAGTCCACGCCATCCCGCGCCATCTCGTACAGCGGGCTCATCTCACGAAGCTTCTTTACCTTGTCGATGACCAAACCGGCTACGAAGTCGACCTCTTCCTCGGTGTTGAAGCGGCCGATGCCGAAGCGGATGGAGGAGTGAGCCATGTCCTCTTCTACCCCGAGGGCCCGGAGGACATAGGAGGGCTCGAGCGAGGCCGAAGTGCAGGCCGAGCCGGAGCTCACCGCTACGTCTTTGATGGCCATCATCAATGCCTCGCCCTCCACACAGGAAAAGGAGACGTTGAGGTTTCCGGGTAGCCGATGCTCAAGCGAGCCGTTGACAGTCACCATGTCCAGCTCCGAGGTGAGCCGCGCCCGGAGGCGCTCGCGCAGCGCCAAAAGGCGCCGGCTCTCCGACTCCATCTCCTGGCGAGCCAGCTCGGCCGCCTTGCCGAAGCCGACGATGGCCGCGACGTTGAGCGTCCCGGAACGCATCCCGCGCTCGTGGCCGCCGCCGTCGATGAGGGGGGCGATGCGCACCCGCGGCTTGCGACGGATGTAGAGCGCGCCAACCCCTTTGGGGCCGTAGATTTTGTGCGCCGTCATCGAGGCCAAGTCCACGTTCATCCGGTTGACGTCGAACGGCACCTTGCCCACGCCCTGGACGGCGTCGGTGTGGAAGAGGACGCCCTTTTCGCGGCACAGCCGGCCAATGGCCTCCATCGGCTGCACCACGCCCACCTCGTTGTTGGCGAGCATGATGCTCACCAGCACCGTCCGCTCGGTGATGGCGGCGCGCAGGGCCTCGAGGTCCACCAGCCCGTCTTTGCGCACCTCGAGGTAGCTAACCCGAGCCCCGGTGCGCAGCTGTGCCATCCACCGGGCGAGAACCGGGTCCTCGTCGAGCTTGTACTTGAGCGCGAGCGGCTCGGCATTGTCGGCGGTGACGTCGTCTGCTGCGAGCTCGGACAGCCGCAGTAGCCGCAGCTCCTCGACGCGGTCCTGGCGCATCCGCTCCAGGCGCTTGGCACTGTCGAGGATGGCCTTGTGCTCGGTTTTGAGCGTAATGAGGTGGTCGCCCTTGTCCCGGTAGAACTCGAGCGCGCCCTTGAGCGCCAGGTTGTCCGACTCGGTGGCGCCACTGGTGAAGACAATCTCCTTGTCACTGGCCCCCACCAACGCGGCCACCTGGGCCCGCGCTTGCTCCACCGCCGCCTCGGCCTTCCAGCCGAAGACGTGGTTGCGCGAAGCGGCGTTCCCAAAGTCTTCCTGCAGGTAGGGCATCATCGCCTCCAACACCCGCGGGTCGAGCGGGGTGGTAGCGTGATTGTCCATGTATATCGGTAGCTTGAGCATGGTCGGCCGAATGTGGACCTAACTGGTCCATTATAACGACCACCCCCCTCGAGGCAAGGCCGCCCTGCCCTCGGGCCGGCAGCGAATTAATGAGAGGACGCGGGCTTCTTATAAGGATGGCCCCCAAGCCTTCTGGAAAGAGTCCATGGACGCATCCGCCGCCACTTCTCCCAAGCCGCTCCCCGGCCTCCTTTTCTGGGCGCTGCTGGCTGCCTTGGCCGTTTACTTCTTGCCGCTGCTTATCCCCACCGGGCCCGCCAGCACCCTCGACGCCACTGGCTACCTCGGCGCTGGCCGCTTTGCCTCCGGCGCGGTGGTGGTGTTTCTGGGCGGGCTATTGACGGCCCTGACGCCTTGCGTTTACCCGCTCATCCCCATCACGGTGAGCGTCTTCGGAGCCCGCGGGAGCACCAGCCGGGCCCGCGCGCTGGTTTTGACGACGGCCTACGTGGTGGGCATGGGGCTCGTCTTCTCCGCTTTGGGCGTGGCGGCGGCCCGCACCGGCGCGGCCTTCGGCGCGGTGCTGGGCAAGCCGGTGGTGGTGCTGGGGCTGGCGGCGGTGCTGCTGCTGCTCGCGGCGAGCATGTTCGGGGCCTTCGAGCTGACGCTGCCTCCGCAGCTGGTGCAAAGGCTGTCCACCGTCGGAGGGGCCGGCCTTCTGGGGGCGCTCCTCATGGGCAGCGTGGCAGGCTTTCTCGCCGCGCCCTGCACCGGCCCTGTCCTCACCGGGTTGCTCGCCTTCGTCGCCAAGTCTCAAGACACCGGCCTCGGCGCGGGGCTGCTCTTCATCTACGCCCTCGGCATCGGCGTGCCGTTTTTCCTCATCGGCGCCTTCGCGGTGCAACTCCCCCGGGGCGGACGGTGGATGGAGTGGGTGAAGAGTCTGCTGGGCGTCATGCTGGTGGGCCTGGCCGTCAGCTATGTCAAAGACGCCTTCCCGGCCCTGCGTGAGGCGGTGCAGTCCTTGGCGTCGAGCCTCGGGCGCGGCCCCGGCACCGCCGTCGCCGCTGGGCTGGCCGCGGCAGGCATCCTGTTGGGCGCCGTCCACCGCAGTTTCGGCGCCGGCCGCCTGCAGGCACTGCTCAAAGGGGGAGGGGTGGCGCTGTTGTGCCTGGCCATCCTTTTGCGAGCCGGGACGCTGGACGCCCCGCGCGCCTCCGGCTCCGTCCTGCGCTGGGAATTGACGTGGGCCGGCGAGCCCTCAGCCCCCTCGCCGGTGGACCAGGCGCTGGCCGCAGCGCGGGCCTCGGGGAAGCCGGTGATGATTGACTTCTTCGCGGAGTGGTGCGCGGCCTGCAAGGAGCTGGACCGGGCTACCTATGTCGCTCCCCAGGTGGTGTCCGAGGCCCAGCGTTTCGTCCGCATCAAAGTGGACGGCACCAATGGCCAGGACGCCCTCGACGCGCTGTACCAGCGCTTCGGGATTGAGGGGCTCCCGACGGTGGCCTTTGTCTCCTCGCGCGGGGAAATTCTCGCCCACCCCCGGGTGACGGGCTTCCTCGGCCCCGAGGAATTCCTCGAGGAGATGCGGCGCGTCCAGTAGCGCAGCTCCTCGCCTTGCGGAGCGGTCCGCTGCGACCCATCGCCGTCCGCCAGCCCCCCCGTGTATGACGGGGGAGCGAAAGGGACGTCCATGTCGGCAGGCTCGACAGCGCCGGAGCGCGAACCCGTCCCGGCAGAAGCCGAGAGCGCAACTGCGCCACTTCGGCGTCCCTCCCCGCTGGATGGCGAGACGCTCGGGGACCGCCCCGCCGACGCCCGGCGGGTGCTTCTGGTGGAGCCGGACGCGGGCGCAAGAAGTCTCCTGCAGCTGGGGCTTCTTCGAGAGGGCTTCCAGGTCGCCGCACTGGGCAGCGCCGAGGAAGCCGAGCACGAGCTGGCCGAGGGACTGGTGGTGCCTGGCTTGGTGGTGGCCGAGGTGGGCCTCGGCGGGGCGGACGGCATCTCCTTGTGCCAAAGGCTGAGGGCCCACTCCCGCCTCCGGGACATCCCGGTGCTGTTGCTGGCCGCGCGCCCCTCCCCGGCGGACCTCGAGCGCGCGGGCCGCGCCGGTGCCGACGACTACTTGCCCAAGCCGCTCTTCGTCTCGGACTTGGCCACCCTGGTGCGGCTGCGGGCCGGACGTGCGGCTCGGGACGCGACGCTGGATTCGCACACCGACGTGCTGCCCCTTTTGGCCGCGCTGCGGGCGCTGCTCGCAGGCTCCTCCTCGGGACGTCTGCTTCTCGAGTCGCGTGGGCAGCTCCTCTTCCGGCGCGGTGAGGTGGTTTCCGTCGGTTTCGAGGGGCTGGAGGGCGAGCGCGGGCTGACGCGGATGCTGGCTCTGGGCCGCGGCGGCTACCGCGTCCACCTCGGGCCGGTGCTGGCCCGGGGCGAGCTCAGCATCGGCGTGCGCGAGCTCTGCGGCAGGCTCGGCGCGGAGCTCGCCTTGTGGGAGCGGCTGGTGGCGGTGAGTGTCCCCCTGGAGGCGGTGCTGCAGCCTGACTTCGAGTCGCTGAGGGCGGCGCTGCCGTCGCTCCCCATCGAGGCCGAGACGTTGCTGCGCCTCTTCGACGGCAGGCGCACGCTGCGCGACGCCATTATCGCCTCCCCCCTCCCCGAGGTGGCGGCGCTCAGGGCCGCCTCGAGGCTGTACGCCAGCGGCGTGCTTTTGCCCGAAGCCTTGGCGCGGGAGGCGGCGCGCGCACCGTACTTGCCTGGCGCCTGGGAGGCGCTCGAGCTCGCTCCGGCCTCGGAAGCGGCGTCGGCCGAGCCCAGTCAACCCTCGAGCGCAACGACGGCCAAGCCGGGCCCAGTCAGCGAGCGCCCTGTGCCCGCCTCGCGGGCCCTGCGTCCCCCCAGTGCCCCGGCCGAGCCGCCCGAGCTCCACCTCCCTGAGGAGTCCCCGCTGGAGGCCGCGGCGCGAACGCTGGCCCGCGTCTACCAGCCGGCGCGCGCTGGGGCCACGGCCGAGGAGGCCTGGGCGGACGACGCGCTGGCCGCAGCCCGCAAGCGCCGTCGTCGCGCGACGTTGTTGCAAGGGTCCCTTGCCGCCGCGGTCCTTTTGGGAGCGGTAGCGCTGCTCGGCTTTTGGTGGCTGCGGCATGCGGAGTCCTCCCTTGGCCGACAGACGGGGGCTTCCCCGGCTGCGGGGCTTGCCGCCCCGCTCGAGCCGACTCCCTCCCTGGCGGTGGCCCCGTCGCCGCTTCCGGGCGGGGGGGCCGAAACCCCGGCCCCGGCGGCAGGCAGCGCCCCCCTGGCCGGGGAGCCGACGGCGCCGGCCGCAGCACCGCGCGGCCATTCTTTGGCCGAGGGGATTGCCCTGTACCGGGCCGCGCTGCCCTCGGCGGCGGTGCGCGTCCTGGACGAGGTGGTACAGGACAGCCCGGACTCGGCGGTGGCGTGGCTCTACTTGGCCCTGGCCCGGTTTGACGCGGGGGATGCGCGCGGGGCAGAAGGGGCGGCGATGAAGGCCGTTGCGCTCGACCCCAAGGAGCCCCGCGCCCACCTCTTGCTCGCCGGCATCTACCTCGGCCGCTCGGAGCGGGCCAAGGCCAATGCGGAGCTCAGCCGGGTACTGGCGCTCCAGCCGGAAGGCCCCGAGGCGGATGACGCGCGGCGGCTGCTGCGGGACGTGCGCTAAAGCAAAGGCGCATCCGTCCTTGGCTTGAGGAGACATCCAACGTGTCCGGGCACAACCGCTGGACGAAAATTAAACGGCAGAAGGAGGCCATGGGGGCGAGCAAGGGAAAGCTCTTCACCAAGGTGACGAAGGAAATTACCGTCGCCGCCCGCATCGGCGGGGGAGACCCGGCCGCCAATGCCCGGCTGCGGTCCGCCGTGCTGGCCGCGCGCGACGCCAACATGCCCTCGGAAAACATCACCCGGGCCATCAAGAAGGGCACCGGGGAGCTGGAGGGGACGCACTACGAGGAAGTCACCTACGAGGGCTACGCGCCGGGCGGGGTGGCTGTCCTGGTGGAGTGCCTCACCGACAACCGGCACCGCACCGCGGCCGACATCCGCGCCAACTTCTCCAAAGGCGGCGGCAACCTCGCCGTCGAGGGAAGCGTGGGGTGGCTGTTCCACCGAAAGGGCAGCATCCACGTGAAGCCCGGGCCGACGGAGGAGCGGGTGATGGAGGCCGCGCTGGAGGTGGGGGCCGAGGACGTGGTGACGCTCGGCCCGGACGGCTTCGAGGTGCGCACCGAGCCCGCCGCGCTGCACGCCGTGGCTGCCGCCCTGGAGGCCAAGGGCCTGCCAGTCGGCGAGCAGCGCGCCGTCTTTCTGCCGCAAAACACGGTGCGGGTGGAGGCGGACGCGGCCCGCCGGGTGCTCAAGCTGCTCGAGCTGCTCGAGGACAATGACGACGTCCAAAACGTGTGGGCCAACTACGAGATGGACGACGCGGTGCTCGCTTCAGCCGGTGCCTAGGGGCGGGCAGAAAAGTCGGGCGCGTCTACCTCGTATGCTAGAGGACTAAGGCACATGTCCCCTCCGTTCCGTGTGCTCGGCATCGACCCTGGTAGCCGCGTCACTGGCTTCGGGGTGGTGGAGGCGCAAGGAAGCCGGCTGTGCCATGTGGCCCACGGGGTGTTGCGCGTCCCCGGGGAGCTGGCGCTCGAGCTACGGCTGGCCGAGCTCTTCCACGGCCTGTCGGCGGTACTTTCCCGCTGGGCCCCGGACGCGGTGGCGGTGGAGGGCGTCTTCGCCTGTCGCAACCCACGCAGTGCCCTGGTGCTGGGGCATGCCAGGGGGGTGGCCCTTCTGGCGGCGGCCCAGGGCGGCCGGCCCGTCTTCGAGTACGCCCCGGCCCTGGTGAAGCGCGCCGTGGGCGCCGGCGGCGCGGCCTCCAAAGAGGCGGTGGCGAGACAAATGCGGGCCTTCCTCGGACTGGCCGGTGCGTTGCGCCCCGATGCCACGGACGCCCTGGCCGTGGCGGTGTGTCACTTGCACCGGGCCCGGGTGGTGACGCTGCTTCCGGAGCGGCTGCGGGCACGTCGGCGCCCCCTGGCCTGGCCCCGTCTGTCGCGGGCGGTGTACGGGGCGCCCCGGTGATTGCGCGGCTGCGCGGGGTGGTGCTGGAGAAGAGCCTCACCGACGCCGTGCTGGACGTCCAGGGCGTCGGCTACCGAGTGGGGCTCTCCTTGTTGTCCCTGGCTCGGCTGCCGGCCGAAGGGCAGCCAGCCGAGCTGCGCATCCACACCGTGGTGCGCGAGGACGCCATCGAGCTGGTGGGCTTCCTTTCCCCCGCGGAGGAGCAAATGTTTCTGCTTCTCACCAGCGTCAGCCACGTCGGGCCGAAGCTGGCCCTGGCGGTGCTCTCTGGCTTGGAGGTGCCGGACTTGGCCGAGGCGCTCAGCCGGGGGGACCTCGCCCGGCTGACGCGCATCCACGGCGTCGGGAAGAAGACGGCCGAGCGCCTCGTTTTGGAGCTCCGGGACAAGGCCAAGGGCCTGGCGGTGGGCGCCACCGCGGCCGGGCCGTCCGGGGCGCGGCGAGACTTGGTGTCCGCCTTGGAAAACCTCGGCTACCGGCCGACGGATGCGGAGGGGGTGGCCGACGCGGTTTCGGGCCGGCTCGGCGCCGAGGCCCCCTTCGAGGCGCTCTTCCGTGAGGCGCTGCGGACCCTCCAGGCGGGCTAGGGAGAGCGCCCTCCAAAGCTGCTACCCTCTGGCGCCCCGTCATGGCGCCAGTCCACCGCCCGCTCGAGCCCAGTCCCACCGCCGAGGAACAGCGCCTCGAGGTTTCGCTTCGGCCTCGCCGCTTCGCCGAGTACGTCGGACAGGCGAGGGTGGTGGACAAGCTGAAGGTGTACGTCGAGGCGGCGCGCAAGCGGCGCGAGGCCCTCGACCACTGCCTCTTCTCTGGCCCCCCGGGCCTCGGGAAGACGTCCCTGGCCCACATTCTGGCCGCCGAGCTCGGGGTGGCCATCCACGTCACCTCCGGACCGGCCATCGAGCGCAAGGGGGACTTGGCCGGCCTGCTCACCAGTCTCGAGGCCCGGGACGTGCTCTTCGTCGACGAAATCCACCGCCTGCCGCCGCAGGTGGAGGAGTACCTCTACCCGGCGATGGAGGACTTCCGGCTGGACATCACCATCGACTCGGGGCCGGCTGCGCGGGCGATGAAGCTGGACCTCCAACCCTTCACCCTCATTGGCGCCACCACCCGCACTGGGCTGCTCACCTCGCCCTTGCGAGACCGCTTTCAAATTCAAGAGCGACTCGACTACTACGCGCCCGCGGACTTGGAGAATATTTTGGCCCGAAGCGCCGGCATCCTCGGCGTCCGGCTTCAGCCCGACGGTGCCCGGGAGATTGCCACCCGGGCCCGGGGGACGCCCCGCATCGCCAACCGGCTGTTGCGACGCATCCGCGACTTCGCCGAGGTGGATGGGGAGCGGGTGGTGACGCGCGCGGTGGCCTCCGGCGCACTCAAGCGGCTGGAGGTGGATGCGCTCGGGCTGGACCCGATGGACCGGCGCATTCTCCTCACCATTCTCGACAAGTTCGGCGGGGGCCCGGTGGGCCTGGAGACGGTGGCCATGGTGGTGGGCGAGCAGAGCGAGACGGTGGAGGACGTATACGAGCCCTTCCTCATGCAGGAGGGCTTCCTGCAGCGGACGCCGCGCGGCCGGGTGGCCACGGCCAAAGCCTGGCGGCACCTCGGCCTCACCCCGCCGCCCGCGGCGCAAGGGGCGCTTCTATGAGCGCCGCCCCGGACCGCGCCGAGACAGCGCTGGTGCGCGCCCCGCGGAGCGCGCGCGACTTCTACGTGCAGCTGATGCGCGACAGCCAGCCCCGGCCCGGGCTGCTGGCCGAGCGCGAGCGGTGGCTGCGCAGCGTCCGGGTGGAGGGCCGCGAGGAGCGGCTCTTCGAATTCGAGCTCTTGTTGCGTGGCATCGAGCGCTACTTCCACCTGCACAACCTCCCGTTGGACGCCTCGGTGCGGCCGGTGGTGACCAGGGACTATGGCGAGGAGCTGCGGGACTTGAGGGACGCCATGCACCAGGCCATCCGGCTGGCCAGGCGGCTGCTCGACCCGGGGCACGAGCAGCGCTTCGTTTTCCGTCACTACCTCGGCTCTCAGGCGGTGGATGACCGCGTCCGCCGGGCGCTTTTAGAAGACGAGCTCGAGCAACAGACGCCTCAGGAGAGCCTCTTTCTGCTCGCCCAAAGCTTCGAGTCCATCTGCGTCGTGATGGACAGCCTGTTTGGGCTACCGACGCTCGGCCACCGCGTTTTCCACGAGGTGGGCAGCCTGGCGGTGCGTGCCATTCTGCAGAACCGCTTCTTCCGGCCGGCGCGCCCGCTGGAGTTTTGCCTCGAGTTTGACCGCATTCGCAGTGTCCCGGTGCTGGACGCGCTGCGGCTGCTCCCGGACCAAGAGCGAGCTCTCTTCACCACCGCCTTTCTCGCCCTGTTTCGCTTCTTGCACGCGCTTGCCTACTTGCGCCTCGAGCCGGAGCGACCGCTCGACCGCCGCGCCCGGGTGCTTTTGGCGCTGGTGCACAGCGAGGCGCTCACCCTGGCTGGTTATTTGCGCAATGAGGTGGCTCCGGGGACGGCCACCCGAGCCTGGCAGCACGCTGCGCTGCGAGTGGCCCGCACCCTCTCCTCGAAGACGCGCGCCATTGGCCGCGGCCTGTCGGGCGAGCCCCCGGTGGAAGACGAGCGGCTGCGGAGTGCGGTGTGGGACTTCAGCGCCCTCTTCGAGGGCGCGGTGGTGCAGCTTGCCCAGGCGTTGGAGGCGCGCGGTGCCCAGGAGGGCTTTGCCCGCCTCGTCTCCGCGCCGGTGGTGGCGCAGCGGCTGCGCAATGACTTGTGGGTAGCCTCGCAGCTGGCATCCGAGGCGGCCACGGCGCTGGAGGGCTCCCTCGACGCCGGCCTCCACCTCGGGGCCCTGCTGCGCTTCCTCGAGTACTTCCAAGACGGCAGCTACCAGCTTTTGCGCTACGGGGACCTCGAGGCGGTGGACCGCTTTCTGGCCATCCTCGGCGACGCCTCCCAGTCGCCCGAAGGCCCGCTGGCCCGGGCCCGCTTGGCCGAGGACTGCCTCCTCTTCGGCTCCGCGGCCGAGGCCCTCTTCATCCGCATCGGCCGGCGCGGAGAAGTCACCGGCCGACGGTTTGACCGGGCCCACGCGGAGGCCGTCCTGGACAGGTTCCGTCCCGGCTGAAGTTGTGCCTCGAAGGCTGAATTTCTGCTACCTGCTGGCGTCTTAGGGACGAGGTGCTCGTTGCGGCGACGCAGCGCGGTACTGTATTTCACGGGCTTGTCACCGCGCGGTAGGCTTTGACTCTGCCCGGATGAAACCTCTTGCGGTCCTCGGGTGTTGGAAAAGACTCGGGGCCGTTATTCGGGAGGCGTTTTGAGCAGGGAGGGAGCCTCACACCACACCATGGCCAACTCTTTCAACCAGCGGACACTGAGTGGCTCGGTGAGTTGCGAGGGCATTGGCCTGCACACCGGCGCCGCCGTCAAGCTGACGTTGCGACCGGCCCCGGCCAACCATGGCGTGGTGTTTGTCCGGACGGACTTGGCCCGTCCGGTGTCCATTCCGGCCACCGCCGAGTACGTGGTGGACACCGAGCTCGCCACCAGCCTCGGCAAGGACGGGGTACGGGTCGGCACGGTGGAGCACCTCTTGGGGGCCCTTTTGGGCCTGGGGCTGGACAACGTCCGGGTGGAGCTCGACGGCCCGGAGGTGCCCATCATGGACGGCAGCGCCGGGCCCTTCGCCTACCTGGTGCAGAGCGCCGGGGTGCGCGTGCAGGAGGCGCCGAAAAGCTTCGTGGTGGTGAAGAAGGCGGTGGCTGTCGGCGATGGGGACAAAGAGGCCTCCCTCTCTCCGTGTGACCGCTTCCGGATGGACGTGGCCATCGACTTTCGCCACCCCCTCGTCTCGCGCCAGCGACTGGAAATGGACTTCTCCGGCCGGGCCTTCGTGCGCGAGGTGTCGCGGGCGCGTACCTTTGGCTTTCTGCGCGACGTGGAGCGGCTGAAGGCTGCCGGCCTGGCGCGCGGCGGCTCTCTCGACAACGCCATCGTCGTCGACGACTTCAGCATCCTCAACGCGGATGGGCTGCGGTTTCCGGACGAGTTTGTCCGCCACAAAGCCCTGGACGCGATGGGGGACTTGGCCCTCTTTGGCCACCCCGTCATCGGCTCGCTGCGGGCCGTCAAGAGCGGCCATTCCCTGCACTTAAGCCTGGTGCGCAAAGTGCTCGCGGACTCCACCGCCTACGCGGTGGTGCGCGCCCAGAGGCGCGAGTTGGAGCGCTTCGGCTTTCGGCTTCCGGACTTCGCGGCCGAGCTGGCCTGAGAAGGCCCTCCAGGGGGGGCTCTTTCCCTGCTTTCCCCCACGGGGCAGCTTGCTTGGCTGCCGGGTGTTGCGTGTGGCTTGCACACTTCCCCGGCCCAGGGCAAAAGGCCCCCTCCCTATGAAACTACTCGCACCCCGCTTCCTTCCGGCCGCACTGTTGGCTTCCTTGGCAGTCCTCGCAGGCTGCGCGAAGCAGAAGACGCCAGCCGTGAGTGGCGCTGGAAACACGCTGGCAGCAAGCCAGGTGGTGGCCACCTACAACGGCGGCAAAATCACCTACGGCGAGCTTGAAGTGGAGGCCAAGCCGAAACTTCAGGAAATCCAGAATCAAATGTACACGGCGCGCAAGGAAGTCCTCGAGCGCATGGCCGTGGAGCGCATCGTGAAGGCGGAGGCCGCCAAAAAGAACCAGACCGAGGAGCAGTACATTCAGGCCCGGGTGGAGGCGCTTCCCGTCACGCAGCCTTCCGACGCCGACGTGAAGGAGTTCTTCGACCGGCTGAAGACGGCCGGGCGCATCCCGGCGGACACCAAGCTCGACCAAATTAAGGACCAGCTCGTCCAGGCGATGGTGAACCAGCAGCGCCGGGCCAGCGTGCAGAAAGTCATCGACGAGCTGCGGACTTCTGCAAATCTCCAAATCGACTTGCCCCCGCCGCGCGTCGAGGTGGCCGCCACTGGGCCGGCCCGCGGACCGGGCGACGCCAAGGTGACCATCGTCGAGTTCTCGGACTTCCAGTGCCCCTACTGCGGCGCCGCCTTCGCCACCGTCGAGCAATTGATGCAGCAGTATGCCGGCAAGGTGAAGCTGGTCTTCCGCCAGTTCCCGCTCCCCATTCATCCGCAGGCGGAGAAGGCCGCCGAGGCCAGCCTCTGTGCGGCGGACCAGGGGAAGTTCTGGGAATTCTACGACTTGCTCTTCAAGAACCAGAAGAAGCTCGACGTCTCGGAGCTCAAGAGCTACGCCGCCAGCGCCGGGCTGGATGGGCCCAAGTTCGCCCAGTGCCTGGACAGCGGGGAGAAGAAGAAGCAGGTGGACGCGGATATCGAGGCCGGTCAGGCCGCCGGCGTCAACGGCACGCCCGCCTTCTTCATCAACGGCGTCTTCATCAACGGTGCGATGCCCATCGACGAGTTCAAGAAGGTCATCGACCCGGAGCTCGCCTCGCGCTAACTTCTCAAGCCGTCCAGTTCCCCTGGCGCGGCTATGACGACACCCGCCTTGAGCGTGCAGTCGCCCTCCGTGGGGCGTCCCCCCGCGGCGCGCGACCTGTTGGCCTGGGCGGCGGACGTCCCGTTGGGCCAGGCCCACGCGCTGTACGCCAACCTTCAACCCTACGTGGGCGTGGTGAAGGTAGGGCTGTCACTCTACGTCGAGCACGGCCCGGCCGCCCTGGAGGCGTTTCGCGCGCACGGGGCGCGGCTTTTTCTCGACCTCAAGCTGCATGACATTCCCAACACCGTCGAGCTGGCCGCCGCCCGGGCGGGCGCCCTCGGCGTCAGCTACCTCACCGTGCATGCCTCGGGAGGGGAGGCCATGCTGCGCGCCGCGGTGCAGGGAGCGCGCTCGGGCGCTGAGGCTGCCAGCCAGCCGCCCCCGCTGGTGCTCGCTGTCACCGCCCTCACCTCCCTCGACGACGGGGCGGTGGCAGCCCTCGGCTTCGGCGCCTCGGCCAAAGCCATGGCCCTCAGGCTGGCCGAGTTGGCGGCTGCGTCCGGGGTGGCTGGGCTGGTGTGCTCGGCGCAGGAGCTCCCGGCGCTGCGCGCGCGGTACCCGGGCGTCTTCCTCTGCACCCCCGGCATCCGCCCCAAGGGCGCCGCCCTGGGCGACCAGTCCCGCACTGAGACGCCCGAGGCCGCCATCCGCGCTGGGGCGGACCTCCTGGTGGTGGGCCGTCCGTTGCACGGCAGCGCCGACGCCGTGCTGGCGGCCAAAACGCTGCACGAGGCGGTGGCTTCCGCGCTGGCCGAGCGGCCCGGCCTCTAAACGGGCGCGCGGGTGCGCGCCGGCGCCGCTGCTTCCACGGCCTGGGCACGGGCGCGGATGAGCTCCACCAGCGTCCGGACAGTGACGCCGGTGGCCCCTTTGACGAAGTAGCCGCGCTCCTTGCCGCTGACGGACGGCCCGGCAATGTCCAGGTGCACCCACGGCACCGCCCCGACGAATTCCCGGAGGAAGAGAGCCGCAGCAATGGCCGCACCTTGCCGCTCGCCGGCGTTTTTCATGTCCGCCACTTCCGAGCGCAAATTCTCCTTCTGCAGCTCCACCAGCGGCATCCGCCACATGGCCTCGCCCGCCCGGCGACTGGCCTGCACCACTGCCTCGGCCAGAGCGTCATCGGTGCTCCACAGTCCCACCACGTGCTGGCCCAGCGCCACGACGCAGGCACCGGTGAGAGTGGCCACATCGATGAGGGCGGCCGGCGCGCGCTCGGCGCCGTAGGCCAGCACATCCCCCAGCACCAGCCTCCCCTCGGCGTCGGTGTTGCTGACTTCCACCGTCTTGCCGAGCCGCGAGGTCAGCACATCCCCCGGGCGGTAGGCCGTCCCGGAGGGCATGTTTTCCGCGGCCCCGAGGAGGGCCACCACCGGGAAGGGGGGCTTCAGGGCGGCCACCACCTCCATCACCCCGAGCAGCGCGGCCGCGCCGGCCATGTCCGTCTTCATCTCCAGCATGCCGTCGGCCGGCTTGAGGGAGAGGCCCCCGCTGTCGAAGGTAATGGCCTTGCCCACCAGCACCAAGGGCCGGGCCGAGGCCGCCTTGCCCTTGGGGAGGTAGTCGAGCTCAATGAGGCGCGGCGCATTGGCGCTTCCTTGGCCCACCGCGAGAAACATCCCCATCTTCAGCCGGGCGAGCTCCTCTGGGCCGTCGACGCGGACTTTCAGGCCGCAGGCCTTTGCCACCCGGCGCGCCTCCTCGGCCAACGCTTCCGGAGTGAGGTGGGCGGCGGGCTCATTCACCAAGTCCCGGGCATGGTTGGTGGCCAGGGCCACCTGCACGGCCAGCCCCAGCGCCTCCTCGAGCGCGTCGGTGCGCCGGACGCCGGGGGGCAGTGCCACCCTGAGGCTGCCCAGCGTCCCGCGCTCCTCGGCGCCGTTGGTGCGGTAGCGGTCAAAGCGGTAGGCGCCAAGCAACGCCCCCTCGGTGGCGGCGCGCAGCGCTCCAGCGTCGTCCCCCGTCGCCGGCACTTGCAACAACACCTGCACCGCCTTGCCGCGCAGCGCGGCGCGCACGGCGCGGCCGGCCGCCTGGCGCAGGTGCTCGGCGGTGCAGCGCTCCTTCGGCCCGAGCCCCACCAGCACCACCCGCGCGGCAGGAATTCGCCCTTGGGTGTGGAATTGGAAGAGCTGGTCAGCCCGCCCCTTGAAGCCATCGGCGAAGGCGGCCCGGTGCAAATGGCCCCCCAGCGCGCGGTCGACATCCATCATCGCCGCGTCCGCGGCTGCCTTGCCGTCGCTCTCCAGCACTGGCAGGACGAGGACGTCGGCGTCGAGTCGCAGGACGCTGGCGCTCGCCAAGCTGACTACGGGAGGAGGGGAGGACATTGCTGGTTTTTGTCAGCTCGGCTCGTGGCTACGCCGGCCGACCCGGCGAGCCGGCTCCTTGCCCGCCTCGTGGACCAGAAGCGGAGAGAAGAAGCAATCCTTCTTGGTGTACTCGTCGAAGGAAAAGGCAAAACGGTAGCTGGCGGCAGCGCGCTGGTTGCAGTCGGTGCGCTCGCAGAAGCGGCAGGTAATGCCGGAGGGGACGGCGTCCCGCTTGAGGTCGGTGGTGGGGAGGCCGTAGGCCAAAAACTGGGCGTTCTCGGCGTGCGTTCCGAGGCCAATGCTGTAGGCCGTCCCGCGCACAATGGAGCCGCTGATGGGCTGCAGCTGCACCTTGGCGAAGCAGAAGTAGGTGGTGCCGTCCGGCATCATCGAGTACTGGCGGGTAATTTGAGACGGGTTGAGGAAGGCGAGATGGACGGCCCACTTTCCGCAACTGCCGCCGCCCGAGGCGAACTTCAACCCGGTGCCGCTGTAGCGCTTGGAGATGTTGCCAGCCACGTCGGCCCGCAGGAAGTGGAAGGGCACGCCCGGGCGCTTTGGGTCCGAGAGGTTGCACAGCCGGTGGGCCACCGTCTCGTAGGTGGTGCCGAAAATCTGACTGAGCAGCTCGACGTCGTAACGGGTGCGCTGGACCTGGCGAAAGAATTCCTCGTAGTTGAGCAACAGCGCGCCGGCGAAGTAATTCGCCAAATTCACCTTGATGAGTTTGGGCGTCTCCGGATGGCGCATCTGCACGCCGGCCAGAATGCGTTCCAAGAGGCGGTTCTGGTCGAGTTCCAAAAGACCGATGGAGGCGGCCAGCTGGAATTTGAGCGGCTGCTCGGTGAGGGCCGGGGAGAGGGTGAGCGTCTTGTGCTCCTGGTCCATCCGCCTCACCACGGAGCTGCCAGAGGCCGAGGCCTCGTACCGCACTGCGTAGCCGAAGCGCTCGCTGAGCGCGGCGGCCAGTTGACTGGACGTCACCTGGCGCTCGAGCCGGAAGTCTCGCACCAGCCCTGCCGCTTGCTCCTCCAACTCGGGGAACCAATTCTTGCGCGCCTGGAGGAAGTCGCTGACTTCGTCGAAGGGGGAGTAGTCGAGGCGCAGGGCCCCGTCCTGGGCCTGCAGCGGCGACGTCATCTGCGCGGACACCTTCTCCAGCTGGTGCCGGGTATTCTTGTAGAGGTTGAAGAGGGCAGCCACCGTGCCCGCCAGCTTTGGCTCGGCGCTGAGCGACTCGAGCGACTCGGAGTCGATGTCCAGAGACTTCAGCAGCGGCTCATCCAGTAGCTTAGCGAGCGTCTCGTCCACCGGGCCCTGGCCCAAAGAGCCCATGAATTGCTCGGGGTCCTGCTCGAGGTAGCGCAGCGCCTTCCACAAGAGCGGGAAGGGCATCACCCGCTTCCCTTTCTCAATCAGGTTCAGGTAGGCGGGGGAAACGCCCAGTCCGTGGGCTGCGTCCGTCTGCTTGATGCCCCGCTTCAGCCGGAGCCCGCGCAGCTTCGCGCCCACCGAGGCATTGAGGGCGTTCTCATTCATTGGCAAGGCAAGTCCTGTAGCAACCAGCCCCGGCATTTACAAGGATTCCACTGACAACGCGGTGGGTTAGAACGCTCGTAGCCCGAAATTTACAAGTGGTGACCAGGGCTTTTGGCGCCAAGGACAAGGCGGCCGCCGGACGGCCATACTCCCCCCGCCAGCCGCCTCCCCATGCCCCTCCTCCTCACCGCCTTCCGGGCCCTGGCCCCGCCCCCGGCGCTGGCCCGACGGCTGGCGGTACCGCCCTACGACGTGGTGAGCAGCGCCGAGGCGCGGCTTCTGGCCGCCGGAAACCCGCACAGTTTCTTCCGCATCAGCCGGCCGGAAGTTGACCTTCCAGAGGGCGTGGAGGAGCACGCCCCGGCCGTCTACGCCCGAGGCGCGGAAAACCTCCGCCGCTTCCGCGCCGAGGGCTGGCTTCTGGAGGACGCGGTGGAAGGCTTTCGGCTGTACCGGCAGAAAATGGGCGAGCACGTGCAGACGGGGGTGGTGGCGTGCGCCTCGCTGGACGGCTACCGGGACGGGCGCATCAAGCGCCATGAGCTCACCCGGGCGGACAAGGAAGACGACCGTACCCGGCACATCGACGCCCTGGGGGCCAACGACGAGCCCGTCTTCCTCACCTACCGTGCGCAGCCGACCATCGACACGCTGGTGGACGCGCTCACCGCTGCCGCGCCGGAAGTGGACTTTGCCAGTGAGGACGGCGTGCGCCACACGGTGTGGCAGGTGGTGGGGGAGGAGGCGGCGCGGCTTTCCTCGGCCCTGGCCTTGGTGCCCACCCTGTACATCGCCGACGGGCACCATCGCTCGGCGGCGGCGGCGCGGGTGCAGCAGCTGCGCCCTTCGCGCGGGGCGGAGGCCGGCGAGCGCGACCGCTTCCTGGCGGTTGTCTTCCCGCATGACCAGATGCAGATTTTGCCCTACCACCGCGTGGTGCGAGACCTCGGAGGCCTCGACGCCGAGACGTTTCTCGCCTCGGTGCGGGAGCGCTTTGACGTCACCTTGGCCGACCGTGCCGAACCCGAGGGACGGCACGCCTTCGGCATGTACTTCGACGGGCGTTGGTGGCGCTTGCGGGCGCGGGCCGGGAGCTGGAAGCAGACGCCCACCGCGTCGCTCGACGTCGCCATCCTCCAGGAAAACCTGCTGCGCCCCGTCCTCGGCATTGAAGACCCGCGCCGGGACGGCCGCATCGACTTCGTCGGCGGCATCCGGGGGACGCGCGAGCTGTCCGCGCGGGTGGATGGTGGCCTGGACAAGGTGGCCTTTGCGCTGTGGCCCACCAGCCTGGACGAGTTGATGGCCATCTCCGACGCCGGGGAAACCATGCCGCCCAAGTCCACCTGGTTCGAGCCCAAGCTACGCTCGGGCCTCTTCCTTCATCCGTTTTGAGGGACGCCTCAAAGCAAGCGAGCTGCCGTTGCCGTTGACCCTCGTGGGGCCGAACCCTAGTGTCCGCGGCGGCAAAGCCAAACGACGGGGAAAAAGGGAGGGCGCGTGACGAAAAGAGGCACCGGGAAATGGGTGGGGCTGCTGGCGGGGGTACTCGTCGCCGGCACAGCACACGCCGGAGGTGTTTTCCTCTACGAGGTGGGCACCTCCGACGTCGGCTACGCGTCCGCCGGCTGGGCAGCACGCGCCGACGCCCCGGTTACCATCCTCACCAACCCGGCTGGCATGACGCGCCTCGACGGCATCCAGGTGCAAGTGGCCGGTGAGCTCCTGTATGCAAACCTCACTTTCGCTCCCAACTCCTCTACCACCGTCAGCGGCACCAACGGCGGCAACGCGGTGGGCTTCCTGCCCAATGGCAGCGTCTTCGCCACCTTTGCCCCCTGGAACGACTTCCGGGTGGGCTTCGGGTTCGCCTCCAACTTCGGCCTGGCCGCCAAGTGGGAAGACGACTGGGTGGGCCGCTACTACACCACCCAGTCGGCACTCCTCGGCCTTTCCATTCTGCCGTCCGTTGCCTGGCACGTGGCCGGGGGACTCTCGGTGGGCGTCACCTTCAACGCCATGTACGGCTATTTGAAGGACGTGGTGGCCATCCCCAACCTCGAGCCCAACGCCGCCGACGGGGCCCTGGGCATCCAGTCCAGCACCTGGGGCTTCGGAGCCAATGTCGGGCTGATGTACGAGTTCTCCAAAGGCAGCCGAATCGGCATCACCTACACCTCGCCCGTCAGCCTCTCCTTTGCCGCCACCCCCAACTTCCATGGGCTCGGGCCGTTGCTCGCCCAAAAGCTGGGGGGCCTCACCACGGCCAACATCAACGCCGGGCTGACGGTCCCGCAGACGGTGATGCTGAGCTTCTTCCAGGCCATCACCGAGCAGTGGGCAGTGATGGGGGACGTCGGCTGGCAAAACTGGGCGGCCTTCGGCACGGTGGAGTTGGGCGTCTCCAACACCGACACCTCACACAGCCTCACCACCAACATCGGCTACCTCAACACCTGGCACGGTGCCTTGGGCGCCCAGGTGCAGCTGTCCGAGCCGTGGCAGCTCGACTTCGGCGTCGCCTACGACAGCACCATGACCAATGACCAGAACCGAAGCCTGTCGCTGCCGATTGGCGACGCCTGGCGTTTCGGGGTGGGGACGAAGTGGACGCTGAACGCCAACTGGACGTTCGGGCTCTCCTACGAGTTTCTCTGGGGAGGCAACCCCAGCGTCGACGTGAGTCGCATCCCCTCCCGGGTGGTTTCGGGGACGTATGCCAACACCTGGTTCAATTTCATCGCCTTCAACTTCATCTGGAAGGGCGGCTGACGCACCCCGCAGGAACGGAATTCTAGGGCGGCCTCGCGGCCACGGATGGGGCTCGACGCAGAGACGCCGAGGAAGCGCGCGTGCGCTCCCACCCCCGGCCGAGCGCGTGCTTGGAGCTTTTTTTTCGGGTAGACCTCGCCACCGACAACGGCGGCGCCGGGTGCCACGGAGGGCAGCATTTATGGGCCGACTCATCAGCGTCGTACTCTTCGTCCTGGTATTTCCGGCCTGGTGTCTCGCCCAGGCTCCGGCAACGCCTGACCCGTGGCCCAAGTCTGCGGAGCTCAACGGGACGAAGTACACCATCTACCAACCCCAGCTCGACAGCTGGAATGACTACGTCTACCAGGCGCACGCGGCCGTCTCGGTGCTGGCCCCCGGCTCGAAGGACCCGGTGTTTGGAGCCATCGAGTTTTCGGCCCTCACCGAGGTCGACAAGCAGGCACGGGTGGTGCACTTCGAAAGGTTGGTGGTGGCCAAGGCCACCTTTCCGTCGGTTCCGCAGATGGCCTACACCTACCAGCAGGCCATCCAAAGCCTGATGGCGCAGGGTCCGGCCACCATGTCCCTGGCCCGGATGGAGGCGGCGGTGGCCATCGAAGGCGCGCAGCGCAAATCCCGCACCGTCCCGGTGCTGAACGAGCCGCCGCGCATTGTCTTTGGGACCAGCCCGATGGTGCTGGTCCTCATCCATGGCGAGCCCGTCTGGCGGCCGGTTCCGGGAACGTCCTTCACCCGCGTCCTCAACACCCGGGCGCTGGTGCTGCAGGGCTCGGGCGGCAACGTCTACGTCCACGTCCTGGACGGCTTCATGACGGCGCCAACGCTCAACGGCCCGTGGACGGTGTCCAATACGCCGCCCACAGGGGCCTACCAGGCGGCGCAGGCGCTGGCCAAACAGAACGCGGTGGACTTGATGGAGGGCCCGGTGAACGACGCCACCGGGCAGCGGCCTTCGCTGGCCACCGGGGCGCCTGGCGTGGTGGTCGCGACCCGGCCCACGGAAATAGTCATTACCGAGGGGCCCATGAATTGGGTTCCCCTGGAAGGCACGCAGTTGCTCTACGTTGGCAACACCAATGGCAACGTCTTCCAGGACATGGTCGACCAGCAATTTTACGTGCTGGTGACGGGCCGCTGGTTCCGGGCGTCCACCCTCGGCGGGCCCTGGTCCTACATTCCTGGCACTGCCTTGCCCCAGGACTTCAGCCTCATCCCCGTCACCAGCCCGAAGGAAAACGTCCTGGCTTCCGTGCCCGGCACCGCCGAGGCGCAGGAGGCAGCCATCGCCGCAGGCATTCCGCAAATGGCCACCGTCTACCGCTCGAAAGTCTCCTTCCAACCGGCGGTGACGGGCGCTCCGGTACTCGAGCCCATCCCGGGCACGGCCCTCAGCTACGTCTTCAACTCTCCGGACGCCATCATCATGGTCTCGCCCACCCAGTGGTACGCCGTGCAAATGGGCGTCTGGTTCAGCGCGCCGAGCCTGAATGGACCTTGGGTGGTGGCGTCCTTCGTACCGCCGGTCATCTACACCATCCCGCCCAGCGCGGCGCTCTTCTATACGACGTACGTCTACGTTTACGCCGCGACGGCGGACACCGTCGTCGTCGGCTACACGCCTGGGTACATGGGGGTGGTGGTGGAGCCGAACGGCGTGGTGGTGTACGGCACCGGCTACACCTACGTCGCCTACGTGGGTGCCACCGTCTGGTACCCGCCGCCCGTCACCTACGGCTACGCGGCGAACGTGACGTACACGCCGTGGACCGGGTTTGCGGTGGGCTTCGCCGTTGGCTGGGGCGTGGCTCACGCCTGCTATGCGCCGGCGCCCTACTGGGGGGCGATGCCGTACGCCTACCATGGGGCGGCCTACGGCGCGTACGGCGGCGCGGCGGCCTGGGGCCCGCACGGCTGGGCGGCCACCAGCGGCAACGTCTACCACCAGTACGGGGCGACTTCCGTGGTGAGCCACAACTCAGCCGGCTACAACGCCTGGACGGGCAATGCCTGGAGCAGCAAGGCCGGCACCTCCTACAACTCGGTTACCGGCCGCAGCTCGGCTGGCCAGAGTACGCAAGTGCACAACGCCTATACCGGCAACTCCGCCTACAACACGCGCGGAGCCACCTACAACCCCAACACCGGCGTGGCCACGGCGGGGAGCAAGACAACGGTAACCAACCCCTATGGCCAGTCTGCCACCGTGGGCCATGCCACGTCCGTGGGCCCGGACGGGCAAACGACGCACACCGCTGAAGCCGGCGACAACTACTACGCGGACCACGATGGCAACGTCTACAACTACAACTCGCAGACCGGTCAGGCGCAGAAACAGAATTCCAACGGCAGCTGGAGCGACGTGGACAAGCCCACCAGCTCGTCCTCCTCGTCGTACGACAAGCCGCCGAGCAGCTCCTCGTACTCGGGCTCATCGTCGTACAACAAGCCGCCCAGCAGCTCCTCTTCGTACCAGGCCTCTTCTCAGGCGCGAGACGAGGGCGACTCGAAATCGGCTAGCTCTTCCTACGGCGGAGACAGCTGGGACAGCGGCAGCCACAGCGGCAGCGACGGCAGCTACGGGGGCAGTGACAGCCACAGCAGCAGCAGCAGCGGCAGCTTTGGAGGCTTCCACAGCGGCGGTGGCGGCGGCGGCGGCTATCGCCGCTAAAGCGCCCTGGGCGCAGCGAGTTCCCCGCTTCCTCCGCCGAAGGAGTAGAAGGCCTGGCGACTTGAAGCAGTCCGCAGTGTTTCTCACCACGATGGGAGTCCTCACAATGCAGAACAGCATTCGTGTTACCGCCTTCGCCCTCGGCCTAGCGGCCTTGGCCGGCTGCGGCGGAGTCTCTGAAGAGCAATACAAGGCAGCCCAGGCCGATGCGGAGAAGTACAAGAAGACCGCAGGCGACGAAGCGAGCGCGCTCGCGGCGGCCAATGCAAAAATCGACGCGCTGAACGCCCAGGTGGCCTCGCTGCAGCAGGCCAACACTGCGGCCCAGCAGACTGCCCAGACCGCCTCCCAGCAGAATTCGGACCTCCAGGCGATGACTGCTGCGCTGGCGGCAGACACCGCGGCCGGGAAAGTCCAGGTCACCGAGCTCGCCGGTCTGGTGACGGTGCGGCTCCCGGAGAAGGTGCTCTTCCCGTCGGGGTCGGCCAAGTTGACCAAGGACGGTCTGGCCGAGCTCAAGAAGGTGGCCGAGGTCCTGAAGGGCATCAAGGGGAAAGTTTTCCGGGTGGGCGGCTTCACCGACGACGTTCCCATCAAGACGGCAGTCTTCCCGTCCAACTGGGAGCTCTCCACCGCGCGCGCCCTGGCGGTCGTCCACTTCTTCGAGAAGGCCGGCATCCCCGGTGTGCAGCTGGCCGCCACCGGCTTCGGGAAGTTCCAGCCGACTGTCCCCAACGACACGCCCGAGCACCGCGCCCAAAATCGCCGCATCGAGATTGGTCTCGGCCCGGTGCCCTCCGCGCTGCCCGTCATGCAGTAGTCAGCAGCCGAAGTAGCCCAATTCAGAAAAGGCGGTGCCCCCCTTGAAGCCATCCTTCTCGGGGGGGGCCTGTCTCGTCGGCGGGGCCGTGGCAGCCGTGTCCCTGAGAGCGAGACGACTGTGCTCCCCTTGGGCGGTTCCGACCTGTTACAAGGCACGGGCATGCACGTCATCAACTTCAATGCCGGACCCGCCGGCCTGCCGTTGCCGGCCCTGGAACGCGCCCGCGACGAGTTCATCGACTTTCACGGCTCGGGGATGTCCATCCTCGAGCACAGCCACCGCGGCAAGGAGTACGAGGCCGTCCACGACGAGGCCATCGCACTTCTCACCGAGATGCTGGGCGTGCCGCCCACCCACCAGATTTTGTTTCTCCAAGGGGGGGCCTCGCTTCAGTTCGCCCAAGTCCCGATGAACTTCCTGCCCAAGGATGGCTCCGCGGACTACATCCTCACCGGGACCTGGAGCGAGAAGGCGCTCGACGAGGCAAAGCTTCTGGGGACGCCCAAGGTAGCGGCCACCACCCTCACCGCCGACAAGCGCTACACACGCATTCCCAAGCAGTCCGAGGTGAAGCTGGACGCGAAGGCGGCCTACGTTCACCTCACCAGCAACAACACCATCTTCGGGACGCAGTGGCACACCTTCCCGGAGGTGGGCGCGGTCCCGCTCATCGCCGACATGAGCTCCGACATCCTGTGGCGGAAAATTGACGTCTCGAAGTTCGGACTCATCTACGCCGGCGCTCAAAAAAATATTGGACCCTCGGGCGTCACGCTGGTCATCCTCGAGCGGGATTTGATGTCGCGGGCGCGCAAGGACATCCCCAAAATTCTGCGCTACAGCACCCATGCCGAGAACAACTCGCTCTACAACACACCCCCCACCTTCGCCGTCTACTTGATGCGCAACGTGCTGGCCTGGATGAAGAGCGTCGGCGGCCTGGCCCAGGTGGAGAAGTGGAATCGCGAAAAGGCGGAGCTGCTTTACGGAGCGCTGGACAAGCTGAGCCGCTTCTACCGCACGCCCGTGGAGAAGGACTCCAGGAGCGTGATGAATATTGTCTTTCGCCTCGGCTCCGAGTCCCTCGAGGACAAATTCGTCTCCGACGCGAAGAAGGCCGGCATGGTGGGCCTAAAGGGCCACCGCAGCGCGGGCGGCATCCGGGTGAGTGCCTACAACGCGGTCTCCCCCGACAACGTCCGGACACTGGTTGGCTTCATGGAGGACTTCGCCCGAGCCAACGGCTGACGTAGGCCCCGCTCGCCCGCGTTGCGAGATTTGGTAGCAGCTGAAGCCGGTCACCTCATAGCAGCGACAGCTGCGGCTCCGTCCGCGGTGGGCGGCGGAAGGTGGACGGCCGCTCGCCAAGGCCCCAGCCGCCGGCGCCGAGGCCCACCTTGCGCGCCGTGGTCTCGAAAAGCCTACCCAGGGCGTGGGCGTACTCGCCTTCCCCCCGTCCTCGCACCCCGAAGCGAGCGTCGTACAGCTTGCCGCCCCGCGTCTCGCGGACGCGGTGCAGCACCCGTTCGGCGCGCAGCGGAAGGGCCTCGCGAAGGCGCTCCTCGAAGACTTGTGCCACCGAGCCCGGTAGCCGCAGCAGCACGTGGCCGGCGGAGGTGGCGCCTGCCGCGGCGGCCGCAGCCAGAATGCGGGGAACGTCCTCGTCGAGGCCCGGGATGATGGGCGCGACGCTCACCCCGACGCGGATGCCGGCTTTGGCCAGCGCCTCGAGCGTCTGCACCCGCCGGCGCGGCGTAGCCACCCCCGGCTCCAGAGCCCGGGCCACTGCCTCGTCCCAGAAAGGGATGCTCACGCCGACACCCACCGAGGCGACGCGGTGCAACTCCTGCAGCACGTCGATGTCCCGCTCGATGATGGGGGACTTGGTAATAATGGCCACCGGGTTGCGGAACTCGGCGCACACCTCGAGACAGGCCCGCGTCAGCCGCAGCGACGCCTCGAGGGGCTGGTAACAGTCGGTGACGCCGCTGAAGGCCACCAGCTCCCCCTTCCAAGAGGGCTTTCTGAAGGCCTGGCGCAACAGCGCTGCCGCCTCGCGCTTCACCACCAGCTGCGTCTCGAAGTCCGTGCCAGCCCCGAAGCCCAAGTACTCATGCCCCGGCCGCGCGTAGCAGTAAGCGCAGCCGTGCATGCAGCCGCGGTACGGGTTGACGCTGAAGCGGAAGCCCACGTCGGGGCTGTCGTTGTGGGCGAGAATGCTCCGCGACACGTCCTCGTGGACGCGGACCCGGGCCCGCGGAATCTCCCCCACGTACTCGAGCGCGGTGGGGAGGTAGGGGTTGGGGGGATTGGACCAGGGACGGGGCTTGGCCATAGGACGACCCGCAGTCTCTGACTGAACGTACGTTCAGTCAAGAGCTTTTGCCGCAGACTTCGCCTCGCACCACTCGACGGGGTTAGCCGGCGGTGTGCGCGCCAGACCACTTCCAGTTGGCCACCTCGGGGAGGTCCGTGCCGTGCTCGCGGATGTACTCGGAGTGCTCCACCAGCTTGTCGCGCAGGTGCTGCTGCACGTGCGCCCCAATGTTTCGCAACCGCGGAACGCGCTCGATGACGTCGCCGGCCAAATGGAAGCGGTCCAGCCGGTTGAGGACGACCATGTCGAAGGGGGTGGTGGTGGTGCCCTTCTCCATGTAGCCGCGCACATGGAGGCTGTCGTGGTTGGTCCGCCGGTAGGTGAGGCGGTGAATCAGCCAGGGGTAGCCGTGGTAGGCGAAGACGATGGGCTTGTCGGCGGTGAAGAGAGAGTCGAAGACGGCGTCGCTCATCCCGTTGGGGTGCTCGCGCTGCGGCTGCAGCGCCATCAGGTTGACGACATTCACGACGCGAATTCTGAGGTCCGGGAAGCTGTGGCGGAGAAAATCCGCCGCGGCCAGCGTCTCCAGAGTCGGGACGTCGCCGGCGCACGCCATCACCACGTCCGGCTCGGCTCCGGTGTCGCTGCTGGCCCACTCCCAGATGCTGGCGCCGGCGGTGCAGTGCTTCACCGCGGCGTCCATGTCCAGGTACTGAAGCGCCGGCTGTTTCCCGGCGACGATGACGTTGACGTAGTTCCGGCTGCGCAGGCAGTGGTCGGTGACCGAGAGAAGCGTGTTCGCGTCGGGCGGAAGAAAGACGCGGATGACCTCGGGCGTCTTGTTCATCACGTGGTCGATGAAGCCTGGGTCCTGGTGGCTGAAGCCGTTGTGGTCCTGCCTCCAGACGTGGCTGGTGAGGAGGTAATTGAGCGACGAGATGGGCCGCCGCCAGGGAATGTGGGCCGTGCTGACCAGCCACTTGGCATGCTGGTTGAACATCGAGTCGACGATGTGAATGAAGGCTTCGTAGCAGCTGAAGAAGCCGTGACGTCCGGTGAGCAGGTAACCTTCGAGCCAGCCCTGACAGGTGTGCTCGCTGAGAATTTCCATCACCCGGCCCTCGGGCGAGAGGTATTCATCGTCCTCGGGAAGCGTCTCTCCCATCCAAGCGCGGCCGGTGGCCTCGAAGAGGTCCTGCAGCCGGTTGGAGGCGGTCTCATCCGGGCCCATCACTCGGAAGTTCCTCTCAGCGCTATTGAGCTCCATCACGTCGCGGAGAAAACACCCCATCACTCGGGTTGCCTCGGCCTCCACCTCTCCAGGTTGAGTCACCGCGACGGCGTAGTCCCGGAATTCCGGCAGCCGGAGGTCCTTCAGCAACAGGCCGCCGTTGGCATGGGGATTGGCGCCCATCCGCCGGATGCCTTTGGGCGGCAGCCCGCTGAGTTCCGCGACCGGTGTCCCGTTGAGGTCGAAGAGCTCCTCGGGACGGTAGCTCTTCATCCACTGCTCGAGCAGCTTGAGGTGCTCGGGGTTGGTGCGAACCTCCGTCAGCGGCACCTGGTGGGAACGCCAGGAGCCCTCCGTCTTTTTCCCATCCACCTCCTTCGGCCCGGTCCAGCCTTTCGGAGAACGCAAGACAATCATCGGCCAGCGGGGCCGGCTGGGGGTGCCTCCAGCCCGGGCCTGGCGCTGAATGGCGTCGATGCCGCTCAGAGCCGCGTCCAGGGCGGACGCGAAGAGCTGGTGCATCCGTTCTGGCTCGCTGCCCTCGACAAAGTGGGGCTGGTAGCCGTAGCCGCTGAGCAGCTGCTCCAACTCCAGCTTGGGGATGCGCGCCAGTACCGTCGGGTTGGCAATCTTGTAGCCGTTGAGGTGGAGGATGGGCAGGACGGCGCCGTCGGTGGCCGGGTTGAGAAACTTGTTGGAGTGCCAGCTGGTGGCGAGAGGGCCGGTTTCCGCCTCGCCGTCCCCCACCACGCACGCCACCAGCAGCCCGGGGTTGTCGAAGGCGGCGCCGTAGGCGTGGCTGAGCGAGTAGCCCAGCTCGCCGCCCTCGTGGATGGAGCCTGGCACGTCGGGCGAAACGTGGCTCGGGATGCCGCCCGGAAAGGAGAACTGCTTGAAGAGCTTCTTCATCCCCTCAGCGTCCCGGGAGATTTCCGGGTAGTGCTCGGAGTAGGTGCCCTCCAGCCAGCTGTTCGCCACCACGCCCGGGCCGCCGTGGCCGGGGCCCATGACGTAAATGACGTCCAGTTCCCGAGCCCGGATGGCGCGGTTGAGGTGCACGTAGATGAAATTGAGCCCGGCGGTCGTCCCCCAGTGGCCGAGCAGGCGAGGCTTGACATGCTCCGGAAGCAGCGGTGCTCGAAGGAGCGGGTTGTCCAGAAGGTAAATTTGCCCCACCGAGAGGTAGTTGGCCGCCCGCCAATAGGCGTGCATGCGGCGGAGCTCGTCAGGGCTGAGCGGAGAGTCGGACGGCATACCCAAAAGAAGCCCCTTTCGGACCGGGAGGAATGCAGAAGACCACAGGCGCCAGTCCTCGGTCGGCCACGTTCCGGTGACGCGGCTCCTCCCTGGGGGAACCCGCCCCCCGGGGTGCCCAACGTTTCTATTCTAAGGGTGAAGCCCCGACCGGGGCGTCACTTCACTGCTGCGCTGGGATGAAGCTCGCCTGGTACCCCGGGTCCTCGACGGCCAGCGCGGCGGCGGTGGGCCGCAGCGGCAACGTCGTGTCCAGCATGACGGCCAGCTCGTCCGTCCGGGTGGCGCCAATGCTGCCCTCGTACGCCCCGGGGTGTGGTCCGTGGCCCACCCCTGCCGGGTGGTGACTGACGCTGCCCGGCCCAACGCCCCGGCGGCTGGTGAAGTTGCCCCGGACGTAAAAGAGGAACTCATCGCAGTCGATGGAGTTGTGTGGGTACGGGCAAGGGATGGCCTGGGGATGGAAATCCACCACCCGCGGGACGAAGCTGCAGATGAGGGCTCCACGCGAGGCGAACGTGCCGTGCCACGTCGGCGGCAGGTGCACCATGCCGGCGCGCGGCTGGAAGTTGAGGATGGGAAAGACGAAGGGGTAGACGGTGCCGTCCCAGCCCACCAAGTCCAGAGGCGAGTGCGCCGACCGGAAGCCGTGGAAGGCGCCGTTGCGCTTCACCAACAAGTCCCGGAGGTGCTCCTCGAGGGGCCCCCGGAATTCCGGGTGGCGGAAGTCGCGGTGGCAGTACGGTGCATCCATCCGCAACTGGCCGGTCTCGTTGCGCCATTGCCGGGGCAGGTGCATTTGCCCAGCCAACTCCATCCACAGCCAGGCCTGCGCCAAGCCCTCGTCGGGGAGGAAGCGATGGGTCATTCCACGGGGGACGAAGACGTAGTCGTCCTTTTGGAAGCGCAAGTCCCCGAAGGCGGTGCGCAACGTTCCCGCCCCCTCTTGGACGAAGAAGAGCTCGTCTCCGTCAGCGTTGGCGACGTAAAGCGGGTCCGCGACCGAAGGAAAGGCCATCCCCAGCGTCACGTCCGCGTTGAAGAGCAACGGCGTCCGCGCATTGACCGCCGGGCCGCCAGAGCGCTTGAGCTCCTGCGTCTTGTAGTGGCGCTTGGCCAACCTGCGCTCGGGGGCTGCCACCGGCAACGTCCAGCCCGCCTTGAGCTCCGCCAGCGCCTGGGTATGGGGCGGGTGCAGGTGGTAGCCGATGGTGTAGGGCCCCTCGAAGCCCTGCTGGGTGAAGCACTCCTCGTACCGCAGCTCACCCGCCGGTCCGCGCAATTGAATGTGGTGTTTGGGGGGAACCGTCCCGGCGACGCGGCGTTCGAGCATGGCGCTCAAACCCTCCCTTGCGAGCGCTGTTCGCGCTCGATGCTCTCGAAGAGCGAACGAAAATTGCCGGCCCCAAACCCTCGGTCTCCCTTGCGCTGGATGAGCTCATAGAAAAAGGGCCCGGCGCCCGGCTCGCGGTAGAGCGTCGCGGCATCCTTCATGAAGATTTGAAGCAAGTAGCTGTGCTCTTCGGCGCCGTCGATGAGGATGCGCAGCCGGCGCAAGTCCTCCGGGTTTTCGTCGATGTGGCCGATTTTGAGCACCTCGATGCGCTTGGCCAGGCTGTCGTAGTAGGTGTCCGGTGTGTCCATGAAGTCCACCCGCCCGGTGGCGCGGAGCCCCTCGACGGCCGGAAGCATCTCGCGGACGGCCAACGCCAGGTGCTGGATACCGTCGCCCTGGTTGTCCTCGTGAAAGAGGTTGATTTGGGAGGCCTTGAAATTCGGCCGGCTCGGCTCGTTGTTGGCGAACTTCACCGTGGATTCCGGGTCCCACATGACGGTGCTGCGCAGCCCCGAGCCCTGCTCGAAGCGCTCCGCTGAGTCGCCGGTGTGAAACTCGATTTTCCAAAACTGCTCGAGGCCCAAGACATTTTCCATCCAGAGGATGGCCGGCAGCAGGGTTTGAAAGTTAGACGTCACGTGGTCGACGTGCGTGTAACCGAAGCGGTTTTTCCCGCCCACCACTTCGGGATGAAACACCATGCCCGGGTAGAGCGCCCGGTAACCGTCGCGCTGGACGAAGCGGAAGGTGCTGTCGCCGAAAGGGGTGGTGATGGAAAAGCTGGCGAGCTTGCCGCCGTGCGCGTCGGTGGCGCGCTGGATGTCGTCGATGAGGGTGGCGCCCCGTTTCTCCAGGAGCCGAAACGTTTTTTCAATGTCCTGGACGCGGAACCAGAGCGTCCCCACCCCGTCCGGGTGCTTCTTCAACCACCGCCAGGCCCGTCCGCCTTCCCCCTGAGGCTGACTGATGATGAGCGTCACGTCCCCGGCGGCGAAGACGGCGCTTTTCTGCCGGCCCCGCGCGGTGAGCTCGGGCTCGCTTCCGCCAATCTCCGCGAAGTCCATTCCGTCCACATAAAAGCGCCGGCTGCGCTCCAGGTCGTGCACGTACCAATGGGCGGCTTCGATGCCGAGGATTCCGAGGGATTCGAGCTTGGGCATGTTGTTTTCCTTCGTTTCAGGCTTCCGCATCAGGCTGCCGGTCGGGGTGCGCCGCCTGGAAGGCGCTCAACGCAGTGCAGGCGGCCTCGACGCGTGTCAGGGTGGGGAAGGATTCGAGGTCTACCTCGTACCGTCGCGCGTGGTACAGCTGCGGCACCAGGAAGCAGTCTGCCAGCGTCACCTGGTCTCCCACCGCGTACCGCCCGGCAGTGGACCGAAGCAGCGCCTCGAGCGCTCGCAGACCATGGCCGATGAAGTGGCGCGCCCAAGCCTTCTCATCGGCATGCAACTCGTGCTTCACGTGCTTCTGGACGGAGGTGTTTTGGTAGGGCTGGATGCCGGAGTTCACAATTTCGGCAGCCTGGCGGACGCGAGCACGGGCCAGACGGTCGGCCGGGAGCAGCGGCGGCTCCGGCCAGCGCTCCTCGAGGTACTCGAGAATGGCCATCGACTGGGCGAGGTGGAAGAGGCGGCCCCCGTCCTCCACTTCGAGCAGCGGGACACTCTGCATCGGGTTGAGGCGCGTGTAGGGCTCCGCCTTCTGCTGCCCGCCGTCCTTGAGGAGGTGGACCGGAAGGTAGCTGAAGGGCTGCTGTTTCCAGTACAGCCCAATGCGTACCCGCCAGCTGCAGGAGCTCCGCCAGTAATTGTACAGCTTCATCCCGCTACCACCTTCTGGCTGATGCGGCCGAAGAGACTCTGTCCGTCTGGACCAAGCATCTCGATTTCAACGACGTCGCCGACTTGCAAGAAGGGAGTCTTTGGGCTTCCGCCTTCGAGCGTCTCGACTACCCGCTGCTCGGCGAGGCAGGAGACGCCTCGCGCGCGGTCGGCGTTGCTGACGGTGCCCGAGCCGAGCAGGGTACCGGCGGTGAGGGCCCGAGTCTTGGCAATGTGCTCCAGCAGCTGAAAGAAGCTGAAGTGCATTTCCGGCCCAGTGTCGGTGTCGCCGACCAGTTTGCCGTTGAGCCACGTCTGCAGGCGCAGGTACAGCCGTCCGTCCCGCCAGGCGCCGCCCAGCTCGTCCGGGGTGAGGGCGAAGGGGCTGAAGGCGGTGGATGGCTTGCTCTGAAGAAAACCAAACCCCTTGGCCAGCTCTGCGGGGATGAGGTTTCGTAGGGAGACGTCATTGCACAAAAGGACCAGCTGAATGTGCGATGCGGCTGCTGAAGCCTTGGTGCCGAGGGGCACGTCGTCGAGCACGACACACACCTCGGACTCGAAGTCCATTCCCCAGGCTGCGTCCTTGAGCACCAAGTCTTCGGTGGGGCCCAACAGGACGCCCGAGCCGCCCTGGTAGACGAGTGGGTCGGTCTCGAGGGTGGGAGGCACCTCCGCGCCCCGTGCCTTGCGCACCAGCCTGACGTGGTTGAGGTACGCCGAGCCGTCCACCCACTCATAAGCACGGGGCAGCGGCGCGGTGAGGCGGCGAACATCCAAAGGCTCGCCACGGACGGAGCCAGAGGCGAGGGCGTCCGAAAGGGTGCGAAGCCGGGGGGCGCTCGTCGCCCAGCTGTCGAGTGCAGCCTGGAGTGTCCGCGCCACCTCACGGGCCGGAGTGAAAGCACGGCCGTCCGGACGCACCACCACCAGGGCGCCATCGCGTGTTCCATCACGTAAGGTGGCGAGCTTCATCGACGTTTTTGCTTTTGGTCGGCTCGACCGGCATCTGTCAAGCCGCACCTCGGCGCCCCCCGCACGACGACGCGTGCGTTGCGCGGGGCGCCCCTGCTAAACGCTGCGCGCATGCCCCACACCTGGGATACCGCCTCGGCCACGCCGGAGGCGGCCCTGCAGCGGCTGGTCGAAGGAAACCGTCGCTTTCGGAAGGCGAAGGGAAAGTCGTCGGCGCGCTCCTGGAGCCGTCACCTGGCGGTCCAAGCGCAGCGCCCATTCGCCATCATCCTCGGCTGCTCGGATTCGCGGACTCCGGTTGAGATTCTGTTTGACGAAGGCTTCGGGGACCTCTTCGTCATTCGCATCGCCGGAAACATCGTTGCCCCCTCGGTGGTGGGCTCCATCGAGTTCGCTGCGTCGCAGTTCGGCTCACGACTGGTGGTGGTGATGGGCCATAACCGATGCGGCGCCATCGCCGCGACGGTGAAGGCCATCGAGACGGGGCTTGGTCCCGAGTCCAAAAACATCCGGGCCATCACCGACCGAATCGCCCCGCACATCCAGAGCCTGGTTCGCCCGGGAAACCCGAAGACACTCCTGCGCGAGGCGATGCGTGCCAACGTCCGGGCGTCTGTCGACCACCTCCGGCATGGAAGCCGCCTCATCGAGGAGCTGGTCGTCGCCGGCCGAGTCGCGGTGGTGGGCGCCGAGTACGAGCTCGAGACAGGAGCGGTCCACCTCCTGGACAGTCTGCCCGCGCTGGCAACCCCCCCGCAGGCGCCGCAGGAGGCCGGCCGCCTCAGGGTGCAAGTGAAGCGCATCTATGAGCCCGCGGCGGTCGGGGACGGCTACCGGGTGTTGGTGGACCGCCTCTGGCCGCGTGGAATCTCCAAGCAGCGCGCGCACTTGGACGCCTGGCTGCGCGAACTGGCGCCGTCGGACGCCCTGCGCAGGTGGTACGGCCATCGCCCGACGCGCTGGAAGGAGTTCCAGCGTCGGTACGGAGGCGAGCTCGAGGACCAGAAGCCGGCTCTGCAGCGCTTGGTGGCTGAGGCCCAGAAGGGGCCGCTGACGCTCCTCTACGCCTCTCGTGAAACGGAGCGCAACAACGCCACGGCGCTGAAGCTCCACCTTGAAGGGCGCCTCAGCACGCGCCGGGCCCCTTGAGAACGGCTTACTGCTTATGAAGCAAGAGGTACTCATTCACCGCTGGCCGGCCCGGTAGCTGCAGAACTCGCACGCCGACCAGAAAACCGCCATCGTAGCTGAGTGTCAGCTGCTGCGGCTGAAGCATGCCGGCGTCCGGCGTTTCGATGAAGGACCCGGCCGTGAGCAGAAGCATGCCGCCGTCGCGAGTGCCCCGAATCTGCCCGGTGCGACGGTACACGCGAGGCTGTTGCGGGTCCTCGTTGAAGAATTCTCCCGAAATGTTGCCCGCGTCTTCCGCAATCTCAATCTTCGCCTGAAATTTGAGTGCGCTCTGGTCAGGACCTGCGTCCCCAGCCCAGACGCCACTGAAGTCCAAGGGCAGACCCGACTTCGGCTTTGAGGAGCAGCTCGCGCAGCAGGAAAGGACGAGGACAGCCAGCTGTAAAAGCGTCTTGTTTCCCACGGTTGACAAGCACCTCTAGGTCCGAGCGAGGGCGTTCGCCCCAGCCTCGTTCGCCAAGCGTACCAAACCCCGGCCGCGTGGATGGCCTTTGAGTCGGTGACTTGGTGCTTCCCAGGCTGGCATTGGGCCATCTCCCGAGTTGTCCCTTGGGGCGTTGGGAAACCTAGGGCGACGAAATGACGCGAGGGGCTTAAGGGCGTTGCGAGGCGAGCGCGGCGAGGAGCTGCTCGTTCGTCCACTCCTCGGGGATTCCGGCTCTGGGCCCGTGAAAGGCAGTCACCCAAGCCTTTCCCCGCACCGGCTCTACTGCACCACGCGCGTAGACGGTGAGTCGCGGCTCAGCCGGCCCTCCCGCGATGATGACGCCATACAAGAAGTGACATCCGACTGCCTCGCCCGGGAGCGGCCGTTCGGTGTGGCGAACGCGCGCGCCATCGGGGCACCACACGTCGGGGGTGAAGCCAGTGGCGGCAAAGTCATCGGTGTAGCGGTTGTGCTCGGCGAAATAGCTTGCCTCTGCCGTCCACAGGGCGCGCGTCCCAAGCCTCGCCTCTTCCGTCCAGGCCTTCCAGGCTGCGTCGCCCGTACTCGATGAGACCGGCTGGGCCCCGTCTGAGGCGGTGCGGTGGATCAGCCTCGTGGCAAAAATTCCTGTGGCGGCCGCGGCCAGCCCGGCCAACAGCACCACCAGCGCCAGCACCGGCGTGCGCCTCGCCGGTCGGTACGGGGCACGCAGCCAGCCGAGGGCCTCCTCGGCCGTCGAGAACCGCTTCTCTCGCTTCGCTGCCGTCAGTCTCGCGAGGAACTCGTTCTGCTTGGGGGACAGGCCGGGCATCGGCCGAAATGCCAGGTGCATGCCGTCGACAAGAAACGCGTCCGGTGCTTTCCCCGTCGAAGCATGGAGCAGAGAGGCACCGAGCGCATGGAGGTCGCTCGACTCGTCAACCGTGCCTCCCAGTTGCTCGGCCGGCATGTACCCGACAGTCCCCACCAGGGTGGAGCCGAAGGTGACCGCTTGCGCCAGGTGGCGAGCCGACCCGAAGTCCACCAGCACCAGCTCGCCGTTGCTTCGAAACACCAGGTTCGCCGGCTTGATGTCCCGGTGAATAATCCTCGGCGTCCGACTGTGCAGCGACACCAGTGTCTCGAGGACCTGGGTGGCGACGTCATCGAAGGCCGCGCCGCGCAGGGGCTGGTGCTGAAGGCGCGCCAGCAGGGACTCCCCCTCGATGAATTCCTGCACCAGGTAGAGGCGGGTGTCGACGCCGTCGCCGACACTGAAGGCCTCGATGAAGCGCGGCGTATGCCGATGTTCGAGGCCACGGAGGAAGGCGGCTTCCCGATTGAAGGCATCGACCTGCTCGGTGGTCGGTACGAGAGAGAACAGCAACTCCTTGATGGCCACCCGCCGCCCATCCGGTGACCAACCAATGTACACGCGGGAGTGTGGGTGCTGGGCAAGCGTGCTCTCGACGCGGTAGCTCTTCACCGAGGCAGCGGACCCGCACGAAGCGCAGCGCCACAGGGAGGCCTGAACCCCGCCACAGGACCGACACGTCGGCTGAACGGCCGGCTCCACCAACACGGGATGCTAGCGCAAAGGGCCGTGGGGTTTGCGCCCCGGTGCTCCGGAGGCTCATTTCGGAGTGAGCCGACACGCTCGGAGGGCCGTCGCAGCCTTTGGGCAGGCGCCGCAGACGGGCCCGCTTAGCCCTGCTCGCCATGTGCAACTATTTGGTTGCTTTTTGTTCCGGAGCGTTGGTATTGAGCAACCAGGAGGTTGCACATGACGACGGACCGCATTGAGAAGCAGATTCTTCTACGCGCCAAACAGAGCCGGGTCTGGCAGGCCCTCACCGACTCCAAGCAGCTCGGGAGCTGGTTTGGCGTCAAGTTCGAGGGTCCCTTTGTGGTGGGCGCGAAGGTACGCGGCGTGCTCGTGCCCAGCAGTGTCGAGCCCAAGAGCGCCAACTCGAAGGGAAACGACGGCAAGTCGTGGGAGTGGTTCATCGATCGGATCGAGCCCGAGCGCATTTTCTCGTTGCGCTGGCATCCCTTCGCGTTCGATGCCGGCATCGACTACTCGAAGGAGCCGATGACCACGGTCACCTTCACCCTGGCGGAGAAGGACGGTGGCGTTTTGCTCACCGTCACCGAGTCGGGCTTCGACAGCCTTCCGCTGTCACGCCGGGCCGAGGCCTTCAAGGCGCACGAGGGCGGGTGGGCCATCCAACTCGAGAGGGTGGAGAAATTCCTGGCCCATGCCTCATAGCGCGCAGCAGTTGTCGGCGCTGAAGGGTTCGGCTTCGATTTTCGCCGCCCTGGGAGACGAGACTCGCTTGCGGCTCGTGTCTCGACTGTGCGACCAGGGGCCGACGTCCATCACCAAGCTCGTTTCGGGCTCCAGCGTGACTCGCCAAGGGATTACCAAGCACCTTCAGGTGATGGAGCGCGCGGGTCTCGTCCGCGGCAGCCGGCGCGGCCGCGAGCGGATTTGGGAGCTGGAGAAGAAGAGACTGGAGGTGGCAAAGGGCTACCTCGACGTCATCTCGGAGCGCTGGGACGCAGTGCTCGACAGGCTACGCAAGTTCGTGGAGGAGTGAGTCGACATTGCACCGGCTGCCCCAACGCCAGGCGGCCGGGCGGGGCCCTGGCCCCGGCTGGCTTGAAGGCGGACAAGAGTCGAGTGAAAACGTGCGGGGCCTCCAGAAGCCTCCCGCCCGTGTCTCCATCGCGCCGCTTGGGAGAACCGGGGGCATATAAGGCGGGAGACTCCCAAATGGGCGGCCGACTCAAATAAGTGTCGTCCCCAAGGCTGCTCGGACGTCCTAGGACTCGAAGCACCCACCCACAGGAGAAGCATCATGAGCGAATTCCTATACTTGTACCGGGGCGGAGAGAGGCCGGCGTCCGCGGAGGGCATGCAGAAGCAGATGCAGAAGTGGACTGCCTGGATGAAAGAGCTGAGCGACAAGGGGCACCTCAAGAATCCCGGCCAGCCGCTGGAGGCGACTGGCAAGGTTGTCAAGGGAAAGCCGGAGACAGTCACCGACGGCCCCTACGCCGAGGCCAAGGACATCGTCGGGGGGTACACACTCATCGAGGCCACGGACTTAGCGCAGGCGGCGAAGCTGTCGTCAGGCTGTCCAATCCTCGCCGTCGGGGGCCTTGTCGAAGTACGTCCAATCATGAGGATGGACCTGTAGTGGAGTCTGTCGAGCACCTTTTCCGGCACGAAGCGGGGCGGATGGTCGCGGCCCTGACCCGTGTCTTCGGAATCCACAATCTGGCGTTGGCAGAGGACGTCGTCCAAGACGCCCTCTGCCGCGCCCTCGAAGTGTGGAAGTTCGGCGGTTTGCCGGAGAACCCATCGGCATGGCTGATGGCCACGGCAAAAAACCGTGCCCTGGACGTCTTGAGGCGTGAGGGCACTGCAAATACCTTCGCGCCCGAATTGGGTCGCCTCCTTGAGACCGAATGGACGCTCGCACCCGTCGTGGCGGAACTCTTCTCGGCCAAGGGGCTCAAGGACGAGCAGTTGCGAATGGTGTTCTCCTGCTGCCATCCACGGCTGCGTGAGCCAGCTCAAATCGCCCTGGTGCTCAACATCCTCTGTGGTTTTGCAACCAGCGAAATAGCAGCGGCCTTTTTCAGCACCGAGGCGGCGGTAAACAAGCGGCTGGAGCGAGCAAAACGGGTGCTGGCCGTCTCGAAGAACTTGTTTGATCTCGCCAATGCCGAGCGCCTTGCGGAGCGACTTCCGGCAGTCCTCCGAGGACTCTACCTGCTCTTCAACGAGGGGTACCACGGTGCGTGCGCCGAATCGGCAGTGCGGGTTGAGCTGTGCAGGGAGGCGATGCGGTTATCGTCGTTGCTTCTCGACCACCCGCTCACCGCCACCCCGAAGACCTACGCCTTGGCGGCGATGATGTGCCTGCACGCAGCACGGCTTCCGGCCCGCGTCGATGAGCTCGGTCACCTGACCGCCTTCTTTGACCAGGACCGGACGCTGTGGGATTCGAAGCTCATCGCCGAGGGTAGGCGACTTCTGGACCTCTCGGCGAGCGGGCCGGATTTGACCGAGTACCATCTCGAGGCGGCGATCGCTTTGATTCATGCGGAGGCCGCAAGCGTAGAGGAGACGGATTGGGTCCGCATCGTCTCTCTGTACGACACGCTGATGGCCATTCGTCCCTCTCCGGTGGTCGCGCTGAATCGCGCCATCGCTATCGCACAGCAAGAGGGGCCGAATCGGGGCCTCGAGGAGATTCTCGCCATCGAGGGCAGCGACCAGCTTCACGCCTATCCCTTCTACTCAGGGGCCCTCGGCGAACTCGAGCTTCGCAGAGGCAACACTGCGGCCGCGCAGACGCACTTCCAGTCGGCGCTCGCTCTTGCGCGCAATGCGATGGAGCGTCACTTCATGGAGCAGCGGGTTTCCGCCGCCGAAGTGGAGCGAAGCCGGCAGCCCAAGGCGTGACAGAGGGGAGGCAGTTTCCGAGCTGTCACCCGCTGAGTAACGAAAGAGCCTTCCGAAGGCGACGCTCCGGCGAGCTGTTGCGTTTCGGCCGCGTCTGCGTCTCGAAGCCTCTGACTTCTTCGGGCCGCAGCTCTTCGGAGAAAGAAGCTCGGCAGATCTATTTTGGCCCTGCGTCGGCGCTGTCAGTGCCCAGTGGCGCAACGGGTGACGAAAAAACGCCGGCTGCCCAGTCATTCTTGGAGTTCTGTGGCGGTGGTTGGCCGTCCAGGGAGGTAGCGCAGGCGCTGAGCCAGCAGGTCAGCAGTGCCAGCATCAATCCTGGTGCGAGGTTGGACAGACTCATTTGAAGGATGGACCTCCGAGCCCAGAGCTGCGAGCGAAAGGTTCGTTGTTGTTCGCACCCGCCTACCGTCTTGGGTCGTCTTTGCTGAAGCCTGAGATGAGTCGATTTACCACAGCTACACGGCCGTCAGAAAACTGCGGCCCTCCACTGACCAGAGGCTCTTACGAGGAAGGAGACGCCGCCGAGCTAGAGGGCGATGGCCGCTAGAGAGGTTGCTCCGCCGGCCAGCTGGGCGTTTTCTAGTGGACGAGGCAGAGGATAGGCGTCCTAAAAGCGCGGCAGAGCCCCTCAGCAGCGAATCGCTCGCAGCTCCGGAGGGCCCTGGAGGTCTGTGGCATGAGCCTTTCTAGTTGGAGGCCGAAGGTGTTTGGGGCGCTCGCGTTTGGCATCCAACTTGGCGTGCGCCTCCTCGCAGCAGGCCAGGCAACCTCCTGCGCAGAACCAGGCGGCCGAATGGGCGGTGAACCCTCCACCTCCGCCCCCGCTGGTCGCTCCCGCGCCCGGTGCGGCGGCCGTCAACGTCGCGCAGTCACCGTCCGCGACATGGCCTGCTCCTGAGCAAGCCTCCCCGCCTGCTTCTCAAGTGACCCCCGACCCCTGGCCCAAGTCGGCCGAGCTGAACGGAACCAGATACACCATCTACCAGCCGCAGCTCGACAGCTGGAACAACTACGTCTACCAGGCCCGCGCTGCCGTCTCGGTGCTGCCGCCGAACTCAAAGGACCCCATCTTCGGAGTCATCGAGATTTCGGCTGTCACCATCGTCGACAAACAGGCCCAGGCGGTGCACTTCGAAAACCTGCTGGTGACCAAGGCCACCTTCCCGTCGGTCCCGCAGATGGCGTGGACGTACCAGCAAGCCATCCAGAGGCTTATTACCCAGGGCCCAAGGAGAACGTGCTGGCCTCCGTCCCCGGGACGGTGGAGGCCCAGGAGGCGGCCATCTCTGCAAGCATTCCGCAGATGGCGACCGTCTACCGTTCCAAAGTCAGCTTTCAACCGGTCGTGACTGGCCCCCCAGTCATGCAGCCCATCCCGGGAACGCCGCTGAGCTATGTCTTCAACTCGCCTGACGCCATCATCGAGGTCGCGTGGAACCAGTGGTACGCGGTGCAGATGGGCGTCTGGTTCACTGCGCCGAGCTTGAGTGGGCCGTGGGTGGTGGCAACCGCAGTACCGGCAGTCATCTATTCCATCCCTCCGAGTGCGCCGCTCTTCTACACAACCTTCGTCTACATTTACGCCTCGACGCCGGAAACAGTCGTCGTTGGCTACACGCCCGGGTACATGGGGGTGGTGGTGGAGCCGTCGGGCCTGGTGGTGTATGGGACCGGATACACGTACGCCGCCTACGTGGGGGCGACCGTCTGGTACCCGCCTCCCGTTACGTATGGGTACGCGGCCAACATCACCTATACGCCGTGGACGGGGTTCGCCGTCGGTTGGGGGGTGGGGATGGCCTGCTACGCCCCTGCGCCCTACTGGGGAGCCATGCCCTATGCTTACCATGGGGCGGCGTACGGAGCGTACGGTGGTGCTGCTGCGTGGGGACCGCACGGTTGGGCCGCCACCAGCGGCAACATGTACCACCAGTACGGGGCATCCTCAGTCGTCAGCCGCAATTCGGCTGGCTACAACGCCTGGACGGGTACCTCCTACAACTCAGTGACAGGGCGGACTTCGGCAGGCCAGAGCACGCAAGTGCACAACACCTATACCGGCAATTCCGCGTACAACACACGCGGCGCCACCTACAATCCAAACACTGGTGTGGCCGCGGCGGGGAGCAAGACGACGGTCACGACGCCTTATGGGCAATCGGCTACTTATAGCCACGCCACTGCGGAGGGGCCGGGTGGCCAGACAACGCACGTCGCCGAGTCGGGGGACAACTATTACGCGGACCACGACGGGAACAACTACAGCTACAACTCCCAGACTGGCCAGGCACAGAAGCAAAACTCCAATGGCAGCTGGAACAACGTCGACAAGTCCTCGAGCTCATACTCTGGCTACCAGCAGTCCTCGCAAGCCCGGGCGCAAGGCGACGCCAAGTCCGCCAGCGCCTCCTACAGCGGGGGAGGTTGGGGCGGCGACAGTCACGGTGGGGAGGGTGGGCCGGCTCAAGCAGTGGAGGCTGGGGGGGCGGAGACAGTCACAGTGGCGGAGGTTGGGGGGGCGGAGGGTGGGGCGGCGGGGACAGTCACAGCGGCGGCTGGGGTGGCGGGGGTGGCGGCGGTGGTTGGGGCGGGTTTCACGGCGGCGGCGGCGGGTTCCGCCGCTAGCTCTCACCCCCTCGACGGAACGTCATGGACGTGTGTTGGACGGCGCCGGGCGAGAGTGAATGCTTCCCCGCATTCGGTAAGTGCTCCCTTTCATGGGACGACCGACTTTTGAAGTTCTTGCTCGTCGGCGTCTCGGACTCTTCGGTTTAGCATCGCCGGATGCACGCGCGCCCTCCCTTCATCGTCTCGTCCGCCGAGGTTGCCGAGAAGCGGCACCGCTATCCGAGCAGCTCCGAGGAGATGGCGCCCTCGCGCGCGATTGGCCGCGCGGCCGGGCTGTTGAAAGTCGGCATCCACATCGTCCGGCTGCTGCCTGGAACGCGCACCTCCTATCCTCACGCCGAGTCCGCAGAGGAGGAGTTTGTGTATGTCATCGACGGAGAAGTCGACGCTTGGCTCGACGGCGAGCTCTATCGCATGCGGGCTGGAGACTTCGCAGCATTCCCGGCAGGAACGGGAATCTGCCATACGTTTATCAACGACGGCGACCGCGACGCGCTGCTCCTCTCCGGCGGCGAGGCGGACAAGGCGGAGAACCGCATCCACTATCCGCTCCATCCCGGACGCCGGAAGGACATGCCGTGGAGCCGCTGGTGGGACGACGTTCCTGCGCGGCCCCAAGGCGCTCACGACGGCAACCCGCGATCGCGCTGATGTGAAGCAAAGGCGGCGTCGTTTGAACCGAAGACAGCATGGACCTATTAGCGACGGGCCTGCCCTTCCCAGGCGACGACGACGCTTGTCGCGTCACGCGTGAGGACCGTGCCGCGAGCAGATTTTTCACTGGACGAGGAGTCGGGTGGGAGTCATGAAGGTCTCGAAACCGAGGGCGTCACCCGCGGCGCTCACCTGCCTTCGAGGGTTCAACCAATGGCTCAACGCAGCAAGATTTCAATCGTCCAGTTCATAACGCTGTTGCTTGTCTGTGGCGTGCTCACTCCAGGACTGGCGCTTGCGCAGCAGAAGAAGCCCAACATCATGTTCATCATGGGAGACGACATCGGCTGGATGCAGCCCAGCATCTACCACCGTGGTCTCATGGTGGGAGAGACGCCCAACATCGACCGCATTGGGAATGAGGGCGCAATCTTCATGGACTACCTCGCTATGCAGAGTTGCACCTCCGGGCGCAATGCCTTCTTTACGGGCATGTACCCTTTGCGCACAGGGATGATTCCACCGCAGCTACCGGGCAGCCCGTCGTACCTCCGACCCGGGACGCCGGCGCTCGCCGTCTTCCTCCACGACTTGGGCTACACCACTGGGGAGTTCGGCAAGAACCACCTCGGTGACCACACGGCGGCCCTGCCGACAGCGCACGGCTTCCAGGAGTACTGGGGGTACCTCTACCATCTGGATGCGATGGAACAGGTTAGCTTTCCCGACATCAATAAGACTCCGCTGGTGCAAGGCATCGCGCCGCCGTGCGAAAATACTCCGGTTCCCGGCCTCCCCGAGGTCCCCGGCGCGGTCGACCCGAGGACGACCACCTGCTTGACGCCCCCGCGTCCCGTCATCTGGTGCCACTCCTCGGATGGGACCGAGAAGAACCAGACCTGTAAGGACGAGGGTCCGCTGACGCTCGAGCGTTCGAAGACGGTGGACGAGGAGATTTCAGCCAAGGTCATCGAATTCCTCGACCGCAACGACCCCAAGAAAACAGGAAAGCCCTTCTTCGTCTGGTACAACCCGGCGCGGATGCACGTCACGACCATGTTGGCGCCGAAGTACCTTGCGATGATTGGAGTGGAGGGAGGCAAGGACTGGGGAATCAACGAAGCCGGGATGAAGCAGATGGACGACAACATCGGCTATGTCCTCAAGAAGCTCGAGGACATGGGCCAACTCGACAACACCATCGTCGTCTTCACGACCGACAACGGTGCTGAGACAGTGAGCTTTCCGGACGGTGGCATCACCCCGTTCAAAGGGCAGAAAGGTGAGGCGTGGGAGGGCGGCTACCGCGCGCCACAGGTCGTCCGCTGGCCCGGTCACATCAAGCCAGGGACAGTGAAGAAAGAAATGTTCGCGGCCCTTGACTGGCTGCCGACATTCGTCGACATCGCCGGCGGCCCGAAGGGCGACGGACTGAAGAAGCAAATCGAGGCTGGGAAATACCCTGGGATTGTCAAGACGACGCTCGATGGATTCGACCAGCGGGAGTACCTAGAGGCCAGGTCAGATAAGTCGGCGCGCGACGTCTTTTTCTACTACTCGGGCGCGACGCCATCCGCTGTCCGCTACAAGAATTGGAAAATGTATTACTCGATGGCGCCGGGCGGCGCCGCCGGCTGGTTCCTGCCGCTAGTCAATTACCACTGGACGCTGGTAGGGAACATCAAGCGCGACCCCTTCGAGCAGACGATCAGCTTCGGAGATTCAAAATCGGCCATGGCGCTTGGGGGTTCACTCGCCTCACCAACGACAGCGTATTTGTACGACTGGAACATGCTGCCAATCGGCCAGCTCCTCTGGGAAAAGGAACTCTACACTTACAAGGAGTTCCCGCCGCTGCAGGCCGCGGAGACCTACAACCTCAACGGCATCCTGAAGCAGATGGAAAACAATAAGGGTGACGACTAGTCACTCAGCACGCGTACCGCCGGGCGGCCCTCGACGGCCGCCCGGCTTTGGCTGAGCGGATTTCGGCTAATTCTTCATCGGCGCGCGGAGAAACCGTGCATCTGGAACGCTACCCGGCGCTCGAGTCTTGTTTCCTTCGTCAGTCGACGATGCTGCGCAACGCTGGTCGTTTCGTACGGAGGGGTCTTCTTCGGACACTCCAACGCCCGCCGCAGGCGGCGCTCTCTCTCGCGGGACCGCAGCCCCCGGCGAACTAGTTCGCTCGAGTGCACCATCTGGCGTACCAGGCGTGGGTGAAGCGCTTTCGCCTTCGATTGCGGGACACCCTGCAGGTGTCGCCGCTCTGAAACAACGAGGGGGGTTCCATCGGTTACCTCGAGAAAAGTGTTGGGGGCGTCACGGCAGTGACGTTCAGCCTCCTCGAGCGTCGAACAATCCGCTCGGGACGCTCAAGTCTCCTCGATGACCGACAAGATGTTCCCGGCTGGGTCCTTGAACCAAGCAATCGGCGGACCCTCGCTGCGGAAGATGCCTCTCTGGTCGGTCTTCAGCGGCGCGGCGGTGTAAATCTCGAACCGTACGCCGCGTTTTGTCAGTTCATCGACGGCCTTCTCCACGTCCTTCACGGGGAAATTGAGTACCGTAAATGTAGCCGGAGTGTGGTTCGGCTTTGGGTAAATGACCACTTTGCCGTCCCCGGCAAAGTGCAAGGTCAGCAACCCGCGCGCTTCCTCGACTCGTAGGCCAAGTGTCTCGCCATAGAACTTCTTTGCCCGCTGAATGTCGTCTGCCGAGAAGCCTGAAAATGCCTTTGTGCCTGTGAACATGGAAACGCTCCTTAAAAAGCCCGTGGCGTAAGGCTGAGCACTCTAAGTCGCGCCGTCAAGTCTCCCGTTACCCTCGCTCTGGCCGCAGAATGCCGATTGGAGACCTGGATGAAGCCGATCGGTGTATTCTTCTCCGCTCCCGACCCGACCCTTTCGGGACCTTTGAGGGGACCCTTATGACCGGACCAAGCCTCCAGTTTCTAGTCATCGCGCTGCTCGTCGTGCCGCTCTCCGCGCGAGCGCAAGCTAAGCCCACCCACCCCAACATCCTCGTCATTTTTGGTGACGACGTCGGCTACTGGAACATCAGCAAGTACAACCGCGGCCAGATGGGCTACCGCACGCCCAACATCGACCGGATCGCCACGGAAGGAGCCATCTTCACCGACGCATACGGACAGCAGAGCTGCACTGCGGGCCGCTCCGCCTTCATCACCGGGCAGTCGCCGATTCGCACCGGGCTGCTCAAGGTCGGCCTGCCAGGCGCGCCAGAGGGCTTGTCGGACAAGGATCCCACCATCGCGACCCTCCTCAAAGAGCAGGGCTACGCCACTGGGCAGTTTGGGAAGAATCACCTCGGGGACCGCAACGAGTTTTTTCCAACCGTTCATGGCTTCGACGAGTTCTACGGAAACCTCTACCATCTGAACGCCGAGGAGGAACCCGAGAACGCGGACTACCCCAAAAACCCCGCGTTCAAGACAAAGTTCGGTCCGCGCGGTGTCTTCCATTGCTATGCGACAAGCGCCGTGAGCGCGCTTCCAGCCGACCCGCGCTTCGGCCCGTGGGGCAAGCAGAAGTGCGAGGACACGGGCCCACTCACCGCAAAGCGGATGGAAACGATCGACGAGGAGATCCTCGCCTCAACCCTTCAATTCATCGACAAAAACCAAGCAGCCGGCAAACCCTGGTTCGTCTGGTTCAACACCAGCCGCATGCACATCTGGACGCATCTCAAGAAGGGGTCGGAGGGTAAGACCGGCTTCGGGATCTACCCGGACGGCATGGTGGAGCACGACGACCAAATTGGGCAGCTGCTCAAGAAGCTCGACACGCTCAGCATCGCGAACAATACGATTGTCATCTACAGCTCAGATAATGGCGCCGAGACGATGAGCTGGCCCGACGGCGGCACGACGCCGTTCCGGGGCGAGAAGAACACGAACTGGGAAGGGGGCTATCGCGTACCCCTCTTGGTGCGCTGGCCGGGAATCATCAAACCAGGTCTAGAGATCAACGAGATCATCTCGCATGAGGACTGGCTGCCAACGCTTCTCGCCGCTGCGGGTCAGCCGAACGTCAAGGAGGCCCTGCTCAAGGGTACGACTGTCGCCGGTGCGACCTACAAGGTCCACCTCGACGGGTACAATCTCATGCCGGCCTTGCGTGATGGCGAAGTCAAAAACTGGCCGCGCAAGGAGTTCTTGTACTGGACGGACGACGGGGACATCTGCGCTCTTCGATATGATCAGTGGAAGATCGTCTTCATGGAGCAGCGTGCCCACGGCTTCGACGTTTGGCAGGACCCCATGGTGGTACTGCGTGTCCCCAAGCTGTTTAGCCTCCGTTCCGACCCGTTTGAGCGGGCCGACCACGAGGCAATCGGTTATGCCCGGTGGCGGATCGACCGGATTTACGCGCTCCCACCGACCATCGCTTACGTCGCAGGATGGCTCCAGAGCTTCAAGGAGTTCCCGCCACGACAGAAGCCGGGGACGTTCAATCTCAACCAGGTGATGGAGAAGGTGACCATCGACGCCTCGCAATAGTCAGCGTCCTGTCTCGAGATAAGGTTTTCGCCTCAAAACTACGAGGTTGGAAAGGGGGCGAAGTTAACACCCCTTCCCAACCGGCAAGGATCCTGTCGTTCATACTTCGGCGACTAAGCACTGCTGCCTATCCGAAGTCTGCCCTGCCCCTCCCGGAGGGCTCGATGACAATGGGAAACAGAAACAATTGGGCCTGGGCGATTCTCTTTGTCCGGCTGGTCTTGGGTCTCATCTTCTTCATGGCCGGGTTGTGGAAGATCTTCACCTTGGGCCCGTTGGTGCACTGTTTGTTGGGCCCTATGCCCAGAGCTTCCTCCCGCGTTGGGCGATATGGGAGCCGGCGCAGTGTCCAGTGGGTCGAGTTGGTGGCGGCAGGCTTCTTCTCATCGGAGTCCGAACACTTGCGGCCCTCCTCATGATGGGGGAGTGGTCGTCGTTGTCGCCGTCGGCCATTTGCTGCAGGAGCCCCTGTACGAATTCCACACGCACGTCATTCCGCGGCTCGCACTCGTGCTCTTCATACTGGTGATGCCGGATGGGGAAGACCGCTTCTCAGTGGATGCCCGCGATACATCGCCGCCTCCCGCTGCGGGAAAGGCGTAGCTTCAGCATCAAGCACGAGGCTCCCAGAACCTACCACGGTAACTTTAGGAGAACGTGCCTTCAGGGATTCCGCCGTTCCCCAGGCTGAGGAGTTGACTACCGGCCCGCCTCGCAAAGTGCGCCCGGGTTCAGTCGACCGTTTGCGCGCTAGACGGGCCGTGCGCGGGCCTAGCGAATTCGCGCTCCATAGCCCTGACGAGGACCCTTATAGTGACAGGCCCGGTCGGAGGCGCCCTTTTCGCAGGGCAGTTCGAGAGGTGGAGAAGACCCATGCACAGACTCGCTTCTGTTGCCTTAGCCAGCGTCCTATCTCTGGCCGGCGCCGCCAACGCCCAGTCGGCACTCCTGGACGTGCGTCCCACGACGCCGGACCCAATCGCGATCGGCGTCAGTATCACCCAGTCGCCTCCTGGCTCCGTCATCCAGGGCACACAAATAAAGGAGGGCATCGAAATCGCGAAGGACATGGTCAACGCGAAGGGCGGGGTGCTGGGCCGCCCCATCGTGCTTGTCTACGAGGACAATCAGGGAATCCCCGAGAAGGGCCGAGCTGCTACCGAGAAGCTCATCGCGCAGGAGGGGGTGGTTGCGGTGACCGGCGGGCACCAGAGTTCTGTATGCCTCGCCGAGATCGAAGTCGCCCATCGCTCGGGTACGCCCTACGTGAACACCAACTGCTATTCCGACGACGTTCGCAAAAAGGGGTACGCGGAGGTTTTCAACCCCGCCAACTACAACACGCGCTCTGCGATGGCGATGGCCGAGACAATCGCAGCAATGGGCGTGAAGAGTGTCGTCGCTTTCGCCGAGAACACCGACTTCGGCATCGGGCAAGCGAAGGTCCTGGCGGGATTCATCAAGGCCAAGGCACCCGCCACCCAGTTCGGATACGCGACTCTGGACCGCGCTGGAAAAGACTTCACCCGCGCCGTACTCGCCCTTCGTGCCAATCCGCCTGAGATGGTGATGAACCTCATGCTGCCGCCGGCCGCCTATATTCTCTTAAACCAACTTTACGAACAGGGAGTGGCGCCCAGCGCCAAGACTTGGCTCTTCGACGGATCGGACATCATCGACTACCCGGACTTTTGGCAGAACGTCAAGGAAGCGGGGAAGTGGATGATCTCTGTTGGGCAGTACCATCCCCGGATGCCGATGCCGAAACTTGGCCACGAGGTGGCTGCCGAGTACACCCGGCGCACGAAGAATGAACCCAACCGGCTCATATTCCAGTCGGCTGATTCGCTGCTTCTGATCGTCGACGCCATCAAGCAGGCGAAAAGCGCTGACCCCGCGGCGATCCTGAAAGCGCTGCAGACAATGAGGTTCGAGGGCTCGCGCGGTGCCTTCCAGTTTGGCCACGAAGCCGGGTCTGGGTTCCAACAGTGGGTCGAGATCCCATACGTGATCTACCAATTTACAGAGGTCAACCAACCGATCTCGAAGACGACTCTCATCAAAGCGCCGGGAGAGCCGCTTGAGGTGAACAAGCTGCAGCGACCCCGATAGCTCTCGAGCACAATGCTCGACGCCAAAACGTGAGCTCCGGAAGCTCTTGAAAAGCGAAGTGCCGCGGAGGTGATTCGAACCTCGACCCCAAAGCTTCGGGAAGCTCCTCGGCCGAACTTCCGCGGACATCCAGCGAGGTCCGAAGCTCTCGACAGGGAGACGAACACAGATTCTGACGCCGGAGCCTGTACTCGGCAGGCGCCACCCCGAGCAACGCGATCCGGACTCCTAGCATGGCGTGGCGGCGAGCCGCCGGAGACGAACGCCGCGGCAAGGTTTCCGGACAGCCGGGACGTCAGAGGAGGAGGGTGATCTGCAATCTGATGGTCCAGGGAGCCGAGGGAATGTTCTCTGGGTGAACGGCGTTCCAATAGGCTTGGGCCGAGAAGTTGAGTGGAACCTTTCCAAACTTCTGGAGCTTCCCGAATCCAGCGCCGAAGGGGACAGTCCATTGCGCGTTTGATAGTGATGGAAGGTTCCAGGCGGCGGTGATGATGGGCGACGTAGTGACGTACCACCCATGACCAAAGTTGTAGTTGACGAAGTACTGGAACAGGAAGCTATTCCCACTGTCGCCCGCGATGCTCCAAACGATGTTGGTCACCAAACCAATCACCCACGGCCCCGGCATTGCCAGAAGCACGGCCGAGGGTCCAAGGCCCCACGTGGATTGCGAACCCACCAGGGGTGAGGTCGCCGTGGGGAAACTGACGACGGGACCGACACCCCAGATGAGCGCGCCGGGCTTGGCTGGTGAGATGAAAGCAGTGAAGTTGATGTCACCGAGCCCGGTCGTGCCTGTCTGCTCAGCGGCGACCGCTGGGTTGGAGACGAGCGGGACGATGGTCCGGGCGATGATGTTGACCGGCCCCGTATGGATAGGGATGACGGGCTGGAAATTGAGAACGTTCTGAACCTGTTTATTCGGGCCGTAATTCAGACCAATGTTGTCCTGGAATGGGAAGGAATAAACGTCGGCGACCGGGTTCTGCGCCTCCTTGGCGAGTTCTTCCTCGCTCTTCTCTGACGCCGGAGCGGCCCCGTCGTTCGTCAGCGCAGCCTCGTCACCAATGGCTGGAGTGACCCATGCCAGACTAGCTGCGAGTATGAGAAGCCGGTGCCTTTGCATCTTGGGTCCTTCCTTAGACGGCGAGACGGGCTCCGAGACTACCGCGTGTTCTTCGCTAGAGTGGGTACCTTCGGGAGGGCGTTCGCGCCCCTGCTCGACTCCTGCAGACGAGGAGCCGGCCTTGCGGCCCAGTCGCGTGTCCCTCGCCTGGTAAACGTCGGCGATACCCCCGTCGCAAGGAGCGCCACCAGCTCATAGGGCCCAACCCGGGTCGTTGCTGCGAGACGCATACGGGGACCTTATCCTCACTGAGGCAACGAAGATCCGACCTGACATGCGCATCGAAAGACGACGCCCAGAAGGGATGCGACTCCTCGACCCCGAGCCTGGAGAGCTGGCACTGGAGCCCATCCGCCAGGGCATACGCTCAGGATTTGGGGCCATTGGCCTCGCCGTCGCCCAGGGCCTCTCGGAGCGGCACGACCACGGGAGCCAGTACACGAGCGACGCCTTCCAGGACGAGCTCTTCTTCCTCGGCATTGAGGCGAGCCCTGCCTTCGTCCGCGCCCCAGAGGGGAATGGCTGTGTCAAGCGGCTCATCCGCACACTCAAGGAGCAGCTCCTCTGGCTCCGTCCATTCCAGAATGTCGAGGAGCTCCGTCTGGCGCTCCTCGATTGGGCGGCTCGTTACAACAGCTCGTGGCTCATCGAGCGCCACGGATTTCTCACCCCAGCCCAGGCACGGGCAAATTACGAAGAGGCGACGAAGGCTGCGTGAATGCTATCAACCCGGTGTCTCAACAACCGGCAGCGAAACAGGACTAGCTTTCGCTGACCGGCAAAGCCTCAGGAGGGAGCTTCGAAAAGCTCGCAGCGGTTATGTTCGGGACGAGGTTCGGAGAGAGCGTCCTTCTTCCTGAAATCACGGCCCTTTTCATTCGGACGGCAGCGCTAATGCGGCCAGCGCGGGCGGACCGCGCAAGGAGGGATGGAGCCAGTGGTGACTTGGGTCGCGGTCGAGGACTGCGCTCGTGCGAACCCCAAGGCGAGACGCGCCCTTAGGCGAAGTCCCGTAGGAGGCCGTCCTGGACCCTCCGCGAAAGCCAGCCCACCAGTGGCCCGTCTTTCGCTTGGTACCGGGAGAGCTCTTGGTAGGCGATACTGTAGGCTCGCCCGACCATGACGCCCTGCAAGCCGTCGTAACGCTCAAGGTCTGACAGCGCGACGGCGGCAGCGGCCAAGCGCACAGCCTGCGTCACTTCGGGCTTGCTGAGCAGTGCCGTCGGGTCCATGAGCTCTCCGAGCGAGGCCAGCCGCTCCAAAGCCTCCAAGGAGGCTTCGTCCGAAACAGTCTGTCGGGCTGCGTCTTGCATTGACGTTTCCTCTCGTTAGGCAACGGCTTGTTCAAACAATGCATTCCCGACGCCACGGCTAACCCCCGAAATCCGCTCCGGGTCGGGTGGGTCATTTCGCCGCGGGTGGGTCAGGAGATTGCCTTTTTCAAACTGGTCGGCTCGCTTCCAAGGGCGCCACGGGATTGGCAGACATCACCAGGCGGCTTGGCACCCTGAGCACTCAGAAGGTGGTCGGGACGTCTCGCCCCGCGAAGCTGGCTGCTTCGACCGAGTTCGACTCAATCTTCAGATTCTCTATCGAGTGGGATGGCCTTAACGCGACGAACCCGAGGAGCGCGGATAGCGGACCCGAAGCGCCAGACCCAATGGGACCCCGGCCTCTCCCGCCCCGAAGCTGCGAGCGATTAGGAGCGTCATTGAGCGTCAGTCTGTTGCTGGTGAATGCGGGCGTGACGCCTGTCGGTTCTGGACGTAGACGAAGTTCTGCATCAGGTTTTGCAGTTTCTGCGCGGCCACCTGGCGCCACCCGAGGTGCGTTTTGAGATGGGTAATGCAACGCGCCGCAGTTTTATTCCCGTACCACACGACTCGATAGCGACTAACGCCCGACGACTCCGCCAGAAGCTTCCAGCTCGATGCTCCATCGTGGCTCAGGGCGAGCCTGGGCCGCAAACCTTGGGCTGGCGTTGGGGCACGCTACAAACCAGTAACTCGGCCGGGACGTCGCCAGGAGTTCGAGAAGCTGCATCTGTGGCTGTTAAGTCAGAAGGACACTCAATAGGCAAACGACCTCGGTATTCGTCCAAGTAGCCATCACGGCAGGGAGCGAAATGTAGGCCGCGCCCCCGGGATCTACCCGGCCCTCATACCGTTGCCCGTTCCAGCCCAAATTGTACGTTAAGCCGGCAATTCGCCCGCTAATCTCCTTGGGGCTGATGTTGAAGTCAGTTGCTCGGGCACCCATCGTCCCAGTGACATGAGAGCTTCCGTCGGGATTGGTGTTCACATTGCACGTGAAGGGGGTGCTTCCGACGATGCCCCGCGCGCTGTCGCCTTGGATCGTGATTTGAGCTGCTTGGCCAGGGCCTGAAGTGCCCCGAATAGCGCCGCCGCCGACGTACAATTTTATGGTCGGCCCTGTGAGGTTACGGTTATCGATTTGGAGTGAAAGCTGACCTCCATTCCCTCCCGAGGCCTGGAGGTTGTTGCCCACCGACATAGAGGCCGAAGCGAGCTTCCACTCGGGCGGCGGCCCAGATGGAGCTGCCTCCGGCGTTGCACAGGCCAGCATGGTGAGACAAAGCAATGGAGCAGTTAGGCAAGACCAGCGCATGTAAGCCTCCTGAGGTCCAGGACAACCCTCTTCAAGCTCGGAGACCCCACCATGAACCCGCCGAGGCTGGCTGTCATCTGGATTTGTATCCAGAGTCGTAACACGATCGGGGGGGCCGTGTGCGGATGTCGTCGACACCTACGCCGTGGTGAAAGACGGGACGACTGGGTGCGTGCCTACCATGCCGGACTAGTCTAGATCTGAGCGGCGGTCACTGATTCGATCCCGGCAAGGCGCTTATGCTCTCGGCGCCCTCCTATGGACCGCGCTCCCGTTAACTTGGCGACCCGCACTGCTGCCGCCCCCACCGTGCTCCTCTTCCTCCTCCCTAGCGGCATCTGGGGGACGACTTGGCTGGTCATCAAGCTCCAGCTCGGCCTGGTGCGGCCCGAGGCCTCCGTGGCCTGGCGCTTTGCACTGGCCTCGCTCCTACTGCTTGGCTGGTGCATGTTGCGGAGGATCTCGCTGCGCTTCGCGGCCCGGGTGCACGCCGGTTTGGCGCTCCTCGGGGCGCTGCTCTTCGGCCTCAACTATGTGCTTGTTTACCGGAGCGAGCAGCACCTCACCTCTGGCCTGGTGGCGGTGCTCTTTTCCTTCATTGTCTTCTGGAATCTCCTAGGCGCACGCCTACTCTTCGGCACCCTAGTGTCCCAGACTTCGCGCGGGCGGCCTTAGCGCGGGGTGAGAACGATCTGAAAACGCGGGGATAGCGCAGGCAGGGTGTCCAGGTAGATTTCTGGGAATGCGGGGAGCGCGAACCGGGTTGATGGGGTATGGCCTTCAGCAGCGCAATGGACGAGACGTTGGAGTTGTTGTTGGAAGAGCGGCGCGCCGAGGCGCGCTGGTTTGGCGGTGGTGGCTGCGTG
>JBKQSS010000051.1:0-34536 GCA_052143535.1 Myxococcaceae bacterium | reverse complement strand
TGACCAGGCCCTCCGCATTCTGCTCTCCTCGCTTTTGTCCAAGGACGGCCACCGCGTCATCGCCGCCAGCAACGGCGACGAGCTCGTCCTGGCCCACGCTGGCCTGCCCAAAAACCGCACCGGACGCACCGTGGTGGTGAGCGACCTGGCCATGCCCAACCGGGGCGGCCTCGCGGCCTGCGAGGAGATTCGCACCCAGGAGCCGGCGGCGGCGGTGGTGTTGATGGGGGCTTTCAGCGAGAAGGACGACGAGGAGCGCGCCCGGGCGCTGCGCGCGGCGATGCTGGTCAAACCCTTCGAGCTGTCGCGGTTGAGGGCCCTGGTGCGAGCGCTCCGAGACGACGCAGAGGCCAGCGCCAGCAGCGTCTTCGCCCGCCTCTAGCCTCCCCCCGGGGCTCAGAGTTCCCTACGCCCCGTCGGGCAGAAGCCCGCCCTTCGTCTCAAAAAAATGGCCCCTCGGCCCGGCCTTCCGGCGAGACGCGTAACCGGCGCGCACTGCCTGAGAGGATGCATGGAGCAAGCCCAGCCGGGCATGGTAAGCGTCGATGAGTACCCTGGCTTTCGTGTGCTAGCGGCGCCTCGGCACCCCGGGCAGCCGCTTGGGCGAGGGCCTCTTGGAGCGCCTTGGTTTCCGCCTGCAGCATGGCCACCTTCGACGCCCAGTCGTATGGCCGCTCCCGAAGGCGTGAGGCGACGTGGAAGGTGCTGAAGGCGGCGTACACCAAGAGGCCCAACGCGACGCCGCCGGGCCTTCCCAGAGAGAGGGGCCTCGCGTCGGCCGCCATTGCCGGGAACCACCACCGCGGACCAGGTCAGAAACCCCATCCGGCGCGCTCCTTGGCCGGTTGCCTTAAGAGGTGAGCGCCCCCAGGCTCGGAGTGTCTGGCAGCGGGGCAGCCGCCCAGCGACCGCGCGGACGACAGCCTCCCTCGCTCAGGGCTTGGGAGGGTGCACGGTGCGCACGTGCAGCTCGGCCAGCTGGCGCTCGTCCACGTCGCCCGGCGCTCCCGTCATGAGGTCGGCCCCGGTCTTCGTCTTGGGGAAGGGAATGACGTCCCTCAGCGACTCGGCCCCAGTGGCCAGCATCACCAGTCGGTCCATGCCCAGGGCAATTCCGCCGTGCGGCGGGGCCCCGTACTTGAGCGCGTCGAGCAGGAAGCCAAACTTCTCCCGCGCCTCCTCCTCGGGGATGCCCAAGGCAGAAAACACCTCCGCCTGCACCTTCGGGTCATGTAAGCGGATGCTGCCGCCGCCAATCTCGAAGCCGTTGAGGACGACGTCATAGCGGTGGCACTTCACCCGGCCCGGGTCGGAGGTGAGGAAGGGGAGGTCCTCGTCGTGAGGACGGGTGAAGGCGTGGTGCGCGGCCACCCACTTCCGCGCTTCCTCGTCCCACTCGAAGAGGGGCGGGTCCACCACCCACAGGAATTCCCAGCGCCCGCCACTGCCCACCTCGGGAATGAGGCCCAGCTTCTTGGCCAGGTGCACCCGGAGGTTGGCCATCACCGTTTGCACCAGCGCTTCACGGCCGAATTGGAAGAGCAACAGGTCGCCGGCCTTGGCCCCGCAGGATTTGTTTATTTCGAGGCGCAGCTCGGCAGAAATGGTTTTGGACAACGGCGACTGCGTCCACTCCCCGCCCTCCCCCACCTTGGCGCGCGCCAGCCCGCGCGCCCCGCTGCCCTTGGCAAACTCCTCCAGCTTGTCCGACTCGGCCCGGCTCAGGGCCTGGGCGGCCGGAAGCACCATTGCCTTGACGATGCCGCCCTGCTCCACCGCCTCCCACAGCATCGGCACCCCGCCCTCCGGGCCCCGGCTTCGCACCAACTCGGTGAGCTCGACGTGCTCCAGGCCGAAGCGCAAGTCCGGCTTGTCATTGCCGTAGCGCCGCATGGACTCCTCGTACGGCAGCCGCCGGAAGGGCGTGGTGAGCTCCACCCCGAGGGCCTCCTTCCACAGCTGCTTCAGAAGGCCCTCGATGACGCCGAAGACGTCCTCCTGGGCGACGAAGCTCATCTCCAAGTCCACCTGGGTGAATTCCGGCTGGCGGTCGACGCGCACTCCCTCATCCCGGAAGCACTTCACAATCTGGAAGTAGCGGTCGAGGCCGCCCACCATGAAGAGCTGCTTGTACAGCTGGGGGCTCTCGGCCAGCGCGTAAAATTTCCCGGGGTTGGTGCGGCTCGGGACGAGGAAGTTGCGGGCGCCGCCTGGCGTGTAGCGACCGAGGAAGGGCGTCTCCAGCTCGAGAAACCCCTCGTCCACCAGGTACTGGCGGGTGAGGGTGTTGATGCGGCTCCGCTTAACCAGGGTGTTCTGCAGCGGACGGCGGCGGAGGTCCAGGTAGCGGTAGGCCAGCCGCTTCTCCTCGGTGGTGTCGACGCTGTCCTCGATGGCGAAGGGGACAGGCTCGCTGCGGTTGAAAATGGTGAGCGCAGTGGCACGCACCTCAATTTCCCCGGTGTGCATTTTGGGGTTGATGTTGGCGCCGCGGGAGGCCACCTCGCCCTGGATGCCGATGCAGTATTCGAGCCGCAGCGCGCCCGACTGAGCGTGCGCCTCGACGTCGATGTCCGGCTCGAAAACAACTTGGGTTAGTCCCTCCCGGTCCCGCAAGTCGATGAAGACCGCGCCCCCGTGGTCCCGGCGGTTCTGCACCCAGCCGAAGAGGACCACTTGCTTGCTCACGTCTGCGGCGGTCAGCTGCCCGCAGCTGTGGGTGCGCTTCACCTGGGTGATGAACGGGACGGACATTGGGCGGCGCACCTTAGACGAGCTTGAAGTGGCCTAGGAAGCCGCCCGGAGGTCCTTCAGCTTGAGGGCCACGCGCCGCTGACCGCGGTACTCGTCCACCGTCGCCTGGAAGGCGAGGTCCACCGGCCCGTCCGTCTCGCCGGCCCGCTCCGCCATGCCGAAGCCAATGGCGTCCAGCCGCGGCGCCTCGGGAAGGGACAGCTTGAGGTGCCCTGCCCCCCCGCGCTTGCTCTGCAGCACCCGGGAACGGGCCTGCAGCCCCCGGGCGGCGAGGAGGGGCTCGGGGTTGCCTTGGCCGAAGGGCCCCAACACCGAGAGGCCGTCCACCGCCCGCTCGGTGAGCTCCTCCGGCTCGACCACCGCGTCCACCCGGCAGCGTGGCTCGAGGTCCTCCGGAGTCAACAGCTGCCCCGCCACCCGGCCAAACGCTTCGCGGAAAGCCGGCAGCCGGTGCCCCTCCACCGTCACCCCGGCGGCGGCACGGTGGCCGCCGTAGCGCAACAGGTGCTCGGCACACTGCTGCAGCGCCTCCACCAGGTGGAAGCGCTCGATGCTGCGCGCGCTGCCCTTGCCTTGCCCCGCCTCCAGCGCCACCACCACCGTCGGCCGGTGGAGCCGCTCCACCACCCGGGCGGCGACAATTCCCACCACCCCGGCGTGCCAGTCCTCGCCCCACAGCACCAAGCCCCTGGCCGCCCCTTGGGCCTCTGCCTGCGTGAGCGCCGCGCCGAGAATGCGCTGCTCGATGAGCTGCCGCTCCTGGTTGGCCACGTCCAGCGCGTGGGCCAAAGGCCGCGCCTCCTCGAGAGTGGTGGCGCGGAGCAGCCGCAGCCCCAGGCCCGCGTCGTCCAGCCGGCCGGCGGCGTTAATTCTCGGGCCGAGGCGGAAGCCCACCAGGCCACTCGTCACCAGCTGCTCCGCCCCGAGTCCAGCCGCCTCCTTGAGGGCGCGGATGCCGGGGCGCGCCGCACGGGAGAGCGCCATGAGGCCGTGCTTCACCAGCACCCGGTTGACGCCGGTGAGGGGCACCACGTCGGCCACCGTGGCCAGCGCCACCAAGTCGAGCAGCGCCTTGAGGTTGGGCTCGGGCCGCTGCGCGAAATGCCCCACCTCGCGCAGCCCCTTGCGCAGGGCCATGCACAAGGTGAAGGCCACCCCGGCTGCGCAGAGGTGGCGGGTGGGGTAGCCACAGCCCTCCTGGTGGGGGTTGAGCACCGCCAGCGCCGGAGGCAACACCGCCGGCACCGTGTGGTGGTCCACCACCACCACGTCCAGCCCCAAGTCCCGAGCCCGGCCCACCTCGGCCGCGGCGGTAATTCCACAGTCGAGCGTCACCAGCACCGCCGTCCCGTCCTGGGCAATGCGCTCCGCCGCCGCCCGGTTGAGGCCGTAGCCGTCGCGAATGCGGTGCGGGATGGAGGTCGCCACCTGCGCCCCGCACTCCTCGAGGAAGAGCGACATCAGAGCCGTACTGCAGACCCCGTCGACGTCGTAGTCGCCGTACAGCGTCACCCGCTCCCGGCGCTGCACGGCACGCACCAGGCGGTCCACCGCCGGGCGCATCCCGCGCATGAGAAACGGGTCGGGCAAGTCCGACAACCCGTTGGCCAGGAATTGCGCCGCCGTCTCCGGGTCAGACAGCCCGCGCGCCACCAGCACCCGTGCCGCGAGGCGGTCCACGCTGAGCGCCGTCGCCAGGCGCTCAGCGGAAGCAATGTCGAGACTCGGCAGAATCCAGCGCAGCTGAGGGGGCGTCCTCTCCTTCTACGGAAGGTAGAGTTAGCCAATTGGTCTGACAGGCCCCACCCGCAGCGGAATTGGCATTCTCCTTTTTTCGGGCGGCCTTTCTGTTTGCACTGCGGTCAGCTTGGTATGGCTTTCTCCATGCCGCTCACCACCGGAGCGGCTTTCTGCTTCGAGCCTGGACGACGGACGACTTGCAGGCCCTCCCACCAACCGTGGAGTGACGCGAAAACCATCTGGTGGGGGCCGCACGTCTCGGTCGAACCAGACGCGCGCCCGCTTAAAGAAAACTCAAACCGAGGGCGGATGGTGGGCGGTGGAACCTGAGGAAGACATTGTCGGCCACGTCTCCCTGCGCCCCTCGTCCTGCCAGGAGGGGGCGCTCGAACTCGGCTACCACTTCCGCTCGTCCTTTTGCGGTCAGGGCTTGGCCACCAAAGGCGGCGCGGGCGCTGTTGGCCACCGCCACTGGGGAAGCCCGTTGGAAAGCCACGCCTCGTTCCTGACGCGTCATGTGCAAGCTTGTGCTTGGAATGGGTTGCACAGCCTGAAGGGCAGAACGCCTCCCCCCAGCCTGTGGCAGCTCCCGAGCCTCGCCGAGGGGCCGCCCTCCCCCCTTCAGGCCTCAGCCGGCGTGGATGATGCCTGTCGACTTCGCGGCTCGCGCCCGCGCCGCCGCGCGCTGGTCAATCCAGATGGTGAGCGGGCTCGCGATGTACACCGAGCTGTAGGTGCCGACGATGATGCCCACCAGCATGGCCATGGCGAAGTCCCAGATTTCTCCCACCCCGAAAATGAGCAAGCCCACCAAGCTCAGTGCGGTGACGCCCGAGGTGAGAATGGTGCGGGACAGCGTCTCGTTGACCGCGATGTTGATGATTTCCGGGAGAGGCTTGCCCCGGTACTTGGCCATCTCCTCGCGGATTCGGTCGTAAATGACGATGGTGTCGTTGATGGAGTAGCCGGTGACAGTGAGCAGCGCGGCGATGGAGGTGAGGTTGAACTCGCGGCGTGTCACCAGGTAGTAGCCGGCCACCATGATGACGTCGTGCACCATCGCCAGTACCGCGCCCGGTGCGAATTTGAGGTCGAAGCGGAAGGCGACGTACAGAAGAATGGCCACCATCGAGTAGAGCAGCGCCGCGATGCCTTTGTTCCGCAGCTCCTTGCCCACCTGCGGCCCGACGTAGTCGATGCGCTGGGTGGTGAAGTCCGGCGCAGCCAGCCCCCGGCTCAGCCCTTGGGTGATGCGGTCCGCCATGCCGGAGGCCACAATCTGGTAGTCCTGCCCGCCCCCTTGGGCCGGCCCGAGGTCCCGCACCTCTTTGACGCCCAAGCCCGCGGCCGCGACCGCGGCCCGCACCACCTCGGGCGCTAGCTTGGCAGTGCTGCGGAAGTTGATGAGGCCGTTCTCCACGTCGGTGTAGAAGTTGCTGGTTCCGCCCATCCCCTGCAGCGCCTTGAGGACGGCCTGCGCATTGTCCGCGGTGAGCTGGGTGGTGCCCCCCAGCCGGAGGAGGAAGCTGTTCTCGCTGGCCGCGCCGATGCCCTGCACGTTGACGTCCTTCAAACCCGCCGCCTCGGCCCGGGCGCGCACCTCGTCGGCGCGGATGGGGTGGTTGAACTTCAGCTCCACCACCGTGCCGCCGGCGAAGTCGACACCGAAGTTGAAGCCCACGGTGAGCAGCCCCACCAAAATCGCCAGGTTGAGCACGGTGGAGATGAAGACCGCCGGCCGGCGCTTGCCGATGAAGTCGATATTCGGAGTCTTCTTGAGAATCTGCATGCTGGGCTAGACCGAGACTGTCTGGGCGTTTCGCCCGTGCACGAGGTAGGTGGTGATGGTTCGAGTCACCACGATGGAGGTGAAGAGCGAGGCCAGGATGCCGATGATGAGGGAGGTGGCGAAGCCTCGCACTGGACCGGTCCCGGTCAGCAACAGGATGACTCCGGCGATGAGGGTGGTGACGTGGGCGTCGAAGATGGTCCAAAAAGCCCGGTCATAGCCCTGGTCTACCGCCGCGCGCGGGCTCCGGCCGTGCGACAGCTCCTCTCGGATGCGCTCGTTGATGAGGACGTTGGCGTCGACCGCGATGCCCAAGGTGAGCACGAAGCCGGCGATGCCGGGCAGCGTGAGAGTGGCGTTGAAGAGCGCCAGCCCGGCCAGAATCAGCAGGCCGTTGAGGAGCAGCGCTGCGTCCGCGATGAGGCCGGCACCTCGGTAGTAGAGGGCCATGAAGAAGACAACCAGAGCCAAGCCAACCACCGCCGCGAGGCTGCCCTTGCGGATGAGCTCGTCGCCCAGGCTCGCTCCCACCTGGCGGATTTCGCCGACCGTCACCGGCGCCGGAAGCGCCCCCGCCTTGAGCACCAGGGCCAGGTTCTCAGCCTCCTGACGCTGCTCGGCGTAGGACTTGTTTCCGCCGCGGCCGAGGGTAATTCGCGCGCGGCCATTCGGAATTTTCTCGTTGATGCGCGGCGCGGAATTCACGTTCTCGTCGAGCACAATTGCCATCCGCTTGCCGACGTTGGCTTCGGTGAGCTTGCCGAACTCGAGACCGCCCTGGGTGTCGAAGGAGAGATTGACCTCGAATTCCCCGAGCTGCCCCACCGAGGCATCGGCTCCGGCCAGGCTCTCGCCGGTGAGGGGCACCGTCTTGTCCACCAGGTAGGTGCGGTAGGACTCGCAAGCGCCCTTCTTCGTCTTGGAGGGTACGCACTCGAGCAGCACCTCGCGCCCGGCCGGCGTCTTCGGGCGTGCGTAGAGGAGCAGCGGTTCGCGCTCCGGCCCCTGCAGCTGGTCGAAGCCCTCCGACTGGGTGAGCACAATCTGGGAGCCGGGCGGCGGCGGGCTCTCCGCCAAGAGCTGTTTGAAATAGGGGCTGGTGTCGTCGACCATCCTAAACTCGAGCTGAGCGGTGGTGCCGATGAGCTCCTTGGCCTGCTCCGGGTCCTGCCGGCCGGGAAGCGAGATTTGAATGGAGTCGGTGCCCAGCTTGCGCACGTCCACCTCGGCCACGCCCCACTTGTCGATGCGGCGGCGGATGACGAGCATCGCCTGGTCGACCGACTCCTCCTTGAAGCGCGCCACCTGAGCGTCCTTCAGCCCGAGCACCAACTTCGGGCCGTCCCGGGACACGACGCTGAAGTCCTCGAAGCCCTGCAACTCCTTCTGCATGCCGTCCATCTCGGCGGCGTCCTTGGCCAGCACCGTCAGTTGAAGCCGCTCCCGGTTGGCCTCGACGCTGACCGGCGCGAGCCCTTTGTCGCGCAGGTAGTTGGAGATTTGCAGGCCCCGGCGCTCGACTCGCTTCTGGAGCGCCGTCTTGGTGTCCACCTGCAACACCATGTGAATGCCGCCCTGCAGGTCCAGCCCCAAATTCAGCCGGTGGTCGGGAAAGCGCGCCCAGGTCGGCAACCGCTCCGACAGAAGCTTGATGTCGTTGCGCTGCGCGCGAGGCAGGACGAAGAAGTAGTAGTACGTCGGGACCAGGTACCAGACCGACCCGGCCGTCACCACCAGGATGAGGATGACGTTCCGCCACCAGCTGCGGTCCATCACTTCTCCTCTTTCTTATCCTCGGCCTTGGGCGCCTCGGCGTTGGGAGTCACCGACTGCACGGAGGACTTGAGGACGCGGATTTTCACACCCTGCGACACCTCCAGCTTCACCTCGCGGTCGCCAATCTCGGCGATTTTCCCGATGAGGCCCCCTTGGGTCACCACTGCGTCCCCCTTCTTGAGACCGGCCAGGAGCGCCTTGTGCTCCTTCAGCTGCTTCTGCTGAGGCCGAATCATCAGGAAATACATGATGGCAATCATCCCGCCGAAGAAGACAAAGGTCATGTAGCCCTGCGCTCCGCCCGTCTGGGCGAGCAGCACGAAGTCGTGGTGCACGGTGGGTGTCTCCTCCCAAGGGGCCTTCCCCGAGGGAAAAATGGCGGGGGCAGCGTTTACCGGAGGTGGCAGCCCAGCACAAGACACGCCGGGCGGTTTCCCCCCGGGTCCGCCCCGTGCAAGCGATCAGCCGGCGATCAGCTTGCTGCCCCCGAACGGCTGTTCAGCCCAGCGCAACCCCCCGCCCCGACGGAGCGAGACGACTGGCAAGCGCGCCCAACACGCGCGCCGTGCGACGCCTCGGGCGGCCGATGGATCAGCCTTCCCTGGCCCGCCGTCTCCGGCGGCCAGGACGCCCTTTGACCGGGCTCACTGCGCGGTGAGGCCACCGTCGATGGTGAGGATTTGTCCGACGACAAAGGCGGCTTGTGCCGAGGCTAAGTAGAGCACGCCCTCGGCAATCTCCTCGGGCTGCCCCGTCCTTCCGGCCGGCACCCGGGGCTTGAAGAATTCGTCGAACTTCTCCGGAGAGCCAAACATGCGGCTGGCAGCCTCGGTCAGGATGGGTCCCGGCGCGACGGCGTTGACGCGGACGCCGGACTGGATGAATTCCATCGCCGCCGCGCGGGTGAGGGTGTGCACTGCACCCTTGGTCATCGAATAGAGCGTCGTTCCAGCAAGGCCCACGTCGGCGACGATGGAGCCATTGTTGACGATGGTGCCCTTGGTTTTGGCCAGGTGAGGAAGGGCGTGCTTCATCAGGAGCCACACCGCTTTGACGTTGGTGGCGAAGGTGAAGTCAAAGTCGGCCGCCTGCAACTCAGAGATGGGCCCGTTCTTTCCCTCGGTCCCGGCGTTGTTGAAGAGCACGTCGAGCTTTCCGTAGGTTTTCACCGCGAAGTCCAGCGCCCCGATGGCGTCCTTCTCGGTGGCAACATCGGTACGGACGAAGCTTGCCGTGCCGCCGGCTGCTTGGATGGCTTTCACCACACTGACTCCCTGTTCCTCCCGCCGGCCGGCCACCACCACCTTGGCCCCTTCCCGAGCAAAGGCCAACGCCGCGGCGCGGCCGATACCCGTCCCGCCGCCTGTCACCAGTACCACCTTGCCGTCAAACCGCTTCATGTGCCTGCTCCTTGGAAAGTCTCCCGCGCCTGTGTGCGGAAGCCAGCGACCCTAGTAAGAGTTATGGAACGCTCGTTCCACTAAACCCTCCATTTGTGCCGGCCACCGTGATTCCAGGGAGTTAGACTCGAGGGGCCTCGAGCCACCATGGCCAGACCCAAAGCCTTCGACACCGAGACCGCCCTCGACGAAGCGGTGCGCCTCTTCTGGGAGCGCGGCTACGAGGCGACCAGCATTCAGGACCTGGTGGACGCGCTCGGCATCCACCGGGCGAGCCTCTACGCCACGTTTGGTGACAAGGCCCAGCTCTTCGAGGCGGCCATCGAGCGCTACGCGAAGCAGGTGCAGGCTGGCCTGGCGATGCACCTGGCTCCGCCCCATGCCGGACGGGCCGCCGTGGCCAACTACTTGGACGCGGTCATCGAGCAAACCACCCGGCCGGGCGGCCCCCGGGGCTGCCTTTTGCTCAATACCGCCGTCGGTTGCGTCACTGCCCCACCCGCCATTCTCGAGCGCGTCGTCGCCTCCGTGCGCCACAGCGAGGAGGCATTCCACGCGGCGCTCGGAAGGGACAAAACACTGGCCAGGCGCGGCGACTTGCGTCAACTGGCGCGATTCTTCGCCGCCCAGGCCCATGGACTGGCGCTGCTTGGCCGCACCGGCGCCAAGGCGCCCCACCTGAAGGAGGCGGCAACTCTGTCGCTGGGTGTTCTCGACAGGGTGGGCTCGCAGAAGCCCCGCCGCAGACGACGTCCGGTGGGGGCGTGAAGCACTCCGCTTCGAGTCGGACCAGAGGGCCCTACTTCGTCGGCGGGGCGGCGATGCCCTCGACAATCATCACGCCGTAGTCGCCGCCGCGAAAACGGTGCTGGCATGCCTCCTGGTAGACAGGACTCGTGTACCAAGCCCTGGCCTCGGCCAGTGTCGGAAACTCGAGAACCGCCACCGACTCAGCCCCCGGCCCCTCGACGACTTCGAAGCGTCCACTGAAGTTGGCCAGCCAGCGGATGGGGTGACCGGCCAAAAAAGACTCGCGCTTGCTCGCGTAGGCCTGCAACTGACTCGAATTCCGCGTCCGAAATCTCGTGATGATGATGTAGGCAGCCAAGTTCACCTCCGTAGGTGGGCGTCCGAATGGGTTGTTCTATGCGGAAAGCTTCGCCTGGAAAGAAGCGGCCCCACCCGCGTCGCTCCTTTCACTCTTCGACGCCTTCCACCTCAGCCCGGCTCGACTCCCCTCCCTCGCGCGTCACCACGTCGGCGGCGAACGCCGCGAAGCGGTTTTCGACAATTGCCTCGCGGGCCTGGCGCATCAGCTCCAGGAAGTGGTGGAGGTTGTGCAAGGTGTTGAGGCGCAGCGCCAGCACCTCCCGGGTGGAAAACAGGTGGCGAAGGTAGGCCCGGGAGTGGGTGCGACAGACGTAACAGCTGCAGGCGGCGTCCACCGGTCGCTCGTCGCGGGCGTAGGCGGCATTGCGAATGACGAGCCGCCCGCCGGAGGTGAAGAGCAGCCCGTTGCGCGCGCAGCGGGTGGGCAGCACGCAGTCGAACATGTCCACCCCGGCCGCCATGGCGTGGACCAGGTCCACCGGCGTCCCCACCCCCATCAGGTAGCGCGGTCGCTCCGGTGGCAACAACGGCGCCACCTCGTCCACCGAGGCATGCATCCGCTGTGGCGCCTCGCCCACCGAGTAGCCGCCGAGGGCGTAGCCCGGGAGGTCCACGCTGCACACCTCCTCCACGTGGCGCCGCCTGAGCCCAAAGTCCAAGCCTCCCTGGACAATCCCAAAGAGCGCATTCGGCCCGCGGCTCCAGGCCGCGGCACACCGGGAGAGCCAGAGCGTCGTCCGGACAAGGGCCTGCTCCAACGCGGACCGCTCGGCACTGGACGCCGGGCACTCATCGAAGGCCATGATGATGTCCGCACCGAGCGCCTCCTGGATGGCAACCGAGCGCTCCGGGGTAAGCAGTTGGGGACTCCCGTCCAGGTGCGACTGAAAGACCACGCCCTGGTCGGAAATCTTGCGGGCCTTGGCCAGACTGAAAACCTGGAAGCCGCCACTGTCGGTGAGCAGCGCCCGCGGCCAGCTCATGAAGCGGTGCAGCCCGCCCAGGCCGCGGATGAGGTCCTCGCCCGGCCTCAACATGAGGTGGTAGGTGTTTCCGAGAAGCACCTCAGCCCCCAATGCCTCGAGGTCATCCTGCCCGACGGCCTTCACCGTGGCGAGCGTCCCCACCGGCATGAAGACCGGTGTCTCCACTGTGCCATGGCTGGTGATTAAGCGGCCCCGTCGAGCGCGCGTCCCTCTGTCCTGGTGCAGCAGCTCGAAGCGGAAGGAGGCGCTCACCTGAGGCCGTCCTCTACCAGCATCGCGTCGCCGTAGGAGAAGAAGCGGTACCCTGCTTCCACCGCGACGGCGTAGGCGGCGAGCACCTTCTCCCGGCCAGCGAAGGCGGACACCAGCATCAGCAGCGTCGAGCGCGGCAGGTGGAAGTTGGTGAGGAGCGCGTCAACCAGGCGGAAGCGAGCCCCCGGCCGAAGGAAGAGTGTCGTCTGGCCCGAGCCGGCGCGCAGCCGGCCCGTCTCCTCCACCGCCGACTCCAGGGTGCGGACCACCGTCGTCCCCACCGCTACCACCCGTCGCCCTGCCTGGCGCGCGGCCTGGATGCGTGCGGCCGATTCGGCCGGCACCTGGAAGCGCTCCGGATGCATCCGGTGTAGCGACTCGTCCTCGCTGCGTACCGGGAGAAACGTCCCAGGGCCAATGTCCAGCGTCACCGAGACGGTGGAGATGCTTCGCGCCGCAAGCCTCTCCAGCAGCGCCGGGGTGAAGTGCAGACCAGCGGTGGGGGCGGCGATACTGCCCGGGACGCGTGCGTAGATGGTTTGGTAGCGCGCTTCGTCCTCCTCGGTGGGCGCCCGGTGAATGTAGGGAGGCAAGGGAAGCCTCCCCGCGCTGGCCAGCCGCTCAGCGAGCGTGCCTTGCCCGGAGAAGACGACGCGCCATTGGCCCTCTGCTAGCGCCTCCTCCACATCCGCCTGCAGCCCACCGGGAAAGTCCAGCTGGGCGCCGGCCTTCAACCCTTTGCTGGACTGGCCAAGACACACCCACGCCTGGCCAGCGGCCGCTTGGCCAAGCGCCGTCTCCACCGCTGTCTCTGCCGCGGGCTGGACGAGGAGCAGCTCCGTGCGGCCGCCGGTGTGGCGCTTGTGCCCGAGTAGCCTCGCTTGCACCACTCGGGTGTCGTTGAGGACGAGCAAGTCCCCTGGACGTAGCAGCTCCGGCAGCTCAGCGGTGCGGTGGTGGGACACCGCCCCGCTTCGCCGGTCAAGGACGAGGAGCCTTGAGGCGTCGCGCTCGGCGAGCGGCGCCTGGGCAATGGACTGCTGCGGAAGCGGGTAGTCGTAGTCGGAGAGCGCCACAGCAGGCGGGTGCTTTTACTCCACAGCCGGAGTCCCGCCACCCCCCACCGGGCTGGCCCCCCCCCGGCGTCTCACGCCGCCTCGTGACGCATGAAAATCCCGGCCCAGGTGAGCGCCCCGCCCAAGAGGGAAATGTCCTTCAGGAGGTTGATGGTCTGCACCTGCTTCAGGACCGGGTCCGAGCTCCCGAGCCCAGGGACGTGCACCAGCACGATGTACAGCACCATCAGTGCCGCAATGCCGAGCGCTGCCCATTTCCCTTGGATTTTCGTAATCAGGCCGATGCACCCGGCGAGCATCGCGACGCCGGTGAAGTAAATCCAAAACACACCGCCCGGGACGGGCACCAGGGGCGCCATCCGCTGGCCGCCCATCAGGTGAAAGAGGCCAAAAATTCCGTACGGCAACGCAAAAAGGACGCGAGCCACGACCGTCGTCAGCGCTTTCATAGACACCCTCCCCAAGGCGGCTTTCACTTACCATTTCGGAGAAAACCAACCCCGGGACTCTGCGCGCACCGCGCCGTTACCGTCCACCGCAACCGAGGGCGGTGGGGGCGTCAGTACAGCGTCTGGAGCTCGGTGCCCGGGTAGTAGTGCAACAGAATCTCCCGGTAACTCGACCCAGCATCGGCCATCAGCTTGGCGCCCCACTGGCAAAGTCCTGCGCCGTGGCCAAAACCCCGCCCCACCAGCCGCACCCCGCCCTTACCGTCCGGCGTCACCTCGAAGAGGAGCGAGCGCACGCGCTCGTAGCCGAGGCGCTGGCGAAACTCGACGCCCTCCAGGGTGCGGCTGCCCACCTGGAGCTTCCGCACCCGGCCAGTGGACGTCCGTGAAAGCACCCGCACCTCCCCATGCGCCTCCCGCCCCAACGCTTCCTCCAACTCCTGGGCGCTCAACACCGTCACCCACTGCGTCGCCGGGTGCTTCCCGCACGGACAGGGCACGGACTGCAGGTAGGGCAAGTCGCGCTGCAGCGCTGCCAGCCCGGTCTCTGTCTGTCCGCCGCAGGAGGAATGAAAGTAGGCCTCGATGGGCTCGAGCTCAAAGGTAAGCACCTGCCCCTTCGTGCTGGCGGTCGCCTCGCGCGTTTTGGGCGTCTCCCGTTCGAGGCCGCCATACACCTGGGCCAGCACGCTGCTTCCGAGGTGGAAGGGCTCGTCCAGGGTCTCGAGCTTTTTGTTGAGCGCGTAGGTACGCGCCGCCACCGCCTGCGCCCGGAGCGCCTCCAGCGGGAAGGACGGCGGCATCTCACCGCCCAGCACGGCCACCACGTAGTCCTCCAAGGGCAGCACGTTGACCAGTAGCAACCGCCCCCGTTGCACCAGCGCCACCACGTCGCCTCTCACCCCAGTGGTGCCGGCACGGATGGGCTCGTCCCCGGTGCCGCGCTCGGTTTCGCCCGCCCGAAAGCGCACCGCCAGGGGCTCGGCGACAATGCCATTCACCTCCAGCCGGCCTTTGAGAATGCGGATGCGGGCCTCCCCCCCGCCAAGCGGAGTGAAGGGCCCGTCCTCGGTGTCCGAACCGGCGGCGAGGTTGCGCCCCTTCAGAGTGATGGGCCCGCTGCGCTCGCCGATGGCGATGCGCACCGTCTCAGCGCCGTGCCCGACGCCAGGAGCCAGCAGCAGCAACAACAACAAGAGCCGGGTGCGCATGGAGCGAGCTGTGCTGACTCTCCCCCGGCGGGCGCCCGACGGCGAGGAATCCTCCGGTCGACTCGTGCCCAGTCGCCTGCTCCTCAACCGCCCGGCACCAGGTGGCCGAGGCCGCCCAGGGACCAGCCCCCGTCACACACCAGCACCGCCCCGGTGATGAAGGACGCCGCTGAAGACGAGAGGAAAAGCACTGCCTCGGCCACGTCCTCTGTTGTCCCCAGCCGTCCGAGCGGCACCGTCCCGAGGAGGCGCGCAGCGGCCTCCGCGCTTCCAGCCAGCCTCTGCATGCCTTCCGTCCCGGCAATCGGCCCCGGGGTAATGGAATTCACCCGCACACCCGCCCCACCCCACTCCATGGCCAGCACCCGGGTGAGCATGTCCACCCCGGCCTTGGCGGCACAGACGTGGGCCTGCAGGGGCGCCGGGGCGTAGGCCTGTGGGGCCGAGACATTGATGACGGCTGCGCCAGGTTGCCGTAGGTGCTCGAAGCCGGCACGACAGCTGTTGAAGGTGCCCACCAAGTCAATGTCCACCACCGCGCGAAAGCCGTTGGAGGACATGCCCAGCGCCGGCGCAGGGAAGTTGCCGGCCGCGCCGTTGACCAGAATGTCCAGCTGGCCCCAGCGCTCCACGGCTTCGCGAAAAGCCCGCTCCAGGGCGGCGTACTCACGCACGTCTGCCTGGTGAAAGGCGGCCTCGGCGCCGAAGGCTTGCAGCGTCTCCACCGCCCGCTGGCCGCGGTCGCCATTTCGCCCAAGCAGCGACAGCCGGGCGCCGGCCTGGGCCAGCCGCCGAGCAATGCCCAGGTTGATGCCGCTCGTGCCCCCGGTGACGAAGGCGTGCTGGCCCTGCAAAAGATGCTCCTGAAAGGCCCCACTCATGCCCGCCCCTTCTGCCACACCTCGTCGTACGGACAGCTGGTGTCCGTCTCTTCTGGCTCCGGGTAGCGGTACGTCTCCCCCTTGAAGTTTCGAAATACCGTCTCGCTTCCCCGGCGCTCGACGACGTACTCCGGCTGCAGCGTCACTTTGCCTCCGCCCCCGGGCAAGTCCACCGCCAGGTGGGGGACGGCTAGCCCCGAGGTGTGGCCCCGCAGCGCCTCGAGAATTTTCACCCCGGTGGCGAGCGGGGTGCGCAGGTGCTCGCAGCCCTGCGCCACATCCATTTGGTGCAGGTAGTAAGGCCGCACCCGCGCCCGCAAAAGCGCGTGGTTCAGCTCCTTGATGATGCGCGCCTCGGAATTCACCCGGCGCAACAGCACCGCCTGGTTTTCCACCGGCACCCCATGGTCCACCAACAGCTCGCAGGCACGCCGCGCCTCGGCCGTCAGCTCTTTGGGGTGGTTGAAATGCGTGACCACGAAGAGCGGCGCATAGCGGCGCAACAGCCGCGCCAGGGCCTCATTGACGCGCATCGGCAGACAGACCGGCACCCGGGTGCCGATGCGCAAAAGCTCCACGTGGGGGATGGCGCGCAGCGGCGCGAGGAGCTCCTCGAGCCGCGCCTCGGACAAGAGGAAGGGGTCCCCTCCAGAAATGAGGACGTCGCGGACTTCGGGGTGGGCCCGCACGTAGGCAATGCCCTTTTCCAGCTCCCCTCGGCTCAGCTCCGCCTCGCCGCCCTTGGTGATGCGGCGCCGGGTGCAGTGCCGGCAGTAGGTGGAACAGCTGTCCAGGGCGAGCAGCAGCACCCGGTCGGGGTAGCGGTGGACGATGGCAGGGACGGGACGGGTGATGTCCTCCCCGAGCGGGTCCTTGAGCTCTCCCGGCCGCACCCGCGCCTCCGCGTGGATGGGAATGGCCTGCATCCTCACCGGGCAGAAGGGGTGCTCCCGGTCGATGAGCGAGAGGTAATAGGGCGAGATGCCCAGCCGGAAGAGGGCCGCGGTGTCGCGACAGCCGGCGCGCTCGGCGTCGGTGAGGGTGAGGTGCCGCTCGAGCTCCGCCATGCTGCGGACGGCATGGCGCATCTGCCAGCGCCAGTCATTCCACTGGTGCGCCGCTGCGTCGGGGTACAGGACGCGCCAGGGCTCGGCCGCAGCGTCAAGCATCTCGAGGCTCAGGAGGTCGCGACCTGCTCGCGCCACCACGCCTGGCCGGCCTCGGGGAGCGCATAAATGGGGTCGTAGTACTCGTACCTGCGGGACAGAGCGCTCGAGTCCTCGAGCTCAATGCCGGTGCGGTAATTCTTGGTCCAGTAGCTGATGCCGTGCTCCCGGTCATACTCGGCGACCTGGTGGACCCAGCGCTTGCCGACGAAGGGGACGTCGCAAACAATCCGCGGCGTGGCGAAGCCCGGCAAATACCCCATGATGTCGTGCTGAAGCGTCTGCGCCTCCGCCACCGAGACGCGCCAGTGCTCAGAGTTGGGAATCATGTCGCACATGTAGAAGTAGTACGGGAGAATGTGCGCTCGGTCCTGCAGGGTGAAGCACAGCTCGAGCAAGTCTTTGGCCGTGGCATTCACCCCGCGCAGCAACACTCCCTGGTTGCGGATATCGCGAAAGCCCATCGCCAGAAGCGCGTCCGCGGCTCGGGTGACGAGCGGCGTGAGCTGCCGGGCATTGTTGACGTGGGTGTGCAGTGCCAGCTGCGCGCCACTGGCGCGGGCTTTTTTCGCCAGTCGCTCCAACCCGGACAGCACCGAGTCCTGGAGGAAGTGCTGGGGAATGGCCATGAAGCCCTTGGTGGCCAGGCGGATGTCACGGATGTTGGGAATGTCCAACAGCGCGGAGACGAAGGCCTCCAGCGTTCCAATCGGCAGGTTGGCGACGTCGCCACCGGAAACCACCACGTCCCGGACGCCGGGCGTCCGGCGCAGGTAGCTGAGAATCTGCTCGTACCGCGTCTGCTGGGGGACGACGAAGCGCTTCTTGTCCACTTGGGGCACGTCGTTGCCAACCAGGTCCATCCGCGTGCAGTGGCCGCAGTACTGGGGGCAGGTGGACAGGACTTCGGCCAGCACCTTCGTGGGGTAGCGGTGGGTGAGGCCCTCCACCACCCACATTTCAGCCTCGTGGAGACTGTCTCGGCTAGCCCGCGGGTGGTTGGGCCAATCGGTACGGCGGTCGGCCAGGGCCGGGAGCATGTAGCGCCGCACCGGGTCGGACCAGAGGTTTTCCAGGTCCATGGTGTTGACCATCTGCGGCGTCACCAGGATGGACATGGTCGCCCGCTCGCGCTGGTCGCGTTCGATGCTCTCCGCCAACTCGTCCGGGAGAAAGTCGCCCAGGGCCGCCTTCACTTCCCGCAAATTCTTCAGCGTGTGCTTGCGCTGCCAGAGCGCACTCTCCCAGTCGGTGCGGGTCGCGCTCCGGAACCCGGGAATGCGCTTCCAGTCCGGCTCCTCAAAGGGGCACTCCAACGGGTACCGGAAAGGCTGCGCTTCACCCGACGCCACCTCTGCTGCGCCCTTGCCCTCCCGTCGCGGCGGCGACAGAGGCTTGGCCGGGGAGGCACTGGGCTTAACAGCAGGCTTCGGGTCCATGCGGTGAGCGTCTCCTCGGGCAAGGTGTGCACTGGGGAGGCACCCAGGCGAGCCGCGGCTTTTATCCTACTCGCTTTCGCAGCACACCCCCCACACGGCCACCCGAGGCTGCGACGGTGCAACCGGCCTTGACGCCAACCGGCCTTGGGCAGCTGAGGGGAGGACGGCCCTCAGCGCAGGACGCGAGCCGGGCTCGTGCCCACACCAACGGCCGGCAACTCCTCGACGTGAATACGGTAGGCGGCGCGGAATTGGCCACCCGGTTGGACGAAGCGCAGCCCGTCCCCTGAAATGAGCGAGTTGGTCGGCGCTGTCATCGGCTCGAGGGCGACGTACTCTTTGTCTCGAGGGGCAAACACCTGCGCGCAGGCGTAGCCAGCCAGGAGCTCCACGGTGAGCCGCCGTTTTGAGTTTGACAGCGACAGCGCCGCCGTCTCGCCGGCGAGGACAAAACCGTCGTCAAAGCCCTGAGTGTCGAGCGCCGCGTCGAAGCCAGCGAAAGGCGTCTCCCTGCCGGTCGGAATGCCTTGAGTGTCCAACGCCAGGCGCCGCATGGCCGGAAGCTTCAGCCGCCAGCGGCTGCGAGGCAGGCCCTGAAGGGAGAAGTACGGGTGGAAGCCAAACGTCACCGGGACCGAGTCTCCGCTATTCGCCAGCACCGTTGTTTCCAAAAGCAGTCCGTCCGGACTGAGGGTAAGCGCCAGCTCGACACGGTGACGGAAGGGAAAGAGGCCGAGCAAGTCCTTTCGCTGCCAGTCGAGCCGAGCCCGCAGCCTCGTCTCGCTCGCCTCCGTCAACTCCCAAGCCAACTGGGCCCACGGTACCCCATGGATGGGCAGCCCATTCTCGTCGAAGTGGAGCAGCGGCGAGTGCAAGTCCAACGCCACTTCGCGTCCGGCGGCGCGGTAGTGGGCCGCGGCGAGCCGGTTCGCCCAGGGGTAGAGCAGCGGGATGCCAGCGGTGCTCCCCCGAGAAGCCGCGGCGGCCAGGTTTTCGACGCGCCCCAGCAACTCTTCCCCACCGAGCCGCAGCGAGGCACCCAGCATGCCCCGGCCGGGAAGAAAGACTGCCACCAGCCGTCCGGCAACGAGCGAGCGCTCCGGCTCATGGCTCGAGGACTCCACGGAATGTCACCTCCTGCCCAGCAACTCCTTCGCCACCGCCGTCACTCGCTCCGGCTCGAAGCCAAAGTGCTTCTGCAGCTCCTTGAGCGGTGCCGAGGCGCCGAACGTCTGCATGCCGATGACTTTCCCCTCACTCCCCACGTAGCGCTCCCAACCGAAGGTCGAGGCCTGCTCCACCGCCACGCGAGCCTTCACCTCCGGCGGCAGGACGCTGTCGCGGTACTCGCGCGACTGCTGCTCGAAGAGGTCCCAGGACGGCATGGACACCACCCGGGAGCGAATGCCCTGGGCGAGCAGCGTCTCGTGTGCCGCGACGGCCAGGCTGAGCTCGCTGCCGGTGGCAATCAGCACCACCTCCGGCTTGCCGCCAGGCGCATCTCCCAGCACGTAGGCACCGCGGGCCACTCCCGACGCTGGCGCGTACTTCTGCCGGTCCAGGGTCGGTAGCGGCTGGCGGGACAGCGCCAGCACCGCCGGCTTGTGCCGGAGCTGTAGAATGACGCGGAAGGCCTCCACCACCTCGTTGGCGTCTCCGGGCCGCATGGTCATCAGCCCCGGAATGGCTCGCAGCGAGGCGAGCTGCTCCACCGGCTGGTGGGTCGGGCCGTCCTCGCCGTCCCCCATCGCGTCGTGGGTGAAGACGAAGAGCGTCGGAAGCTCCATCAACGCCGAGAGGCGGATGGCCGGGCGCGCGTAGTCGCTGAAGATGAAGAAGGTGGCGGCGAAGGGCCGAAGCTTGGAGAGCGAGAGGCCGTTGATGATGGCCCCCATGGCGTGCTCGCGAATGCCGAAGTGGAGATTCCGTCCCCCTGGGGTTGCGGCCTGAAAGTCCCCGGCTTCCTTGAATTTGAGCGTCGTCTTATTCGAGGGCCCGAGGTCGGCAGACCCTCCGAGAAACCAGGGAATGTTCTGCGCCAGAACGTTGAGCACCTGGCCCGAGGCGTCGCGTCCGGCCACACCCCCGGCGTCCTTTGGGAAGACGGGGAGGTTGCGGTCCCAGCCGCTTGGCAGCTCGCGCCGCTGCATCTGGTCCACTTCCTGCGCCAACTCTGGGTACTGCACCCGGTAGGCGGCGAAGAGCTCGTTCCACTTGCGGTGCGCTTCTGCGCCCTGAGCGCCGATGCCAGCGTTGAAGTGCTCCCGGACACCCTCCGGAACGAGGAATTTCGCTTCCTCCGGCCAGCCGTAGGCGCGCTTGGTGAGGCGACACTCCTCCTCGCCGAGCGGCTCCCCATGGGCGGCGGCGGTGTCCTGCTTGCCCGGCGAGCCATAGCCAATGTGGCTGTCGAGGATGAGGAGCGTCGGCCGGCCCACCGTCCGCTGGAAGACCTCCAGCGCCTGCTCGATGCGCTCGGTGTCGTTTGCATCCCCCACCCGCAGCACATTCCACCCATAGCCGAGGAAGCGCGTCGCCACGTCCTCGGTGAAGGCAATGCTGGTGTCACCCTCGATGGTGATGTGGTTGTTGTCGTAAACCCAAACCAAGTTGTCGAGGCCGAGGTGTCCCGCCAGAGACGCCGCTTCCGAGCCAACACCCTCCATCAAACAGCCGTCGCCGCACACCGCGTAGATGCGGTAGTCGAAGACGTCGAAGCCGGGCCGGTTGTAACGGCTCGCTAGCCACTTCTCTGCGATGGCCATCCCCACGCTGGTGGCGATGCCCTGCCCCAGCGGACCGGTGGTGGTCTCCACCCCGGAGACCCAGTGGTATTCCGGGTGACCGGGGGCTTTGCTCTCCAGCTGGCGGAAGTGACGGATGTCGTCGAGCGTCACCGACGGTTGACCGAGCCGCTCGTAGTCCGCATTCACGGCGCGTGTCCCGCTCAGGTGGAGCACCGACCACAAGAGCATCGAGGCATGCCCGTTGGAGAGTACGAAGCGGTCCCGGTTGGGCCAAATCGGGTCGACCGGGTCGAAGCGCATGACGCGGTTCCACAGCGTGTACACCAGTGGCGCCAGGGCCATCGGGGTGCCGGGGTGGCCGGATTTGGCCTGCTGGACAGCGTCCATGGACAACGTGCGGATGGTGTTAATGCAGAGGGTGTCGAGTTCTGACTGCGGCATTGAGTGTCTCCGTACTTCCTTAGGCCGGCGCACGCCCGGCGGCCGCAACGTCTGCCAGCACCACGGCGTGCTCGCTCTGCACGCGGCCCGCCGGGATGCTGCGGTCACCGGCCTTCAGCTTGGCGAACATCGGCACCTTCTCGGCTCCCGTGACGAGCCAGAGAATGGTCCGCGCCCGGTCGAGCACCGGGTAGGTGAGCGTCATGCGCAGCCGGCCCTGGTAAGGCCCCGAGAGGGCGACGTCGGTGGCGGTCACATCGAGCGACTTGTCGCCGGGCACGAGCGAGGCGGTGTGCCCGTCGGGCCCGAGGCCAAGGTGTACCAAGTCCAGCACCGGCGGCGAGCCGGCGACGGACTCCAGAGTGCGGGCATAGGCCGCCGCAGCCGCCGTCAAGTCGGTGTCCTCCACCGGCATGGCATGCAGTTGGGCGGGGGGAAGCTTCACCGTCCCGAGCAAGCTCTCTCGCAGGTGGGTCAGGTTTCGGTCCGGGTCGCCCGCGGGCGCGACGCGCTCGTCCACCTGAAAAATGTGAAGCTTGCTCCAGGGGACGTCCTCGCTGGCCAGGAGCCGAAGCATCCGCCACGGGGTGTGGCCACCGCTCACGGCCAGGGTGAAGCGGCCGCGCGCCGCCACGGCGGCACGGGCTTGCGCGGCGATGAGCTGAGCACCTCGGCGGGCGACGGCGTCAGCGTCGGCGAGAATCTCCACCTTCATGGCACCTCCAACAAGTCATAGCTCTCGTTCCAGGACCGGATGACGCGGGCCTCGCGCTCGTAGCCCAGCTTGCTCAAGGAGGCTGTGTCGAGACCGAAGTAGCGGCCGCCGGTCGCCGCCAGGCCGAGCCAGCGGGCGGCGAGAATGCGCAGAACATGTCCGTGCGCGTACAGCGCCACGTCACCGTCGGTTGCAACCGCGCGGGCGATGACGCGGTCCACGCGTACGCCCACCTCATCTGCCGTCTCGCCGCCGCGCGGGCCGGAACTCCAGATGGTCCAGTCCGGAATCTGCTTGCGAATTTCGGCGCTGGTCCGGCCCTCGTAGGCGCCGTAGTCCCATTCCATGAGGTCATTGTCCGAAATGGCCTCCGGGCCATGGCCCGAGAGCTGGCACGTCTCACGGGCCCGGCGGAGCGGGCTGGTGAGCACCAGCGCGAACGTCTTCTTCATCAGTCGACGTCCGAGAAGCTCGGCCTGCTGTTCCCCGCGGGCCGTGAGCGGAATGTCGGTGCGGCCGGTGTGCTGGCCACTCAGACTCCACGCCGTCTCCCCATGCCGAATGAGCCAGAGCTGCCCCATGTGCGCCTGCCTCCTAGCTCTGCGCGACGAACCACCCACCGCGAACCATCGCCTCGGCCTCTTTCGGGCCCCACGTCCCGGGCTGGTACTGGTACGGCGTTCCAGCCCCGATGGTCGGGTCAACGATGCGCCAGGCTTCCTCCACGTAGTCCTCGCGGGCAAAGCGCGCCGCGTCCCCCTTCATCGCGTCTGCCAGCAGCTCCTCGTAGGGTGCGAGTTCCCCGCCGCTGCTGTGCTGCAACTCCAGCTCGACTTCCTGGCCCACCAGCTTCTCGCCGGGTCCTTTGATGAGCGCACCCAAGGCGATGACGAAGTCCGGGCTCAGCCGGAAGCGGAGATGGTTTGGCGGGACGGGAATGCCCTCCACCATCGACGGAGGCGTGCGAAAGCGGGCCACCACCTCGGTGCGCGTCACCGGGAGGCACTTGCCGGCACGAATGTAGAAAGGTACCTCCTGCCAGCGCCACGAGTTGACGTGAACACGCATCGCAACGAAGGTTTCCACCGTCGAGTCGGGTGACACCCCCGGCTCCTGGCGGTAGCCCCGGAATTGGCCCCGCACCACCTCCGCCGGGCGAAGGGCGGGGATGCCCTTCACCACTTTCACCTTCTCGGTGCGAAAGGCTTCCGGGTCCTGCGTCTGGGGTGGCGGCTCCATCGCGACGTTGGAAACGACCTGCAACAAATGGTTTTGCACCACGTCCCGGATGGCTCCCGCTTTGTCATAGAAGCCGCCCCGACCCTCGACGCCGAAGTTCTCGGCCATCGTTATTTGAATGCTCTCGACATAATTTCGGTTCCAGATGGGCTCGAGAAAGCTGTTGGCGAAGCGGAAGAAAACTAGGTTCTGCACCGTCGCCTTCCCAAGGTAGTGGTCGATGCGGAAGATGTCCTTCTCCGCGAAGTACTGGTGCAGGGTCTCGTTGAGCTGCCGCGCCGAGGTCAAGTCATTGCCAAACGGCTTCTCCACCACCAGCCGCGCATTCTTGGCGCAGCCCCCGCGGGCAAGCTGCTTGGCCACCAGGCCGAACAGCCCTTGTGGGACGGCCAGGTAGTGCGCCGGCAGCTGGGCGTTTCCCAGCTCCTTCCGCAGCGCGTCGAAGATGGCCGGGTCCGCATAGTCTCCGTCGATGTAACGCAAAAGCCCGAGGAGCTTCCCGAAGGCTTCCCTGTCGACGCCTCCACCGTTCTTCTCGATGCTGTCCCGCGCCCTGGCCTGGAGGTCGGCCAGCTTCCAGCCCTGCTTGGCAATGCCGATGATGGGAACGTCGAGGACGCCACGGCGCACCAAGTTCTGCAGCGCCGGAAAAATCTGCTTGTAAGCCAGGTCCCCCGTCGCTCCGAAGAAAACCAGTGCGTCGGCCTGCCCGCCGCTCACGACTTCTTTTCCTCATGCCCACCGAAGGCCCAGCGCTGGGCGGAGAGAACCTTATCGGCGAAGTCCCCCTCTCCACGCGAGGAGAAGCGCTCGTACAATGCCGAGGTCAGCACCGGGACTGGAATGCCCTCGTCGATGGCGGCGTGGATGGTCCAGCGACCTTCACCGGAGTCGGAAACCCGCCCAGCGAAGGCCTTTAGCTCAGGGTCCTTCAGAAACACCTGCGCTGTCAGGTCCAACAACCAGGAACCGATGACGCTTCCCCGGCGCCAAACCTCCGCTACATCCGGGAGGTTGAGGTCATATTGGTAGTGGTCGGGGTCCCTGAGCGGTGTGGTCTCGGCGTCGACTTCGCGCTTCTGCTTCCCAGCGTTGGCGCCGCGGAGAATGTTCAGCCCCTCGGCGTAGGCGGCCATGATGCCGTACTCGATGCCGTTGTGGACCATCTTCACGAAGTGACCGGCGCCGCTCGGGCCGCAGTGCAAGTAGCCATGCTCGGCGGTGCCCCCCGACCCCTTTTCCCGGCCGGGAGTTCGCGGCGCCGAACTCATCTCCGGCGCTAGGGTGGAAAACACCGGGTCCAGGTGCTTCACCACCCCGTCTTCTCCGCCAATCATTTGGCAGTAGCCGCGCTCCAGCCCCCACACGCCGCCGCTGGTGCCGACGTCGACATAGTGAATTCCCTTGGCCGAGAGCTGCTTTGCCCGCCGGATGTCATCCACGTAGTAGGAGTTGCCGCCGTCGATGAGGATGTCGTCCTTCTCGAGGAGGGGCAGCAAGTCGGCGATGGTCTTGTCCACCACCGCCGCGGGGACCATCATCCAAAAGGCCCGGGGCTTCCTCAGCTTCTTCGCCATGTCCTGAAGCGAGGAGGAGCCGGTGGCCTTCTCCTTGGCCAACTCTTCGACTGCCTTCGGCGACATGTCAAACACGACGCATTCGTGGCCCGCTTTGAGGAGCCTTCGCACCATGTTTGCGCCCATCCGACCGAGCCCAATCATCCCGATTTGCATGACGTATTTCCTTTGTGACGACCGAAAGGTGTCGACCACTCCTGAGAAAGAAGGCTCAGCGGCCAGCGCGGGCGCGCTCGAAAATGTCCACGAATTCCAGGTACCGGCGAGCAATCTCGGCCACCGCAGCCTCTCGCGACGTCTTCTGCGCACGGAGCTGAATCAGCGCATCCCAAAACGAGGTTCTCCCCACGGCGAAGCCGATGAAGCCGGGGACGCGAGCGGCGGTCACCAGCCACTCCAGCACCTTCTGTTCGTCCTCCCCGCGGCCGAGGAGAATGCAACCTACTTTCTCCCTCCCCCCGCGACGGGCTGCGCTGACCACCTGGAGGCAGTGCTCGCGGCTGTCGAGCCCTTCCACCTTCCAGACGTCCGGTTCCACTCCTGCCGTTTGGAGCTCTTCGATGGCCCGAACCATCAAGCCCGGTCGTACCTCGGTGTCATAGGCCTTCCGGTCGCCCTTCAGTCGCTCGAGCTGGGCCTTCTCGGCCGGGACGAGCAACTCGAACATGAAGCGGCTGGAGGCCTTGGACGTGAGGTAGGCGCTCAGGCGCGCCAGACGGGCGGCTTGAATGCGGTTGACGGCCGCGTCGCCTTCCGGGTTGTAGCGGACCAGCACTTTGCAAAAACGAGGGTGAAAGGCCTCGAGGTGCGCCGCGAAGTCCTCCCCGTACTCGAAGTCGAATTCCTCCTGGCCGCTCTTCTCGACTGGGCAGGCGGTGGTGTAGCCCTTGGCGTAGGCGTCCTGGAGAATGGCGGCGCCGAATTGCTCGTCGACCAGGAGGCCGGCTTTCGTCTTCGATAGCCCCTGCAAGACGGCGCTCTGGAACCCGTCGTAAATGACTTGTTTGGCGGCCGCAATTTCCGCGCTCTGGGCAGCAGTGAGGCTCCCCTGAAAGCCGAACATCTTCGTCACGAAGGTGGCTCGGTGGTCAAAGGGGAGGATGTAGAGGGCCTGGTCGTAGCCGCGAATCACGTCGACCCTCCCCTGAGCTTCCGGTAGCGGCGGATGAGCGTGTTGGTCGAGCTGTCATGCCCGAGACTCGGCTCCTCCTTGGCCTCCAGCTCCGGGATGATGCGCTGGGCGAGCACCTTGCCGAGCTCGACGCCCCACTGGTCGAACGAGTCGATGTTCCAGATGGCCCCTTGAGTGAAGACGTTGTGCTCGTAGAGCGCTACCAGCTTGCCGAGAGACTTGGGGGTAAGGCTGTCCAACAGCAGCGTGTTGGACGGTCGGTTGCCCTCGAAGACTCGGTGCGGGACCAGCCACTCCGGCGTGCCCTCGGCCCGCACCTGCCCGGCCGTCTTGCCGAACGCCAGCGCCTCGGTTTGGGCGAAGACGTTGGCCAGCAGCATGTCGTGGTGGCGACCCAAAGGATTGAGGGTGTGGATGAAGGCGATGAAGTCCGCCGGGATGAGGCGAGTCCCCTGGTGGATGAGTTGATAGAAAGAGTGCTGGCCGTTGGTGCCCGGCTCGCCCCAGTAGATGGGTCCGGTGTCAACGTCCACCGGCTCGCCCTCGACCGTCACGTGCTTGCCATTGCTCTCCATCGTCAGCTGCTGGAGGTAGGCCGGGAAGCGCTTCAGGTACTGCTCGTAGGGCAGCACCGCCACCGTCTGGGCGCCGAAGAAGTCGTTGTACCAGACCGATAACAGCCCCATCAGGACGGGGAGGTTCCGCTCGAAGGGCGCTGTGCGGAAGTGCTCGTCCACCTGCCGGAAGCCATCGAGCATCGCCTGGAAGCCGTCCGGGCCAATGGCCAGCATGGTCGACAGCCCGATGGCCGAATCCATCGAATAGCGGCCGCCCACCCAGTCCCAGAAGCCAAACATGTTCGCTGGGTCGATGCCGAACTCGGTCACTTTCTCTCGATTGGTGGAGACGGCCACGAAGTGCTTGGCCACTGCCTTCGTATCGCCACCGAGACCGGTCAAAAGCCAGCTCCGCGCATCGTGCGCGTTGGTCATCGTCTCCAAGGTGGTAAACGTCTTCGACGAGATGATGAACAACGTGTGGGCTGGGTCGAGGTCCCGCGTCGCTTCGACGAAGTCCGTCCCGTCCACGTTGGAGACGAAGCGAAACACCATGGTGCGCTCAGCGCAGTGCTTGAGCGCCTCGTAGGCCATCACCGGTCCGAGGTCGGACCCGCCGATGCCAATGTTGACGATGTTTCGGATTTGCTTTCCGGTGTGGCCCCGCCATGCCCCGCCGCGGACGCGCTCGCAAAAGGCCGACATCCGGTCGAGCACCTGATGGACACCGGGGACGATGTCCTGTCCGTCGACGCGGATGGACACATTGCGCGGCGCGCGCAAGGCAACGTGCAGCACGGCGCGGTTCTCGGTGACGTTGATTTTGTCCCCGCGGAACATGGCGTCGATGTGCGCACGTAGGCCGGACTGCTCTGCGAGCTGCGCCAGCAGCTTCACCGTCTCCTCGGTGATGCGATTCTTCGAGTAGTCGAGGTAGATGCCGACTGCATCCAGCGTCAGCCGCTCGCCCCGTGAAGGGTCCGTCGCGAAGAGGTCTCGCAGGTGGAGCGCGGACATCTTCCGAGCATGCGCTTCCAAGGCAGCCCAGGCCGGACGCTGCCGCAGCAGAGGAACCCTCCTCGTCTCACCAGACATGGTTTCTCCTTGCCCCCGCTCCGGGCTCTAGCTTGCCTTCTTCTGGATGGACGCGCTCTTGGATTCGATGCAGGCCATCAGCTCGGTCCAGGATGCGACGAAGGCCTGGGCGCCCTCCACCTGGAGCTTCGCAGCCAGTATTTCGACGTCCACCCCTGCCCCGGCAAATTGGCCCAGCACGGCCTCGCAGTCACCTCCGTCAGTCGGAAGCAACCCAGCCACCTCGCCGTGGTCGGCCAGCGCCTTCAGAGTTCCCTCGGGCATGGTGTTCACCGTAAACGGCGCGGCCAGCCCCTTAATGTAGAGGACGTCCGAAGCATGCGGGTCCTTGGTGCCGGTGCTGGCCCAAAGCAACCGCTGAGGCCGTGCCCCGGCGTTATAGACGCGCTGCCATCGCGGGGTGTCGAGCAGCTTGCGGTAAGCAGCATAGGTTCGCTTGGCAATGGCAATGCCCAGCTGGTTCTTCAGTGCCTCTGGCACCTTTCCCGTCACTGCGGAATCCCAGCGGCTGATGAAGACCGAGGCCACGGAGCCGACGTCCGGTTTGAGTCCCGCCTCGATGCGCCGCTCGACGCCGCGTAGGTAGGCCTCTGCCGCCGCCAGGTACTGCTCGCGCGAGAAAAGGAGCGTCACGTTGACCGGGATGCCAGCGAAAATCGCCTCCTCGATGGCCGGGAGCCCCTGTTTGGTTCCTGGAATCTTGATGAGCAGGTTCGACCGCGAGGCCCGGGCGTGCAGCGCCTTGGCCGCGGCCAAGGTGCTGGCCGTGTCGTAGGCAAGCTTGGGGGACACCTCCAGCGACACCCAACCGTCGACACCGTCGGTTTGGTCGTGAATGGGACGGAAGAGGTCCGCCGCCAGGCGTAGGTCCTCAATGGCGAGGTCGAAGAAGAGGTCCTCTCCGGCTTTCCCCTCGCCAATCTTCTTTGCAATGGCCGAGTCGTAGTCGGCACTTTTGCTGATGGCGTGGTCGAAGATGGTGGGGTTGGACGTCAGCCCGGTGACGGACAGCTCGTCGATGTAGCGGCGCAGCGTGCCGGAGGTGAGAAGGCTTCGGGTGATGTTGTCGAGCCAGATGCTTTGGCCGAGGTCGTGGAGAATTTTTGTGGCCCTCATGGTGCCTCCTCAGACGCGCTTTCCTTCGGCGTGCAGCGCCGCAGCACGCATCGAGCGGCTTGAGTGCGCCACGCGGGGGAAAGTCATACCCCATTAATTCGCGACCATACCCTTCGGTTACATCCGGCTGTCCAAGCCGCAACAGGGCGGCTTCCCCTGCCTGCTCCCTCCCTTGTGCTCGCGCCATCAGCTTGTCACCTTCTTCAATCCGGCGTCCGGAGGTGCCGAGTCAGCTCAGGGGTGCTCGAGGGCTGCCTGGACGATGCGTTGTGCCTCGCTCACCAGCGACGCGAGGTGCGCCGGACTGCGGAAGCTCTCGGCGTACACTTTGTAGATGTTCTCCGTCCCGGAAGGGCGTGCGGCGAACCAGCCAGTTGCTGTACAGACCTTAAGCCCACCGATGGGAGCACCATTGCCGGGAGCGCTGGTCAGCGTTGCCGTGATGGGCTCGCCGGCCAACGCCGTCTCCCGGACGTCCTCCGCGGACAGCTTGGCGAGCCTGGCCTTCTGCTCTGGCGTCGCCGGCGCATCGATGCGGGTGGCATAGGGCGTCCCGAACTCCGCGGTGAGGGCGACGAATTGTTCGCCCGGGTCCTTCCCGGTCCGAGCGGTCATCTCCGACGCGAGGAGATTGGGGACGATGCCGTCCTTGTCGGTGGTCCAAACCGTACCGTCTCTGCGAAGGAAGGTCGCCCCCGAGCTCTCCTCCCCCGCGAAGCCAAGGCTGCCGTCCACCAGTCCTTCGACGAACCACTTAAACCCGACTGGCACCTCGTAGAGCCGTCGTCCGAGCCGCGCTGTGACCCGGTCAATTAGGCTGCTGCTCACCACCGTCTTTCCGACCGCCACGGACTGTTTCCACGCCGGGCGGTGCGCATACAGATAGGCGATGGCCGCGGAAAGGTAGTGGTTGGGCTCGAGCAATCCCTGGCTGTGGCTGACCACTCCGTGTCGGTCTGCGTCCGTGTCGCTCGCGAAGGCGACGTCGAACTTGTCTTTGAGGCCGACCATCCTGGCCATGGCATAGGGGGAGGAGGGGTCCATCCGGATTTGGCCGTCCCAGTCGACGCTCATGAAGCGGAAGGTGGGGTCCACCGCCCGGTTGACCACCTCCAGGTCGAGCCCGTACCACTCGCCGATGGCTCCCCAGTACTCGACGCTCGCGCCGCCCAGCGGGTCCACCCCCATTTTGACATGTGCGCCTCGCACCACTTCGAGGTCGATGACAGAACTCAGGTCCCGGACATAGCCATCTCGGTAGTCATGGGGATGGGTGGTGGGCGCGCTTCGCGCTCGGTCAAAGGGGAGTCGCCTCACATCACGCAGCCCGTCGGCGAGAAAGGCGTTGGCCCGTTGCTCAATCCAACTGGTGACGTCGTTCTCCGCCGGGCCGCCGTGCGGCGGGTTGTACTTGAAACCACCGTAGCGGGGCGGATTGTGCGAAGGGGTGACGACAATTCCATCGGCAAAGCCCCGCTCCCGGCCCCGGTTGTAGCCAAGCACCGCGTGGGAGATGACGGGCGTGGGCGTGTAGCCACCTTGCGCGTCGACCATCACCTCCACCGAGTTCGCAGCGAGGACTTCCAGCGCGCTGGCGAAGGCCGGTTCGGACAGGGCGTGGGTGTCAATCCCGATGAAGAGCGGCCCAGGGGTGCCCTTCTGCTGGCGGTAGAGGCAGATGGCCTGGGTGATGGCGAGGATGTGCGCCTCGTTGAAGGCGTCGTCGAGCGAGGAGCCGCGATGCCCAGAGGTGCCAAAGGCCACGCGCTGGGAAGGGACCGCCGGATCCGGGCGACCGGTGTAGTAGGCGGTCACCAGACGGGGAACGTTGACCAAGATGGCCGCATCTGCGGGCTTTCCAGCGAGGGGGCTGAGCTCGGCCATCTGTTTTTCTCTCCTGAGAGGCGGCGTCCTTTATGTCACCGGGCAGGCTTTCAAATCCCAGAGCTGAGTGGCGTACTCGCTGATGGCCCGGTCGCTGGAGAACTTCCCGGAGCCAGCCACGTTGAGGACCGCCTTGCGCGCCCAGCCCTCGCGGTTGGCGTAGAGGTCCACCAGCCGGCGGTCGGCCTCGAGGTAGGCACTGAGGTCGGCTAGGTGCATGTAGTGGTCCCCTCCGGTGAGGAGTGTCTCCCGAAGCGGAGCGAAGACTCCCGGCTCGTTCGGGCTGAAGTGGTCGGAGAAGATGAGGTCGAGGGCGGCTCGGGTTTCCGGTTCATGGTCATAGTGCCAGCGCGGGTTGTACCAACCGGTGCTGGCGGCCACCTGCTCAGCGGTCAGGCCAAAGAGGAAGAAGTTCTCTTCTCCCGCCTCCTCGGCCATCTCGATGGTGGCGCCATCCCGGGTGCCGAGCGTGAGCGCTCCGTTCATCATGAACTTCATGTTGCTGGTCCCGCTCGCCTCGTACCCGGCGGTGGAGATTTGATTCGAGACGTCGCTTGCCGGAATGAGCTGCTCCGCCAGTGTGACCGAGTACTCCGGCAAAAAGAGGACCCTTAGCCTCCCTTTGACAGTGGGGTCTGCGTCGATGGTCTCGGCCACGTTGTTGAGGAATTTGATGATGAGCTTGGCCAATGCGTAAGCCGGCGCCGCCTTCCCGGCGAAAAAGAATGTCCGCGGCTGCATCTCCAGTTGCGGCATCGCCCGGAGGCGGTTGTAGAGCACGACGATGCGCAGCGCATTGAGCAGCTGCCGCTTGTACTCGTGGATTCGCTTAATTTGGCAGTCGAACATGCTGTCCGGGTCGGCCATTTGGCCAGAGGACCGCCCCAGCCAATTCACGAATCTCACCTTCGCCTCTCGCTTCGCCTTGCGGAACTCGGCACGAAAGGCGCTGTCTTCGGCGTTTGGCCTAAGCCCTTTCAACTCGTCCAGCTGCGTTCGCCAGCCATCACCGATGGCCGAGGAGATGAGCTCGGACAAGCCAGGGTTGGCGCTCAGCAGCCAACGTCGTGGCGTGACGCCGTTGGTCTTGTTGTTGAAGCGTTCGGGGAAGAGCTCGGCCAGGTCCCTCACCGTGACTTTTCGCAGCAGGGCTGAGTGAATTACCGAGACTCCATTGGTGCTGTGCGAACCGACGATGGCCAGGTTCGCCATTCGGATTTTCCGCTCCGCTCCTTCCTCCACCAGGCTGACCCGCTGCACACGGCCGAGGTCGCCGGGAAACCGCAGCCGGACGTCATCCAACAGGCGGCGGTTGATTTCGAAAATGAGCTCCAAGTGACGGGGCAACGCCATTTCGAACCATTGAAGCGGCCATTTCTCGAGCGCCTCGGGAAGCAGGGTGTGGTTGGTGTAGGCCAGCGTGCGGCGGGTGAGGTCCCAGGCCTCGTCCCAGCCGAGGTGCGCTTCGTCCAAAAGGAGGCGCAAGAGCTCGGGCACTGACAGCGCCGGGTGCGTGTCGTTGAGCTGGATGGCCACCTTCTCTGGGAGCGCGCTCCAGCTTGTGTTGGTCCGGCGAAAGCGTCGAATTAAGTCGGCCAGTGAAGCCGCCACCAGAAAGTATTCCTGGATGAAGCGCAGGGCCTTGCCCTCGCTGGTGGAGTCGTCTGGATAGAGGACTCGGGTGAGGGTTTCTGCCGTCAGGGTCTCCGCCACTGCGCCGACGAAGTCGCCGTGGCTGAACTCCGCGAAGTCGAAGTCGTCGGGCGCGGCGGCTGCCCAAAGCCGGAGGGTGTTGATGGTCCTGCCGCCAAAACCGACTATCGGCCGGTCATAGGGAATGCCAAACAGCGACGAAGCGCGGCCGGGCGTGGCGTGAAGGACACCGGCCCGTACGTCGAAAGTGCAGTTCAGTCGCACCTCGACCTTGGCGTCAGGACGCGCAACCTCCCAAGGGTCCGGGCGCCGCAGCCAGTGGTCGGGCGTCTCTTTCTGCCAGCCCTTCTCGAGCGTCTGTCGAAAAATGCCGTATTCGTAGCGGAGCCCATACCCCATGGCCGGCAGCTGCAGGGTGGCCAGCGAGTCGAGGAAACACGCTGCCAGACGCCCAAGCCCGCCGTTGCCCAGCCCGGCGTCCGGCTCCGGCTCGAGCACCTCCATCCAGTCGAGGTGCCCATCGCGAATTGCCTCGTTGGTGATGCTTTCGAGCAGGAGGTTCCTGACGTTGTTCGCCAGCGACCGCCCGAGGAGAAACTCCATCGACAGGTAGTAGAGCCGCTTCGGGTTCAGTCGCTGGTAGGTGCCCTCGGTCCGAATCCACCTCTGGGAAAGAATGTCGCGCACCGAGTGCGCGAAGGCCTCGAATTTCTCCCGCGGCGTGACTTCCGATGCCGGGAGGATGTTGTCGAAGACGAGATGCCGGTCGTAGAAGGCGACTTCCGGCCCCACCAAGGGTACCGGACCGCAGCCGTAGTCGAGCAACGGGTCCGACAATGCGATGGGGCTGGCTGGCTTCGATGGCGCGGCCAACGTCGTTTCTCCTGACCGAGCGGACGGGCACTCTTCCTGAGACACCCTTTCTAGGAGGGGCGTGCGCGAACGCCAAGGCCGCCGTGCGGAGCGTGTCCTGGAAGTTACCAGTGGGGAACGAAACGGTCACACCTTAAGCCTGAGCGCCCTCACGCCGGGCCTCCCCCTGGGCAGAGAAAGCGCTGGCGGCCGACCTTCTACGTCATTGCCGGTAGGACCAGCCGATGGTGAATGAAAACAAGTAGTCGGTGTGCGAAGCGGTCGGGTCCGGCGGCTGAGTGTCAAAGGTAAACGAGAAGTTGGTGCCCACGTAAAAGTCGTGAAAAACCTCGTACTTCACCTTGAAGTTGGCGGTGCCACGGGTACGCCACAGCTCGGTCAGCACGGGAACAATCTGCACCGAAATCCCAGCACTGAGTTTGGGGCTGTCGTAGACAAACGTCTGCCAGTCTCCGCCCACGTAGGCTGCCAGGTTGCTGTTGGGTTCCGTGTTTGTGTATGCCTCACGGGCGCCGACCAGGCCACCCGAGAGCCAGAGCTGGGTCCAGTTGTTGCGCACGATTGGGTACGCGACGCCGCCGCCCAAGTCGACGCGGGCGGTCAAATCCAACTCGTCGTTGTGGTCGAAGCCGAGCTGCAGCTGTGCTCGCCACTTCGAAAAATAATAGATGCCGGTGAGATTTAAGGAGAGCTGGCCAACGGCCGTGGCGTTCTTGTCTCGTTGCCAGTAGGTGTTGAAGTCGAAAGCCCCCCCGAAGTGCTGTCCCCGGTAGGCGAACTCTCCGTCCCCGGAGAGCGTCATCGAACTCGACGCCTTGGTCAGAGTCAGGCCGAAATCGAGGTATGTCTTTACCCGCGCCCAGAAATAGGCGTCCATTGGCGTGAGGGTGATGATGTCGAGCACCGGAAAAACGTCAGCTGCTTCTGAGCCCACCAGCACCTGCCCGTCCGCCGGCGACTGAAGCGTGCCGTAGTATTTCTTCCCCGAAGAAAGCTCGACTTCGAAGACGTGGGTGCTGGTGATGCGCGCCACCTTAATCCACTCGATGGACAGCCGGCCTGCGTCGTCGGTGCTGAAGTCGAGCTTGCCGAGAGACATGCCTTTCACTTCACCCGTCAAGTGGTCGCCATTGACGAGGACCACCAGGTCCGTCTTCTCCGCCTGGGCGACAGTTGCCCACAACACGCCGAATAGAAGCGCCGCGCGGAGCGAGGTCCTCGTTGGTTCCATTCGCGGCGCCGAGGCTAGCATCCCGCGCAGACCCTGGAGACCGCCGCGTGAGCGCCCACCAGCCAGGGACGAGACCTCGGCGTCGCCGCCCGAGCGGGGGCACCGAGCCGTTTCCGTTACGTACCCGTTCGACGAGCACCGTTGCTGACGGGTGAGGGGCGCCGGGGTAGTGGCGCCGGATGGGCCAAGCGGCGAGGGACAAGTGGGCGAAGCGCGTTGAGCAGTGGAGACTCAGCGGCTTGACCGG
>JBKQSS010000050.1:0-126325 GCA_052143535.1 Myxococcaceae bacterium | reverse complement strand
TCTCCAGGAAGGACGAATTGAGCCGCAGCACCATGTCGATGGTGTTGTCATTTCCGGCATAGCCGCTCGCGCCGTAGTCCCCGTTCGGTCCGAAGATGTACGGGCTCGTATAGGAGTCGGGCGTCCCGGCAATCGAGAGGCTGACGCGGTTGTCAGAGTTGATGAGGTAGGTCAGCTTGCCGATGTATTGGAAGTTGGTCTGGGTGCCGTAGTAGTTCCTGGTGGCGCCCGGGTACTGGAGGTTGGAGTGCTGGGGGACGCCGTTGACGTCGGTCATGATGTTTCCGGAGGCGTCCGTTGCGAACGGCGACACCGTCCGCGTGAGTTGCGACGTGTACTGCGACGGGTCGAAGCCGACGAAGAACCACAACTTGTCCTTGATGATGTAGCCGCCCAGCGTGGCGCCCAGGTCCCAGGCGTTGTAGAGCTGCGTGGACACCTTGAAGATGGTGGTCGAGCTGGTGACCGCGGTGCCAGTCTGCGCCATGAACCCTGGCGTCCAGGTGGCGAAGACCGACCGTGAAATTCGTTACCACCGCTCTTGGTGGTGACCGAGAGCACGCCGCCAGTGGTTCGCCCATACTCTGGCATGTAGCCGCCGGTGAGGACGTTCATCTGGTCCACGAATTCCACCGAGAAGTCGCTGCCAGCGGTATTGCTGCCACCGCCGGTGATGTAGCTCTTGTTGCTGACTCCGAAACCGACATCCGAGAAGCTCAAACCGTCGATGAGGTAGGCGTTCTCTGGAGAAGTCGTGCCCGAGATGGAAATGCCGAAGAGGTCCGTCTGCACCGAGGGAGCAGCCAGGGCCAGACCAGAGAAGCTCCGGACGCCGCCGTTGCCTGCCTCGGCGGGCGAAATGGGGATGTTCTGGGAGAAGGTGCTGGTGACGGTAAGGCCGGTCTGGGTCGAGCCGACGTCGATGACTGGCGGCCGTTCCACCGGCATGGCTGCCTGCGTGGGCGGGGTGCCGACCAGAAGCTGGACGTTGACGCGCAGGGTCTGGTCGGCATCGAGGGCGACGCCTCCTCGCAGGTAGGGCGCGTAATTCTCCCTCTCGAACCGAAGGGTATAAGTGCCCGGAGGCAACTGGGGAATGCGGTAAGTGCCAGACGCGTCCGTGACTGCCACCTGCTCACCCTGCAGCTGGGGCGAATTCGCGGTCACCACGACATCGGCAACCGGCGCCTTCGTCGAGCCGTCGACCACCGTTCCCGTCAGTGTGCCGACCCCTTGGCTCTGCGCCCAAACTGAACCGGTGGCGAGGGCGTCGAGGAGAAGCAGCAACAAGGCGGGCGACGCCCGGGAGACCCGACTGGCGGCACGAGCAAGTACCCCCTTGAGCGTCCTCATCGCCTCGGGACCCCTCCTCAGGTTGGTCGTCCACGGCGTGCAGAAATTCACGCTTGGTTGGGGCTTACCCGAGAAGGTGCCAGCAGGAAGCCCTGAGAGGACGCGGGGCGTCCAGCGCTGTAGACTCGCGGGTAATCGCCCCTGGGCCGGGGGAGCGACCAGGAGTGTGGGATGGACTCCCGTGTGCTCATCATCGGCGCTGGCCCGGCGGGCGCGTCGGCCGCCGTGGCGCTCGCCCAGCGAGGCGTGACCGACGTCCTCCTGGTGGACAGAGACCGGTTCCCCCGCGACAAAACCTGCGGCTCCGGCCTCTCGCCAGCAGCGCTCCACCTCGCTGAATCGCTGGGCATCGGCGAGAAGGTGCGGGCGAGAGCCAACGCCATCGACTGGGTGCGACTCGTCACACCTGGCGGGGAGGAGCTGGTGTTGCCGGGTAACTCGGCGGTGGTGATTTTGCTCCGGAGGGATTTCGACCAGCTGCTGGTGGAGCGAGCGCGCGAGCTGGGCGTGAGGTTCCAGCCGGGGTTTCGCGCTTCGGAACTCCTCTGCGAACGAGGAGGACGGGTGGTCGGCGTTCGCAGCTTCGAGGGGGAGGAACTCCGGGCCTCGTTCGTCCTGTGCGCGGACGGCGCCCACTCCATTTTCTCACCGGACCGCCGGCCCAAGCGTTTCATCTCCACGCTAATGGGCTGGTGGGAGGGGGGAAGCCTCCCCCATCGACGCCTGGACATGGTCTACGACCGCAACCTGGCCCCGCTCTACGGATGGATGTTCCCAGAGACGACCACCCGGGTAAACATTGGCATCTGCGTCGATGGACAGGATGCGCATGGGCGGCGCGCAGGGCGGGACCTCCGTAAGCTCTTCGAGTGCTTCCTACGCGACCACTACCGAGAGATGCTCCGCGACGCCCGCCCGGTGGGAAGGCTGAAGGGACATCCCATCGTCTTCAGCACCTGGGTGTCGCAGTGTGCGGCGCCCGGGGCTCTCTGGGTCGGTGAGGCGGCGCGCGTGACACACAACGCCACCGGCGAGGGCATTTCGCAGGCGATGCAGAGCGGTCTCTTCGCAGCCGAAGCGGTTTCGGCGGTGGTGCTGGCTCAACGGTCGGAACCGTCGGCTTGGCGGCACTACGTCTGGCAGCACCGTCGGCGTTTCACAGCTGGATTTGCCTCAGGCCACCTGGTGAGAGCGCTGGTGGCGTCGCGCGGTCTGGACCGGCTGGCGCGGGCGTACCACAGCCGCTTGGGGCAGCATCTCATCCAGCGCCTGCTTGGCTCGGCTCTCACCGGAACAGCCTCGCAAGAGGCCCCGGCCGCCTATTCTCGGCTGGCCTCTGCCGGACTGGGGGCTAAGCCCGTCATCGGCAGCCAACTCGACAGTCCTCCGGCTGCGCCCTGGCAAGAGTGCGACCGCAGGACGCGCCGCTGCCGAGGGGAGTAGGAATACTGAACGAACGGCAGGCACGGCTTCGAGGGCCGCCATCGCGAAGTGAGGCCGCCGGAGCGCCTCGTTCGCACCTTCGAGTGGGACGGCATTCCCGGCCATGTCGCGGTCGAAGCGCTGACGCTGGAGGACTTTGGTGGCGGCCGCACCAAAGTCATCATCATCATTTCTCTGTTCCACACGACCGAGGACAGAGACGAGATGATGCGAGGGATGGAGGACGGACTCAATCAAAGTTTTGCCGCGCTCGAGCGCTTGCTCTCCGCTGGACCGAAGCCGCGCTGAATCGCAACGCCTCGCGACGACGTGGCGGGGGGGGCCTGCGAGCAGCGGAGAGTGGACAGGGAAAACCGAAGTGGCGCTCTTCGTCCGTTATTTCGCTTTTTGCCCGCTCGGGCCCTTGCTGAGCTGCCGGAGGTAGGCGACGACTGCTTGAAGGTCCGACTTGGAAAGCTTGGGGAATGCCGGCATTGACTCGGCGAGCCCGCTTGCCAATCCACCCTTCGAGATGACCGCTGTCAGGTAGGCGTCGGTGCGCTTATCTAGGACGCCGGTGGTGAAGTCCTGGGGCGTCGGCGTGATGTAGGTGGCTTGCTCGCCGTCGCCCTTCCCCGTCGGCCCATGACAGGTGGCGCAGTCGCGGTCGTATACGGTTTGCCCTGCATTCGTCGTGCCCTTCTGCTGCGCCGCGGCGGGGTGAGCAGCCGCGAGACAAAGGACGGTGGCGGCGATTGAGGCGCGAAAAGGCGACATGTCTCCTCCCTCATGGCTTGGGGCTCCTGGCTTACGAGTACTTTGCGTGGACTTCAAGCGGCAGCCGTCGTCGGGGGCACGGTTGTGCCCCCCGCGTCACGCAAGCAGGCCCGAGCCCATGGGTTAGGATTGGTCCTGATGGCATCGACTCAGGAGCTCATCGCGCAGCGCAGAGACCAGACTTTCCCCCGGTTGACCGCGGTCCCGAAGCGACGATGATTGGCAAGTTGCAGTCATTTGCCCGGTGGGCACGTCAGGACTCGGCCGCGCTCTTCCGACGAGTGCGGGCCGTTTTCCGCAAGTACCTGCCGAACGAGTCACAGCACCTCTTCGCGCTGACGCTTGCGGTCGGCGTCGTTTGTGGCCTTGTCGCCGTGGCTTTCCACCTCTCGATACGAGCGGCGGAGCACCTGCTGATTGACCGCGCGATGAATTCAGCGGGCCCGAGCTGGATTGCCTGGACGATTGCCTCTCCCACGCTCGGTGGCCTGGTGGCCGGAGCCCTTCTCACCTGGGTGGTGCCCGGAGCACGGGGCTCCGGCATCCCGCAGGTCAAGCAGGCCTATGCTTATGAGGGCGGGAGAGTTCGCTTCCGGGACGCGCTCGGGAAATTTTTCATCGGGGCAGTGCAGATTGGCTCTGGCGCTTCGCTTGGACGCGAAGGACCAACCGTTCAAATCTGCGCCGGCGCCACCAGCCTGCTCGCTCGGCTGACGTCGCTTCCCCCGAAGAGTGCGCGCCGTCTCACCCCGGTCGCGGTCGCCGCCGGCATTGCCGCGGCTTTCAATGCGCCCATCGCCGCCGTGACCTTCACCATTGAGGAGATTGTTGGGTCACTTGACCAGACCGTCCTCTCAGGCGTTGTCATCGCAGCGGCATTGGCGGCCGTCATCGAGCGAAGCGTGCTGGGCACCCACCCGGTCATCGAGGTGGACCAGCCCTATGCCCTGGACCATCCCTCTTCTCTCGTCTTCTACGGCGTCCTCGGTCTCGCGGCAGCCGGCGCCTCCATCGCATTTACCGATGGTCTTCTGAGACTTCGCCTCTGGTTCCGAGGCTTCAAGCTGGTCCCGGCATGGGCCCACCCCGCCGTTGGCGGCCTGGTTACCGGGCTGCTGGCGGTCGGGACGCTGCACTTCCTGGGCGTCCGAGGAGTGACCGGAGGAGGCTACCAGACGCTAGGCCAAGCCTTGGCGGGAGGACTCGCTCTTAAGGTTCTGCTCGCGCTCTGCGTCGTGAAGGGCGTGGCGACCGTCTTCTCCTACTCAAGCGGGGGGGCCGGTGGCATTTTTGCGCCTGCCCTGTTTGTCGGGGCAATGCTCGGCGGAGCAGTCGGCTACCTCGATGTGGCTGCCTTGCACCATGAGCAGCGCCAGCTGGGCGCCTTCGCGCTGGTGGGCATGGGGGCCGTCTTCGCGGGCGTCATTCGCGCACCCATCACCTCTGTCCTCATCATCTTCGAGATGACCGGCGGCTACGGACTGGTGCTGCCGCTCATGCTCGCCAATATGACGTCCTACGCTTTGACGCGCCGGTGGCGTCCGACGCCCGTCTACGACGCCCTGCTCGAGCAGGACGGCGTCGTGCTCCCCCACGCGACTCCGCGGGTCAACCCCCTCGAACAACTGACCGCGGCCGACGCGATGAGCGCGCCCGTGGTGAGTGTCCAAGCGCGACAGACCGTTCGCGAGGCGCTCGGGATTGTCCGGGATGCCAAATTCGCCCTCGTTCCAGTGCTAGACGAAGCGGGAGGCCTGGCCGGCGTGGTCCGCACAGCACGGTTGCGCTCGGCTGCAGCCGGCGGAGACGAGGGAGCCCCACTCGCGCCACTCGTGGAGCCCGCCCACACTGTGCTGGCGGAGGCGCCGCTCATCCGAGCAGTGGTGCGGATGAACGATGCCGGCGTGCGACAGTCCGTGGTGTTGGACAAAACCGAGAGCGCGCGACCGGTGGGGATGCTCGCCATTAGCGATTTCGTGCGGGCGCATGCGCGCACCGTGCCCCCGCCCGCCGACTCGTCGGCGGCCCGGACGGTGAGTCTCTCCAACTCCCCAAGTTTGTCCCTTCGCGCTCACCAGCTAATGGCCCCGGCGCAGCTCATCTCGAGCGCTACCAGCCTCGAGACGCTCATCGAGCAGCTCAATGAATCGGCTGACAAAGCGCTGGTCGTGGACGGCGGCGAGGCAGGGGACGGCGTCGTCTTCCTCGAGGAGGTGCGCGACTTCGGACACGACGAGCACCTGCAAAGTGTGCTCATCGCCGCTGATGTGGCGCACAAGGTGCCAGTGGTGCACCCGGACGCGGAGCTTTCGGACCTCGTCCGACAGCTCTCCGAGGGCAGACTGGACGCGGTACTGGTCAAAGCGCCTGGCGTGCGACCCCCTGTGGGCATCGTCACGCGAGCGGCGGTCGCTGCGGTGCTTTTGGATTGGTACGCCGCCGAGCTGAGGGCGACTTCTGCAAAGCGCGCCTCCGGGCGAGCTCCCCGGCTTTAGCTGAGGCGACACCCGGGCTTCCCTACGCCTGCTTTTTGGCAAGCTCGGCGTCGATTTGAAGCTTGACCTCTTCACCGACCAGCACGCCGCCCGTCTCGAGGGGGGCGTTCCAGCCCAGCCCCCAGTCCTTGCGGTTGAGCTTCCCGGTCGCAGAAAGGCCCCTCACCACCCGTCCAAAGGGGCTCTTGGTCGCGGCGGAAAGGGAATCGACGGTGAGGCTGACTGGACGGGTGACGCCGTGCATCGTCAGGTCACCGGTGACCTTGAATTCGTCACCCGCGCGCTCGATTCGAGTCGAGCGGAAGCTGAGCTTCGGAAACTTCTCGACGTCGAAAAAGTCAGGCGACTTCAGGTGCGCGTCCCGCTTTGGTTCTCTCGTGTCGATGGAGGCGGCGTCCACCTCCACTTCGACGCGCGAGCGTGTGAGGTCCGCCTCGTCCAGCGTGACGGTTCCGGTCACGGTCTTGAATTGGCCGCGGACGGTGGAAACCATCAAGTGCTTGACGCTGAAATGGGCGGCGCTGTGGGCAGAATCCAATTCCCACTCTGTGGTGGTGGCGGCAGTCGGCATGGAGGCTCTCCTGGTGAGGGATGAATGTGCTGCCGCCGGCCGCCGCTCGCCACCGTCAATTGGGGATTAGTCTTTTCCAGGCGGGGAACGATGGGGGGCCCTCACCTTCCGCCGACTCAGGGAGCGTCGTCGGCCGCTGGGCGCTTCGGGGGCATGGGGCTGGGGAGCGGCTTTCGGGGGAGGCGCTCCGGCCGTGTGGCCGCTTGGTAGGCGAAAGCGGCGAGAATCGCCGATGCCTGCATCAAATCTCCCGCCTGAAGGTGGTCGTACGTATCCAAGTTGGAGTGGTGGGTACGGCTGGTGTAGTCGAGTGGGTCTTGGATGAATTGAAATCCAGGTAGCCCGACTGCATCAAACGAGACGTGGTCGGTCCCGCCCGTATTGCGAATGGTGAGCGTAGCGGCCCCTTGGTCGTGAAATGGAGCCAGCCACTGCTCGAAGATGGGCCGAACCATGTCGTTGCCTTGTAGATAGACACCGCGGATTTTGCCGGTGCCATTGTCGAGGTTGAAATAGGCCGCCAACTTGGCATGTTCGGGCTTGAGCGCCATTGTCATTGGGTCGGCAAAATGGGCCTTCACATAGCCAATCGAGCCCAACAGGCCCTGCTCCTCGCCGCTCCACAAGGCGAGACGCACCGTTCGGTCCATCGGGAGCTTTAGCGCCTTCAAAATTCGAAACGCCTCCAGTACGACTGCGGAGCCTGCAGCGTTGTCGGTGGCTCCAGTCGCCGCATGCCACGAGTCCAGGTGCGCCCCCAGCATCACCACTTCGTCTGGCTTCTTGCTGCCGGGAATCTCGGCAACGACGTTGAAGCCGTCCGGCGTGTCATCGTACGTCCGGACTTGGAGGTCGACCTCAACCTTCACCGGCACCTTTCGCTCCACCAGGCGGACCAGCCGGTCATAGGGTTCAGGCGCCAGCACGATGACGGGAGGGGGCGTGGTGACTTTCGGGTCCCAGCCATTGACGCTCTCGACGAAGACCAGACCTCCATCACCGCGTCGGTCGGTCATGAACGCTGCGACCACGCCCTCGGCCCGGAGGAAACTCCACAGAGCGTTGTACGCCTGGCTTCGTCGCTCGAAATAATCCTCAGCAGCTGCCAGCGGCAGGTTACTGAGGAACTCCCGCAGTTTCTTAGGGTCGGACGGAACCTTCGTGACCGGCCACTCCAGCGGTGCTGAGGGCAAAGGCTCCGGAGCGAGCGCCAGAGCGGCCAGCTTCGCCTCGTCGAAGCGTGTGCTTTCCAGCTCCGTCGGCAGCTCGAGCTCCCGCGCCTTTTCAAGCAGCACCACCTTGCCGCGAAACTTCCCCTTTTGCTCCTCGGTGAATTTCTTGATTCGAGCTCGAAGCTTGCTGGGGTCGGACATCTCGGCGCGCTCACTCGGAAGGAAGAGAGGCGCCAGCACGACATCGGCGGTGATGGGCCCATCCGTCCCGCCTGACCATGCCTTAGGGACTCCCTGTAGGGGCACATACCCTGGCACCACCATGCTCAAAGTGAATCGCGACATCGACCATCCACGTCCGAACCTCCCCCACTTCTCGAGATGCGGGTTCGTCGCGCCCCAGCCCTCAAGCGTGCGCAGTGCCCAGTCCTGGGCGGCGCGAAGCCCAGGAGAGCCAGTGAGCCGAGGGCCATTGGCGTCGGTGAGCCAGAAGAGGTCCTCCATCACCTTGGAGTTGGTAAAAGCCTCGGTTTTGATGCGGTGGATGGTGGCCAGGTCGACGTGCTCGTCGGCGGCCGCAGCCAGGGGCATCAGCACCGCAAGTAGCAAAAGGCCAAGCAAACTCTGGTGCGCCAGGGTGCCTCGAGTCGAGCGGGCTGCGCCGTCCATGAGCCTCCAACGAGAAGGCGAAGCGAACATGGACCGGGAATCGGGTCAAGCCTTCACGGGCCCGGCCGCCGTCCTCTAGTGGGCACCGGCCGGCGCCTGCCCAGGTCGATTCTTCTTCAGCACCACCAGGACGATCGGAACGAGGATGAGTGTGATGTAGGCGAACGTCCGAATGATGTCCACGTATGACAGCAGTGCGGCCTGCTGCTGTATCGACTGGTACAGCTGTGCGTACGCATGCTGCAGGGTTTGAGCCAGCCCACCTGCGGATGTGGCTGCGTGTTGGAGCGCGTCCAGCCGCTCCTTGAGGAGTGGATTGGACGCGTAGGTGTGGTCCACCAGGTAGTTTTGGTGGCGCTGCGAGCGCCGGACCAGCGTGGTGGTCACGTAGGCGATGCCAACGCTCCCGCCGATATTGCGGGCCAGGTTGAGCAACCCCGACACTTGGTTGTTCTGGTTCTGCGGAATCCCGATGTACGCCACGGTATTGATGGGGACGAAGAGGAAGGCCAGCGAGAGCGCCTGGAAGATGCGGTAAAAGGTGGCCGTCGGCATGTCGATGCTGAGGTTGATGCTCGTCATGTGGAACAGCGCCGCCGACAGCCCAGCGAAGCCAAAGGCAATGAGGTACTTTCCGGGGACCCGGCTCACGAGAAAACCGACCAGCGGCATCATCAGCATGGTGGCAAAGCCGCCCGGACTGAGCACTTCGCCCGCCCGTTCCGCCGTATAGCCCATCAACGTCTGGAGGAATTGTGGGAGGAGGACTGTCGTCCCATAGAGCGTCCCTCCCAGGATGAACATCAGCATCGTCGACGTCGCAAAGCTCGAGTTTCGCAAGAGCCGAACGTTGACGATGGGATTGGGGTGCGCTGACTCCCAGATGACGGTGGAGACGAGGCAGATGACGGTGGCCATGCCGAACATGACGATGAGCGGAGAGGACAGCCAGTCATCCTGCTGGCCCTTGTCGAGAACCACCTGGAGCGACCCAAAGGCAACGGTCACCAGGAAAAGCCCAAGCCAGTCCACCCGGATGGTTCGTGATGCCACCCGTTGCGCCTCGAGGTACGGCGGGTCCTCCACCATGATGCCGCTCAGCACCAGCGAGATAAGGCCAATCGGGACGTTGATGTAGAAAATCCACCGCCAACTGGCGTGGTCGACGATGAGCCCACCCAGCGTCGGGCCAATGGCCGGCGCGAAGACCACCGCCAAGCCGTACATGGCGAAGGCCATGCCCCGCTTGGCGGGCGGAAAGGTGTCGGCCAGGATGGCTTGCTCGCTGGGCGCGAGGCCTCCCCCACCGACTCCCTGCAACACCCGGAAGAAAATCAACCAGGGCAGCGAGGGCGCAAAGCCGCACAGGAAACTGCTCGCGGTGAACAAGGCAACGCAGGACATGTAGAAGCGCTTGCGACCCACCCGGGTGGAGAGCCAGGCGCTGATGGGAAGCACCACAGCGTTGGACACCAGGTACGAGGTGAGGACCCACGTTGCCTCGTCCTGGCTTGCTGATAGACCGCCGGAGATGTGGGGGAGCGCGACGTTGGCGATGCTGGTGTCGAGGACCTCCATGAAGGTCGCCAGGGTGACGGTAATGGCGATGGCCCACGGGTTGCGGCGTGGCCGCCAAACGGTGGGCGCTGCAATTGCGGCCTCTGCCATTTCCCGGGCTCCGTCCGTTCTCGCCCTAATTCGCCCTGGGACTCGGCGTGGCGCCGGTCGCCCGGTCCAGTGCAACACGCGCCACCGCTCGCTCGTACTGGGCACGCGCAAGGTTGAGGCGGGCGGTGGTTAGCGCCGACTGGGCGTCCAGCAAGTCCGTGGTCGTGCCGATGCCAGCCCGGACCTGTGCGTCGGTGACCCGGTAGGCCTCCTCTGCGCTGGCGATGGCCGTCTGTGCCACCTGCACCGCAACGAATTGCGCCTGGAGCTGAGCGTACCTACTCGAGACGTCGTACGCCGCCTGCCTCCGCGAATCCTGAGAGAGGGCCTCGGCAGCATCTGCCTGCCGCTCGGCGCTCTTGGCGGCGTAGTACTGCGCTCCCCACGTCCAGAATGGCCAGTTGACCAGAAAGCCAATGAAGGCCTCGTTTTCTGGGAAGAAGAGCTGCCCCTTCGTCCACTGGTAGGCGCCCTGAAGGTTCAGCTCTGGCAGGAGCGCAGCGTACTGCGCCTTGCCGTTGTCCTGGGCGGCAAGAGCCTGGGCTTGCGCTTTGGCGACCTCGGGGCGCTGGGCGATGGATTGGTTAATGAGCGTGTCGACCGGCTGCGGGACGGGGTCGGCAGCGAGCCGTTCGAGGTCCTCCGGCTCCACGAAGTCGATGCTCGTGTCCTCTGGGTTGCGCGCCAGATAGGTGAGGAGACCCTGCCGGTCCACCAGCGCGTCGGTCTTGGCCTGGATGAATTGCTGCTGGGCATTGGCGGCCGCAGTCCTGAAGCGCAGCAAGTCAGCATTGGTGATGGTTCCAGCGCTGTAGCGCGCCTCTGCGTCCTTCACCTGCTGCTGGAGCTGCTCAACGCTGGCCTGGGCAATGCTTTGTTGGGCCAACGCTTCGAAGAGCCGGAGGTAGGTGGTGCGCACCTGTTCGCCCAACGAGGCGGCGACCGACTGCGCGTCGGAGCGGCTCGCATCCGCGGAATGGTTGGCGGATGCAAGGCTGAAGCCGAGGTGCACCAACCCGAGCAGTGGCTGGTTTGCCGAGACAGTGAGGGTGTTAGCGTTAATGTTACGAGCCAAAATGCTCTGGCCCGGTTGCCCCGAGACGTTGATGGTGAAGGGGGCGTTAAAGTGCTGCCACTGCTCCGTCCCGCTCAGCGCCGGTAGCAGGTTCCCCCGCGCGCTGCGAGAGCTGTCGTCAGCGGCGTCGGCGCGCATCTGGGCTGCGCGGAGCTGGTCATTGACGCGGAAGGCCTCCTGGACTGCCTGCTCGACCGTGAGCTTGGTGACGCTCTGAGCGCGCGCCAGTCCGCCGGGCCCAAGAATGGACAGCGCGAGGAGCAGCAGAGACGGCGATTTTCGCATGAGGTTCACTCGTTGACGTGAACGGTGGCTTCCACCGACTGACCGGCGCGAAGGTCCAAGCCGGCTGGGACGGAATCCAGGGCGATGCGGACCGGGATTCGCTGAGTGATTTTGACGAAGTTGCCGGTGGCGTTGTCTGGGGGCAAAAGCGAGAAGCGGGAGCCCGTTCCGCCGGCCAGGCTCTCCACCTTTCCCGAAAGCGTCTTCCCAGTGCCGTCGATGGAGACGTCGGCGCGCTGGCCCGGGTGCATTTTAGCAACTTGCGTCTCTTTGAAATTGGCGACGATGTACTTCTTGTCTGGGACGAAGCTCGCCACCGTCTGTCCTGCGGAGACGATTGCCCCTGGGTACGCCGTCAGTCGACTGACGATCCCGTCCCCCGGGGAGAGCAACCGGGTCCAGGCGAGGTTGAGGTTGGCGAGGGTGAGGACCGCTTCGGCACTCTTGACGCGGGCATGCTGGTAAGCGGCATTCGCCTGGGCAGCTGCAATCAGCGCATCCACCGGGCGAGTGACCACCAGGCGGCCTTCGGCCTCGGTCACTTGTGACTGGGTCCGGAGCAATTGCTCCTCGGAAGCGGTGACGCTGGCCTGGGCTGCGTCGACGCCAGCCTTGGCCGAGCTGTAAGTCGCAAAGTACTGGTCGGCTTGCTGCTGAGGGATGGCGTTGTCCTTGAGCAGAAGTCGGGCCCGCTGCACGTTGGTCTCTGCCAGCTTGAGGTCGGCCTGACGGCTAATGAGAGTCGCCCGCGCTTGCTCAACCTGGGCTCTTGCGTTGGAGACTGCCCGGTTGGTGCCAGTCAGGCTCGCCTCGGCCTGGGACAGTCCACCGTGGGCGCCGGCCACCGCCACGGCCGCTTGTGCGTCGGCGGCATCGGCCTGAGCGCTCGTGCTATCCAACTCGGCCTGCGACTGCTGCACCTTCGCTAGGTAGTCCGAGTCGTCGAGCTGGAGAATTAGGTCCCCCTGCTTCACGTGCTGGTTCTCGGCGACAGCCACCTTGAGCACCTGGCCACCCACCCGGAGACCCAAAGGAACGACATCGGCATCCACCTGGGCGTCGTCGGTCGACTCCTTCCCGAGGCCGAGGAGAAGCACCACCAGCACGCCCAGCACCACGGCCCCGGCGACCATGCCGATGAGCACCGGCGGCTTCAGCCTCCATTTGGCCCTAGACTCAACCTCTGCAGCCTGCTTCGGCTGTGCCAGCGCGGCCTCGGCCATGCCCGTCTCCCTCGTTGAAAGCCCCGTGCTTTAATCGGCGTCGTTTAGGTGTCAACCAATTCTGTGTGAAAAACTGCTTCACCCGGTGGCAGGCGCACGCCGGCGTTTGTGGGGCGGCCCGGGGACGGCGAGGAGCGGAAGGGCGTCGTAGAGCGTCCGCAGCGCCTCGCCGAGCGCTTGGCGCTCCCCCGGGGAGAGGACGCCCATGTAGGCAACAATTCGCTCCATATAGCCGGGGAGCGCCTGGGCGATGAGTCGCCGACCTCGGGGCAACAGCGCGACAAAGTACTTCCTGCGGTCTGTCGGGTGCGGAACACGGCGGACGAAACCGGCCCGTTCGGTTCCGCGAACGAGACCGGAGATGGCGCCCCGAGTGACCAGCAGTCTCGAGGCGAGCGACGAAGGAAGCAGACGGCCGACCGGCTCGGTGTACAGCTGCATCAGCAGCGCCCACCTCGCGTCGGTCAGCCCCAACCGCTCGAAATTGGACTCGAGCGTGGCATAGGCGTCGCGCGCCACCCGGAGGAGCTCGAGCAGCGTCAGGACAGCGGCGGCATCGGCGCGACTACCGAGGAGCTTCTCCACCCGGGCCAAGTCCGGCAGCTCTCGAAGTAGCAGGGACACGGCCGGCAATCTGCCATAGAGAGGCGCGGACGCGGGAGGGGGGCAACTCCTCGGGAGGGCGCACTGGTTGGGCCCCGGGTTGGGGCCGGGTGCTTCACCTCGAGGGCGCCCACTCGACCGCTGACCGGGCGCTGTCAGCCGGGCCGGGCGTGGGGGCCCGGGCGGCGGCGCCGGCAGGGTGACTCACTTCTTCGGGTTACGCAGGCGCTGCACGAACCACCAGTGGTGCCCTTCCACGTCCTCCGCCTCGTAGCCCCGGTCCTCCCAGTATTCCTCGCCGTAGTCGACGTTGGTTGGCTCCGAGACAATTTTGGCCCCCCCGGCCCGGGCGCGTGCGCAGTGGGCTTCAACGTCGTCGACATACAGCATCAGACTCTGAGTGTTGCCGCCGCCGATGGAGCGGGGACTGCGGCGGTATGGAAATTTCGCCCGCGCCCCACCCACCATCACCACGCCACCGCCGTAGACGAGCTCGGAGTGCTCGATGGCCCCGTCTTCACCCTCGACCTTGATGCGGACGTCGAAACCGAAGGCGCGGCAGAGCCAGTCAATGGCCTGGGCAGGGGCCTCGTAGTAGACGGCCGCGGAGATGCGCGGCCAGCCAGGCGGGGTGTCTCGCATGGGGCGTCCTTTCCAAGCCGGAATGCTGTGGTGACCCCGAAAATAGTTCCCGAGTCCATTCCATGTTGTCAACGCGCAGCCGCGGCCAGACGGGACAGGATGCGGCCGCGGGCGGTCGCCTTCAGCGAGCGCTGAGAAGGCTGCCCCCAGGGACTAGGAAGCGGCGCGCTCCTGCCTCTCAAGCGAGTTTGAGAGGAAGGGAGCGCAGCCGTTGTCCCGTCAAAGCGAAGACAGCATTGGCCACGGCGGCGTTGATGGGCGCTGTCGCCGGCTCGCCGATGCCGCCCATCTTGCCCTTGCTCGGGACGATGTAGACCTCGACCTTCGGCATCTCGTTCAAACGCAGCACGACGTAGTCGTTGAAGTTGCTCTCTTGGACGTGCCCTTCTTTGAGGGTGAGCGCGCTGTGCAGCGTCGGCCCCAGGCCAAAGGCGACGCTGCCTTGCACCTGCGCCTCCAGTGACAGTGGATTCACCGCCAAGCCGCAGTCCACGGCGCAAACGACTCTGGTGACGTGGATGCGTTTGTCTTTGTCCACCGAGACCTCGGCCACCTGGGCGACGATGCTGCCGAACGAGGCGTGCACTGCTAGGCCCCGCGCGGTTCCGGCCGGAAGCTGCTTTCCCCAGCCGGCCTTTTGCGCCGCCAGTTGCAAGACGGCCAGCTGCCTTGGCTGCCCCTGCAACATCTGGATTCGGTAGCTGAGCGGGTCGATGCGCGCGGCATGGGCCAGCTCATCCACCATGCTCTCCATGGCGAACGCGGTGTGGGTATTCCCTACCGAACGCCACCAGAGGACGGGGACGGGAGTCTTCGGGGAGTGGAGCGTCACCAGCTTCGTCCGAACACCGTGGAGGTAGGGCGAGTCGGCGACGCCCTCGACCGAGGACTCGTCGATGCCGTTCTTCACCATGGCTTCGAAGGGCGTCCCCGCGAGCAGCGACTGCCCGACCACGGTGTGCTTCCACACCAGCGGGAAGCCTTTGGCGTCGACCCCCACCTCGACGCGATGCAGGAACAAAGGCCGGTAAAAGCCCCCTTGGGTGTCATCCTCGCGCGTCCACTGGACCTTGACGGGGACTCCGCTTGCCTTGGCGACGTTGACCGCTTCGGCCACGAAGTCGGAGGTGGGATTGGCACGTCGACCAAAGCCCCCCCCCAGGAAGGTGGTGTGGATGCTCACCTTGTCTAGGGGAAGGCCAGTCAGCTTGGCCGCCACCGCCTGGTCGTTGGTCTGAAATTGCGTGCCAACCCAGATGTCGCAGCGGTCTTTCTCCAGACGCACCGTGCAGTTGAGCGGCTCCATCGCTGCGTGCGCAAGGTACGGCACGTCGTACTCGGCGACGAGCCGGCCCGAGGCTTTGGCCAGGGCAGCGTCACTATCGCCCTTCTGGAGCACCACCGCTCCCGGCTTCACCGCCATCGTCCGGAAGCCCGCGAGCAGCTGGACGGTGTCAACGTCTGCGCCAGGTCCGAGGTCCCACTGCACCTTCAGCGCGTCGCGGCCATTCCGGGCCGCCCAGAAGTTGCTCGCCACCACCGCCACCCCCGACGGGACCTGGACCACGGCCTCGACGCCCGGAACGGCCTTCGCCGGAGTGGCGTCGAAGGACTTCACCTTGGCGCCAAACACCGGTGGCCGAGCGACCAGGGCGGTGCGGAGCCCGGGAAATTGGATGTCGATGCCGAACTGAGCCTTTCCAGAAATTTTCTGCGGCGTGTCGAGCCGGTGCATCGGCTTGCCGATGAGCTTCCACTCCGAAGGGGCTTTGAGGCTGACGGAGGTGGGGGGAGCCAGCCCTTGCGCCGCCTCGGCCAGAGCGGCGAAGGACAGGCGCTGCTGACCATTCACGACGAAGCCGTTCTCGACGTGGAGGCTCTTGACCTGCACCTTCCAGCGTTCCGCCGCCGCGCGGACGAGCATCTCGCGCGCCATCGCCCCCACCGTCCGGTACCGGTCAAATTCGGACCAAGTGGTGCTCGACCCGCCGGTCATCTGCATCCCGAAGCCGGTGTGGAAATAGGCCGGGGCCGCTGGGGCCGTCTCGACTCGAATGCTTGACCAGTCGCACCCCAGTTCCTCGGCAACCAGCATGGGGAGTGTCGTCCAGATGCTCTGCCCCATCTCCGAATGCGCCAGCTGAACCGTGACCGACCCGTCTGGAGCGATGCGCAAGAAGGCGTTGGGGGCCGGGAGCGGGCGCTTGGGGCCGGTAGCGAGAAGCATCGCCTCCGCCCGGCGCGGCACGTAGAACGCGATGACCAGCGACGCGCCGGACAGGGCCGAAGACTTGAGGAAGCTACGGCGAGACAGGGCGTTCATCGCGAAGCCCTCTGGGTGGCGGCGCGGTGCACTGCCTCGCGGATGCGCTGGTAGGCGCCACAGCGGCAGAGGTTGCCTGCCATGGCCTCGTCGATATCCGCGTCGCTCGGAGTCGGGTTACTGGCCAGCAGCGCGGCGGCAGCCATGATTTGCCCTGACTGGCAGTAGCCGCACTGCACCACGTCGACCTCTGTCCACGCCCGCTGCACTGGATGGGAGGCGTCCGGTGAGAGCCCTTCGATGGTGGTCACCTTGCGCGCTCCCACCGCGGCGGCGGGGGTGATGCAGGAACGTACTGCCTTGCCGTCGAGGTGTACGGTGCAAGCACCGCACTGTGAGATGCCGCAGCCGTACTTGGTCCCGGTGAGCCCGAGGAGGTCCCGCAGCACCCAAAGCAATGGCATGTCTTCCGCCGGGGAGACTTCGACTTCCTTGGCATTGACGACGAGTTTCAAGTTGGTTTCCTCGACTTTGGCCACAAAACGAAGCCTAGAGGTTTCTACCCTTTCGGTTCCACTCCAGGTGCTGTGATGATGGCCCCGTGGAGCCATTGCCAGCCCTCTCACCGCTCCTGAAACTCTCCCACAAGGCATTTTCCTGGCTCCATGACCGCTGGGAGAGCCGACGAGTGCAGCGCGCCTTGGCCAATGCGCTGGTCGCGCTCTTCATTGGCGCGCTATTCCTCATCGAGGCTCGTCGTCGCGGCTGGCTACCCGACTCGCTCGCGCCTCTGGTGCCGACCAACCACTTCTACTCAGTCCAGCTTGCCTTCACCACGCTGCTCGGCATCGAGGTCATCGGACTCGTCTTCGGGCTCTCGGGGAGCACCGGAAATACCATGGGGAGGCAGTTCGAAATCCTCTCGCTCATCCTCCTCCGGCAGTCACTCAAGGAGTTGGTGCATTTCCCGGAGCCCATCTACTGGGACGCAGTGCGCGATGCCATTCCCCGCATGGCAGCCGACGCGACAGCGGCGGTTGTCATCTTCTTCCTGGTGGGCGTCTTCTACCACCTGCAGCGGGGAACTGAGTCCCAGCTCTCCGAGGAGGAGCGAGCCAGCTTCACCGCATCGAAGGAGGTGGTGGCGCTGGTGCTGTTGGCCATCTTCGCCGGCCTGGCGCTTGAAACCGTCGGAGCGATGCCGGGCACCGCGTCGTCACCAGCGTCGCTGCGGGCGGAGTACTTCTTCGAGCAGTTCTACACGGTGCTCGTATTTGCCGACATCCTGGTGGTGCTACTCGCCCTCCGTCACAGCTTTGCCTACGACTTGGTGCTGCGGAATTCCGGCTTCGCCGTGGCGACCGTGCTGATTCGGCTAGCCCTCACCGCGCCGCCCTTCGTCAACGGCGCTCTCGGGGTGGGGGCCACCCTCTTGGGCATCGCCCTGACGTGGGCCTACAACCGTAACGTCCCTCTCCAGCGGCCCCCCGACCGGCTGGCGCCAGCGGTCCACTAACTCCCCAGCTCCCTTTGGGTTTGGCCATGTCCAACACGCTTGCCATCGTCGGTGTTCGAGGCCTCGGTCGGGAGATTGCCCTGCATTTCGCGCGCGAGGGCTGGCGCGTGCTCTGTGCCGCACGCACCCGGGCCGCGGTCGAGCAGCTGGCCCGCGACGTCAACTCCGCCGGCGGAACGGGCATCCCATTCGTCTGTGACGTCACCGACGCAAAGTCGCTGACGCCGTTGGCGGCAGAGCCTGCGGAATTGGTTATCGCCGCACAGACTTCCGGCCTGCGGTTTGGCTCCCTTCCACTGCTCGAGATTTCGGACGTCGAGCTGACACAAGGCTTCTCGAGCTACGTCCAAGGCACCTGGAATCTCCTGAAGGCCCTCGGACCAGGGTTGCTTTCCCGGGGACGGGGCACCTTCCTCCAGATGGGCACCTCCTCCGGCATTCGCACCAAGGAAGGGTTCGCCGCTCTGGGCGCAGTGCAGCACGGCTTGCGCGCGCTGCTGCAGGTGGCGGCCCGCGAGTGGCGCGAAAGAGGCGTGCACGTCGCCTACCTCCCCATCGACGGCCCGATTGCCAGCGAGGCAGCCCGTGCCCATGGGCGCCCGGCCGAACGGCTCCTGAGGCCCGCGTCCATCGCCCAGGCCTGCGCCTACCTTCACGCGCAGACTCCGGACGCCTGGACGCATGAGCTCGTCCTGCGGCCAATGCGGGGCGAGTGGACGGCTCCCACGTGACCGCCGGTGGGCGGACCTTCATCCGGCCTGGATATGCTTGGCTTCGCATTGACGTCCGGCCTGCTGCTCGTCCTGGCCGTGGAACCGCCGGGGGCAACTCCTGAGGCTGGCCCGGATGTGCCAAGCGAGGCGCTGGCCACCCCGGCCGGCTCGGTGTACCGGTTGCAGCCTTGGACCGACGGCTTACTCCTCGGCGCAACGACACTGAGCTGGGCCTTCCTCGAATTGGAGGGCCCTTCCTGGGTGACTCCGCATTGCCCGTGCGCGGCCTCTCAGGTTCCCCGGATTGACCGGGGGGCGCTCCACTGGCACAGCCAGGCGGCCGATGTAGCGAGCAACGTCACCGAAGTCATTGCGTTGCTCGCGCCGGTCGCCGTGGACTTCCTCGACGTGGGGTTGGGGCAGGCCTTTCTCGAGGACATGGTCGTCTACGGCGAGGTGCTCTCCATCAGCGGGACGGCCACTGCCGCTGCGAAATTCGCAGTGCAAAGGCCTCGACCTTACGTCTACAGCACCGCCTCGACGGCGGTCCTTCGTTCGCCGGCCAGCTACACCTCCTTCTTCTCCGGTCACACCACTGTCACTTTCGGGGCGCTGACGACACTCGCCATGACCGAGACGCTCCGTCACGGGCCCAGTCCCTGGCCTTGGCTCGTCGTCGCAGTGGTGGGCACAAGCGTGGCGGTCGAACGGGTGCTTGCCGGACAGCACTTCCCGACAGACGTGCTGGCAGGAGCCGCGGTGGGCGTTGGAAGTGGCCTGCTCGTGCCCTGGCTTCATCGGCGCTCGGGCCCGGACGCGCCGAGCGTGGCCCTCCGCTTCCATCCGGGAGGGGGGGAGCTCCAGCTCTCGGGCTTCTGGTGAAAGCAGAGGCTCTCCCAGTCTCCACGCAAGGGGCCTTGTGCGCGGCGCGTCCCTAGGCCGTTCGACGCGAAGACTTTCCCTGTGCCGGCCATCGACCGGGCCTACGGCCGGGGTGCTCGGCGTGCCTTGCGGCCCTTTGTCCGCCCTGAGGACAACCTCCCCACCCGGAGCCGGACTGGGGAGTAATTCCTCAGGAGCACACCCCTAAGGGTTTGGAATTTCGTCTGGCATGACGAGTGCGTTCTTCCCTGTCAGCAAGCCGCACATGGAGTGCCGCCCGCTGTCACACCCAAGGAGACACCTCACATGAAGAACCTCATTGCCGCCATAGTTTTTGCCACCTCCGCCGCTGCATTCGCTCAGGCTCCGTCGGGAATGGACTCTGCCGCGCAGAAAGCTGGGGAGACGAAGAACGCCGCGAGCAACACAGCCGCCAAAGGCAACGACACCAAGGCCGCCGCCAGCGATTCGGCCGGCAAGGCCACCGCCGCCGGAAAGTCGGCCTCGAAGGGCGACGTGCAGGGCGCCACGGCGAAGTCCAGCGCGGCGGCTTCCTCTGCGAAGACGGCCTCGCACAGCGCCAGCACCACCAAGAGCTCGGCGAAGACGACGAGCACCAAGGCCGGCGACACCAAAGACGCCGTCATGAATACCAGCAAGTAACAGCCCTCGCGCCCCGACCCGCTTTAGCGGGCAAAAACACACCCTCTGGGGATGTCATCCCAGAGGGTGTTTTTTGTCCGCCTGAAAATAGGCAGCTGGCAGAGAGTCGGGCCGGGGTTTGCGCGTGCGAAAGCCCAACCCTCGGCCGTGAAAACGCGTTATTTCGCAAGCCAAACGCGTCGCGCGTGCCGCATGTCCCGCTGCCCCTTTTTGTTGTTGGTAGTAGTGGCGTTGGCGCCAGCGCGCGCGTTGGCTCAGGACAATTTCGAGATTCAGGTTTACGACAGTGAGACGGCCGGCCCGTGGCAGGTTGGCCTGGAGACCCACCTCATCTACCTGGCCACCGGAACGAACGTGACGTCTCCGGAAGGTCAGATTCCCACCGAACACCAGTTCCATCTGACTTTCGAGCCGCACCTGGGAATTGGCACCTGGGTCGAGCTCGGGATGTACCTTCAGTTCGCGGACGTCCCGAGCTCGGGCTTTGAGTACGCAGGCGTCAAGTTGCGCTGCAAGCTGCGCCTCGACGAGAAGCTCGCCGGGGCCATCGGGCTCGCCATCAACTTCGAAATCTCCAGCGTACCGCGCCGCTTCGAGCCCAACGTCTGGGGGACTGAAATCCGGCCAATCATCGACGGGCGATGGGGCCTCTTCTACGCCGCGGTGAACCCGATTGTGGACATCGACCTCAACGGGATAGACGCCGGGCTTCCCCAATTCGAGCCGGCAGCCAAGGTGGCCTTCAACCTCGTCAACTCGCTCGCCTTGGGCTTGGAATATTACGGCGCGTACGGGCCCATCACCAAAACGCTCCCCATTTCCGAGTCGACCAACCGGCTCTTCGTCGCCGTCGACTTCGTCAGCACCTACTTCGATTTGAACTTCGGCATCGGCTACGGCTTCACCGGAGCGGAGCAATGGATTGTGAAGGCGATTCTCGGCTTTCACGGCAAAGAGGGGTGAGCGCCCGAGAGTCGCCTGGGCTGGAAACGCCGACCCTTTCAACGGCTGGCAACGGTGTGTTGCCGGTCCGGCAACTGGCTGCGTGCAGCAGCACGGTTAGCTTCGGCTCATGAGTCAACTTCGGACTGTCAACCGCGTCGTCACTGCTCATCGGCAAAAGGAGGGTGGCGGTTTCGTCGTCCGCCGGCCCTACCCGACGGCCGGCCTCAGTTTGGTCGACCCGTTCCTCCTCCTCGACGAGATGGGGCCAGTCGCCTACCGGCCCGGAGAGGCCGTCGGCGCTCCCGACCATCCCCACCGGGGCTTCGAGACGGTGACGTACCTGCTCGAGGGAGAGAGCGAGCACGAGGACTCGGCTGGACACGCCGGGACGCTGCGTCCAGGAGACGTCCAGTGGATGACTGCTGGCTCGGGAGTGGTGCATTCCGAGCTTCCCTCCCCTCGCATCCGCGAGCAGGGAGGCCGCGTTCACGGCTTTCAGGTGTGGGTGAACCTGCCGCGGCGCGACAAGCTGATGGCGCCGCGCTACCAGGAGATTGCGGCGGCGGCCATCCCCGTCGGGCGCTCAGCCGACGGCCTGGCTGAAGCCCGCGTGGTGGCCGGCGAGGCCTTGGGCGCTCGGGCCGTCATCCAGACGCGGACGCCGATTTTCTTTCAGGACTGGACCCTTCGCCCTGGCGCGCAGGTGGCGCTCGCGTTGCCTGCGGAACACCAGGCGTCGGCCTACGTCTTTGGAGGGGAGGCGCTGGTGGCCGGAACGCGCGTCAGCGACGGCCAACTCGCCCTCCTCGGCCCAGGAGACGCCGTGGAACTCGGTGCAGCGACGCGCGCCTCCGGCCCCGCTCGACTGCTCCTGCTCTCAGGCGTTCCGCTGCGCGAGCCGGTGGCTCGCTATGGCCCTTTCGTGATGAATACCCCGGAGGAAATCCACCAGGCCATCCTCGACTTTCAGGCGGGTCGAATGGGCGAAATCCGTCGGTCCCCCTGAAGGTGGCGCCGTGGTGCGTTCCGAGCTCACCGAATGCGCGCACCGGCGGCCTCGGCCACCGCGCACACTTTTTCAAGAGCGGGAAGCTGCTTCGCGTTCGGGGCAATGACTTCCAGCGTGACGGCGCGTCCCGTTTTCGAATGCAGGACACACCAGGCCTTGAAGGCGCCGAACTTGCTGCCCCCCGAAGGGAGAATGGACGCGCAGCGCGTTTCCTTGAATTTCCGTTCCTCGACGTGTCCCGCCGCCCGCGCCTGTTCCACGGAGTGCTCGAATTCGCCCTCAGAGCCGAGGGCCCAGTTTGGCAAAAGACTGTAGCTCAGCGTCACTTGCGAGTTGCCGGCCTGGGCGGTGCAGCTCAGCATCTCCGCCCCAGCCGTCCCCTTCGGGGCGCCGACCGGAAAGCGCAACACCTTCCTCACCTCAGCCGCGTCGAAGGGTTGGCAGGCCTCTTTGGCGGTTGAGCCATCGACGGCCGCTGCCCCTAGGACAACGGCCGCGCTAAGGGTGGAGCGCAAGCGCACGGAGTGCGCACCATAGCGCCATAGCGCCATAGCGCCGTTGTGGACTCAAGCGGAGGTGGCAACGTCTCGCTGCGTCCGCGCAGCCGTGAGGCCCTCGCGCAGGAAGTCGAGCGTCGCGTGCACCACGCCCGGGTCTGCCAGCACACGGCTGTGGCCAAGGCCCGAGAGCGGGACGAAGCGCGCCGCGGGCCACGCCTCGGCAATGGCCTGCCCATGGGCGAAGGGCACCTCTCGGTCGGTGATGTCGTGGAGGATGAGGGCTGGCTGTCGCACCCATCCAGCGACGCGTCGCAGGTCGAGCGACTCGAGGTGAGCGCCAATCTTCCGCTGCACCTCGGCGAGCATGCCCTCGGTGCGCTCGTCAGACAGCCCCAACAGGGCCGCCAGCCGCCGGACGAAGTGCTCCGGAGCGGCCGGCGGTGCGATGAGCACGGCCCGGGTGGCCGGTAGGTGGTCAAAGAGGGCGAGCGTCGTGGCGGTGGCGCCGAGCGAGTGCGCCACCACCGCGTGCAGCGGTCCGAGGGTGCGGGCGATGGCCTGGAGGGCCTCGGCCATTTCGAGCACCGTGGTGCGCCGGCCGCCGGACTGACCGTGGGCCGGCTGGTCGAACGCCACCACTCGGAAGCCGGCGTCGACCAAGGGCCGGATGAAACTGCTGAGTTGGGCCGGATGCCCATTCCACCCGTGGGCCAAAAGCACGGTCGGGCCTTGGCCCCAGGACCACAGCGCGAGGCGGAGACTGCCGCTCGCCACGCTGAGACGTTGGGCGGGCAGCCCCGGCGTCCCGGGCGGGGGGCGCCGCCGCCGTCGCGGCGTGATGAAGAGCGCCGCCGCCTTCTTGTCGGAGAGGCGGGGGGCGAAGCGGGCCAGCCCGCGGAAGTACGCTCGGAAGAGTGCTCGCGACAACCGACCGTTCGTGCTTTTTGCGGACAACGGAACAACTCGGGACGGGGGCATGGGGCTTCCTCCTTCAGGACAGAGCAGCAGCGTCGTTCAGCAGCCGGCCAAAGCCAGTGCGCAAAGCCGTCTCGGCACGCGGGTCGCGAAACAAGCGTTTGGCGTGGTGGTAGGCGAGGAACAGGCCGTTGAGCTCGAAGGCAAACTGTCGGCAGTCGAGGTCCTTGCGGAAGTGGCCGGCGTCGATGGCCATCCGTGCCGAGCGCGCCAGGGCCTCCTGCAGCTGCCTTTGCGTCTCGACGAGGTAGTCCCGGGGGCGCCCGGGGCGGTCGTCCAGCTCCACCGCTGCGGTGACGAAGAGACAGCCACCTGCCGCGTCGGGCGAGTTGGCCCAGCGCACCCAGTTCTCTAGGAGGTGGCGGATGCGTGGCGTCCCGCGGGCGGCCCGAAAGGCTGGCCGCACCACGCCGTCCTCGAAGCGCCGAGCCGCCGCGCGCAGCACCTCCAGCTGGAGCTCCTCTTTGGAGCCAAAGTGGGCGAACAGCCCACTCTTGGACATGGCCAGCGACTCGGCCAGGCCGCCGATGCTCAAGCCCTCGAGCCCGTCTCGGCTGGCCATGCGGAAGGCTCGGTCGAGAATCCGCTCGCGCGTGTCGTCTCCCTTGGACATTGCTCACCTATATACGAACGGTCGTACTTTTTGTCAACACCCACCACTGGACTAGGCTGCCGCCCGGAGTTTCCCAGGGAGGCCAGCCGTGGCGCAGCGCGTTGACGAGGTGCGGGGGACGAAGGTGGTGCTGCGCTTTGAAGCGAAGCGCTGCATTCACTCGCGCAACTGTGTGCTTGGCCGCCCAGAAGTCTTCATCCCCAATTCCCCAGGCCAGTGGATGCATCCTGACGCGTCGAGCGCCGAGGCGGTGGTCGCGGTGGCGCTCAGCTGCCCTTCCGGCGCCATCACCTACCAGCGCCTCGACGGCGGCGAGCAGGAGCAGCCTCCCCCCGTCAACCTGGTGCGCGTCCGAGAGAATGGGCCGCTCGCCTTTCATGCGGACATCCGCCTCGAGGGCGCGGAACCTCGGTTTCGCGCCACGCTGTGCCGCTGCGGCGCCTCGGGCAGCAAACCCTTCTGCGACAACGCGCATTCGAGGGCAGGCTTCACGGCCACCGGCGAGCCTGCCACCCAGGACAGCCCAGCCTTGAAGGAACGCGCCGGACCGCTCAGCGTCACGCCGCTTCCCAACGGGCCGCTGTTGGTGGCCGGCAACGTAGAGGTCGTCTCTGGCACCGGGCGCACTGTCCTCCGGACCCAGAAGGCGGCCTTCTGCCGGTGTGGCGCCTCAGCCAACAAGCCTTTCTGCGACGGCTCTCACGCTCGCGTCGGCTTCCACTCCGAGCCGGGGTAGCGGTGCGAATTTTTGTCCTCGGGGGCACCGGCTACATCGGCAGCGCCGTGGTGCAGCACCTGGTCCGTGCCGGCCACGCGGTGACCGGCCTCGTCCGTTCTGCGGAGCGCCAGCGGCAGCTGAGCGCCCTCGGGGCACGCGCGGTGCTAGGTGACATGAAGACGCCCTCCAGCTACCGGGCCCTCGCCGGCGAGCAGGACGCCGCGGTGCACCTCGCTTTTTCCTCGCAAGGGCCGGCAGCTCCGATGGACCGTACTGTCGTCGAGACGCTACTGGACGCCGCCCTGTCGGCCGGCAGGCCCTATACCGTCCTGTACACCTCGGGCGTCCTCGTCCTCGGACCGGCCGGGCAGGAGCCGGCCTACGAGGCAGCGTCCACCGAGCACGCCGTCTTCAATACCTGGAGGCCGGCCCACGAGCGTCTGGTGCTGGCGGCTACTTCCGCCAGGGTGGCCACCGCCGTGGTGCGACCGGGCTGGGTGTATGGCGGAGGAGACGGCCTCGCCGCGGGCTATTTCCAGACTGCCGTCGCCGAGGGCGCGGCGGCCTTTATCGGCGACGGACAGAACCGGATGCCTCTCGTCCATCGCGAGGACGTCGCCGAGCTGTACTGCCGAGTGCTGGAGCAGCGGGCCACCGGCATCTTCCACGCCGTGGACGGCGGGACCGGGCGCATCCTGGACACTGCCGCGGCGGCCAGTCTCGCCGCCGGTCGCGGCGGAGCTGTCCGCAGCATCCCGCTCGTAGAGGCGACGCAGACACTCGGGCCCTTCGCCGAAGCCATGTGTCTCGACCAGTGGGTCGGCTCGAGACGGGCGCAAACACTTGGTTGGCAGCCTCGGGCGCCCTTCGTCGAGAGTGCCGCTGAGGCCTTCGCCGAGTGGCAGTCGGGCCGCCCCCGCTGACGCCGCAACACCGGCGCGGTTGCCGTTTCACTTGGGGGCGCTCACCGTGCTAACCCCCCCACCCGCAGGCTCGACCGAAGAGGGGACTGACGACATGCTCCGAAAAATCCTCATCATGGTGGCCGCGTTGCTGGTGCTGCTCCTCATCATCATCGCCACACGGCCGGGCACCTACAGCGTCACCCGCAGCACCACCATCAATGCACCAGCCGGGGTGGTTTATGCCCAGATTGCCGACTTCCACCGCTGGGACGCCTGGTCGCCCTGGGCGAAGCTAGACCCCTCCGCGAAGCTGACCTACGCCGGCCCAACCTCGGGCCCCGGCGCCGCCTACACCTGGTCCGGCAACGACAAGATGGGCGAGGGGAAGATGCTCATCACCAGCGCCACCCCCAACAAGGAAGTCAACATCAAGCTCGACTTCATCCGTCCCTTCGAAGCCAGCTGCACCACCGGGTTTGCGCTCAACCCGGTCAGCGGTGGTGGCACCAAGCTGAGCTGGACGATGGCCGGCGAGAACAACTTCATGATGAAGGCCGTCTCACTCTTCCACGACATGGGCGCCGACATTGGCGGCGATTTCGACCGGGGTTTGGCCTCGCTGAAGGCCATCTCCGAGGCCGAGGCCAAGCGTGAAGCGGAGGAAATGGCGAAAAAGGCCGCCGCCGATGCTGCCGCCGCCCAGGCGGCCGCGGATGCAGCAGCGGCCCAAGCGGCCGCCGCCGCTGCGGCCGCGAAGCACACCAAGGGCCACCACTAGCGGCTGGCCCTGAAGAGGCTGGGCGTCCGGGAGCGGGCCGTTTGCCTCCTGGCACCGCCCGACGCTCAAGCGGCCCCATGTCGAAGCTCACCTCCGAGAGCAGCGAGGACGTCCTCGAGGTGCTGCTCGACTGCCACCAACGCCTGCGTCAGGTGACGGCGCTGGCGGCCGGGCTCACCTCGGCCAGCGACGCAGTCGGCACGGTGGCCGCCAAGGTGCTCCGCTACTTCACCGTGGCCTTGCCGCTGCATGAGGAAGACGAGGAGGGCTCCCTCTTTCCGCGGCTTTTGGAGCAGGCCCCGGAACTCGCGCCGACGCTCGCTGCGTTGCGTGCGGACCACCAGCTGCAGACGGAGCAGGTGGAAGTGCTGGTTGCCCTGTGCCAGCAAGTGCAGAGCTGGCCAGAGCGTACCGGGCACCTGGTTGGCGCACTGGCCGCGGCCGGGCTGGCGTTGCAAAAGGCCTGGCAAGGGCACCTCGACAGCGAAGAGCGGGACGTTTTTCCGGCGGCGCGTCGGGTGCTCTCCAGCGAGGCGCGGGCGGCCATCCGCGGCGAGATGCGCGCACGGCGCGCGCGCCTTCCACAATGAGCACCCGTCGGCTGCCTTTTGCCGTCATCTGCCTTCTCTGGGCGGGCATCGTCATCGGCATCTCCTTCATCGAGGCGCCGGTGAAGTTCCACGCGCCGACGCTGACGCGCGTCGTCGCCTTCGACGTCGGGCGCACCGTCTTTCGCGCCTCCCAGTACGTCCAGGCGGCCTTCGCCCTGTTGGCCGTGGGGGCGGCGCTGCTGGGCCGGGTGCCGCGTTGGACGTGGGTCTGCCTGGGGCTGGGCGTGAGCAGCCTCGTGGTGCAGATGGGGTGGCTCTTTCCCCTCCTCGACAGCAGGGCTCAAGCCATCATCTCCGGCGGCGTGCCGAGCGGCGCCAACCCCCACGGGGCCTACGGGGCACTCGAGGTGGCGAAGCTGCTGGCGCTGGTAACGGGCGCCGTGCTGGCCTTGCTGCCGGCTGGGCCAACCACGCCGGCGCTGCCGAAGTAGCTGGCTCCTCGGGCGGTGCCCGTTACCGAGCGCGCCGGGACTTCTTACTGACAGAGCGCTTGGGGGCCCGGCGCCGCGAGGCCGCGGACTTCTTCTTGGCCTTGCGCGCGCCGGTGGCCTTGGCCGGCCTCGGCCGGGCGGCCGCGTGGAAGTACTTCTTCATCGGTCGAAAATAGAAGGCGGACCACCCAGCCCGGTAGTCGGCCTCCTGCGCGGAGGGAATGTGCGCGTGCACCAGCGTGAGACGCGTCCCTCCGCGGGCCGGCTCGAGTAGCACCTCGACTCTCGAGTCCGGCGCCCCGTCGGGAAAGTCGGTGGTGCGCCAGGCCTGGACAATTCGCGCCCCCGGCTCGAGCACCAGGTAAGTCCCGTGGATGTAGCCTTCCCAGGCCGTGAAGGCCCCGCCCACGCGCGGCTCGGAGGTGGCCACCCCGCCGCCGGTGAAGGCAGCATGCGTCCGAGGGTCGAGCCAGGCGCGGTAGACGGCAGAGGGCTTCGCCGCAACCATGGTGGAGAGCTTGAACCCGTTGGACATCCCCGGCCTCCTCAGAAGCGAGGCGCTCGACTGTAGCCTAAGGGCGGGTGCGGAAAACCGGCCTCGGAAAAAACGCTCGGCCCTCGCCCGAGGCCACCACTCTCCCGGGCGCTCCCCTTGGGGTAACATGGCATGAGGATGGCAGAGCCAATTCGCACCGAGCGCTTGGTGCTGCGCGAGCCCCAGGAGGCTGACCTTCCCAGCCTGGTCGCCGTCCTACGTGAACCGGAGGTGGCCCGCTGGTGGCCGGGCTTCGACGAAGCGGAGGCCAGGCGGGCCCTCCTCGGGCGAGAGGACATTACCGTGCTCGCCATCGAGCACCAGGGCCATCCCATTGGCGCCATTCAATTTTACGAGCAAACCGACCCCAGCTACCGCCACGCCGGAGTGGACCTCTTCCTCGCCTCGGCCTGGCAGGGACAGGGCCTAGGCAGCGAGGCGGTGAAGGGCCTGGCCCGCCACCTCTTTCAATCCGGCGGCCACCACCGCGTGGTGATTGACCCGGCGGCTGAAAACCTCCGCGCCATTCGCGCCTACGAGCGAGCCGGGTTTCGCCAGGTGGGGGTGATGCGACAGTACGAGCGCGGGCCGGACGGCCAGTGGCACGATGGAGTGATGATGGAGCTCCTCAAGGACGACCTTCGCTGAGCGCAGGAGCCCTCTGGGGGGGGGGCGGCGGTCAGGGGACGGTCGCTGGCTCGAGCGGAGGCATTGCTGCGCCGGGTCCCGGGGCACGCTCCTTCCGCCGGTGGGCGTAGACCAACAGCGCCGGCTGCAGGAGTCGAGGCACCAGGGCGAGAATGAGCGCTCCGCCGATGACGACGATGGCGAGGGGCCGCTGTGTTTCGGAGCCGATGCCGCGGGACAGCGCCGCCGGCGTCAGGCCAAACATGGCGACCGAGGTGGTCATCAGGACTGGGCGCAGCCGACGTTTCGCCGCGAGCAGCGCTCCCTCCTCGACGGTGTGGCCTTCCGCCCACAGCCGTTGGGCGTAGGTGACGACAATCAGCGCGTCCTGCACGGCAATGCCAAAAATGGAGATGAAGCCCATCGCCGCCGAGATGGAGAAGTTGGTCCCGGTGACAATCAGCGCCAACACACCACCACTGATGGCCACCGGAAGTCCGCCCAGAACAATCAGTGTGTCCTTCCAATCCTTCACTGAGGTGTAAACCAAGAAGGCGATGAGCAGCACGGTGAGCGGGACGATGACCACCAGGCGTTGGTTGGTCTCCTTCAGCTCGTTAATCTCCCCCGCCCACTCCAGGTGGGTGTCATAGGGAAGCCGCACTCTCTCGGCGATGCCAGCCCGGGCCTCCTCGATGGTCGAGGCCAGGTCGCGTCGCCGGACGGAGAATTTGACCGGGACGTAGCGTTGCTGGTCCTCACGGTAGATGAGGCTCGGACCCTCTTCTTCCGTCACCTGCGCCACCGTGCCCAGAGGGACGGTGGTCCCGTCGGGCGTCGGCACCGGGATGTCGCGGATGACGGCGAGGTTTCTGCGGTCCTCCGGCCGCCAGCGGACGGTCAGGTCGAAGTGGCGCTCCCCCTCGTAGACTTGGGTGACCGCCTGGCCGCCAATCGCCGCTTGGACCACCGCGCCAACGTCACCAGCGTTGATGCCGTAGCGTCCGCAAGCCACCCGGTCGGGAGTGATGCGCACGTTGGGCTGGCCCAGAGAACGGAAGATTCCGAGGTCCTCCACGCCCCGAACGCCCCGCATCACCTGGTAAATCTCCTGCGCCTTCTGTTCGTCGACTTTGATGTCGGGGCCCACCACCTTGATGGTGTTCTCACCTTTCACGCCGCTCATCGCCTCTTCCACGTTGTCGGCGATGACTTGACTGAAGTTGAAAACGACACCGGGGAACGCCTCCTTCAGGGCGCTGGACATCTCGTCGGTCAGCTTTTCCTTGGTCATCCCCTTCCGCCATTTAGAAGATGGCGTCAGCGGCACGAAGAGCTCGATGTTGTAGAAGCCAACTGGGTCGGTGCCGTCATCGGGTCGTCCGAGCTGAGACACCACGGTCGCAATTTCGGGCCGGCGACGACGTTCCGGCGTGCATTCCTCGTCGACCGGACAACCGAGCACAATCCGCCGGATTTTTCCCACCGCTCGTGAGGATTCGTCGAGGGAAACGGAGACCGGTAGAGAAGCTCGAATCCAGAAGTTGCCTTCTTCGAGCTTGGGCATGAACTCACGCCCCAGGATGGGACTGAGCGCTGCCGCAAGCACCACCGGGAACGCGGCCAGCGCCACCGCCCAGCCCTTGCGGCGAATGGCGAAGGCGAAGAGTGGCCCGTAGACCCGGTCGAAAAACCGCATCAGCCAGTTGGAGTGGGCCTCCTCCTCGCTCAGGTGCGGCGCCGGTGTGACGTCGAGAAACCGGTTTGCCAGCACCGGTGTCAGCGTCAGTGCCAGGCAGAGGGCTCCGCCGATGGCGAAAGCATAGGTGTGGGCCATCGGCGCGAAAATCACTCCGGCCACACCGTTGAGGGTGAACAGCGGGACGAAGGCGGTCGCGATGATGAGCGTCGAGAAGAAGAGCGGAGTGCTGATTTCCCCGGCTGCGGCCGCGATGTTTCCGGCGCGATCCACCCCTTCAATCGGTCGGGAGAGGCGCCGGAAAATATTCTCGACCATAATAACCGTCGAGTCGACGACAATTCCGAAGTCCACCGCTCCCAAGGAGATGAGGTTGGCCGGCGTTCCAGTCGCCACCATCCCGATGAAGGCCACCAAGAGCGCCAGGGGGATGTTGATGGCCGTCACCAGGGCGGCTTTGACGTGCCCGAGGAAGGCCCACAGGACGAGACTCACCAGCACCATTCCCACCAGAAGGTTTTCGAGCACCGTGTGGGTGGTGATGTTCACCAGCTTGGTGCGGTCGTAATAGGTGACAATCTCCATTCCCGGCGGCAGCAGGTGGAGTTGGCGAATCCGTTCCACCCGGTCGTGAATCCCCTTCAGGGTGCTGAGCGACTCGCCGCCGTACCGCATGAGCACGGTGCCTTGGACGATGTCCGGCTGGTCGTCGCGGCCGACGATGCCCAAGCGCGGCGCCGCACCGGTGTGCACCTGCCCCAGGTCCCCCACCCGCACCGCGGTGCCATTCTTTTCCGCAACCGTGATGTCGGTGATGTCTCGCAGGCTGTGGATGAGGCCGACTCCCCGCACGTTGAAGGCCTGGGGCCCGACGTTGAGAGTCCCCCCGCCGACGTTCTGGTTGGCGTTGCCAATGGAGTTGATGACTTGCGTCAACGTCACGCCCTCTCCCTTGAGGCGGAACGGGTCGAGCTCCACCTGGTACTGGCGGGTGAGGCCACCGAAGCTGACGACGTCGATGACGCCCGGGACCTGGCGCCACTGCTTTTCCATAATCCAGTCTTCAGCCGTCTTCAGCTCCTCCAGCGAGTAGCCGGGGCCGACCAGTTGGTAGCGGTACAACTCGCCGATGGCGTTCCAAGGGGAGAGTTGGGGCGTGAGGCTGTTCGGCAAGGTGACGAAGCTGAGCCGATTCAGCACCCGCTGTTGGGCCGTGTAGTAGTCGGGCGTCCAGTTGAAATAGACCTTGACGTCGGATAGCCCGAACAGCGACTGCGAACGGATATGGTCCAGGTCGACGATGCCGCTCAATCCGACTTCGAGCGGGATGGTGACGTAGCGCTCGACTTCCTCGGCGCTGAGTCCGACGGGTTGGGTGATGACTTCCACCATCGGGGCGACGGGATTGGGGTACGCCTCGACGTCGAGACGGGCGTAGGCGAGCAAGCCTCCGGCCACCAGCGCCAGGGCAAGCACGACGACGATGGTGGACTGCCGCAGCGCTGCGGCCACCAATTTTTGAATCATCGGGTTGAGCTCACGTCACGCCAGAGAGAAGCAGTGCACCCTCGACGACAACGGTCTCTCCTGCGCTCAGTCCGGAGATGACCGGGTACAGAGGTCCAGTGACGTCCTCATTCACCTGAACACGCCGCCGCTCGAAACGCAGCCGTCGGTCCGGCGCTTCTCCCAGCGCTACGAAGACCACCGTTTGGTCACCGAGGTGGAGCAAGGCGCTGCGCGGAAGCGCCACCGAGGGCGGAAGCGTCAGGGGGATGGTGACCGTCGCGTACATCTCCGCCTTCAGCACCCGGTCCGGATTTGCCACCCGGATGCGGATTTTCGCAGTGTGGGTCGCGGGGTCGAGCGCCGTGGACACCCAGTCCACCTTGCCGTGGAACGGTGTGTCCGGCGCACTCACCACCCGCACGTCGACTTCCGCGCCGGCCTTGACGGTGGACATATCCTGTTCGTGCAAGTCCCCGAGGACGATGACCTGGTCCAGCTCCCCGACGGTGAACAGCTCCACCGCGGTGCCACCGCCGAAGGTGCCCTGAAGCTCCACGCCGGGGTTGACTGAGCGCGCCACCACTTCGCCATCGATTGGCGCCCGAAGAACGAAGTCCTCGGCACCGAGCTCGCCCTCGGTGTGTAACAGCCGCGCCTTGGCTTCGGCGCGGTCCAGCTCGGCCTTGGCTTGCTTGTAGGTACTCTCGGCTCCCTCGAGGTCCCGGAGCGGGCCGGCGTGAGCTTCGTACAACTCCTTCTGGCGCTGAAATTCGCGCTGGCTCGCATCGACGGCGGCGCGCGCTTTGACGACATCCGACCAGGCAGAGCCAATGTCAGGCGAGGAGATGACCGCGAGCGGCGCACCCTTCTTAACTCGGTCCCCGGGGCCGGCGAGCACCTTGGCCACTCGGCCGGTCACCGGCGAAAAGACGTGGCTGACGCGCAGGTCATCGAAAGTGACTTTTCCGCCGACCCGCAGCGAATCCTGCACGTCCTCGTTGCGGATGACGGCCAGACGGAGGGAAGACGTTTGCTCGGCCGGGAGCCACACCTGGTTTGCCGGTGGCTGAACGGCCGGTGGCTCTGCCGGCGAACGCCGACAGGCAGCGGCCAGACAGAGTAGCGCACCGGGTAAAGCCGTCCACAGACGACGAGTCATTGCAGCGTCCTTCCAACGGCTTGTTCCAGACGAAAGACGGCCGTCCAGTAGTCGGCCAGATTTGACTGAGCCTCGAAGGCGATGGTCCGAAACGTCCGCTGCGCGTCAAGCAAATCCAACAGCGACGCGGCGCCCTTCTGGTACTGAATCTCGACCAAGTCCCGGGCGCGCCGAGCCCTGGCCACCATGCCGGTCGCGCCCTCCATCCGTTGCTCGCGCTCCAGGGCAACCCGGTAGCCAACGAAAGCCGTCTCGACGTCCGACACCACCTGGGCTTGGGTCTTGGCTTTCGAGAGCAGCTGCGTGCGCGCGTCGGCCTCGGCGCGGCGAATCTCGCCTTGCTGCTGGTAGAAGATGGGCAGGGTGAGGGTCAGGCCGACGGTGACAGTGGGCGGCGTGATGGCAGTCGCCGTCGTGCCTTGCTGGGCATAGCTGAGCGACAGCGCGATGTCCGGGAAGACGAGGCGCTGGGCCAAGCGAACCGAAGCATCGGCGCGCTCCACCTGTGCTTTGAACGCCTGCAGGTCGGGCCTCGCCTCCAGGGCCGCTGTCAAAAGACTGTCGATGGTAGCGGCGGAGAGCTCCTTCGGGACAAAGGCCAACAAAAGCTCCGGGGCCTCGACCCGGAACTCTGGGACGACGGAGCGAACCCCGAGCAGGAAGGCCAGTCCGAGCTTCGCCGCTCGCAACTGCAGCTGGGCCGATGCGACGGAATTCTGCGCCTCAAGAGAGTCCGTTTCCACCCGTGCCACGTCAGCCTCGGAGACGGCGCCGCTCCGGAAGCGGACATTCATCAACTCCAAGAACTTCGCCGAGTCCCCTGCCGTCTCCTGCGCAGTCAGGACGCCCTGCTGCGCGACCAGCGCCAGAACAAACTGTTGCTTCAGCAGTGCCAAGCCGGTGCGTTCTGCATCCGCCCGTCCGAGGCGCGCGGCGCGGAGCGCGGCCCGCGCAACCTCCAAGCGAAGTCCACGCTTACCGGAGAGCGAGTCTTCGATGGCGTTCTGGTCTCCGAGGCCGACGCTGAAAGCCGCCGGAGGGAGGAAGTTGCAGCCATCGGTACACACAAAGGACTTGCCGAAAGTCCCACTGAGGGAAGGGTTGGGGACGGCCCCGGCGGCCTGCACGTCTCCTTCGGCGCCCTCCACCGCCGCCTCGGCGATGAGCACGTCCAACCCTTGCCGCCGGAAAAGCGCCATGGCATCGGCCAGTGTCAGGACACTCGGCAAAGCCGAAGGCTCGGGCGCAGGTTCGGCGGCCAGCCCTGCAGTCGCCATGAGCAACGCTGCGACGAGGAGCCTCCACCGTGTCTGGCAAGCGCGGAACATGGGGGTCTCGAAAGCCAAGCAATTTCAAAGCCAGGCCACCCGACAAAACTAAGGGGCTGGAATCGTTTGAGTATCGGCCTGACTGCCAGGGCCCGTTGAAAGAATTCTCATGCAAACCTCAATGGGCCGGCGAAGCGTCTACCAACCCGGGCGTCTTGCACGGAACTCTCTGAGCGCTTGACCACGCCTGCGAAGCCGAGCAGGGTCCGCGCCGTTTTTTCCTATTCAGAGGGGGTCCGCCGTCATGTCCATCAGCAAGCGTGTTTCCGCTGAATTCATTGGAACGTTTTGGCTGGTACTGGGCGGGTGCGGCAGCGCAGTGCTCGCTGGTTCCATCCCCATCGTGGGCATCCAACTCGCGGGAGTGGCACTCGCCTTCGGCCTGACCGTCCTCACCGGCGTTTATGCGCTGGGGCACGTCTCGGGCGGCCACTTCAATCCGGCCGTTTCGATAGGGCTCTTCGTCGGCAAGCGCTTCCCCGCGAAGGACCTTCTTCCGTACATCGTCGCCCAGGTGGCGGGAGCGGTGAGCGCTTCGGCGTGCCTCTTCCTCATCGCCAGCGGAAAGCCCGGCTACGAGCTGGGACGTTTCGCGGCCAACGGCTACGGCGAGCACAGCCCGTTTGGGTACAGCCTCACCGCCGGCCTGGTGTGCGAAGTGGTGATGACTTTCATGTTTTTGATGGTCATCCTCGGCGCGACCGACGTCCGCGCCCCCAAGGGCTTCGCCGGCCTTGCCATCGGGCTGGCCCTGACGCTCATCCACCTCATCAGCATTCCGGTGACTGCGACCTCGGTGAACCCTGCTCGCAGCACGGGCCCGGCCCTCTTCGTCGGCGGCTGGGCACTCTCCCAGCTGTGGCTTTTCTGGCTGGCCCCCATCTTCGGTGGGGCACTGGCCGGTGTCGTCTACCCGGCAGTTGCCGGCGAGGACCCCAAGGGCTGACCTCCCCCGGGAGAAGCTCTGCGGGCCGCCTCCCGGGGTAGAACCGTTTCGTCATTTGAGACGTAGCCTGCCCACACTGCGGCAGTCCGCCCTTGGTGTTACCGTCTCGGCACGGGCCGAGCTGTCCTCAGAGGACCGGCTCCACTGCCAGAGGCATCCATTCCGATGAGGCTCGAAGTCCGGCTCCTCTCCCTGGCGCTGTCACTGCTCACAGCCTGTGCTGCGACGCCCTCCACTCCGTCGGACCCAGACGCCCGAGCCACCGCGCCCAAGGCTGCCTCCGCCCCCGGGGGCGGCGCGACGCTGTACCAGCGGCTCGGTGGCCGCGACGTCATCGACGCCTTGGTCGCCACCTTTGTGGCCAACGTCGGGCGGGACCCGCGCATTCAGCTTCGCTTCCTCTTCACCGACTTGGACAGCCTGCGGGGCCACCTCTCGGCGCAAATCTGCGAGGCCTCGGGGGGGCCATGCAAGTACACCGGCAAGCCGATGAAGCCGGGCCATCTGGGAATGCACATTCAGGACGCCGAGTTTGATGCCATGGCCGAAGACTTGGTGGCCGCTCTCAAGGCGCATGGCATCGGAGCCACGGAGCAGAAGGAGCTCCTGGCGGTGGTGGGCTCGATGCGTCCGGACATTGTGGAGGGTGCCCGGTGAACGCCACCGTTCCGCCGACAGTGGCCACCCCGGTGAAGCTGACCGACGAGGTGGACGCTGGGCCGCTCCCCCCCGGCTCGATGCTCAAGCACTTCCGTGTCGAACGCCGGCTGGCCGCAGGGGGCATGGGAGAGGTCTATGCCGGCTTCGATGGCTCCTTGAATCGGCCGGTTGCGCTCAAAACCATCCGTCCCGCGCTGGCCCGGGACCGCGCCTTCCTGGTGCGCTTCGTCCGCGAGGCGCAAGCGCAGGCCAACGTCGTTCACCCCAACGTGGTTCAAATCTACTTCGTCGGTGAGGACCAGGGCGTGTGGTTCATGGCGATGCAGCTAGTGGACGGCGGCTCGCTTCAGGACGAGGTGGATGGGGGCAAAGCGCTCAGTTGGCAGCGGGTGGCCAACCACTTCGTGGGGCTAGCAGACGGGATGGCCGAAGCGGCCCGGCTCAACATCATCCACCGCGACATCAAACCGGCGAACATCCTCGTCGACCGCTACGGCATTGCTCACCTGGCAGACTTCGGGCTGGCCACTGCCCCCGGCGCCGGCAAGGAGCCCTCGGGCACACACGTCCGGGGCGCACTGGAGGGCACCGAGAGCGTCACCCACGTCGGGACGGTGGTGGGGACGCTGCCCTACATGGCGCCCGAGCAGCTGAAGGGTGAGGCGCTGGACCAGCGGGCGGATGTCTACGGCCTCGGCGCCACCATGTACCACCTGCTCAGCGGACAACCGCCGCTGCAGGCCCGGACGCCGGCCGAAGCGTTGCAGCTGCTTGGCTCGGGCCTCCCGCCCATTCGCTCGAGAGCTCCAACCACGCCCCGTGGGCTGGCTCGCGTCGTCGACCGCTGCGTCGCCCCAGACGCGAACGCGCGCTTTCCCAGTCACGCTGAGCTGGCCCGCGCTCTGCGCAGCGCGGCGCCACAGCCCGAGGTCCGTCCAGTCTTTCTGGTGCGCCTTTTGGCGGCGCTCCTCGATGTGCTGCCCTTCGCCGTCATTTTGCGCTTCACCTACAGCTGGGCGCCGTGGGTCGCCCCGTGCGGGTTGTTCCTCTCACTGGCAGCTGGTTACGGGCTCCTCGGCGCGTCTCCAGGGCAATGGCTGATGCGCCTCCGGGTACGGACGGCCGTCGATGGAGACGTCTCGCCCGCCCGGGCGACGGCGCGGGCAGTGCTTCAATACGGTGGCTTCTTCCCACTCGCCTTCACCCTCTTCGCGCTCTACACCCGCGGCCCTGGCGTAGTGAATGCGCTCGGGCTCCTGACGCTTCTCTGGGCGGGCTTACCGCTCTTGGGGGCTCTGCCCGCCCTGGCCCGGCGACCAACGCTGGTCGACCGCCTGACTGGGACCCGGGTTCTGGTGGACGTACGATGAGAAGGCACCTGGCCTTGGTGCTTCTCGTCTCGGCCAATGCCTCGGCCGAGCCGCGGGTCTGGAATTTGGAGAAGCCCTCGGCGCGGGTCCGCTTCACCGTCGAGGCGCCTCTCGACGCCATCCACGGGGCGTCGACCTTAATGTCGGGGACGCTCACCTTCGCCGAGGAGGGCTGGGCGAGCGGCGCCGGTCGCATTCGCATTGACCTGACCGGCTTCACCACCGGACTGTCGCTTCGCGACGAGGACCTGCGCGACCAGTTCTTCCAGACGGACAGATTTCCGGAGGCAATCCTCATCCTCACCAGCATCGAGCGGGTGTCGGCACCTGTCCTGACGTTGGACGCCGATGCCCAAGCGGACGCGCTCGGGACTCTGTCGCTCCACGGGCAAACCCACCCGGTCCGAATCCCCATCACCGTCCGGCTAATCGAGTCTGGAGGTCAACGCGACCTGCTGGTGCGAGGCAGCTTCGACGTGACAATGGCCGACTACGGTATCCAACGGCCGGCGCGCCTCTTCCTCAAGCTGGGAACGGTGGCCCGGGTGAGCTTCGACGCCACCTTCCGAGCGCCCGCGCCGGCGTCGGTGTCGCGGGCCGTCGCCGCCAGCGCTCCGCCGGCCGGGAGTGCCACCGCGTCAGCTGGGGGCACCATTGGTCCGCCGGTGTCGCTCAACGTGGTGGTTGCCCGGAGAAGCAAGCCGACACGGGCTCCGACCTGGGACTTCGCCCTCACCTCTCCGGAGGGGCGGGGGGAGCGTCTCTTCCATGACCCAACCGTCGGGAGCGAGCTCAACGCCAACAGCTGTTGGTCCTGCCACAACGTCCGGGACGAGCGGACCGGCTTCTTCGACGCGGCCGGACACGTGAAGTCCAACGCCACGCTGTGGGACAGCGGCCGGCGCCCCAGCTACTGGCGCGGTTTCGCGCAGACGCTCGAGCAGGGCATCGACATCTGCGTGCGGAAATTCATGCTCAAGCCCGGTGGCGCATCGAAAGACCAGCTTTCGGACTTGGCGGCATACCTTCAGCGGCTTTCACCGGACGTCCAGGCCCCCTTGGACTACACGCCCACGGTGCTAGGACGCCACACCGGCATCGACCGGCCCACCGGGGGAAACGCCGAGCGCGGGGCCTTACTGACCGAGCGATTCTGCAACTACTGCCATGCCGAGGGTGCGCTGCGGCCCCCCCTCACTCCCGGACTGTATGAGGCGGACTACTTGGTGAAGCGCATCCGGTGGATTCCGGGGCATGACGCGAAGCAGATGCCGCCCTTGTCCATGGACCGCCTGCGCGACAGTGAGCTGCGGGACATTGTGACCTACCTGGTGGGCGACGACGCGACGCGCATTTTCCAGCGGAAGCCGAAGCCAGTCGCCCCTCCGCGGACCGAAGTCCCCCACACCGTCCCTCTGGCCACACGCTAGGAAGAGTCCCCCAGCCCACCCGGCGCCACGTTGGCAGTCCCTGTGTCGGAAACCGGGCATGCAGACTCTGCCTTGCCAAGGGGGGCCCGCCTCGCCTGAAGCTTGCGAATAAAAGCTTCCGGCCCAGGTGGCCGAACGTCGGCGCGATCGGCTATGCCGGCAGCTGCCGGAGACCTGCCGGACGCACGAGGAGCCGCCGATGCCGCTGGACATCTCCATCACCCGGTCCAAGCAACTGCGTCCCAAGCCGCCGGCCAGCGACCTTGGCTTTGGGCGCTTCTTCACCGACCACATGTTTGTGGCCGACTACGAGTCCGGTGGCTGGAGCAACGGCCGCGTCGTCCCCTACGGCGCACTGCCTCTGGACCCGGCGGCGGCCGTCCTGCACTACGGACAAGCGCTCTTCGAGGGGATGAAGGCCTACCGGGCCCAGAGTGGCCGAGCCCTGGTATTCCGCCCCGAGCTGCATGCCGCCCGGCTCAACGTCAGTGCCGAGCGCCTCTGCATGCCAGCTCTGCCGGAGGAGGACTTCCACCGGGCCCTGCGGGCCCTGCTGGACGTTGACCGGGAGTGGATACCGGCGGCACCGGGAACGGCCCTCTACCTTCGGCCGGCGATGATTGCCACCGAGGCCTTCCTCGGCGTCCGGCCGGCACGCCGCTACAGCTTCTTCATCATCGCCTCGCCCGTGGGGAACTACTGGGGCCCAAAACCGTCGGCACTTCGGCTGTGGGTGGAGACCAAGGCGGTGCGCGCGGCCAAGGGTGGCATTGGAGCCGCCAAGGCCGGGGCCAACTACGTCGCCAGCCTCCTCACCGCCGAGCAGGCCAAGGCGCAAGGCTACAGTCAGGTGTTGTGGCTGGACTCGAGTCACACCCACGTCGAGGAGGTGGGGACGATGAATGTTTTCTTCCGCTTCGGAGACACGGTGGTCACGCCCCCTCTGGATGGTTCCTTCCTCGCCGGCGTCACCCGGGACACCGTGTTGCGCCTCCTCCGTCGCTGGAAGGTGCCCGTCGAGGAACGACCGGTGGCCATGGCCGAAGTGGCCGAGGCTTATGACAAGGGAGAGTTGAAGGAAGTCTTCGGGACGGGGACGGCGGCCGTCGTCTCCCCGGTGAGTGAACTGACATGGGGAAAGCGCTCCCTCCGGCTCAGCGAGCAGCGCGGGGCAGTGGCCGAGCGCGCCTTCCAGGCAATGACCGAGCTCACCCAGAGTGGCAAACCAGATGCCGAGGGTTGGCTGGTCGAGATGTGACTCGGGCGTTCGCTTTCGACGTCGCCATCGTCGGAGGCGGTGCGAGCGGCGCTCTGCTCGCCATTCAGCTGTTGAAAAGAGCCCCTCCGGGCGCTCGGCTTCTGCTGCTTGACCGCTCCGGAGACTTCGCACGCGGCATCGCCTACCGCACCGAGGAGACCTGCCACATCCTCAACGTGCCGGCGGCGCGGATGAGTGCCCTTCCCGACGAGGACGAGCACTTTCTCGCCTGGCTTCGCCGGCACGACGGCAGCGCCGGGCCTGACACCTACGCGCCTCGCGGCCGCTACGGCGACTACCTGAGCGAGGTGCTCGAGGAAGCGGAGCGGGGCGCTTCGGGCGCACGGCTGGAGCGCCGAAAGGCAGAGGTGCGTGACGCGGAAGAGACGCCTTCGGGAGTCCGCTTGCACCTCGCCCTGGGAGGCTCCGTCCTCGCGCGGTACGCAGTCCTCGCACTCGGAAATTGTCCTCCCGGCCCGCTCGCCGTCTCGCGCGACGCAAGTTCGCGCGTCTGGCAGTGGCCGTGGCCGGGTGAGACGCAATGGCCGCCCCCCGAAACAAGCGTGCTCCTGGTGGGCGGGGGCCTGACGGCGGTCGACGTCCTGCTTTCACTCGCCTCACGAGGCCATCGTGGGCCCTGGCACGTCCTCTCCCGCCACGGCCTCCTGCCCAATTCACACGGCGCTGAAACGCTGGCTCCGTTGGACCTGGAGCTCCCGGCCGGAAGAATTCGGCCAGCTCTGCGCGCATTGCGGTTGGCCTCCCAGCAGCCGCATGGCGACTGGCGCCCAGCGGTCGACGCTGTGCGCACACAAGCCCAGCGCCTCTGGCGCTCCTTCGCACCGGCCGAGCGGGAGCGCTTCAACCGCCACGCGAGGACGTACTGGGAGGTCCACCGGCACCGCGTCGCCCCCGAGGTGGGCCAGCAAGTGCGGGCCTTCCGGGAGTCGGGGCAGCTGCAGGTGCACGCTGGGCGGCTGCTCAAACTGGCCGCCCTCCATTCCAGACTCGAGGCGCGGTTCCGGCCAAGAGGCGCCGTCCGCGAGAAGGCGCTGGTGGTCGACTTGGCCGTCAACTGCACCGGGCCCACCGGCCACGCCAATGACCCGGACGCGCTGGTGAGCGCTCTGCTTCGGCGCGGTCTGGCGCGCGCCGGCCCGCTTCGCCTCGGGCTGGCCACCGACGGCCGCGGGGCGCTGCTCGACGGGAACGGTCAGGCGGGCAGTCGGCTCTGGACCCTGGGCTCGGTACGGCGCGGAGACGACTGGGAGTCCACGGCCATTCCGGACATCCGCGTCCAGGCCGCAGAGCTGGCCCGGCTCCTCGTGCCTGAAGGAAAGACGCCGACCGCCGGCTAACGTCCCGATGGCCCCGGGGACGACGGAGCCTGTCCCGAAGGTGGTGGGACGTCGGCGCGCCGGACGTCCGCGGGGCGCACCGCGTGCACTGGCGAGCGCTGGACTGCGCCTTCGAGCGCTCGCACCACGTCCCAGGCCAATGCCGTACTGAGTGCGTCGAAGGCCAAGGCCAACACCAGCGCGATGACCGTCAACCGCAGAAGGGAGGGTTGGCTTCGAGAGCTAGTTGCCTCCAGGACTGTGCGTGCGTGCGCCATTGCAACCACCCAACATTAGGGACGTCCGAGCGCTTCTTCTATTTACCGTCCGGCCCTTTTTCCCCAAAATGTGCCGCAAGCTCCGGGCCAAGACCTTGAAGGAGAACCCTCCGCCGCTGGAGAGGTTGCGAGGGCCCTCTGGCATGTCGGTTGGAGAAAAACTTCCGCTGCCTTAGGAAATTAGGAGGCCCGAGGGCCCTTCGCCAGTCGGGGCAATGTCGAGAAGTGTGAGCGCAGCGGAGGCCACCGCCACACCTTTGGAAGGGTCGAGGAGGACTCAGAAGCCCGCAAAGAGTTTGGGGCGGCTGCGTCGGGCAAGGCGGTCTTGGGCCACACTCTGCGTTCTTCCCCAAGCCCGCCGGCAGGCCATTCTGCAGTGCAGGCCGCCCAAGAGGGCGCGGGGGCGCTGCTTTTAAAAGCGAGACGGACTCCCGGGCGCCATTGCACCCTGCAATGCAGCGCGGGCCGGCGTGCCGCCAAGCCGTCCAGAACAGAGCTTATTCCGCGTATGGCATAGCCCTTGCGATGTCGCACCCCCAGTTAAAGTCCGGGGCGAGACCCCCCGGAGCACTCCTTTGAAAGAGACGCGGACCTTCGATGGCTCACACCACGCTGCTGTTGACTCTGCTGTGCGCGGCACTGGACGCACCGGCGCAGCCGCCAGACGGCGCTTCCTCGACGGCCGCAGCCCTGCCCGGGACTGACGCGGGGGTAACTGCTGCGCCAGCGGTTGCCGTCGGCGCAGAGGATGGGGGCGTTTCCAGCACACAAAGCCAAGGCTTCTTCAGCCGCTTGGGGAATGCCTACTGGGAGGACTGGACCAACACGCTGCCCAGCACGCCACCGGCGCCGTACCGGGGCTACCCTCCGCCCGTCAGCAACCCGCCCTTTCCTTGGTCCTATTGGCCCTACGGTGGTTCACCCACCATCGGCGCTCCCAATGACTCGTGGACGCCGTTGATGGCCGCCATCTATGGCGGCCCCGGCGGAGATGCCTGGAAAGAGAGCGGGGTCACCATTTACGGGTGGCTGGCCGGCGGCTTCAACCTCAGCAGCTCTCGGGAGAGCGGCTATGCCAATGCGCCAGCGGCCTACTACTCCGTCTCGAACAGCTGGATTCTCGACCAGTTCACGCTCTACATCGAGCGGGACCCGGACACTGTGCAGACCGAACACTTTGACTGGGGCTTCCGGCTCGCCAACCTCGTCGGCCTCGACTACCGCTACACGACGATGAAGGGCGTCTTCAGCAACCAACTCTTGGTCGACAACAATCGCATCGGCTACGACCCGGTGATGTTTTACGTGGACCTGTACTTCCCAGTCCTGGCCGGCCTCAACGTCCGCGTCGGCCGCTACATCTCGGTGCCGGACATTGAGGCTCAGCTCGCTCCGGACAACTACACCTATAGCCACTCGCTGCTTTACACCTACGACGCCTATACGCAGTTGGGCGTCATGGTGACGCTCAAGCTAGACGACCACTGGCTCTTCCAGGCCGGTTTCTCCTCCGGCAACGACGTCGCCTTCTGGGTGAAGAACGCAGGGGCTCAGCCGACCGCCACTTTTTGCCTCTCCTACACGTGGACCGAAGGCAAGGACAACGTCTACCTGTGCGCCAACTCCATCAACACCGCCAACTACGGCTACAACAATATGAACGCGTACTACGCGACCTGGTACCACCAGTTCGGCGATGGGCCGGTGCACATGGCCCTAGAGACCTGGTACCAGTACCAGTTGAACGTCCCGAGTATTTTTGTTCCCAACAACCCTGCGCTCATCGCCGGTGCCAACGGCGCTTGGTGCTCTGGCGGGCAGACCAAGTGCTTTGCCCCGGAGTGGTCCATCGTCGACTACCTGGAGGTCAAGGTCACCGAGCACGACGCTTTCACCTACCGGATTGAGTACTTCGACGACATCGAAGGCCAGCGCACGGGCTACAAGACGCAGTACTTCGAGACGATGATTTCCTGGGCGCACTTCTTCGGGACGAGCATCATCATGCGCCCGGAAATCCGCTACGAGCATTCCTTCGAGCGGCCGGCCTACAACAACGGGACGGCCCAAGACCAGTTGGTGACGGCCATGGACTTCATCTTCAAATACTGAAGCGTCCCCGGAAGAGAGCCGGCCTTCCGCCGTGCAGCCTGCACGAGGTGTGGGGCAGGAGCATTGCAGTCCGCAGTCCGGCGGCTCGCTGCCGGCTTTCCTTTCGGACTGCTGCCTCCCTGGCGCGGCCCATGCACCGCATTCGCCGTCGAAGGACTGCAACCCATGCTCGACACCCTTTTCGTCGCCATTGCCGTCGTCTTCTTTGCCGCAGCCTTCGGCTACGCCTGGGCCTGCAGCAGGGTGTGAGGGCTCGCCTATGACACTTGACTACTGGCTGGGCGGGGCGGTCTCGCTGCTGCTGACCGTGTACCTCGTCTACGCGCTGCTCCGGCCGGAGCGCTTCTAGGCCTGCCATGACGCTCGTCGGATGGATTCAAATTGTCGTCTTCGCCGGCGTCATCCTCGCCGTGACTCGCCCGCTGGGCGTCCTTCTGTACCGGGTGTACGAGGGTGAACGGCGGCCACTGCCACGCCTGCTCGGTCCACTGGAGCGAGGGCTCTTCCGGCTGTCGGGCGTCGACCCGCGCCGCGAGCAAACTTGGCTGCAGTACACCTTTGCGCTGCTCGCCTTCAGCGCCATGAGCATGCTGGTCACCTACGCCCTGGAGCGGCTCCAGCTGCGGTTGCCGCTCAACCCGCAGAAGCTCGCCGCCGTACCAGCGGACTTGGCCTTCAACACCGCCGCCAGTTTCACCACCAACACCAACTGGCAGGCCTACAGCGGCGAGTCCACCATGAGCTACCTGACCCAGATGGCGGGTCTGGCCTGGCACAACTTCACCTCGGCAGCGGCCGGCATGGCAGTGGCCATCGCCCTGGCGCGCGGGTTGACGCGTCGCCTCGCCTCCGGCGCACCCAGAGTGCTCGGGAACTTCTGGGTCGACCTCTGGCGCGGCATCCTCTACGTGCTGCTTCCGTTGAGCGTCGTCGCCGCGCTCGTTCTGGCGAGCCAGGGCGTCGTCCAGAATCTCGCCGCCTACCGGGACGTCACGACGTTGGAGGGCGCGAAGCAGCTGGTGGCGCTCGGACCGGTGGCCTCCCAGGAAGCCATCAAGGAGCTGGGGACCAACGGCGGAGGCTTCTTCAACGCCAACAGCGCCCACCCCTTCGAGAGCCCGACGCCCTTCACCAACTTCTTCGAGATGGTGCTCATCTTCGCCATTCCCGCAGCCCTCACCTATGCCTATGGGCGCATGGCCAAGAGCCAGCGCCAGGGCTGGGCCATTCTCGCAGCGATGGGAGTGCTTTTTCTGGCCGGGGTGACGGCCGCCTACTGGGCCGAAAGCCATCCCAATCCAGCCCTCTCCAGCCTTGCCGTCTCGCAAACGGCCGGCAACATGGAAGGCAAGGAAGTGCGTTTTGGCGTTCCCGCCTCGACTCTCTTTGCCACGGTCACCACCGACGCGTCCTGTGGGGCGGTCAACTCGATGCACGACAGCTTCACGCCTTTGGGAGGACTGGTTCCGCTGGTCAACATCCAGCTCGGCGAGGTGGTGTTCGGCGGCGTCGGTGCGGGGCTCTACGGGATGCTGGTCTTCGTCATTCTCAGCGTCTTCATCGCTGGCCTGATGGTGGGCCGCACCCCGGAGTACCTCGGGAAGAAAGTCGAGGCCCGGGAGATGAAGCTGGCCATGCTGTACGTCCTCATTTTCCCCCTCATCATCCTCGGTTTCTCGGCCTGGGCGGTGGTGTCGCCACTGGGCCTCGCCGGGTTGAACAACGCAGGGCCGCACGGGCTGAGTGAGATTCTTTACGCCTTCACCAGCGGGGCCGGAAACAACGGGTCGGCCTTCGCCGGCCTCAATGCCAGCACCCCCTTTTGGAACGTGACGTTGGCGGTGACCATGCTGGTCGGCCGGTTTTTCATGCTCATCCCAGCGCTGGCCATCGCTGGCTCGATGGTCGGCAAAAAGGTGGTGCCGGCTGGACCTGGCACCTTCCCCACGGACGGCACGCTTTTCACCGGCCTTCTGGTGTCGGTGGTCCTCATCGTCGGGGCGCTTACCTTCTTCCCGGTGCTCAGCCTCGGGCCCATCGTCGAGCACTTCCTCGCCGGCGCTGGGAGGGTCTTCTGATGGCGTCCCCCAACGCCAAGACCCCCTCCCTCCTCGACCCGACCATCGTCGGACCGGCCCTCAAGGAGAGCTTCCGAAAGCTGGCTCCCCAGTTGGTGGCGAAAAATCCAGTGATGTTTGTGGTGGAGGTGGGGTCGGTCCTCACGACGCTGTTGTGGGCGCGGGACCTCTTCTCGGCCCACCGCGCCGCACCGCTATGGTTCACCGGGCTGACCAGCCTCTGGCTGTGGTTCACGGTACTCTTCGCCAACCTCGCCGAGGCCGTCGCCGAAGGACGCGGGAAGGCGCAAGCAGATGCGCTGCGCCGCATGCGGAAGGACACCACGGCGCGAAAGCTCATCGACGCCGTGGAGCAGCAGGTCCCCGCCTCCTCCCTCAAGAAGGGGGATTTGGTCGTCGTGGAAGCGGGCCAATTCATCCCCGGAGACGGCGAGGTAACCGAGGGCATCGCATCGGTCGACGAGAGCGCCATCACCGGCGAGTCTGCGCCGGTCATCCGGGAAAGTGGCGGCGACCGCTCGGCAGTCACCGGCGGTACGAAGGTGCTGTCCGACCGCATCGTGGTGCGGATTACGGCCAACCCCGGAGAGTCGTTCCTCGACCGGATGATTGCCTTGGTGGAGGGCGCTGCGCGTCAAAAGACCCCGAATGAGATTGCGCTGCACATCCTCCTCGTCGGCCTGACGCTGATTTTTCTATTCGCCTGCGTGACGCTGGTTCCCTTCGGTCTGTACAGCGGCGTTTCGCTGTCAGCCACCACCATCGTCGCACTGCTGGTGTGCCTCATTCCCACCACCATCGGCGGCCTCCTTTCGGCCATTGGCATCGCCGGGATGGACCGGCTGCTGCGGAAAAACGTCATCGCCATGAGCGGGCGCGCGGTGGAGGCCGCCGGCGACGTCGACACCCTCCTGCTCGATAAGACCGGAACCATCACCCTCGGAAACCGGATTGCCACCGAGTTCCTCCCTCTGGCCGGGGTGCGGATTGAAGATTTGGCCGACGCAGCACAGCTCAGCAGCCTCGCCGACGAGACGCCGGAGGGACGCAGCATCGTGGTGCTGGCCAAGGAGCGCTACCGCCTGCGCGGGCGCGAGGTGGCTGAACCGGGGACGCACTTCATTGCCTTCAGCGCGTTCACCCGAATGAGCGGCTGTGACATCGGCGGTCGCACCGTCCGAAAAGGGGCCGTCGACGCCATTGCCAACTATGTGCGCGCGCTGGGCGGCGTCGTGCCCGCGGAGCTCGACGCCATTGCCAGTCGCATCGGGGACTCCGGTGGCACGCCGCTCGCCGTCGCCGACGGCGCGCGCGTCTTGGGCATCATCCACTTGAAGGACGTCATCAAGGGCGGCATCAAGGAGCGCTTCGACCGGTTCCGGGCGATGGGCATCCGGACGGTGATGATTACCGGCGACAATCCCCGCACCGCCGCCGCTATCGCTCGCGAGGCGGGCGTGGACGACTTTCTCGCCGAGGCGACCCCCGAGGCCAAACTTCAGCTCATCAAAGACGAGCAGGCCAAGGGCAAGCTGGTGGCGATGACCGGCGACGGCACCAACGACGCGCCGGCCCTGGCCCAAGCCGACGTGGGAGTGGCGATGAATACCGGGACTCAGGCAGCCAAGGAGGCCGGGAACATGGTCGACCTGGACTCCAACCCCACCAAGCTTCTGGAGGTGGTGGAAGTCGGAAAGCAACTGTTGATGACGCGAGGCACGCTCACGACCTTTTCCATCGCCAACGACGTCGCCAAGTACTTCGCCATCCTCCCGGCAATGTTCATCGGAGTCTTTCCGGAGATTGCCCCGCTCAACGTGATGCGGCTTGCCTCGCCCCAGTCGGCCATTCTCTCGGCAGTCATCTTCAATGCCCTCATCATCGTCGCCCTCATCCCGCTCGCCCTGCGAGGTGTCCGCTACCGCGCCATCGGCGCGGCCGCGCTTCTGCGCCGCTCGCTGCTCATCTACGGCGCTGGCGGCATCGTGGTCCCCTTCTTCGGCATCAAGGCCATCGACCTGGCGCTCCAGGCGATGGGGCTCGTCTAGAGGCATCTCTCCATGCGCTCCCTTCTGACCATCGCCCTTCGCACCACCTTGCTCACTCTGCTGCTGACCGGCCTGCTCTACCCCCTGGCCGTCACCGGAGCGGCCCGGGTGCTGTTTCCCGCTCGCGCTTCCGGGAGTTGGCTCAGCGACGAACGGGGGCAGGTGGTCGGCTCGGAGCTGCTGGCCCAAGGCTTCTCTTCGCCGAGCTATTTTCAGCCACGGCCCTCGGCCGCCGGAGCAAGCGGCTATGACGCCACCGCCTCAGGCGGCAGCAACCTCGGGCCAACCAGCAAGAAGCTGCGCGACGGGGCGGCCGAGTTGCTGAAGAAGCTCGAGACCGACAATCCGGCGGCGCCGCGCCCCGTCCCGGCGGAGTTGGTGACCGCGTCGGCGAGCGGGCTCGACCCTCACCTGTCGCCCGAGGGCGCCCAGTGGCAACTGCGACGGGTGGCGGCCGCCCGCGGGCTAAGCGAAGAGCGCGTCCGGGCGGTCGTCGCCGCCCACACCGAGGAGCGGACGTTCGGCTTTCTGGGCGAGCCACGGGTCAACGTCCTGGCGCTCAACCTCGCCCTCGACCGGCAGTTCGGCCGGCCCAGCCTGCCCCCTCCGGCCCACGAAGCACCTGCGCCTGCCGCCCACTAGGGGCTAGCCTTCTCGGCCGATGGGTCTCCCCGCGTCGCGCCTCGGGCAGTTCCGCCAGCGGCCGGAGGACTTTCTCACCCTGTTGGAGCGGGGCAAGCGGGGCCGTCTGAAGCTGTACATCGGCTTCGCGGCCGGTGTCGGCAAGACGTACCGGATGCTGGAGGAAGCCCACGACCTCCTCGCCCGCGGCATCGACGTGGTGGTGGGCTACGTGGAGACGCACGGCCGCGTCGACACGGCTGCTCTGGTCGAGGGCCTGCCAGTGGTTCCGCGCCAGTCCGTCACCTACCGGGGCGTCACCGTCGAGGAGATGGACCTCGACGCCATCCTCGCGCGCAAGCCGGCGGTGGCGGTGGTGGACGAGCTCGCACACACCAACCTCCCGGTGTGCCGAAACCGCAAGCGCTACCAGGACGTGCAGGAGCTACTCAGCGCCGGCATCAGCGTCATTGGCGCCTTCAACGTACAGCACCTCGAGTCGCTCAACGACTTGGTGGAGCGCACCCTCGGCGTGGCGGTGCGGGAAACCATTCCCGACTCGTTCCTACAGCTGGCCGACCAGGTGGTGAATCTCGACCTCGCCGTGGAGGACCTTCAGGAACGGCTGCGGGCGGGAAAAATCTACAGTCCGGACAAGGTCCCGCAGGCCCTGGAGAGCTTTTTCCAAAACGACAACCTCGTCACCTTGCGCGAGCTGGCCCTACGGGAGGTGGCGGAAAGCCTCGAGCGGACGGCAGCCGCCGGGCGCCCGGCGACCGAGTCCACTGCGCACCCAGCTGCCGGCCGGGTGATGGTGTGTCTCTCCTCGTTTCCGCCCCATGCCGCCGCCCTGCTGCGACGGGGGTCGCGGGCCGCGGGGCGGCTCAACACGGACTGGTTCGTGGTTTATGTGGAGACACCTGCTGAGGCGCCCAACCTCATCGACGCCGAGGCCCAGCGCCACCTCTTGGCCAACATCGAGAAGGCGCGCGAAGCCGGCGCCGAGGTGGTGCGGCTGAGGGCACGGGACCCGGTTCCGGCACTGCTCGACTTCGCCCACAGCCATGGGGTGGCGCTCATCCTCATCGGTCGCTCGCAGGCCCGTGGCTGGCGAAAGTGGTTCGGACTGTCCAACGACCTCCGGCTGGTACGCGAGGCCAGCGACGTGGACGTGCAGGTGGTGGCCTTTCCGGAGTCCCGAGAATGACGCTCCGCACGCGGCTGTTGCTGGCCCAAGGACCGCTGGCGTTGGCTCTGGCGCTGGTGGGCGTCTCGGCCGTGGCCACGCTGGCCGACCTCGGCAAGAGCGGCCAGCGCATTCTTTCCGACAACTACCGCAGCGTGCTCGCGGCCCAACGGATGAAGGAGGCCATCGAGCGCATCGACAGCGCCGCCCTCTTCCTCCTCATCGGCGAGGACGCACGCGGACTCCGACAGGCGCAGGAGAACCGCCCGCGCTTTGAGTCGGAGCTGAAGGTGGAGGAGCAAAACATCACCGAGCCCGGCGAGCAGGAGGCGGCCGATGCGCTGCGCCGGAACTGGACCGACTACCAGCGAGCTTTCGACGCTTTCGTCGAGCTTCCCACCAAGGAGAAGCGACATGACCAATACGTCCAGGTGCTCTCCCCGGGCTTCCTCCGCGTCAAGGACAGCGCCGACAGCATTCTGGCCATCAACCAGGACGCCATGGTGCAACGGAGCGATGAGCTGCGCCGCAAGAGCGACCTGGCGAGGACGCTCACCATTGTCGCCGTCTTAGGGGCGCTGCTGGCCGGGCTGCTCGCCTCGGGCTCCCTGGTGACGCGCACGCTGCGGCCGGTGGCGGTCCTCGGGCAGGCGGTTCGGCGCCTCGGCCAGGGGGACTTGGACACCCGGGTGCGCGTCAACGAGAGCGGGGAGATTGGGCAACTGGCGGAGGACTTCAACGCCATGGCGGACAGCCTGCGAAGCTACCGCCAGAGCAGCCTGGGGGAGCTGCTGCAGGCCCAAGCCAGCGCCCAGGCGGCCATTGATAGCCTTCCCGACGCGGTGCTGGTGTTTGGCGCAGACGGCGCGTTGGTGAATGCGAACCGCATCGCCGAGTCCTTGCTCGGAGTGCGCCTCGACGGCGAGGCACCGCTGGCGCCGACGCCACCCGAGGTACGGGGGGTGGTGGACCGCGTCCGCGCCCACGTGTTGGCCGGTGAGGGCCCTTACGTGCCGCGCGGCTTCGACGAGGCGGTGCTGGTCTCCTCGCCCGAGGGCGCGCTGGCCCTGCTGCCCCGGGCCTCGCCGGTGCTCTCGGAGGAGGGCGGTCTCATCGGGGCCACAGTGGTGCTACAGGACGTGACGCGGCTTCGCCGTTTTGACGAGCTGAAGAATGACCTGGTGGCCACGGTGGCGCACGAGTTCCGCACGCCCCTCACCAGCCTGCGGATGGCCATCCACCTGTGCGTCGAGGGGGCCGTGGGCCCGGTGACGGAGCAGCAGCTCGACCTGCTCACCGCGGCCCGCGAGGACTGCGAGCGCCTCCAGCGCATCGTCGATGACTTGCTGGACTTGGCGCGCATGCGCGCCGGACTGCTCGAGCTAAGCCCAACGCCGGTGGACGTCCCCGCCCTACTCGAGAAGGCCCTCGCCGGCGTGCGGAGCTCGGCCGAGCAGGCTGGCGTGCAGCTCGAAGCGCGGGCCGAGCCCGGGAGCGAGCTGCTGGTGGCGGACCGGGAGCGCCTCGAGCTGGCCCTGCAAAACCTCCTCTCCAACGCGGTCCGCCACACCGCGCGGGGAGGAAGCGTCACTCTGCTGGCCTCGTCTTCCGAGGAGGGCGTTCGCTTCAGCGTCTCTGACACCGGCGAGGGCGTCGCCCCGGAGTACCTGCCGCGCCTCTTCGACCGCTTCTTCCGGGTGCCGGGTGGCCGCCGGGGCGGCGCCGGGCTGGGGCTGTCCATCGTCAAGGACGTGGCCGAGGCCCACGGCGGGACGGTGGGCGCAGAAAGCGTCCCCGGACAGGGCAGCACCTTCTGGCTGAGCGTGCCGGCGACGGCCCGCACCCGGAAGGCGTAGCGCTCGCCTACCCCGTCATCCGCCCTCGTACTTCTTGCGCCGGCGCCACAGCGTGGAGGCGTCGATGCCGAGAATGCGCGCCGCTTCCTCGAGTGTGGGCGAGGCGGCGAGCACGCGCAGGGTGTGTTCGCGCTCGATGGATTCGAGAGTGTACGGCCCACCAAGGCCGATGGTGCGGCTGGTAGCGGCGGTGATGCGCTCTGGGAGGGCCTCCGGGGCGAGCCGCTGCGCAGGCCAGACGATGAGGGCGCGCTCGACGGCGTTGCGCAATTCCCTCACGTTTCCCGGCCACGCGTAGCCCTGGAGCACGGCTTCGGTTTCTGGGGCAAACGCCACCCCTGGCCGCTTGGCGTTGCGTGCCAGGGCCTCGAGCAGTCGCCGGGCCAGGGGGAGAATGTCCTCGGGGCGCTGCCGGAGTGAGGGAAGGAGGATTTCCACCACGTTGAGCCGGTACAGGAGGTCCTCTCGAAAGCGCCCGGAATGCACGTCTGCCTCTAGGTCCCGGTTGGTGGCTGCCAGCATCCTCACGTCGGCAACCCGTGTCCGGCCCTCGCCCAGACGCTCGAAGCGCTTCTCTTGAAGAAACCTCAAAAGCTGCACCTGCACCGCAGGGCCGAGCTCCCCCACTTCGTCCAGAAACAGAGTGCCTCCCTCGGCGGCTTCGACGCGCCCGGGCTGGTCGCGCACCGCGCCGGTGAAGGCCCCTCGCGCATGGCCGAAGAGCTCGCTGGTGAGGAGCTGCTCGGAGAGAGTTGGGCAATTCACCGTGACAAACGGCCGTGCCGAGCGCGGCGACAGCGCATGTAGCGTCCGCGCCAGGACGCTCTTGCCCGTTCCACTCTCACCGCGCAGCAGCACCGAGGCCTCCGAGGGCGCCGCCCGCCGCACCAACCCGAGCGCGGCCTGCATCGCCGGAGAGCTGGTCTCGAGCGAGGCCTCGGGAGCCGTTTCCGCCAAGCGCCCTTCCAGCTCGCTGAGTCGGGCCCGCAGTGTCCGCCGCTCGGCGAGTCGCGCCACCACGGCGCGAATCTGCGCCGGGGTGAAGGGCTTCGGCAGGTAGTCCCGGGCGCCCCGCTGAATGGCCTCCACCGCGGTGTCGAAGGTGGCGTAGGCAGTCACCATCACCACGTCCAGTCCCGCGTCCTCGCAGAGGAGCTGCGGGAGCAAGTCCAGGCCGCTGCCGAGCCCGAGGCGAAGGTCGACGAAGGCCATGTCGAAAGGACGCTGGGCGAGCGCCGCCAGGGCGGCCTCCGGCGTCGGGGCTTCCACCACCTCACAGCCAGCCTGCTCCAGGCAGACGCGGAGTGCGGAGCGAATGTTTTTCTCGTCGTCCACGACGAGAATTCGCAGCCCCTCCGGCAAGGGTGGGCTCGGCTCGGTGTCCTTCATTTCGAGGCCTTCAAGCTTGCTCCAGTGCGTGGGCTTTCAAGGGGTTGCGGGCCGCGACAAGTCTGTTTCTTCGTCACCAAGCTGTCACTTGCGGCCGGCCCCCGCGCGAGTACTCCTACGCCGGCTCCCGGCCACTGCCGGGGGGCCTGCTGAGGGCTTTCGCGGGGCTTGGGAGCAGATGATGAGGACACGGCATGCGTCGAGTCGGCTGGTGATTCCGGTCGGGCCCGAGGACTATGCCCTCGGCAACCCCCACGCCAAGTTAACGCTGGTGGAGTACGGGGACTATGCCTGCCCGTATAGCCGACATGCTTTCGGCAACGTTTCCGCCTTGCGTCGCTGGTTGGGGGGCTCGCTGCGCTTCGTCTTCCGGCATTTCCCGGTGGTGGACCGAGACCCTCTGGCGCAGGAGGCCGCAGAGGCTGCGCTGGCAGCCGGCGCTCAGGGCCGCTTCTGGGAGGCCCACGAGCTACTTTTCTCTTCGGACCTGGACAGACTGCTCGGCGACCCGGCGGCAATGGGCGAGGGGCTGAAGCTCGATGTCCCGCGCTTCACCACCGAGCTGCGAGAGGGGCGCTACCGGGCCCGCGTCGCCGACGAAGCGGAGGGCGGCGTGCGGAGCGGCATTCACGGCACGCCCACTTTCTTCATCAACGGGGTGCACTTCGCCGGCAGCTGGGAGCTGCACAGCTTGATGCACGCGCTGCGAGCGCGACTGCGCGCCCTGCCTGGGGACCGCGCCGCGCTGGGCGCTGCAACGCTGTAGATGCGCATTGTCCAGTTCGACCGCTTCGGCGAACCAGCCGACGTGCTGGAGCTGGTGGACGTGGAGCTGCCCGAGCCGGCCGCCGGTGAAGTCCGAGTCCGACTCACCTCTCGCGCCATTCACCCCTCTGACCTCCAGAATGTCCGGGGCCGCTATGGGCGGCCGCCGCCCCTTCCGTCCACGCCCGGGAATGACGGCGCCGGGGTGGTGGAGGCGCTGGGAGCGGGAGTGAGTGCCCCGACTAAAGGGACCCGGGTGATGCTTCTGCTCGGGTCTCATGGCGGCCGCGGCACGTGGCGCGAGCAGGTGTGTGTGCCGGCGCAGGCGGTGGTGCCCACCCCTGCGGCGCTGAGCGACGTCGAGGCTGGGGCGCTCTGGGTCAATTACTTGAGCATCATCGCCATGGTGGACGACGTGCTTCACCTCAAGGCCGGCGACGTCCTCATCCAGACGGCGGCCGGAAGCCAGCTCGGGCGTGCGATGCTGCAATTCGCCCGAGTGCGGGGAATTGGGCTCGTCAATGTGGTGCGGCGAGCCGAGCAAGCCGAGGAGTTGCGCCGCGCTGGGGCCAGCCCGGTGGTGGTGGTGCCCGGCGAGGACTTAGCCGCCGCGGTGCGGGCAGTGACTGGCGGCAAGGGAGCCACTGCTGCCATCGACTCGGTGGGCGGAGACACCGGTGCCGAGGTGCTGGCCGCGCTCCAGTCCGGCGGGACGTCGTTGCTTTTCGGCGCTCTGGACGGTCAGCCGGTAGCAGTGGACCCAGGGCCCTTTCTCTTCCGGGAGCTGGTGCTGCAGGGCTTCTGGTTGGTGCGCTGGCTGCAGCGAGTGCCCCAGGAACGCGTGCGCGCCGCGGTGAAGGCCATCCTGGCGGGGGCCGAGCGGGGCGACTTCCGGCCGGCCGTCGACTCCACCTACCCCCTGTCCGAGGTCCGCGCCGCCATGGTGAGGGCGGAGACTCGCGGGCGCACCGGCGCGGTGGTGCTGGTCTAAGCCCCCCGGGGGGGAAACGGTTGACGGGCCCCGGGAGGACCGTGCAGCGTCTAAAGGCGGTGACAATGGCCCGAGCCTTGGTTCTGCTCGCCGGCGTCGCCCTCGCCACCGGGTGTGCCCATACCGGCGCGGGGACGGAGGCCGACGAGGAAGCGGCGGTGGCCGAGGGGATTCGGGCGGCCATCCGGCTTTACCTCCCGGCGAACGAGCCGCTCCCAGGAGCCGTCTGCGTGGAAGTGGCGTCCCCCTCCGACTTCGAGCGAGGCGTGGTGGTAGCGCTTGCCGACAAAGGCATGCTTGCCGTGGCGATGGCTGACTGCGGCCGCGGCGGCAAGGGCCCCGGGCTGCTGGTGAGAGTGCTTTCCTACGAGTGGGTGGACTGGTTGACGCATGGGACGCTGACCATGCGCGGAACGGTCGAGACTCCACCCGACGAGGCGAGCAAGTTTCGGCTCTCCTGGTGGCGGGCCCAGTTTCGCGCCAGCCTCGGCTTCCACGACGGCCAGTGGGTGGCCGCAGCGGATGACCTCGGCCGCATTTGAGGTATGGAAATACGCTAGGTTTCTCGTCGGGGAAGAAGGGAGTTTCGCTAGGGATGGGACGCCTCGCCGGGAAAGTCGCGCTCATCACCGGCGCCAGCTCGGGCCTCGGACGGGCGACCGCGCTGCGTTTCGTCCAGGAGGGCGCGCGGGTTGTCCTCGGAGACGTGGACGCCGCCGGTGGCGCCGAGACGCTGGCCGCCCTGCCCGCCGAGGCCCGCGCCAATGGCCTCTTCCAGCGCTTGGACGTCTCCCGCGAGGAGGAATGCCAGGCGGCAGTCGACGCGGCGCTGCGGCGCTGGGGTCAGCTCGACATTGTCCTCGCCAACGCCGGCATTGGCGCTCCCGGCTTCCTGGCGGCGCTCGGGCGCGGCGACTGGGAGAGGGTGCTGGCCGTCAACCTGACCGGCGTCTTTCTCACCACCCGCTGTGCGTTTCGCGCCATGCAGGCACGCGGTGGAAGCCTGTTGGTGATGTCCAGCGTCGCAGGCCTGGAGGGCACGCCCGGTCTCGGTGCCTACGGCGCCTCGAAGGCCGGGGTACTTCAGCTGGTGAAGACGCTGGCTCTCGAGGGAGCTCGCTTCGGCATCCGGGCCAACGCCATCTGCCCGGTCTGGACCGACACGCCGATGGTGGACGCCTTCATCAAGGTGATGGGTCTCGGTGTCGAGGCGGGACGGGCGCGGCTTCTGAAGGACATCCCCCTCGGCCGGTTGGCCACGCCCGACGACGTGGCGGCCGCCTGCCTCTACCTCGCCAGCGACGAAGCAGCCTTCATCACCGGCGTGACGCTGCCAGTCGACGGCGGGCACACCGCCGGCCGAACGCCGTCTGCCTAATCCAAGCGCCCCGAGGCGGGAGTCGGCATGCTATCTCCCGTCGTCAACGATGCGCCGTCTGGCCCTCCACCTCCTGCCTCTTTTGGCGCTGGCGAACTGCGCCACCACCCGAGGAATGAGCCCGGAGGAGGCACGAGCGTCGTTCTCGAAGCTGGTCGAGGACTACTTCGCTGGGGAGTTCGCCTTCAACCCGGTCGAGGCAACCAACGCCGGAGTTCACGAATACGACGGTCAGCTCGAGGTGTGGACGGACGCGCGCATCCAGGCCCGGGTGGCCGAGCTGGAAGAATTGCTCAACCGGGCCACTGCCCTGTGGACCGAGCGCACCGCCCTCGCCAACGACGACTTGATTGACCTCGAAGCTCTGGACGGGCGCCTGCGGGCGGAGCTCTTGGACTGGAACATCCTGCGTTTCACCGCGCGCAACCCGATGACTTACGCGTCTCGACCGGGCAGCGCCATTGACCCGCTGCTCAAGCGGAACTTCGCACCCAAGAAAGAGCGGCTCAAATCCATCGTTGCCCGCCTGGAGAAAGTCCCCGCGGTATACGCCGCCGCGCGGGGCAACGTGACCGACCCACCGAAGGAGTGGACCGAGCTCGCCATCGGTCAGGCGCGAGACACCGAGAGCTACCTGCGAGACACACTGACTGCCTGGGCCCAGGACGCCGGCGGCAGCGACCCCATCCTCTGGGCGGACTTTCAGCGAGCCAACATCACTGCCATCGCCGCAACGCAGGACCTCCAGTATTGGCTGACGAAGACGGTGCTCCCCAAAAGCACCGGCAGCTGGGCGATGGGGCCACGGCCCTACGTCACCATGCTCAAGCATGCGGAGTTCATCACCACCCCCTTGGAGGAACTTCTGGCGCAAGGGGAGGCCCAGCTGCAGAAGGACCGACTGTTGCTTCTCGAGACCGCCAACGAGCTCGACTCCAGCCGGACTCCGGAGCAGCTGTTGGCCAGCCTGGCGGACCAGCACCCCACGGCCCGGGAGCTCCTCCCCTATGCCCAGCAAACGCTAGAGCAGGTGCGGCAATTCGTTCTGCGCAAGGACCTGGTCAGCTTTCCCTCCGACGCCCGACCGTTGGTCGAGGAGACACCGCTCTTCTTGCGCATCGACACGTACGCCACCATGGACGCGCCAGGGCCCTACGAGACCCGCGCCCGGCAGGCCTTCTATTACATCACCCCGCCGGAGCTGAGTTGGGATTCCAAGCATCTCGAAGCGCACCTGCGCGAGTTCAACAGCTCGATGCTTCCCATCGTCCACGTGCGCGAGGCCTACCCGGGGCACTTCGTTCAATTCCTCTGGGCGCCCAAACTTCCCAGTAAGGTCCGCAAGCTGCTGGTCACCAAATCCAATGTGGAGGGATGGGCCCACTACGCCGAGGAGCTGGTCGTCGAGGAAGGCTTCGCCGACGACAACCCCAAGTACCGATTGGCCCAGCTCCAGGCCGCGCTGCTGCGCGACTGCCGTTACGTGGTGAGCATCGGCCTGCACACCAACGGCATGAGCGTGCAACAGGCTGCCACGCGCTTCGTCAAGGACTGCTTCCAGAGCCCGAGAGTGGCCGACGCCGAGGCGCGGCGCGGGACCTACGACCCGGCTTACCTTTCGTCCACTGCTGGGAAGCTGATGATTCTGGAACTCCGAAAGGACTACCTGGGCCAGAAAGGTGGGACCCTCAAGCAGTTCCACGACGCTTTCCTTTCGAAAGGACCTCTGCCCGTCCCCTTGGTCCGCAAACTCCTGCTGCCGGCGCCCTGAACGGAGGCACCTGATGCCCACGCCCGATTCGTCCCACTTTGCTCTCTGGTTGATTCAGGTCTTCGTCACGCTTTTCCTGGCCATCCTCTTCCTTCAGTCCGGGATGGACAAGGTGATGGATTGGCGCGGCAACCTCGGCTACCTCCAGCCCCATTTCGCCAAGAGTCCCTTGGCCGCCGCTGTCCCCGTGATGCTGCTCGGCCTCACGGTGCTCGAGGTCTCGGCCGGGGTGGTCAACGGAGTAGGGCTGCTCGAGTTGCTGGTGTTGGGCAAGGCGCAGATTGCCTTCTGGGGGACGGCGCTCGCCGCACTGTCCATCACCGCGCTCTTCTTTGGCCAGCGCATGGCCAAGGAGTACAGCGGCGCAGCCGTCCTGGTGGCCTACTTCTTGTTGTCGGTGGTTGGTCTCTGGGTCACCAGTCGGCCCCGGTGAACTTCCCCCCCGCGCTCACCTTGAAACTGTGGCCCGGACCGCTGGCCGTGTGCCGTCTTGATGCCGATGGCTCCGCTCCGGCTTGGGCTGCCGGCGCCCTGACGTCCGTGACTCGCACGCCGGATGAGCTCTCGGTGGTCTGCGCCGAGGAAGTCGTCCCCAACGGGGTCCGGGCCGAGCTTGGCTTCCGCTGCTTGGCCGTGGTGGGTCCCCTCAGCTTTGCCACCACGGGTCTCATCGCCTCGCTGTCGGCAGTGCTGGCCGAGGCCGGGGTCAGCATCTTCGTGCTCTCGACCTTCGACACCGACTTGCTCCTCGTGCGTCAAGCCTTTCTGGCCCCAGCAGTAGCCGCGCTGCGGGCGGCGGGCCACCACGTCACCGGACTCCCCTGAGATGCCGCTCCGGCTCCTCCTGTTGCACCTTCTTTTGTCCACTTCGGCCGTCGCGCCGGTCCGGACCTTGCGCGTCGACTTCTTCCACACCGGCGACGCCACCCACGAGCTGTTCAGCCTCGAGCGGCTGGTGATTGAGCCGGCACCCTGGCCCGGGAACCCGTTGCGCCCGCTGGACGACACCGGACTCGGGAACTACTTCTTGGAGGTGCGGGATGCTGCCAGCAGCGCGCTTTTGTACTCGCGCGGCTTCTCCAGCATTTACGGAGAATGGGAGGACACTGCGGCCGCGAAGGAGCGGGCCCGGACATTCTCGGAGTCTCTGCGCTTCCCGCTTCCAGTGGACAGAGTGGAGGTGACACTCAAGAAGCGCAGCCTGGGTAAGCCCTTCGTTCCGGTGTGGACATTCACCGTGGACCCCCACTCCAAGGACATCGACGCCACGCTACCTCCATCGCCCGGGCCGCTCATGAGTCTGATGGTAAACGGGCCTTCTTCCGCCAAGGTCGACCTCCTCATCCTGTGCGATGGCTACACCCGCGCCCAGCGGGCGGACTTCGAGCGCGATGCACGTCGGATGATGGCAGCGCTTTTCGCAACCTCACCTTTCAAGGAACGCAAGGCGGACTTCAACGTGTGGGGCCTGTGCGCGCCGTCGGCCGTGTCCGGCATCTCGCGTCCGTCGACCGGAACCCACCGCCGCTCGCGCGTCGGGGCCACCTACGACGCCTTCGGCAGCGAACGCTACATCCTCACCTTCGACAACCACTCCTTCCGGGAAGTGGCTTCCTTCGCCCCGTACGACTTCGTGGAGATTCTGGTCAACGCCAACACCTACGGCGGAGGCGGGATTTTCGGGCTTTACGCTATCGCCGCGGCCAAGAGCCGCTGGGCGCCTTACCTCTTCGTCCACGAGTTTGGCCACCACTTCGCAGGCTTGGCCGACGAGTACTTCACCAGCGAAAGCACCGTGCTTCCCCAGCAAGGACGCCCCGAGCCATGGGAGCCCAACGTCACCGCCGTCTCCGAGCTGGACAAGCTGAAGTGGAAGGCCTTGGTCACGCCCGGCACGCCTGTTCCGACGCCCTGGAAGAAGCAACAATTCGAGGCCCGCGACCGCGAGCTGCAGGCCATCCGCAAGCAGATTCGCGCCGAGCAGCGGCCGGAAAAAGAGATGGATGCTCTCTTCCAGCAGTCCAAGGAGGAATTCACCGTGCTCCTCAACAGCGACGCCTACAGCCACCGGGTGGGCGCCTTCGAGGGCGCGATGTACGAGTCGACCGGCTATTACCGGGCCCAGGAGGACTGCATCATGTTCCTGCGCGATGACGTGCCCTTCTGCCGGGTCTGCCAAAACGCCATCTCCCAAGTCATCGAACTCTACGCGGGGCCCCCGCTGAGCGGCGGACACTAAGGTGACTTGGACGCGTTACCTCCTGGTGGCGCTTGGCGGAGCCGTTGGCTCGGCGGGCCGCTACTGGGTGAGCGGCCTCGCTCCCCGCATCCTCGGTCAGGCCTTTCCCTATGGGACGCTGGTGGTCAATGTCGTCGGCTCGTTCCTCATCTCGCTGGTGATGGGGGTGGCCCTCAACACCACCAGCATCCCGGTGAACCTGCGCCTCTTTCTCACCACCGGCATCATTGGCGGTTTCACCACCTACTCGACCTTCAACTACGAGACGCTGATGCTGCTGCAGCAGAGGCTCTGGCTCACCGCAGGGCTCAACCTGGTCGGCACTGCGCTCGGCTGCCTCATCGCCGGCCTGCTCGGCCTGGCCGTCGCCCGGCTCCTGGTGGCCTGAGCGCTGCCATCCCACTGCGGCCGCCCGCCGGCTCCGTCGGGCCAGCGCCGAGGCCGCATTTCCGCGGCCCCGCTGGCAAGAGGCGCTGTAGGCTGCGCTACCCAGATGCCTTCACTGAGCGTGCGCGCTCCCCCTGGGGGGCTCCGTCCGCCAAAGTGACCGCTGGAGGGCCCGCATGCCCGACGCCGTAACTCAAGCCGTTCAGGCCGTCCTCGCCGCGCTCACCACCGCTTGGCGGACTGGCCGGACGCAAGACATCGCTGCGCTGCTGCACCCCTCGGTGGTTTTCGTGCGCCCTGGCTTCGCCGGCCGCGCGGAGGGACGTGCGGCCTGCGTCGCCACTTACGACGAGTTCCTGTCCTCGGCCCTGGTGCTGCGGTACGAGGAGGCAGCGCCGTCGGTGGACGTCGTGGGCGAGACAGCGGTGGCTTTCTTCCGCTGGGAGATGGCCTGGGAAATGGGAGGCCAGCGGTCCGAGGAGACGGGCTATGACCTTTACGTGCTGGTCCGCAGCGAGGGGCGCTGGCTCATCGCCTGGCGGACGCTTTTGCCAACGCCGCCTGGCTGAGGCACCCCTTCCTCACAATAGCGCCGCGTCGGCCAGCCTGCGGTAGGCGGCCACCTGGCTGCTCTGCCAGGCCTCATCCCGCCCGAGCTCCCGGGCCAAAAGGCGCGCCACCACCGGCGCGCATTCCAGCGACGCCCGGGCGTCCAAGAGCAGCGCTCGGGTGCGCCGGGCCAGGACGTCCTCCACCGTCCGCGCCATCTCGTGGCGGGCGCCCCAGGCCACCTCTGCCCGAAGGTAGGGCAGCCGAGGATGGAGCAGGCCGGAAAGCTCTGGGTGGCTTGCCGCCAGCGCGCGCACCCCTGAGGCCTCAGTGCCATAGCTGGCCAAGGGCCCGGTGGGGACTCCCACCTCCGACGTCGCCGCGGCCTCGGGCGCGCCATGGAGCCGTAGCTCTGCCGTCCGGGAGGGCACCGCGTCTAGACCGGCCACCTCCCCAGCGCGGGTGATGACGTCCTCGGCCATCTTCCGGTAGGTGGTCCATTTGCCGCCGACGATGGTGACCAGGCCGCTGGCCGAGGTGAAGACGTGGTGGTCGCGTGAAAGGCTGGCCGTCCGCTCGCCCTCTTCGTCGGGCGGACGAACCAGCGGCCGCAGGCCGGCGTACACCGACAGGACGTCGCTCCGCGCTGGGTCCTTCACCAGGTAACGTGCGGCGTGCTCGAGGAGAAAGGCCACCTCCTCGGGGAGCGGCCGGGGCTCCTCCACCGGCTGCTCCACCGGCGTGTCCGTCGTTCCCACCACCGTCCGGCCGTGCCAGGGGATGATGAAGAGGACACGCCCGTCGTCCGTCTTGGGCACCACCAAGGCGTGGGTGCCGGGAAGGAAACTCTCGGGCAACACCAGGTGAATGCCCTGGGACGGAGAAACGCTTCTACCTGCACCGGGGTTGTCGAGGTGCCGTACCTGGTCGGCAAAGACGCCCGTCGCGTTCACCACCACCTTGGCGCGAACGGCATGCTCGAGGCCGGACTCGGCGTCGTGCACCACCACCCCCTGAAGGCGTCCGTCTCGCTTCAGCAGCCCAGTCACCGCGGCCTGGTTCAAGAGGGTCGCGCCCAAATCGTTCGCCGTGAGGGCGAGCGTCACCGCCAGGCGTGCATCGTCGAATTGTCCATCGATGTAGAGGATGCCGCCCTTCAACTGCTCCGGCTCGAGGTTGGGCAGCGCGGCCAGTACCGCCTCGCGGTCCAGGGAGCGACTGCTGCCCAGACGGAAGCGACCCGCCAGCAAGTCATACAGTTTCAGCCCCACCCCGTAGTACGGGCCTGACCACCAAGCGTAGGCCGGGACGATAAAGCGCAAATCTCCGACCAGGTGCGGCGCGTTCCGCCGCAGCCGTCCCCGCTCGCGCAGCGCTTCGCGCACCAGCCCGACGTTGCCTTGGGCCAGGTAACGCACGCCTCCGTGGACCAGCTTGGTAGAGCGGCTGGAGGTCCCCTTGGCGAAGTCGTGTGCCTCAAAGAGCACCGTGCGGTAGCCGCGCGAAGCGCTCTCCACGGCTGCACCGAGGCCCGTCGCGCCACCGCCGATGATTGCCACGTCGAAGCCTTCGCTCAGCCGGTCGAGGTTCTGGGCACGGTCCATCGGCGCGCGTCACTCTACCCTCTTCCCATTGCCCCCCGAGCTGTCGCAGAGTCGTGTCTTCGCCATGGACATTCCCCCGGCTCCTCCGTTTCTCCTCCCCCAGGACCGCAGTCGGGTCACCCACGAGCCCGAGGAGCGAGGGAAGTGGACGCCCCTTTTTCCAGACGCCCTGGGGCAACACCAGTTTGGCGGCGGCGCGGTTCCGGAGTCCTTCACCTGGCCTTCCAACCCCAAGGAATGGCAGGAGGAGTTGAGCAACGGCGAGCTGCTCCGCGAAGCTGAGGCCAACGGCGCGCTCGGGACCGCAGGCGAGTTGCCCGCGCTCATCCCGGCCTCCGTCCTTCCGGCGCTCCCACCGGGCACGCTGGCGCAATCCTGAGAGGCCCACCCGGGCAACTTTCGCGGGCGCTGGCGGACTGACGGACTGCCTCTCGAGCGCTGGGTGGACTCGTTAGCAACCGCTCGACCGGCCCGGTTGGACTCAAGGCCGGCACCACCGGGTCCCGCCCGGGGGCGACCGCGCCCTAGTCCTCGCCCGAAGGACGTGCAAGCCGCCCGCCGCAGGCAGTGGGCCCAAGTGTCTCGGAGGCTTAGGGCGTCCACGCCTGGGTCCTCGGCCGCGTGGTGGGGTTGGCCGTACCCCGGGGCTCGGCTGGCAAGACTGTCGGGCCGGGTACCCCCCCCGGGCCCCTTCTCAGCGCAAAAGCGTCGCCACTCCGGTAGTGAGGCCAATGGCCACCACCACCCAGCGGACGGGGCCCTGCCCAATGCGCTGAGCCAGCCGCGCCCCGCCCCAGCCCCCGAGAATGCCGCCGACCGCCATCAGCGCCGCCAGTCGCCAGAAGACGAGCCCGGCCACAATGAATGTCAGCGCAGCGGTGAGGTTGATGAAGGCAGCCCCGAAGTTTTTAAGGGCATTCATTTGGTGAATGTTGGTGAGCCCGATGAAGCCCAGCTCGGCAAGCATCAGAATGCCCATCCCCGCTCCAAAGAAGCCGCCGTACACGGACACCAGGAAGTGGACAATGGCCAGGCCCCAGATGCTGCCTTCTCCAGGGCTTGGCCTGACGTGGCCGGCCGACGCCTGGTGCTCGCGCCAGCGCCGCAATGGCTCCTGGAGGATGAAGAGCACTGTGGAGCCGATGATGAGGCCAGGGACCAGTCGACGAAACAGCGCGTCGCCGGCCACCGCCACCAGGATGGCGCCGACGCAGCCACCGAGGACGCTCGAGGCGATGAGGTAGAGCACCAGGCGCGGGCCGTGTTGGCCCAACTCCCGCCGAAAGGTGAAGCCCGAGGTGATGGACCCCGGCACCAGCGCCACGGCATTGGTGGCATTGGCCATCACCGGCGACACTCCGGCCGCCAGCAACGACGGGAACGTCAACAGGGTACCCCCGCCGGCCATGGCGTTCATCACCCCGGCGCCTACCGCCGAGGCAAAAAGCAACCCCAGGCCCAAGTAAGAGAAATGCTCCATGGCAAGGGGCACCCGTGTGGCGGGGCTTCAGGCTACTGGGTCGCGCTGGGCGAGCGCGTTGTAGGTGGCGTACTTGTACGTCTCGGACAGCGTCGGGTAGTTGTAGCAGCTCTCGATGAAGAGCTGCGCGGTGCCGCCAAGCAGGATGGCCGTGAGCCCGATGTGCACCAGTTCCGAGGCCGCCTCGCCCATCACATGCACGCCGAGCAGCTTCATGTCCTCGCGGCGGAAGATGAGCTTCAAGAAGCCACCCCCATCTCCGATGATTTGGCCGCGCGCGTTGGTGGCATAGGAGGCGCGACCAACCACATAGGGCACCTCAAGCTTCTTGAGCGACTCCTCGGTCTCGCCGGCCATGGAGAGCTCCGGGATGGTGTACAGGCCATAGGGCAGTGTTGGCGCCAGCGCGTTCTTCGAGTACAGCGAGAAGGCGTGCGCCATGGCCACCCGTGCCTGCTCCATGGCGGTGGAAGCCAGCGCTGGAAACCCAATGACGTCGCCAGCAGCGTAGATGTGCGGTACCGACGTCTGGAAATGGGCGTTGACTTGGATGCGGTCGCGCTCGGCGATGACGACGCCCACCTCTTCCAGCCCAAGGTTGCGACTGTTGGAGCACCGTCCCATCGCCACCAGGACCGCGGCCGATTGCACCGTCTCTCCGCTCTTCAAACCGAGGGTGATGCGTCCCTCCTCGACCTCCACCGTCTCCACCGCGTCCGGGAGCCTGAAGTGCACGCCGAGGTCGCTCATCCGGTCCTGAAGGCGCTGCGACATCTCGCTGTCGAGAAAATTCAACAGCGGTGAGCGCGGCTCGACCAAGGTCACCGGAATGCCAAGCGCCGCAAAGGTGCACGCGTATTCGCAGCCAATGACGCCCCCTCCCACCACCACCAGCGAGTGCGGCACCTCCTCCATTTGGAGAATGGTGTCCGAGTCGTAAATGCCGCTCGCTCCAAAGGGAAACAAGGGCGGGTGAAGTGGCCGCGAGCCAGTCGCCAAAAGCACCACGTCGCCGGTCAGCTTCTCCTCTGTGCCCGGGCGGCGGACGACCACGGTGTGCGGGTCCACCAGACGCCCCTTGCCCTGGAAGACCTCGACGCCGTGGGAATGCATGTTCTGCTGCACACGGACGCTCTCCTCGTGTGAAACGGCACGCTCACGGAAGAGGAGGTCTCGGACACCGGCCCGATGGGAGAGATTCATCTCCACACCGAACAGCCCGCGCTGACGGAAGCCGGACAGGTAGAGCGCGGTCTCGCGAAGCGTCTTGCTGGGCAGGGTGCCGGTGTTCGCGCCGGCGCCGCCGAGGACCGGGCGCCACTCCACCAGCGCCACCTTCTTCTTGAAGTAGGCCGCCTGGGCAGCGCCCTTTTCTCCAGCCGGGCCAGAGCCGATGACAATCAGGTCGAAGTGCGCCATTTGCGGCTGCAGACGCTAGGCGAGCCGGTGACGACACTCAACGGAAGCGATGCTCGGCACGTGACGCTCGTGCGACACTCTCTCCCCGGGGGGTGCCACTGCCGAGGTCCGCTGGCGCTCCCCCCCATGGCAGACGTCCGCCGTCCCAGCTCTCCACGGAGCGTGCACCGCCCACGCCAAGGGGAGTATGACGGACTTCGGAAGCGGCAACTGGAGCCGAATGGGATGGCCTTCCCCCCGCTGGCCGATGCGCTTGCCCCGGCGCTCGAGAACCTCGAGCAGGGGTTATTGCGCCTTCAACATCTCCGCCCAGCCCTGGAGATGGGGCGCCGTCCGGTACACGTGCTCTACGGCGGCGCGCACCTGTTTCAGTCTCGCAGCCTGGGCCGCATCCGGGACATCGCCCGGGCTGCCCTGGACAGCTATGCCCCCGACGGCACCACCTTCGCCTGGGCGCTGGGACTGTCGCTTGCCCCCGACGCCGCCACCCAGCTGCGCAAACGGGTGGTGGAGAAGCTGGAGCGCGAGCCGGTCGAGGATTACCGCATCGACTTCGAAGACGGCTACGGAGTCCGGCCGGATGCGGAAGAAGACGGCCATGCCGACACGGTGGGCGCGGCGCTCGCCGAGGCACACCGACAAGGAGCGCTGCCGCCCTTCGTCGGCATCCGCATCAAGTCCTTCACCTCGCCAACGACGGCGCGCCGGGCGCTTCGCACCCTGGAACGGGTGTTTCAGGCCGCCGCCGCCGCCGGCTGCCCACCTGGCTTCGCCGTCACCTTGCCCAAGGTGGCCGTCCCCGAGCAGGTCCACCTTCTGGTCCATGCTCTGGCGGCCGTCGAGGCACGCGCCGGATGGCGCGATGGGTCAGTGGCCCTGGAATTGATGGTGGAGACACCCCAGGCGCTCATCGCCCAGGACGGCACCCTGGGCGTCCCACGCTTGCTCGCTGCCGCCGGCCCGCGCTGCCGCTCGCTGCACCTCGGCCCATATGACTTGAGCGCGTCTCTCGGCATCACCGGAGCGCGCACCACGCTGGCCCACCCGGCGCTGGACCTGGCCCGGCGGCTACTCGTGCTGTCGACGTCCGGGACGTCGGTGTCCATCTCGGACGGTCCGACCACCGTTCTCCCGGTGGCCCCCCACCGCGGGGAGAACCTCAGCAAGGAGCAGCAGGCCGAGAACCGCCGGGCGGTGCATGCCGGCTGGCGGCGGACCGCCGAGGACGTGAAGCGCGCCCTCGAGGACGGCGTCTTCCAGGGTTGGGACCTGCATCCGGCTCAGCTGCCAGCACGCTTCGGCGCCCTCTTCGCCTTCTTCCAGGCCGAGCTCGAGCCGGCCGGAGCACGCCTGCGCTCCTTCATGGACCGCGCCGCGCAGGCCACCCGGCTAGGGGTGATGTTCGACGACGCGGCCACCGCGCAGGTGCTGCTCAACACCTTCCGTCGCGCGCTGGCCTGTGCGGCCGTGACGCCAGCGGAGGTCGAGCACGCCACTGGACTTTCCGTGCAGGAGCTCGCCCAGATGCGCTTTCGCTAGAGGCAGCGCTCGTTTCAGTGCCGCCGGCGGGCCAGGATGACGTCCCCCAGCATGTCCGCCACCAGCGCCGTCCATCCGGTCTGGTGGGCGGCTCCGAGCCCCTGCCCGGTGTCACCATGGAAGAACTCGTAAAACGTCACCAGCTCCCGGAAATGGGGGTCGCGCTGGTAGCGCGCCTCGTCCCCATTGAGCGGCCGTCGCCCGTTGGCGTCGGGCAGAAAGAGCGCGCACAGCCGGCCGGCGAGGAGGTGCGCGACCTCTCGTAGGCTGTGCATGCTGCCGGAGCCGGTCGGAAACTCGATGCGGAGCTCGTCGCCGTAGAAGTGGTGGTAGCGCTCGAGAACTTCGACCAGCAAGAAGTTGGTCGGGAACCACACCGGCCCGCGCCAGTTGGAGTTGCCACCGAACATGCCCGTCTCGGAGACCCCGGGCTCGTAGCGCACTTCGGCCTCGGCCCCATGGGACCGCAGCACGTAAGGCTTCGCCTGGTAGGCCTTGGAGAGCGAGCGAATCCCGTAGGGCGAAAGGAACTCCGCCTCGTCCACCATGTAGCGGAGAATGCGCTCCATCCGCTCGCGCGGCGCCACCGCCAGCAGGTGCCTGCCGCTCGGGTGGCCGGGATTGGGCGGCCGGTAGAAGACATGGCTCGCCAGTTCTGGCTTGTTCTCCAAGAACCAGTGCATCCGCTTGGCGAAGCCCGGCAGCTTCTGGAGGTAGCGGTCCTCGAGAATCTCGGCGGCGAAGAGGGGAATGAGGCCGACCATCGAGCGCAGCCGGAGGGGAAGCATCTCCCCCTCGGGGGTAATCATCTTGTCGTAATAGAAGCCGTCCTGCTCGTCCCACAGGCCGGTGCCGCCTGAATTCATCGCATCGACGATGGTGACGAAGTGCTCGAAGAATTTGCTGGCGATGTCCTCGTAGGCCGGGTCGTCCATCGCCAGCTCGAGCGAGATGGAAAGCATGGTGGTGCAAAAAAAGGCCATCCACGCCGTGCCGTCCGCCTGGGCCAACTGCAACCCGTTCGGCAGTGGGCGGTTTCGGTCGAAGACGCCCACGTTGTCGAGTCCGAGAAAGCCCCCGCCAAACAGATGCTTTCCGGCGAGGTCCTTGCGGTTGACCCACCAGGTGAAGTTGAGCAGCAGCTTGGGAAATACGCGCCGCAGAAAGAGCGTGTCCCGCGCTCCTCGCGGAGCCGTCTTTTTGTAAACCCGCCAGCAGGCCCAAGCGTGGACCGGCGGGTTGACGTCCTCGAAGGCCCACTCGTAGGCCGGAATCTGGCCGCTCGGGTGCATGTACCATTCGCGGAGGAAGAGCTTGAGCTGCTCCTTGGCAAACGACGCGTCAATGCCAGCGAAGGGCACCATGTGGAAGCCCAAGTCCCAGGCGGCGAACCACGGGTACTCCCATTTGTCCGGCATGGAGAGGACGTCGCGGTTGTAGAGCTGCTTCCAGTCGTGGTTCCGGCCCTCAGCGCGCTGGGGAGCGGGCGGCGGTGACACCGGGTCGCCCTCCAGCCATGCCTTCACCGAATAGCCGTAAAACTGCTTGTTCCAGATGAGTCCCGCGTAGGACAGCCGCGATACCTCGCGCTCATCGGGCGTGGCCCCCGCTGAGATTCGGCGCGCGTAAAAGGCGTCTGCCTCGTTGATGCGCTGGGAGAACACCGCCTCAAACGTCTTACCGAAGTCCGCAAGCACGCCCAGGTCGACGTCACTTAGACGCAGGCGGACCTGGGCCGCCTCTCCCGGCTCGAGCTGGAATGCATAATGGGCGGCGGCCTTGGTGCCGACCCGACTCGGCTTCACCGCTTCGTGGCGCCCGTCCACCAGGTAGGCGTGAAAGCTGTCCTTGGGCCAGCGGCTCCTCCCAGGCGTGCGGTAGAGCCGTTCGGTGTTGGTCTCGTTGTCGCAGAAAAGGAAATGCGGCGGTGAGCCCCCTGGAGTTGGGGACGCCTCAAACCTCATCAGCCCGAGGGAGGAGTGCTGCGCCAAAAGGTTGCCCTCGCTGGCCTGAATGCGCCCCGGAGCCCAGTACCCTTCGCCGGTCCTTCCCCAGGCCCAGGTGTTGCGAAGCCAGAGCGTCGGAAGCACGTGCAGCGGGGCGCGCTCCGGGCCACGGTTGGTGGCGGTAATCCGGATGAAAATGTCGTTGGGACCCGCCTTGGCATACTCCACCAGCACATCGAAATAGCGGTCCTCATCGAATGCACCGGTGTCGAGCGGGTCATATTCCGGGAGCGCGCGCCCTCGCCGCCGGTTGACCTCGACCAGCTCCGTGTACGGGAAGGGGCCGTGGGGGTACTTGTAGAGAGCCTTCAGGTAGCTGGCGGTGGGGGTGGCATCCAAATACCAGTACAGCTCCTTCACATCCTCGCCGTGGTTGCCCTCGGCGTTATTCAGTCCGAAGAAACGCTCCTTGAGGATGGGGTCCTTCCCATTCCACAGCGCGGGGGCGAAGCACAGACGGCATTCGCGGTCGGTGAGCCCGAGCAGGCCGTCCTCGCCCCAACGGTAGGCACGGGAGCGCGCGTGGTCGTGTGGGAAATGGTCCCAGGCCGTTCCATTCGCCGAGTAGTCCTCGCGGACGGTTCCCCATTGCCGTTCGGAGAGGTAAGGCCCCCACCGCTTCCAGTTTTTCAACCGGTGCTCATCCTCTTCGAGGCGCTCGGTTTCCGCGTCGCTCGCACTCGTCGGGGGCATTGGCGCGGGCGGAGACAAGCACCGACCGGGGGCGCCGGCAATCTCCATCGGACACCCCCGCCGCGGGCCGACGCTTCCGGGTAGGCCGGCGCGGCCGAGCGAGACGGGGAGCACACCCGACCGCGGCTGGACACGGCACAGGCCGCGCCGACTGGCGAGCGCCCGTGCCAGCGGCTAAGGGCATCCCGCGGCCGCCAGCGGCCCCCAGTGACTTCGAGCGCAAAGAGCGGGAGGTCGGGTGGAGTCAGCGCGACGGATGGTGGAGAGCAACCGGCCGCTGCCAGCCGGCGCTTCCCGAGGCCCGATGTCACACCCCATGCCCATGCCCTCCTCTTCGCGTTGGGGCGTCGCTTTGGCCCTCTTGCTGCTCTACCTCATCTGGGGCTCCACCTACCTGGCCATGCGGGTGGCGCTGGAGGGCTTTCCGACATTCCGGATGGGGGCCGTCCGGTTTCTGGTGGCCGGAGCGGCGCTTTTTCTGCTGGCCAAGGCGCGCGGCGCGCCGTTTCCCACTCCCCTGCAATGGCGCAACTGTCTTCTGGTGGGCACCCTGTTGCTTGCGGTCGGCAACGGTGGTGTGGCCTATGCCGAGCAAACCGTCGGCTCGGGCCTGGCCGCGCTTGTCGTCTCCGCCATGCCCCTGTGGATGGCCTTCTTCTCCGGCGTCTTCGGCAAGTGGCCCTCGGCCGGGGACTGGGCGGCGCTGGGGCTGGGTGCCCTCGGCATCCTGCTTTTGCACCAAGGGAGCGACCTGCACGCAAACCCGGGCGGCATGCTCGCTCTCCTTTTGGCTTCAGCTTCGTGGGCCTTCGGCTCGCTGTGGAGCCGGCGGCTCGAGCTGCCAAGAGGGGCAATGGCCGCAGCAACTCAGATGCTGGGCGGAGGGGCTGTCCTTCTCGGGGTGAGCTTCCTCAACCGCGAGCACTTCGCAGCCTTCCCCTCCGGCCGCGCGCTGGGGGCGCTCGCATACCTCGTCGTCTTCGGCTCGCTGTTGGCCTTCAGCGCCTACCTCTACTTGCTTGGACGCGTGCGACCCACCGTCGCCAGCAGCTATGCCTACATCAACCCTCTGGTGGCGATGCTGCTCGGCTCGGCGTTCGGCGGCGAAGCCGTGCCCCCCGTCGCTGTGTTGGCGACTCCCCTCATCCTCGCCAGCGTTGCGGTGGTGCTTCGTCCCCGGGGCGGAGCGCCGTCGGACAACACCCTCGCGAGCACGCCGGCGGCCCCCGAGGCCGTCCGCCGCTGAGCTAGACTCTCTTTTCCTTCGCTGAAAGACGCGAAGTGTCAGGGAGACACACGTCCTGCGTCCGTTTCCTCTTGCCTTGGTAACTCTCTGGCTTCTCTCGCCGCCTGCCAGCGCCGCGCCGGAGGAACCCGCGGTTCGACCGGCCTGCGTGGCGGAGGACACTTGTACTCTCGTCCAACGCCTCTCCACGGCCGACGGCGTCGAGTCGGTGGCCCTCCTCGACCGTTCGACGCCACGCGTCGTCCCAAACCAGCCATTCGCACAATGGCTTGCCTGGAGCCATGCGCCGGCCGCACTGCGCGCGCGCGTTTGGCATGGCGGCTCGGTGCGCATCGAGCGACCCACCGAGGCCGGCACCTTTCTTTTGCGCACGGTGCCCGGGGTACGCCTGGCCGACGAGCCGGATGCGCTCCTGGTCTTCATCACCTTCGACCCGCTCCGCCCGGGGACGCCAGCTGAGCTGCCGGAGCCCATCGCCATCGCCCGCCAGAGGGGGCTACTCTCAGCGGCGCAGGAAACTCGTGCAGCGGCCGAAGCCCAATCGCAACGGACCCGCACCCAGTCCCTTTTGGACGCCTGGACAGCCTTCAGCCGGACACCCGGCAACCGTGCCGCTCGCACCAAACTGGTGGACGCTATCGGCGGCGACAGCGCTTCTCTCGAGGCGGACACCTTTCTCACGCCCGAGCAGAGAACGGCCCTGCGCCGGGCAGGGCTCGCCCTGGAGGGCCGCATCTTCCTCGAGGATGGTAAGGGGCCGGGAATTGCCTACCGGCTTCGCGTCGAAGCCGTTCCCCTCGAGCAAGTGGCCCGCGAGTGGAATGCTGGACTGCGTGCACTGGTGAATCCGCTGGAGCGCGTGCCGCGCCCACTTCTCTTGGTGGCTCCGGCCAGCCGTCACGAGGAGCTGAGCTTCACCTTAGACGTGACGGATGGCGACGAGGCCCGAATGTCCCAGCTGGTGCGGCGGCTGCTCGCGGTGCCCGGCCTCTCCACCGACGGAAAAGAGCTGCCACCGCCCGGCCTCTGACCGGCGCCCGCAACTTCACTTTGCACGCGCCTCCGGAAGCAGGCTATGTCCGCGCCTCGCCCTTCCCATGCCCCTCTTCTCACCCGTCGTCGTGGTTGCCCTGCTAACGGCCACACCCGCGCCAGCCCGTTTCGACGCGCAAGGGAAGTCCATCGGCGAGCCGCTCAGTGAGCGCACCGCCTCGTACGTCATCGACGCCCGGCTCGACCCTGAGGCGCGCAAGCTGACGGGGCATGAGACGGTGACTTGGGTGAACCGAAGCGCCGAGCCTCAGGCCACGCTCTGGTTTCACGCCTACTGGAACGCCTTCAAGAATGCGAAGTCCACTTTCTACCGCGAGGCAGCGGACAAGGAGGGCTTCCGTGACGAGAAGCCGAAACCGGGCCGCTACCCGACGCGCAAGCCGGACGAGTGGGGGTGGATGCAGCTGACGCGCACCGTCCTCCCTGACGGGACGGACCTTTTGCCTTCCTTGCGCTGGCAGCACCCGGACGACGACAACGCCGACGACCAGACGGTGTTTACGCTGACTCTGCCGCAGAGTGTCCCCCCGGGAGGCACCATCACCTTCGAGCTCAGCTGGGAGTCGAGGGTGCCGCGTGCTGTGGCTCGCGCCGGCTACAGTGGCGACTACTACCTCTTCGGCCAGTGGTTCCCGAAGCTGGCGGTGCTTGAGGTGCCGCCCACCCGCGGCGCCACCCAGGCCCGGTGGAACGCCCACCAATACCACTCCAACAGCGAGTTCTACGCCGACTTCGGGACGTATGACGTCTCGCTCACCCTGCCGGCCCGCTTCTTCGTGGGTGCGACGGGGGTGCGGACGGGGCGGACACAAAACCCGGACGGCACCGTCACCCATCGTTTCCACCAGGACGACGTCCAGGAATTCGCCTGGACGGCCAACCCCAAATTTATCGAGGTGACGGACGTCTTTCGCGAGGACGGATTGCCCGAAGTGGCCCTGTCCGCGCTCGTCGAGCCGCAATACCGTGCCACCGCCGACCAGGCGCTAGCAGCGCTGAAGGCCTCCCTCCGCCACTACGGACGTTGGTGGTACCCCTACCCCTACCCGCATGTCACCGTCGTGGCGCCGCCCAACACCGAGTTCGCGATGTCCACCGGTGGCATGGAGTACCCGACGTTTTTCACCATCGTCAGCCGTCGCGACCCTGGCGCAGGCAAGGACGCCATTCTTTGGAACGTTACCGCCCACGAGTTCGGCCACAACTACTGGATGGGGCTGGTCGCCTCCAACGAGTTCGAAGAGGCGTGGATGGACGAGGGCGTCAACAGCTACGGCACTGCCAAGCTGATGGACGCCGAGGGCGTTCACTGGAATTTCGCCGACGTCTTTGGCCGCCCGTTGCGCGCGCTCCTCGGGCCCCTGGTGCGTAGCGACTTCTCGGACTTTGGGTATGCCAGCCAAGCGGCCCGAACGCACTACGACTCCCCCATCGTCCGTGACTCTTGGAAGTACCGGACCACCAATGACTACGGCGAAAATTCCTACCCACGGACGGAGCTCGCTCTTCGCCAGCTCGAGCTGACGCTGGGCCCGGAGGTGTTCGCCAACGTCATGCGCACCTACGTGCAGCGGTGGGCCTTCAAGCATCCGGCCACCGCCGACTTCTTCGCCGTGGCTAGGGAGGTCTCCGGACGGGACCTCTCCGGCTTCGAGCAGCAATTTTTCCACAGCACGCTTGGACTGGACTTGGCCGTCGCTGACATTGCCTGTGCGACGGAGCCAGAAAGCGTGGCTGGCGCTTTCGACGACGCCAAGGGGAACCCGGTGACGAGGACGTGGAAGGAGCCGGCTTCGAAGGACACGGCTCCGGTGCGCTGCACGGTCACGGTGGAACAACGCGCGCCCCTCGCAATTCCGGCCATTGTCCGCGTGACTTTCGAGGACGGCTCGGTGGTCGACGAGGCGTGGGATGGGAAGAATACTTGGGCCAAGTACACCTACGTGCGTGCCGGGAAGAGCGGGCGAGTACGCGAAGCACGCATCGACCCAGGCGGCGTCAACCTGCTGGACGCCGTCCGGGTGAACGACGCTCGCTCCACCCGCTTCACGCCCCACGCGCCCACCGCTTTGGCCGGCTTCTTTTTGTATGTCAGCCAGCTGTTCACCAGTTCGCTTGCAGCGTTTCTCTAAAGAGGAGAGGCCCCCTTCCCGTGCGGACACTCCGCGCCATCCCTGCTGCCCTGGTGAAGGGTTTCTCCGAGTGGCAGACGCTGCTCATCCTGCTCTGCCTCTCGCTCCTCTGCGCCGGAATTGCCGTCGCGCCGGACCTGGTCTACCTCTTCAAATTCTACGGGCACGCGCCGCTGGCGGCGGGCAGGCCGCTCCTCTCGATGGAGCTCCTTCTGGGCATCCGCCATGCCTTCCCCGAAGGAGGCGGCCCTCTGCGGGCGCTGGGCGGCGTGGCCCTGCTCGTTGCGCTCCCCCTCACGCTTTTCCTCACGGGCGGCGTCGTGTGGCGGGCCTGGACGGTGGACGGCTTCCGGCTGGTGGACTTCATCGCCGAAAGCGCGCGCATGTTTGGCCGGGTGGTGCGCACCTCGCTGTGGAGTCTTCTCCTCCTTTTGGCATGCGCCGGCGTGGTCGCCGGGCTGAGCGCGCTCCTCCATGCGGTGCACCGAGATTCGCTCTTCACCGTGTCCGGCCTTTCGTTCGTCACCGACCGGCCCTTGACCGGCTGGGCGGTCGCCCATTTGCTGGTGTTGGGCATGCTGTGGGCGCTGTGGCGTCTGACCCTAGACGCCTCCCGGGTGCTGTCGTTGGTGGAAGAGGTGCGGCAGACGCGCAAGGCGGTGTGGCGCGCCTTTCTCCTGGTGGTGCGCTCTCCCGGGGCCTGGGCGGCCTATGCCCTGCTCGGCGCCGCCGAGCTGTGCGCGGTCCTGCTCATGATACGCATTCACGCGGCGCTCCCCGAAGGCAACACCGCGCTGGCATGGCTTGCCCTCCTTTGGGCACAGCTGGTGGTGTTGGTACGAGCCGGCTTCCAAGTCTCCACCACCGCCTTCGCCGCAGACCTCGTCCGCCACTCCCGCGCTGCCACCGCCCCAGTGGCGGTCCCGAAGGCCTCTGCTGAGCCGGTCGCCGCGCCGTCTGGGGCGCCCGTCACCTCGGAGCTGCCTGTGGCCGAAGGCGAGCCCTTTGAGTTGCTCACCGCGAAGGAGCCCCCTCGCACCGGCTCGACCTCGGAAATGCCGCTCGTCGATGCAGACCTGGTCGACGACGAGCCCGGCAGCGGAAACTCCAACTGAGGCTAGTGCCGGCGACTCTGGGGGTACCCCTAAACCAGAAGGGGTAGCTTCCCGCTGAGGTAGTCCCGCGCCACCACGCCGAGGTGGACTTCATCCGGCCCGTCGGCGATGCGTGCCGCGCGGGCACTTCGGTACCAGAGCGCGAAAGGCAAGTCCTCGCTGTACCCGAGCGCGCCGTGCATCTGGATGGCGTCGTCGAGCACTTTGCACAGCGCGCGGGCCACATGCGTCTTTGCGATGGAGGCGTAGGGGCGGGCTTCCTGGCTTCGCCCTTGGGCCAGCAGCCAGGCGCAGTGCCACGTCATGAGGTTTCCCGCATGGATGGCGGTGGCGCCCTCGAAAAGCATCGCCTGCATCGCTTGGTGCTGCGCGAGGAGTTTGCCGAAGCTCACCCGGGTGGTGAGGTAGGCCTTGCACAGCTCCAGCGTCCGGTCCGCGAGCCCGAGCCAGCGCATGCAATGGGTGAGACGCGCCGGGACGAGGCGGGCCTGGGCCAGTGCAAACCCCTGGCCGACCTCGCCGAGGATGGCCTCGTCAGGGATGCGCACGCTCTCGAAGCGAAACTCGGCCTCCCGGTGCGCGAGCAGGTCCGGCCCCAGCGTCGGGATGTCGCGCAGGTGGGTGACGCCGGGGGCGGCGCGCTCGACAACGAAGAGGGTGGCTCCAGTCCGAGGGTCGTCGGAGGTGCGCGCCATGACGATGAGGAAGGACGCGCGTCCGCCGCCGGTCGAGTACCACTTGTGGCCGTCGATGCGCCACGCATCGCCTTCGCGAACCGCTCGCGTCCGCAGGTTGGACGGGTCTGCCCCAGCGCCGGGGGCAGGCTCGGTCATGCAGAAGGCGGAGGTGATGGCCCCGGTGGCGAGCGGCGTCAGCCAGCGCGCGCGCAAACTGGCACTTGCCTGGTGAAGCAAGAGGTCCATGTTCCCCTGGTCTGGAGCGTCACAGTTGAAAACGCGGGCTCCGACCGGAGAACGGCCCATCTCTCGGAAGAGGGTGCACATCCCGAGGATGCCCAGCCCCCGGCCTCCGTACTCGGCCGGCAAATGAGGAACGAAGAGCCCAGCCTCGCGAGCCATCCGCTGAAGGCCGTGGAGCGAGCCGGACTCACCGACCGCATCCTCGCGGATGATGTCGTTCTCCTTGGGGAGGACGCGAGCGTCCATGAAGGAGCGGATTTCCTGACGGAGGGCAGCGAGCTCGGAAGAAAGCGCAAAATCCATGTCTAGCCCTCGATGTCCGGGGAAGTGTCGAAGCGCGGGCTGAGGACGCTGAGCGCGTCGGCCAGCGTCTGACGTAAGTGCGCCCGGAGAGCAGCGTCGTCGGCCGGCGGCTCCCCGAGGCGAAGCCGTTCGGCCAGAGTGGCATTGAGGGTGCGCAGCGCCGTTTCCGGTTCCGCTGAGGAAGCCACAACCTCCGGGAGAAGCACGCGCAGACGGCGCAGCTCGGACTCGGCGTGGTGGCGACGCCCCTCCAGCTCGGCGGCGAGGGTGGATGCGAGGTGGGCCGCAATCAGCACCCGAAACCCGAGCCGCTTGTCGCCCACGGCGGGCTGAAGTTCCTCCAGGAGAAAGCGCGAGAGCGCCTCCAGGACTGCGCGGGGTGCCGGGCGCTCCTGCATCGGCTTAGACTCCCTGCTCCAGAAGGCGAAGCGCCTCCCACTCCATCTCCGGCGCGCGGCGGGCGATGGCCACGTACTCCAAGTCCGACTCCTCGCCAGAGAGGTACCGCTCGCCCTGGTGAACACTTCCCGCCGCCCAGCGCACGTTACCCATGACTTCCCACCAGTGCACCGTCCGTGGGTCGAGCCGGTTTCCACTGGCGCTGGCGTAGGCCTCGAAAAAGGCCTCCCGGGTGGCGAGCCCGCCAGCCGGCAAGGCGTTCTGGCCGAATCGCCAATCCCGCACGCAGAGCCAACCCACGTCTTCGGCCGGCGTTCCCCACCGCGCGAATTCCCAGTCCAGCACGGCGGCCAGCCCGTCGGCTGTCACCAGAAAATTTCCAGTCCGAAAGTCGCCGTGCAGCAAGCAGCTGGGCGCCTCTTGGGGCGCATGAGACACGAGCCAACGAAAGACGTACTCCAACGTCGGGTGAGGCTCCTTCAGTCCGTCGAGCATCCCTCGGACAAAGACCAGTCCGCCCTGCACCGGGCCGCCAGCCACCTTCTGGAGCGGCAGCGACGAAGCACTGGCGGGCGTCACGGTGTGCACCTGGGCGAGGGCTTGGGCCAATTGAGCTGGAAGCCGCTCGCGGGCACCGGATAATTCCTTGGCCTTGACGACGCGACGACCGATGGCCTCCCCGTCCACCCAGTCCATAAAGTACGCCCAGGCCCCGGGACGGACCAGGCCCTCGGTGAGGTGGTGGACAGCCGGAGTCGGAACCCGCGCGGCGCGGGCCGCCTCCACGACGGCGAACTCCTCGCGCCGTCCGAGGCTGGCCGGCAAGGGGAGGCGGGCATCGCTTCGGAGCACCAACCGCACCGGCCCCAGGGCGGTGGTGAGCTCGAGCCGGTGCATGTCCTGACAGGCGCCCCCGGCCAGAGGGGCCATCGCCTCTACGTGGACGTCCTGGCCACGTACCGCCTGGAGGAAACTCTCGACGCGAGCCGCCAGCGCCTTGTCATGCAACGAAGCCACGGCTTGGCTCTCTAGCCCGGCAGCGCGCAGCCTGCACGTGCGTCCAACGAGCCCTGTGGCCCTTGGCCCTTTAGAGCGCGACCTTGAAACCCACGCGCGCGCCGCCCTCGGGCTTATTCTCGGCAAACGCCTGGCCCCCGTGTGCCTCGGCGATGCGCCGGACGAGTGCCAGCCCAAGCCCGAGTCCGAGCTGCTCTCCTTGCTTCGAAGTCGTCCCTCGACGGAAGGGCTGAAAGAGCGCCGCGTCCTCGCCGCGGGCGAAGCCCGGCCCGGAGTCTTCGACGGAGAAAACGAGAGAGCGGCCCTCCTCTGTCACCCGAAGGGCCGTTGCCCCACCCCCATGGCGACTGGCGTTTTCCAGAAGGTTGGCCAGCGCCCGTCCAAGCAAGGTGGGGTCGCCCTGGAAAGTTCGCTGCAGGGCCTCGAGCTGGAGCAGCGTGGGCGGGAGCCCGGCACGCTCCAGCGCTCGCGCCGCCACATCCCGTCCGTCCAGCGTGACACGGCTGACGGCGGCGAAATCCATTCGGGCGCTGGCCAGCAGCTCCCCCACCAGTCGGTCCATCTCCATCACTTCGCCCTCCACTTCGTCCAGCGTCCGAGGCATGTCACCTCCGCTGCGGCCAAGCTCCACCAGAAGCCGAACGCGGGAGAGCGGCGTCCGCAGCTCGTGCGAGACACCCGCCAGAAGCTCACGCTGGTCCTGAAGCTGACGCTCGATGCGGCTTGCCATCTCGTTCATCACGTTGGCCAACTCGCGAACTTCACCCTTGCCGCGAACCTCGGCACGGGTGGACAGCCGTCCCTCCCCCAGGGCACGGGCCACGCGCGTCAGCTCGGCCAGCGGCCGGGCGATACCTCGCGCCACCCGGCCGGCCGCGCCCCACAGCATCCCAAAGAGGAGCAACAGCATCAGCAACAGCGGCCACCACTCATTGCGGCGAGAGGGCCCCGTATCCACCCGCACGTAACCGGCCAACACTCCGTCTACCTCGACCGGCGCCAGCAATTCGGTGCGCCCGAGCGAAGGCCCATAGGCGGCGAGCGGCTCGTGTCCGGCATCCTCCAGGCGGACCGACCATCTCAGCCCCTCTGCGAGGTGCGCCGCCCAGGCCGCCCGCTCCTTGGGCGTGCTCCACACTTGGGCCGCCTGCCACGACACCAGTTCGACCGCACCCCGCCACCGGGCCCGCCCAGTCCCCTGAAAGCGGTCGAGGCCGGAGAAGACGAGCGTCACCACCACACCGGTCACGAAGATGGACGCTCCAAACCAGAGGAATAGCCTGCGCTGCAGGCGCATCCGGCCACGCCACGGGTGCCGGTGCGCCGGACCTCCCCAGTGGTGACGGTGGTGCCAGCCCAAGGCCGCTCAGGCTTCCCGCGCGAGCACGTAGCCCACGCCCCGCACCGTCTTGATGCGGCGAGGGGCGCGTGGGTCGTCGCCGAGCTTCGCCCGGAGGTGCGAGATGTGCACATCCACCGTGCGCTCACCCACCACCACGTCGGAGCGGCCGGCCTCGGCCAGCAATGCGTCCCGGGGAACTACTCGGCCCGGCCGCCGCATCAGGGCGATGAGGATGTCGAACTCAATCCCCGTCAGCTCGACCGCCTGCCCAGCAACCTGGACCTCCCGTGTGCCCACATCCGCGCTCACGTCTCCCACCGCCAGGTGGTCGGCGATGGATTCCGGCTTGCTGCGTCTGAGCACCGCCCGAAGCCTTGCCAGCAGCTCTCGAGGGCTGAAAGGCTTGGCGATGTAGTCGTCAGCGCCGATTTCCAGGCCCACCACGCGGTCCGTCTCATCGCCGCGGGCAGTGAGCATCAGCACCGGAACACTGCTCTTGGTGCGAATTCGACGTACGACTTCCAGGCCGTCAATGCCCGGCATCATCACGTCCAGTAGAACCGCGTCGAAGGTGCCTGTGTGGAGAAGCTGCAGCCCGCTGGTTCCGTCCGGAGCGCCAACCACCGAGACGCCGTTCTGCTCCAGGAAGGTTTTGAGCAGCTCCTGGAGCCGGCGGTCGTCGTCGATGAGCAGCACCCGGACGGACATGGGCCGAAGCCTACCAGCCCGGACCGTTGCCCGGGCCGCGCCCAGCGGGGCCGGGCGGTACCTGACCGCTCCGCGCTGCGTCGACGCAAATCTCGGCCACGTGACGCTCGAAAGCGGCGCGCTGTGCAAAACGGTGCCAGCGCAACTCATGCATGCCAGAGGCGAAGCCCGCCAGGGCACCGACTCCAAGAAGAAAGGCGAGTGGCAAACGTCTCATGGCGTCCTCCCTAAACATTCCACCGGCTGCGGCCGGGGGCGCGGTCGAGGGCATCAGCGAGCGCGGCACGCTGGCGCGCGTCGAGCACGTCGTGGACCCGTGCGCCTTGAGTCACCACCACATCGCGGAGGACCTTGATGCGTTCATCATGCCGCCCGAAGGCGGCTTTGAGCGCGTCGACGTCGAATGGCTCGGCCCGGAGTGCCCGAGCGAGGTCTCCCCGGGACTGTTCCCACTCACCCCGCAGGCCCTCGAATGAATCGGCCACCGCCTCGGCCGCATCCGCGAGAACAGTCTCCTGCGCCGGCGAGGTCCCCAGCCGCTCGTAGACCCAACGTAGCATTCGGCGAGCGCGGCCTGGCCCACCGAAGCCGCGGCCGCCCCAAGACTCCTCACCTCGCCATCCTCGCCGGCCATGCTCGCCATGCCAGCCCCGGTGCCAACCGCCATGAGCGAAGGCGTATGGGCGCCGGAGGACGAAGACCATCCCGGCAAGACACATTGCTCCAAAGAGAAAGCCAAACATCTGCACGACTCCTAGAAAGGCCAGCTGACCGGTCCATCCGGTCCGAGTGCCGTCCTTCGTTGTGAGGACCTAAGAGCCGACTGTGAAGGGCGGACACGTCCCGCGGTGAAGAAGTGCAAAGCTCAGGGCAGCTCGAGCGCCCGCCACAGGTACCAGCTGGCGACGCTGCGGAAAGGCCGCCAACGCCAACCGCGCCTTTGGAGCTGCCTGGTCGACGGCAACCGGCCCTGGCCGAGAGCGCGGGCGTACCCCTTGCGAATGCCAAGGTCCCCGAGCGGTAGCACGTCGGGCCTGCCCAAGCGAAACAGCAGCACCATCTCCACCGTCCAACGGCCAATTCCGTGGATTTCGGTCAGCTTGGCGAGAATCCGCTCGTCCGGCCATCGGCGCAGCACAGCCCAACCAGGCACCTCACCGGCCAAGGTGCGGGCCGCCAGGTCGCGAAAGGCGCGGGCCTTGCCGGCGGAGAGGCCGGACGCGCGCAGCTTGGCGTCGTTCGCCCCGAGGATGCGACCTGGCGCCGGGACCCCGGGCGTTCCGAATTGGGAGGCGAGGTGGGCGAGGATGGCGGTTGCCGCGCGGCCGGAAATCTGCTGGCCGACAATGGCACGCGCCAGCGCCTCGTAGGGCGAATGGCCGCGGCGCAAGTGCAGGCGATAGGCGCCCACCCGTTCCATCACCTCGCCCAGCGCTGGGTCACTTCGCCGCAGGTGCTCCAGCGCTTCCTCAACCCGCGCCCGCGCGGGCTGGCCGTCCAACTCGTGGAGGGGTGGGTGGGCCATGGACTCGAGCCCCAGCAGGCGCTCCTGAAGCACCTCGCCACCACCCCAGGCACCGAGCACGCCAGCCGGGCCGAGCAAGCGGTGGCTGGGGAGCAGCACCGGGAGGGGGTTGCGCGCCAGCAGTTGCCGCACGCGCGTTGAACCTCCGGAAAGCGAGAGGCGAGTCGCCAGCCTCTCCACATCGAGCGTGGCACCAGCAGACGTCTTGCGCAGGGAGTCGGCCAGCTCGCGAAACCCGGGCGACGTTGCGGAGAGGTCGAGGGGCACCGCGGTGAAGTCCTGAGGACGCCCGGAGAGGTGTGCTCTGAGGCGGGTGGTGAGCTCCCGGACGAAAGGCGGTGGTCGCTGACTTTCGACGCCGCCTCGAGCGGCCAGGCCTTCGCGGCGCATCTCCGCCCCGCGCCCAAACGCCAGGCGCTGGATGCCAGCATCACTCCACTCCACGGCGCACAGCCCAAGTGGAGTCTCCTGGACAGTGAAGGCCATCCCTACGGAGTCGACATCAGGCGGTCGGCGTCGTGCATCAACCCCTCCGCGCGGCCCACCACCCGCATCCAGCCCACGGAATGCTCGCTGCGGGCAAACCAGCCGGTTTGCGCACGGGCAAGTTCGACGAAGCCAAGGGATTCGCCGCCCCGGAGGAAGTCCACCCGGAGCTCGACGCGTGGCTCCCCTTCTGGGGGGGCCTCTCCCCGCCCCAGGACGTCTGACGGGACGACCTTGTTCAGCCGGTCGACCCACCCCTGCGCATAGGCGTCCGGGGTGTCGGTGTGCCCATCGCCGAAGACTTTGGTGGCCCCGCCAACGCGCCGCTGAAAGAGCGTCCGCGATTGCGCGCCGAGATGGACCACCACTCGGTCGGCCTCCTCGGGACGGTAGGCGTGCACGCGCCGGTCGACCAAACGACTCGCTGCGGCGGAGAGCTCCTGTATGAGCGCCCCGCCAAGCACGAAGACGCGTCCATCCTCCGTCCGCACGTAGGAAGCGCCGGTGCCAACCGGCGTAGACACCTCGAAACTCAGATGCCTGGACTGCGTCCAGACGTCCAAACGCCGCAAACCGCTCTGCAGGCCCAGCTCGCGGACTTTGGCCGCATCGGGGACGCCCAGCGCCCGGGTTGCGGTGAAGGGGCTGAACTGCTCGAGGACCTTCTCGGCCGCTTCGTTGCCCCGCAGTTCGCGATCGGGAGCGGCTGGTGCAACCTCGGGGGGCAAGCCACCCCCGTCGGGCCGCGGGCCTGCGTCGGCGCGCGGGCCCGCGTCGACCGCCCGGAAGGACGGCGACCCTCCGTCGCTGAGGGGCGCAGGCCGCGGGCCCGCGTCCACGCCTGCGTCCGGTCCCCGCAGTGACGGGCTGCGGGCGATGCGAACCCAGACGCCGGGCTCTCCCTGCCGCTCGCGTTCAACCTCCACGCGGTGGCTGCCGTCGTCCCAGACGACGCGTTGCACGGAGCCTGCCGGCACGTCGGCGATGACGACTCCCCCAGTGCTGGCTGAATCGGGCCCTCGCAGCCAGGTCGCGGCGGCGAGCGCCAGCGCACTGGCCGCGATGGCTCCTTGCACCGCAGCGCTGCGGGCCCTCAACGCCTGACCCTCCGCCGCCGTGTCACCAGGACGCCCGCCGTCAACGCCAGCGCCGGGGCGAGAAACAGGGTGGCGTAGAACCAGAGCACGTCCTGACCGCGGGTGTGTTGCATCGGAACGTCCACCTCGCTGGTGGGCGCCCCAATGGCGTCCTCGCCAAGCAACCAGCGGACCGAGTCCAAGGCGAACGTCCGGTTACCGACGTTGCCCTCCATGGCCACATCCGTGAGGACGTCCGAGTCTGCCACCACCACCGCCCGGCCGTCGGTCGCCCCCTTGCGCTGAAGCGTCACGGCCGCTGCCAACTCCCAGGCCCGTCGCTTCCCCACCCGCGGCTCGAAGGTGAAGTTGCCCTGCAGGTCCCGGAAAGTGTCCGGCAGCGCCATCACGGTGAAGTCGACAGCCGTCCCGGTTGGCTTCTGCTTGAGCACCTCGAGCGAGCCGGCGGTGATGAAGAGCATCGGTGCCGAGAGACTGAGCCGGGCCAAGGTGGCCACCGAGGGATGAAAGGAATAGGAGGCAGTCACCAGTAGCGCCCGGTCGCTCGGCCGATGCGAGCGCGGAACGAAGACTCGGTCGTTGGCCAGAATTGTCGGAACGAAGCGCACCCCGAGTGGCTGAAGCAGCGCATCGAAAGACTCGCCGACCTCCGGGTCGAGGGCGATGAGCATCCGGCCGCCGGCACGAACGTAGCGGTTGAGGGCCTGGATTTCCTCCGGGAGAAAGGCGGAGGTGGGCCCGAGGATGAGCACGGCGCCCGCGTCTTTCGGCACCTCGGTGGCCAACCCCTCAGTCAGCCCGAGTGGGCGGAGCTCATCGTTTTGGGCCTTCAGGAGCTCCTTCAGGACGCGCACTGTGCCTCTGGCATCGAGGGCATCCGCGTTCTGCTCGACCCGCTCCCCATGACCAGTGGTGAGGTAGAGAATTTGTTTGGCACGCGCCACCGCAGCGAGGCGCTTCGAGACTTCGGCGTCCAAGGCCCGCAACTCACCACGCGCCTGCTCCATCTCCAGGCCCGGGACGTAAACCTCTTTATGGGCCCCTCGGCTCACCGCCAAGGAGCCGTTAGCCGTTACTCCCAGCTCCCGGGCCTGCGCCAGGTCAATCGCCTGGTCCAGAAAGCGCACTTCCAAACGCGGGTTCTCCCGCGCCAGGTCTCGTGCGTACTCAGAAACCGCCGCCCCCACGTCGTTGCCCGGCGGGAAGAAAAGCGTCAGCGTCACCGGTTCCGTCAGGCCGCGAACAATGGCGCGCGTTGCCTCGCTCGGCCGCGCCGTTCGGAAATAGGAAAGGTCTGCCTTGGCATCCCGCGCGTCGGCCACCCACCCGAGTGCCAGGGCGGTGACGAGCACCGAGGCGAGGCCCAGGCCTGACAGGACTGCGTCTTGTACCCGTTGCTCCTCCACTGCAGGAGCGCGCGCCATCGAGGAGAACGCGAGCTCCCCCAACGCCAACGGAAGCAGCGAAAACAGAGCCAACAGCGCGCACACCACGCGGAAGGCCACCGCCAAGCGGGGCGCTGACTGGGAGAGGTCGGGGCCGCCCAGCGTCGGAAGCAGGTCCGACTGAAGGAAGTAGGCCAGCACCCCCAGAAGACCGACCGCCTGGAGCGCCGCGAAGGTCCGCTCGACCGAGGCACGCCGGTCGTCCTCCTCGGAGCTGGAGCGGCCCACTCGCAGGGCGAAGGCACCGAGCGCCACGAGCACCCCAAGGCTGGTGCACGCGACCCGGGCCGCGCCGGCTCCCACCAGCCGCTCGCCGATGAAGACGGCGAGCAGACCAGCGGCGAAGCACACCGAGAGCCAAGCGCTCCGTGGAGTCATCGCCAACGCCGCGCCTCCACCACCCGGGTGGCCGCGAAGAGTAAGACCCAGCTGACCAAGAGGTAGTAGGCGACGTCACGCAGATGAATCACCCCGGACTGGAACGGGACGAAGTGCAGATTGTGCAGGGCGAGCGCCGCGAACAGTCCGGCGAAGGGGGGCTCGGCAACACGGGACAGCTGCCAGGCGAGAAGCAGCGCCACCAGCAGGGCCCCCCCGAGAATGCCAGCCACAATTTGGCTGCGTGCAAGGGCCGAGGCGAAGGTCCCCAACGCCACGCAGGCCGAGGCGAGAAGGAAGAGCCCCAGATACCCAGCGGCGAGGTGACCGAAGGACACTTTGCCGTGCACGAGGATGAGCAGCGGCATGTAGGCGCTGACCAGCGTCACACCGCACAGGAAGGCCAGGCCGGCGAAGAATTTGCCGAGGACGATGTCCACATCCTGCACCGGCGAGGCGTAGAGCAAGGGCAGCGTCCCAGCCTGGCGCTCCTCGGCGAGCAGCCGCATCGAGACAAAGATGGCTGCCACCATCGTCGTACCGCTCGAAAAGTAGAAGAAGCGGGTCAGCACTTCAGCCGAGCGGCGGACGCCTTCCAAGGCGAAGCCGTTGAAGAGCAGCCCATCCACCGCGAGCACGGCGGCGAGAATGACCCAGCCGGCCATCGTGCCAACCATGGCCAGAAGCTCGCGGCGCGCGATGAGGACGACGTTGCGAGGGCTCAAGTCTCCATCCCCCGGGTGAGGCGCAGGAAGAGCGATTCAAGGCGGTCCTGGCCGACGTCAAGCCGGACCAGGTCGAGACCGGCGGCGACCACCGCCCGGGCGATGGCCGGCCGTAGCCCCTCGGCCCCATCGACGTGCAGCTCGACACGGTCCTCCTCGGCGGAGGCCACCGTCACGTGCTTCACCCCGGGCACGCCGCGCAGCGCCACCTCCGCGGTCGCGGCGGCGCCGCGCACCTGCACCACCACCGAACCGCTTCCGCCTAGCCGTTGCTCCAACTCGTGCTCGGTCCCCTGCGCGACGAGCTCGCCGTCTCGAATGACGAGCAGCCGGTCACAGGTCTGGGCAATCTCCGGGAGAATGTGGCTGCTCACCAGCACGGTGTGCGTCGTCCGCAGACTCCTGAGCAGGCTCCTCATCTCGATAATCTGAGCCGGGTCTAGCCCCTTGCTCGGCTCGTCGAGAAGCAAGACGGACGGCCCATGAACGAGCGCCTGCGCGACCCCCACGCGCTGACGGTAGCCGTGGCTGAGCGCGCCCAGGAGCTCATGGTGGACACTGCGGAGCCCGGTGCGCTCTTCGACCTCTTCCACCGCCGTCAGGGCGCGCGCCCGGGGGACTCGGTGGAGCTCAGCGACGAACCTCAAGTACTCCCCCACCGACATCTCGTCATAGAGCGGCGGCTCCTCTGGCAAGTAGCCAATCCGCTGCTTGAGGCTGAGCGGCGCCCGGGCGACGTCCATACCGTCGATGCGCACCGTCCCCGCAGAGGGCAAGAGCACCGCAGCGAGAATCTTTAAGGTAGTCGTCTTCCCGGCGCCGTTGAGGCCGAGAAACCCCACCACCTCGCCGGACGCAATCCGGAAGCTCAGGTCCCGAACGGCGGCGCGCGCCCCGTAGTACTTGGTGAGACCGTCCACCTGAATCATCTACCGCCCCTCTTTTCAGAGCGACTTCAAAGCGTCAAGGCTGGAGCGCAGCCGGCGACAGGTTGCCCAAAGGGCCCCGCTCGCGGCCACCCTCAGCCCCTCCCCAAAAGGACGAGTCTTGGCCCCTTTTTCGTCAGCGCGTGCTGGGGAGCCGGTCGACCCCCAAACAGAAGCGCAGGGCCTCGCGCAGCCCTGACCAGCGAAAGGTGAAGCCGGCCGCCAAAAGCGCCCGCGGCACCACCCGCGCCGAGGCCAAGACAGTTTCGGTTCCCATCTGGCCGAAGAGGCCTCGGACCGCGGCAGCTGGAACCGGAAGCGCCGTGGGTCGATGCAGCACCTCGCCGAGCGCCTCAGTAAAGGCCTGGTTGGTGGCGGGCTCCGGCGAAGTGAGATTCACCGGCCCCCTGAGGGCCGCGCTTCGCAGCGCGAAGTGAATCGCCCCGACGACATCCTCGAGCGCAATCCAGCTGTAGAACTGTGTCCCTGGCCCCACCCGGCCGCCCAGCCCGGCACGGAAGATAGGGGCGAGCTTTGCCAGCGCGCCGCCGTTCGGGCTGAGCACCAGCCCCGTCCGCAGGGTGACCAGCCGCGCGCCGAGGCCTTCGGCCGGCCGCGCTGCGCTCTCCCAGGCCTGACAGACTTCGGCCAGAAAACCACGACCGACTGCGGAAGACTCCTCGAGCGCCTCGCTGCCGCGGTCCCCGTACACGCCGGTTGCCGACGCCGCGATGAGCACCGGTGGCACGCGGGTGCAGCCCCGCATCGCATCCACCAGGCGCGCGGTGCCCTCGACGCGGCTCCGGCGAATCTCCTCCTGACGAGCCTCGCTCCAGCGACCGTTGGCAATCGACGCGCCGGCAAGATGCACCACCGCGTCGAGGCCCTCGAGCAGCGCTGGCGTGAGGCCCGTTCGGGGGAGCGGCTCCACCTGGTGGCCCCCAGTGGTGAGAAAGTGGGTCAGCGCTGTGCCAATGAGGCCATGCGAGCCGGTGATGCCCACCCGAAGGGCCGGACCCGTCAGTGCGCTGTGCCGCGCAAGGTCAGCCGCCAGGAGCGCGTGTCGGTAGGCGAAAAGGGACTCGAGCTTTTTCCGCGCCAGCGTGCCACCACCGACCGCGCCCACCCAGCCGAGAGGCAGCCGGTAGTGGACCTCGTCCTCGAGGAAAGAGCGGTGCGGGCCATCCGGCACCATGCGGTGCGTTTGCTCCCAGAGGGCAAAGGGGCCGGACTCCTGTCTGTCACTGAAGGAGACACCGTCCTCGAACGCGGTGTGCAGGGCGACCCACCGATGAGGCACCGGTCCGAGGTGCACCCGCAGCACGGTCCGCGCCCCGACCTCGATGCCGCCCGAGCGCTCGACCACTTCGACCGGGTCAAAGGGTGGGTTGAGGCGCTCGAAGGCGCCCGGACGGACGTGCCAATCAAAGAGCGCCCGCGCGCTCGCCGGCATTGGGCTACGGGCGAGGTAGACCTCGGTTTCAGACATGCGGCTTCCTCCTGGTGGGGAAACGCGGCTGGAGCATTGTCCCTGACCCGCGCTGCATGCTTACTAGCCCCCTCAAGCAGAGGATTCTTTTTTTGAGCACGGCCCTTACCCCCGAGCCACCGACGCCAGGAGCGCTGCAGCGCGCGGTGGAAGTGCTTCGCCGGGGCGGCCTGTTGGGGCTTCCCACCGAAACCGTCTACGGGCTGGCGGCGGACGCGGAGAACGAGCTCGCGGTGCGCCGCATTTTCGCAGTCAAAGGACGCCCCTCCACCCACCCCCTGATTGTCCACCTCGGGCACTCCGACGCGGTGAAGGAGTGGGTGGCTGCCCTTCCAGGCGAGGCCCAGTCTCTGGCCACCGCTTTTTGGCCCGGCCCGTTGACTCTGGTGTTGCCGCGCTCCACCCGGGCCTCGGACGCCGTCACCGGGGGCCAGGGCACGGTGGCAATCCGCGTTCCTGCGCACCCGGTGGCCCAGGCCGTCCTTCGGGCCTTCGGGGGCGGGCTGGCAGCGCCCAGCGCCAACCGTTTTGGTCGGGTGTCCCCCACCCGTGCCGAGCACGTGGTGGCGGACCTCGGCAGCGAGGTCGACTTGGTGCTCGACGGGGGACCCGCCAGTGTGGGCGTCGAGTCCACCATCGTCGACTTGAGTGGACCGGTGCCGACGCTGCTGCGGCCCGGAGGGGTAACGCGCGAGGCCCTGGAGCAGGTGCTCGGGCGGCCTCTCCCTCGTCACACGACTGGGGACGTCCGCGCTCCGGGGATGCTGCCCTCCCACTATGCGCCACGCGCCGGCCTTGTCCTTTCGAGCCGCGGCGAGGCTGGCCGCATGGCCTCACAGCTGCTTCGGGCTGGCCGGCGCGTCGCGGTGTGCGGCCCCGAGGACGTCGCCGTTCCGCCGGGCGCGGTGCACCTGCGCGCGCCGGAGGACGTCCCGGGGCTGGCCCGAGCGCTCTATGAAGTACTCCGGGCAGTCGACGCGGCCGGTGTGGACGTAGCGGTGGTGGTCACGCCGGACGAGGCGGGTCTGGGCCTGGCCGTGCTCGACCGGCTGCGCCGCGCCGCCGCGCCGCGAGGCTAACCTCCGTCGCGGGCGCGTCCCTAGGCGGCGGCCTCGTCGGCACCGGGCAGCCGGTTGGGGCCGCGGACCATCTGCACCACCGCACGCACCCAAGCGGGATGGGCGTTGAGGCTGGGAACCAGGGTCAGGGACGCTCCGCCGGCGCGAAGGAAGTCCGCCCGGGCACGGATACCGATTTCCTCCTCCGTCTCGAGGCAGTCGGCGACGAAGGCGGGGCACAGCACGGCCAGCCGCCGGACGCCCTTCTGCGCCAAGTTGCCCAGCAAGAGGTCCGTGTAGGGCTTGATCCAGGGAATGCGGCCGAGGCGCGATTGGAAGCTGACGGTGCTGTGCTCGGGTGCGATGCCCAGTCGGTTCGCGAGCAAGCGAGCCGTGCTGAAGCATTGGGCCCGGTAGCACCAGCGGTTCTCCGCGAGGACGGCATCGCAACAGCCAGCGGACTGCAGGCAGTGCCTCCCCGACAGGTCGCTCTTGAGGACTTGTCGCTCGGGTAGACCGTGAAAGCTGAAGAGGACGTGGTCGGCCTGGGCCTCCAAGAGTGCCGGCCCTGCGACCTCGACCCAGGCATCGATGAAGGCTGGGTGGTCGAAGAACGTTTGGACGACCCGGAGCGCCGGAGCGTTCCAGGCCGCTCCCGTCAGCTGGTAAACGCGTTCCAGCGTGGAGCCGGTCGAGCTCGACGCATACTGGGGGTAGAGCGGCACCACGGTGATGGTGCGGGTGCCCGCGGCGGAGAGCTTGTCCAGCGCCGAGCGGAGCGAGGGGTTGCCGTAGCGCATTCCCAGCTCGACCGCCCACTCCGGGCCGAGCGCCTCCGCGACCCGCGCCGCCAGCGTCTGGCTATGCACCAATAGCGGCGAGCCCTGCTTGGTCCACACCTTCCGGTAAGCCTCGGCGGAGCGCGCTGGGCGGGTGGGGAGAATGAAGAGCTCGAGAAAAGCCCAACGCAAGGGGGCGGAGATGTCGAGCACGCGCGGGTCGGAGAGAAACTCGCGCAGGTACCGGCGCACCGCCCCTGTCTCTGGCGCGTCCGGAGTGCCGAGGTTGACCAGCAGCAGTCCTTGCCGTTCGTGCATCAGTGCAGGGCGTGTGGCTGGGTGAGGGCGAACTCGGAGATGAGCGCGTCGAACCGCTTTCCATTCGGACGCTCCATCTGGTAGCTGCCGCGCATTGTCCCGAACGGCGTCCGCAACATCGCCCAGCTGGCGTACTCGAAGCGCTCGCCAGGGTTGAGGTGTGGCTGCTTGCCCACCACACCCTCGCCCCGAACTTCCTGTACGTAACCGTTGGCGTCCGTAATCACCCAGTGACGGGTGCGCAGATGCGCTGGCTCGTTGCTCAGGTTGACAATCTCCACTCGATAGTTGAAGGCGAACTGGCCGCTCTCCGGCGAGCTGCGCTCGGGCCAGAAGGCCGGTTTCACCGTCACGCGGATTCCATCGGTGGTGGTGCTGGACATTGGGACGGCCGCAGAATCCCAAGGACGTCGCGCGGCTGCAACTGGGCAAGTGCGTTACTCGGCCCGGGATGGCCGGGCGAAGGAGGCCAGCACGGCCGCACCGAGCACGGAAGCGATGACCAGCAGCGAGGCCCACAGGGGGAAATGAAACCAGGGGTCGACGAGCATTTTTGCGCCGACGAAGGCCAGGACCGCCGCAAGGGCGGGCTTGAGGTACACCATCCGCCCCATCAGCCCTTCCAGGACGAAAAACAACGAGCGAAGTCCGAGGATGGCGCAGACGTTGCTCGTAAAGACGATGAAGGCATCTTGACTCATGCCCAGGACGGCGGGAATGGAGTCGAAGGCGAAGAGCAGGTCGGTGGTCTCCACCATCACCAGCACCAAAAACAGGGGGGTGAAACGCCACCGAGCATCTTCCTGGACGACGAAGAGGAAGTCGTTGCTGGGCGCCCCTTTGGCCATGGGCAGCACGCGGCGCGCTGCCCGCACGAGAGCGTTCTCGCGGGGGGCGACCTCGGCCGAGTCTGGTCGCCAGATGAGCTTCACCGCGCTCCACAATAAGAAGCCGCCAAACGGCACCAGCAGCCATTTGAAGTGACGGACCAGGGCCACCCCGGAGAAGAGGAGGGACGCGCGGAACAGCACCGCGCCGAAAACTCCCCACAACAAAAGCCGGCGGCGGTGCTCGGGCCGGACTCGGAAGGCCTCGAAGAGCAACAGAAAGACGAAGAGGTTGTCGACGCTTAAGGCGTACTCGACCAAGTAGCAGCTGAGAAACTGAAGCCCTGCGTCGGCCCCCCGCACCTTCCACAGGACGGCACACAGGCCGAGACTGAGGGCGACCCAGAGCGCCAGCCAGCGGACTGCCTCTCGCTGGGAAGGGGCGAGCTTCTTTCGGCTACTCAGCCCGAGGTCGATGGCCAGCAGCCCAAGCACACTCGCGCCGAATCCTATCCAGGCGATGCTCAATCGCCTCTCTCTTCTCGAGACAGCCGAGCCAAGAGCGTCACGTCCGGGACGGCCCGGCTCGGCGCAAAACCAACAGGGCCCGGCCCGGGACTGTCACCAGCTCCCCGGCAGGGTAGTCCTGGCGCCCGGCGTGCCCGTCACTGGTATCCAGCCAGCATTCCCAGTCGCGGCCCCACTCCACTGCCGGAAGGGCGAACGGCACCGGAGTCGAGCCGGCATTGAGAAGGATGAGCAGGGAATCCCCCTCGCGCTTTTGCCCTTTCTGGTCGAACTCGCCGATGGCGTCTCCACCGAGAAGAAAGCCGAGGGCGCGGAGCACCGGTTTCTGCCAGTCCTCTTGCTGCATCTCGCTTCCGTCGGGGCGGAACCACGCCACATCCTTGAGCTGCGAGTCGAAAATGTGGTGGCCCTGAAAGAAGCCCTGTCGCATCAGCACCGGTTGGGAGAGCCGCCCATGAATCAGGTTTCGGGTGAACTGCAACAGACGCTGTCGCTCCTCGGTGAGATTCCAGTCAATCCATGAAATCTCGTTGTCCTGACAGTAGGCATTGTTGTTCCCACGCTGGGTGTGACCGAGCTCGTCTCCGGCCAGCAGCATCGGGACGCCCTGGCTCAAAAAGAGCGTCGCGAGAAAGTTGCGGACCATCCGTTCTCGCAAGGCATTGACCTCCAGGTCGTCGGTTTCGCCCTCCACGCCGCAATTCCAGGAGTTGTTGGCGTCGCTCCCGTCGCGGTTGTCCTCGCCGTTGGCCTGGTTTCTCTTCGCCGAATACGTCACGAGGTCGCGCAGGGTGAAGCCATCGTGGGCGGTGATGAAGTTGATGGAAGCGGTGGGCCCGCGACCCGAGAGCTGGAAGAGGTCCGCGGAGCCGGTCAAGCGGTAGCCGATTCCGGCCGCGAGGTTGTCGTCGCCCTTCCAGTAACGCCGAAAAGCATCACGGTATTTGTCATTCCACTCGCTGAAATCCGCGGGGAAATTCCCCGACTGGTAGCCGCCCGGACCGAGGTCCCACGGCTCGGCGATGAGCTTCACCCGCGCCAGGACCGGGTCCTGGTGCATTGCCTGAAAAAAGACAGCGTCCCTCGAGAAGGCTCCCCCTTGCCTTCCCAGAGCCGATGCGAGGTCGAAGCGGAAGCCGTCGACATGCATCTCCTGCACCCAGTAACGCAGCGAATCCATGACCAGCATGAGCGTCTGCGGATGCTCTACGTTGAGCGAGTTTCCCGTCCCCGCCACGTCGACGTAGAAGCGGGGGTCCTTCGGGGTGAGCCGGTAGTAGGCCGGATTGTCCAGTCCGCGGAAGCTCAGCGTCGGGCCCTGATGGTTCCCCTCGCCGGTGTGGTTGTAGACGACATCGAGAATGACTTCGATGCCGGCGCGGTGCAGGGCCTTCACCAGCCCTTTGAACTCGTTGACGACGTTGCGCGGACCGCTGCAGGCATGCGCCACGTCCGGCGCGAAGAAACCGATGGTGTTGTAGCCCCAATAGTTGACCAGCCCCCGCTCGCTCAGAAACCCTTCGTCCACCGCCTGCTGGACGGGGAGCAGTTCCACCGCGGTGACCCCGAGCGCCTGGAGGTGGGCGATGGCCACCGGATGGGCAAACCCACCGTAGGTGCCCCGGAGCTCCGGGGGAATCTTCGGGTGGCGCTTGGTAAAGCCCCGGACGTGCACTTCATACAGAATGCTGCGCGACCACGGAGTTCGTGGCGGGGCGTCTCCCTCCCAGTCAAACCCGCCGTCCACCACCATGCAGCGGGGCATGGCCTCCGCACTGTCGGTGGCGTCGGGGACGGCTTCGTCTTCCGAGGCGGCGAAGGCCCGGTGGGACAGGTTGGGGCGGCCGGTGAAACTACGAGCGTACGGGTCGAGAAGCAGCTTGGAGGAGTTGAAGCGCAATCCGCGCTCGGGCGCCCACGGGCCGTGCGCGCGCAGGCCGTAGAGTGTCCCGAGGGGCAGTCCTGGCACGTAGCCGTGGTGGACTCCTGCAGTGATGGCTGGAAGCCGAAAGCGCTGCGTCTCGCGTGATGCGTCCTCAGCGGCAAACAGACACACTTCCACCCGCTCGGCACCCTCGGAGAAGACGGCGAAGTTGACGCCACGCACATCCCAGGTTGCACCCAGCGGACGCGGGCTCCCGAGCCAGACTTCCAGCGCCCCTTCGCTCATGCGTCCCTCGCCAGCCCAAGTTGTAGCCTGACGGTGCAGGGGGTGCGGCTAGAATTGTGCGGGGATGTCTCTTGCCACCGTGCGTTGCACGCTTCACCCCAGCCGTCCGGCGGGCTGGCGTTGTGGCAGCTGCCGCCGCAGCCTCTGCCCAGGCTGCGTGGTGGAGGTCGAGCTCCACCCCACTGCCTACCTAAAATGCGGCCGGTGCGGGGGGACGGTTGACGTCCTCACCCGCCCCGGTTCCGAAGTCACTTTTGCCCGCGCGCTTCGGGGGGCGCTCTTTCTGCCGGTCGGGCTGGCGGGGCTGCTCCTGGTATTGGCCCTGGCCGCCGCGGCCAGCGAGCTCGACGTGCTGACTGCACCGGCCCGCGGCTTCGCGCTCCTCGGCTGGAGCCTGGTGGCGTGGCTGGTCGGCGTAGCCATCCTCCGCGCGACGGCCGAGGGGGGGACGACGCTGCGGGGCGTGTCGGCTTCTCTCTGGACAGAGCTTTTGCGGCCCGCCCTCCTTGCGGCCACGCTGACGGTTCCAGCCGTCCTGGTACCGCGGACGGGCTGGAGGGGAGCCATTCTCCTCGCCTTGGCGGCGCCGGTGCTGGTGTCGATGCTGCTTGGCGTCTTCGCGCTCGCTCCTCTGCAGGAGGCGCTCGGGCCGCTTGGGGCGGCCCGGAGGTTGTGGCGCCTTGGCACAGACGGCGCGCTGGCGGTGGGTTGCATCGCCGGACTGTGGCTTTTCGCTCGAATGCTGGGTGGCCTCGCCGAGGCACCGGCCACCGAGGTGCCGCCTCTGTGGGCGAAGACCCTGGGGGCGCTTGGCGCCCTCTCGCTCTTCCTCGTGCCGCGGGTGCTCGGACTTTTGGTGGAGGCCCGCGGCGAAGCCCTGGGCTACCGCTTCCACCGCCGCGGCGTTGTCCCGGTGCTTCCTGGAGCACGCGCGGAGCAGCGCGTGGGCTACCAACCCCCGCCGCCGCCGCCGCGCGCCAGCACTCAGCCCATCGCCCTCGACGACGCCCCTGGCCTACTCGAGCTCGAGTCCCTCACACCAACCGGCCGCTCTAAAGAGTAAGCCGTCGAGTCAGCTCGACGCCGGAGCAGCCGCCCTCGGCAGCTGCCCCGCGACTGGCTTCGGCCAGCGCGCGAAGAGCAGGCGGTCGAGCGAGAAGGCCCCAGCCCCAGCGACCACCAACCAGACGAAGCAAGCGAAGTAGGTGAATTCACTAAAGCCGAAGAGGGTGGCCACGCCGTCGATGTCCGCCCGACGGCCGGTCAGGATGGCGACGGCCATGCTGAAGGCGAGGGGGAGAGAAGCGAGCCGGGTGAAGAGACCGAGCAACACCAGAATGCCGCCGACGAACTCGGTCGTCGCCACGACTCTGGCGTTGAGGCCGGGCATTGGAAGCCCCAGCTCGGTGAAGTAGCCGGTGACTTTCTCCAAGTCATGAAGCTTGGCCCATCCGGTCACGATGAAGACCGACGCGAGCGATATCCGGACCAGCAGTGGGCCGGCCCACGCCAGTCTGTCCGCCCAATAGCGAGCGCGGGAAAGAAGAGTTTCGAGCGACTGTGACATGGAAGCCTCGGGAGCTGGGGAGCTTGTGTGTCACGGGAGACGGCTGGGCCGCGGGCCCGGTTACAAGCGGGCAGCGGAGCCGCCACTTCCAGTTGGGACGAGGCCAACACCCGCGGGGAGAGGGCAGTGCTATGCAGCGGCCGTTTGGTCCCGGCCGTTTCAGCGCGCCGACGCCGGGCGCCAGCGAGGGGACGGCCAGCGGAGCGCCCGAGGACTTTCCGCCGTTGCAGCGAGGGCGCAGCCGTGTTCGCGTGTCTGAGCCCGGGGCAGCCTCACCCGGGCACGGACGACTCGCGCCAAAGCAACGAGGCTCGCCTTGCGGTTGAGGCGAGCCTCGTCGTTCTTGTGTCGCTGCGCGACCTCGGCGAAGGGGACTGGCCTTCGCCAGACCGTCAGCTGAGGTGTTTGTTCACCAGCTTGGTCATCTCAAACATCGAGACCTGCTTCTTGCCGCCGAAGACGACCTTCAATTTGTCGTCGGCGTTAATCATCCGCCTCTCCTTGGCATCCTGGAGGTTGTTCTTGCGGATGTAGGCCCACAGCTTCTTGACCACCTCGGTGCGCGCAATCGGCTTGCTGCCAATCACCTCGGCCAGGTCCTTCGAAGGAGTCATCTCCTTCATAAAGGCGGCGTTCGGCTTGCGCTTGGTGCCAGAGGCCTTCTTCGCGCTCTTCTTGGCGGGCTTCTTAGCGGCCATTCGTTCGCAATCTCCTCCCCGCTCGGGGGACGTTAGGGCTTCGTGCCCGAAGCCAGCGGCGTGACTATCAGGTTTCAGAGGGGAAAACACGGGCTACAGAGGTAATTTGCCCTCTGGGAGGCGAGGGCGAGCGGGTGAATCCATGCATGCGCTGATCACCGGAGCCGGTGGTTTCGTGGGCAGAGCCCTCGGCCTGAGGCTCGTCGCATCCGGACATCGCGTGCGTGGACTGGTGCGCGGGGCCCTGCCGCCACCTCCCTGGGGGGCTTCCTTGGAGTGGGTCACGGGTGACGTCACCGAGCCGGCATCTCTCAGTCCGGCCCTGTCCGGTGTCGACGTTGTCTTTCACCTCGCCGGAATCCGGCGGGCGCCGGTGCGGAAGGCCTTTTTCGACGTCAACACCGAAGGTACGCGCAATGTGTGTGACGCGTCGTGGCGCTCGGGCGTCCGTCGCCTGGTGCTGGCGAGCTCACTAGCTGCGGTGGGACCCTCCCGCCCAGACCGCCCGCACGTCGAAGCTGATCCATTTCTCCCCGAGGAGTGGTACGGCGAGAGTAAGGCGGAGGCCGAGCGCATCGCTTTGCAGCCCCGCGGGCCCCTGGAAGTCACTGTGGCCAGACCGCCGCGCATCCTGGGACCCGCGGACCAGGAAAACCTGGTCTTCTTCAAACTCATCCGGCGCGGGTTCCGCCTCAGCATCGGTGGGGGTCCCCGGCCGCTGTCGGTGGTGGATGTGGACGACGTGGTGGACCTCTTGATGTTGCTGGCCGAGCGCCCAGAGGCGGTGGGCGAGGCCTTCTTCTGTCCCGGCCCAGGGACGACGACGCTGGAAGACATCCAGGACCAGGGTGCCGAAGTGCTCGGCGTCCACCCGCGCACGCTCCGGCTGTCTCCTTTCGTGCTGCGCGCCCTAGCGGCGGCGGCGGACGTCGCCTCGCGGGCGACCGGACGGCACCTGCCACTGAATCGCAAGCTGGCGAAGCAGCTGCTGGCCCCCGCTTGGACCTGCAGTGGGGAGAAGGCAGCGGTGCGACTGGGCTGGCGTCCAAGGGTGTCGACGCGGGACTCGATTGCCCGAAGCGCCGCGTGGTATCAGGCCCAGGGCTGGGTATGACTGCGAAGGCCGCGTTCTACGACGTCGACGGAACGCTGGTGCGAACCAACATCGTTCACACCTACGCCTACTACGCGATGAACCGAGGCTCGCTGTCGGGCATCGCCGGCCGCACCCTGGCGGCGGCGGCCCAGGTTCCCCTGTATGCCGCGCTCGACCTCGTCAACCGCAAATGGTTCAACGAATATTTCTACCGGGCATACGCCGGCCTCAGCGAGGACCGGCTGGTCGTCCTCGGGGAGGAGATGCTGGATGACCTACTCAAGCCGGCCGTTTTTCCGAAGGCCCAGGACCTCATCGACGAGGCGCGCCGAGCCGGCTGTCGCATCGTCTTCATCACTGGCGCCTTGGACTTCACCGTGACACCGCTCGCCCGGTTGCTCGGCGCCGACGATGTCATCGCCAACAAGATGCAATTCGTGGGTGGGATTGCCACCGGAAAGGTGATTCCGCCCATCATCGAAGGGGCAAACAAAGCCCACGCCATCCGGGACTATTGCGTCAAGCATGGGTTGGCGCTGGACCAGAGCTTTGCCTACTCCGACAGCTTTTCTGATTACGCCATGCTGGCGATGGTGGGACGGCCAACTGCGGTAAACCCGGACGTCCGGCTACGTTCCATTGCTCGCGCCTACCACTGGCCCGTGCTCGACTTGAGGTGACATGCGCCCGCTGAAGACATTGAAGCGGCTCTACGACGAGAACAACCAGGTCGTGGTGACCGAGAAGGGCAGCCCGCCGCGGGTCATCTTCCACGGCGAGGACTTCCTTTTGGAAGACCTTCCTCTTGGAACGCGCGTGGTGTTCCCCCGTTTGCCGTTGCAGCCAGTGCCCAACCCCAAGGCCGCCATCCGCTGGGCGCTCAACCACCCGGAGGGAATGGACCCGCTGCATGCCCTGCTCAAGCCGGGGATGAGAGTGACCATCGCGCTGGACGACATCTCGCTTCCACTGCCGCCGATGGTCACGCCCGACGCCCGCCAGACGGTGTTGGAGATTGTCCTCGAGTTGCTCTCCGACTCGGGAGTGGACGACGTGCATCTGGTCGTCGCCAATGCGCTGCACCGCCGCATGACCGAAGCCGAGTTGAAGCGAATGGTGGGAGAGAAAATCTTCAACGCCTTCCATCCCGACCGCTACTACAACCACGATGCCGAGGACCCGGACGGGATGGTGGAGCTGGAGCGGACCGCCCATGGCGAGGTGGTGGCCATCAACCGTCGCGCCGCGGAGAGCGACCTCCTCATCTACATCAACATCAACCTCGTCCCGATGGACGGAGGGCACAAGTCGGTGGGAACTGGCCTGGCCAATTACGCCAGCCTCCGGGCCCACCACAATCCAAAGACCATTCGCGAGTCAGAGAGCTACATGGAGCCGAGCAAAAGCGCGCTCCATAGGAGCACCGAACGGATTGGCCGGGTCATCGACCAGCACCTCAAGGTGTTCCACATCGAGACGGTGCTCAACAACCGCATGTTCGACGGACCGACCGGGTTTCTCGGGAAGCGGGAGGAGGACTTCACCGAGGTCGACCGGCTCAAGTTCCAAGCCCTGCGCTACACCCTGTCCAAGCTGCCCCGGGTGGCCAAGCGCAAGCTGATGATGTCGGTGCCGGCCCCCTATGACATCATCGCCGTCAATGCAGGGGCCACCGAGCCCTGCCACGAAAAGACGCTCGAGGCATGCTGGCGGCAGTACAGCGTTCCGGTCCAGGGCCAGAGCGACATTGTCATTTGGGGGGTGCCCTACATCTCGCCCTACAACGTGAACTCCATCCTCAATCCACTCTTGGTGCAGGTGATGGGGCTCGGCTACCTCTTCAACCTCAACCGGGGCATCCCGCTGGTCAAAAAGGGCGGCGTGGTCATCCTCTGTCACCCGGCCTACGACGAGTTCGACCCCGAGCATCACCCCAGCTACATCGAATTCTTCAACCGGCTGCTCCCCGAGACCCGTGACGCGATGGTGTTGGAGCACAAGTACGAGCAGGAATTCGCCACCAATCCCTCCTACGTGCACCTGTACCGCAAGGGGAACGCCTACCACGGAGCCCATCCCTTCTACATGTGGTACTGGGGCGAGAACGGCCGGCAGCACGTGGGCAAAGTCATCGTCGCCGGCGCGGAGAACAACCACGTCCCGGAGCTGCTCGGGTGGGAACGCAGCGACACGCTGGCCGAGGCCATCGACCTGGCCCGAGGTGCCGTGGGCCGGAGCGCCTCCATCACCCTGGTGAAATCCGCCCCGATTCTCCAGACTGACGTCCGCCTCTAGACTCCCCTTGAGAGGGCCATGGCCGAATCCGCTTCGCTCGACGTCACGAAGGTCCTGACCGGCAAGCATCTGCTGTTTGCCGGCAGCACCGGCTTCGTCGGCAAAGTGGCGCTGTCGATGCTGCTCCACCGCTATGGGCGAGTCCTGTCGCGGGTGTCGGTAGTGGTTCGTCGCGGCTCCTCCGCCTCGGCCGAGTCCCGCTTCTTTGACAAGCTCTTTCCGGGGGAGCCGTTCCGGCCCTTGCGCGAGGAGCTGGGGGACAGCGGTGCCCTGGCGTTCGTCCGCTCCCGCGTCCAAGTCCTCGACGGCGACGTGACGGAAGTGGCCTTTGGCCTCTCTGAGGAGACGGTTGCAAAGCTTCGAGGCTCGGTGTCGGTCATCCTCAATTGTGCCGGGCTCGTCTCCTTCAGCCCCTCCTTGGAAGTCGGCCTCAAGGTCAACACCCAAGGGGTGCAAAACGCCGTCGAGCTGGCGCTGCGCCTGGACGTTCCGCTGGTGCACGTGTCGACAGCCTTTGTCGCCGGCAACCGCTCCGGCCTCGTCTTCGAGGATGAGGAGATTGTGGGCTACTTCCCCAAGCACGGTGAGCTGGATGGCCGCGACTTCTCGCTCGAGCGGGAGCTTGCGGACTGCCGGGAGGAGGTCGCCCGACTGCGGAGCAAGGCCGAGGATGCCGCGCTCACCGCCGTCTTCCGCAAGCGGGCCATTGAGCGGCTGGAGCACGAGGGACGTGACTCGCGGGACGAGAAGTCGGTGCGCCTGGCAGTGGGGCGCGAGCGGAAGCTTTGGCTCACCCAGAAGCTGGTCGACGCCGGAATGGACCGCGCGCGCCAATGGGGATGGCCCAACACCTACACCTACACCAAGTCGCTCGGCGAGCAGGTGATGGCCAGCACCCCACAGCTGCGCTACGCCATGGTTCGCCCGAGTATTGTCGAGAGCGCGCTGCATTACCCTTTCCCGGGCTGGAACGAGGGGTTCACCACCTCGGCCCCCCTGGCCTATGCCGGGATGAAGGGGCAGCGCAGCCTTCCGACCGGCGAACGCACCATCCTGGACGTCATCCCGGTGGACTTGGTGGCCGCGTCTCTCATCGCCGTCACCGCCGACACGGTGAGCAGTCCAGGGCGCCGCGTCTTTCACCAGGCCTCGGGCGACGTCAATCCCCTCTATGCGGCGCGCTCCTCGGAGCTGGTGGGGCTCTACCGGCGGCGCTTTTTCCGCAACAAGTCCACTGGCAGCAAGTTGTGGAACGAGGTGCAGAGCCGTCTGGAGCCGCAAGCGGTGAGCAGGCGCGCCTTCGAGCTGCGCTCGACGCCGCTGTTCGCCACCGGCGCCCAGCTGCTTCGCGAGACGCTCGAGCGGGTGCAACCGGCCTGGGGTGCACCGCGCGTCTCGGCGCTCCTGGAGCGGGCCCGGGACCGCCTTCAGGACGTGGAGGAGCAAGCCCGTTCCTTCTCCGCCCTGGTGGAGCTGTTTCTGCCCTTCATCTGGGACAACCACTACGTCTTTCGCTGCGACAACACGCGCAGCGTTTTCCATCGCCTGCTTCCGGAGGACGCCGCCCGGCTGCCTTGGCACCCGGAAACCATCGACTGGCGACACTACTTCCTCGAAGTCCACCTCCCCGGGCTGGAAAAGTGGGTGTTCCCGACACTGGACGAGGAGCGGGAGCGTCGCACCGCCATCCACGCCCACCGCGACCTGCTCGAGCTGTTTGATGCCGGCGTCCGCGCGCACCGCCACCGCGTCGCCTTCCGCTTGGTGGAGGGCGAGCGGGAGGAGCGCTTCACCTATGCCGAGACGGCGCGCTGGGCAGCGCGGGTGGCGAGCTTTCTGGCGCGCGCCGGGGTCGCGCCGCGTTCCCGGGTGCTGCTGGTCAGCGAGAACCGGCCCGAGTGGGCGTTTGCCTATTTCGGCATTCTGAAGGCAGGAGCCACGGTGGTGCCGGTCGACGCGGTCTCGAGCGAGGCCGAAGTGGTGAACATCGCGCGCCGAGCCGAGGCACGGGCCGTCCTGCTTTCCGAGAAGACGGCGCGCGACCTCCCGGGCCTGTGGAAGGCGCTCGGCGATGCCGGGCTGTCGGCGCAAGTCTTCACCCTGGCCCAGGCCATGGAGGGGGACGACACCGCCCCGGACCGGATTGCGCCCCTCGCCAAGACAACGTCCCCCGATGACGTCGCCTCTCTCATCTTCACCAGCGGCACCACCGGACAGCCGAAGGGGGTGATGCTCACCCATCGGAACTTCGCCTCGCTGGTGCCGAAGCTGGCCGGCTCGTTCGACTTTGGGGTCGGGGACGGGCTTCTGTCGGTGCTGCCCCTGCACCACACCTTCGAGTTCTCCGCCGGCCTGCTCACGCCTTTCAGCCGCGGAGCGGAGATTACCTACCTCGACGAGCTCACCACCGACCGGCTGGGCCACGTCTTCGAGACGGGACGCATCACGGCGATGATTGGGGTGCCGGCGCTATGGTCCCTGTTGCACCGAAAAATCACCCAAGAATTCGCCGCCAAGCCAGCCCTGGTGGAGCAGGCCCTGCGCGGGCTGATGAGTGCGCACGGCGAGCTGCGGAACCGACGCAATGTGAATTTGGGGAAGCTGCTGTTTTGGCCCATCCACCGGCGCTTCGGCGGTCGCATCAAGTTCCTGGTGAGCGGCGGCTCTGCGCTCCCGGACGAGGTGCACCAAGCCTTCCACGCGCTCGGCTTTGACTTGAGCGAGGGGTACGGACTGACTGAGGCGGCGCCGGTGCTGACGGTGGCGACCGCCGGAAACCGCCGCAGCCCGGGGACCGTCGGCAAGGCTCTGCCCGGCATCGAGCTCCGCATTCACACTCCGGACGCCGACGGGGTGGGGGAAGTGTGGGCGCGGGGCCCCAGCGTGATGGCCGGCTATTTCGGAGACCGCCAGGCCACCGAGGCCACCCTGGTGGACGGTTGGCTGCGGACCGGCGACGTCGGCCGGCTCGACGGCGAAGGGCGCCTCACCCTCTTGGGCCGCGAGAAGGACGTCATCATCGACGCCAGCGGGAAAAACGCTTACCCGGATGAGTTGGAAGAGCTCTATGGGGTTCACCCGCTGGTGAAGGAGCTGTCCATCGTCGGCCTGCCTGACGAGAGCGGAGGGGAGAGAGTCGCCTGTCTGTGCGTGGCCGACTCCAAGGACCGGCAGCGCGAGGAGGTGCGGGCGGAGTTGGAGGAGCACTTCCGCGCCGTCTCCGCCGACCTCCCCTTCTACCGGCGGGTGAAGGTGTTGCGCTTCTGGGAGGGCGAGCTGCCGCGCACCAGCACCAAGAAAGTGAAGCGGCCAGACGTGGTGGCCGAGCTCCAGCGACTGGAGAAGCTGGCGTCCACCGGGGAGCGGGCACGGGCCGCAACGGGAAGCACCGGATGGCTGGAGGCGCTGGTGGCAGAGGTGGTGGGACGGCCTGCCTCCGAGGTCACCGGCAACTGCCGGCTGGTGGCGGACCTCGGGTTTGACTCGTTGCTCCTGACCGAGCTGTCGGTGGCGCTGGAGACGGCCGGCGTGAGCGTCCGCGAGGTGAGCGACCTGACTGGGCTGCAGACGGTGGAGGACTTGCGGAGGCTGGTTGCGAGCTCCGCGCGCCGCGGGCGGGAGCCCGAGGCGGTGAACGTCTCGGCGGACTCGGGGGCCAAAGAGATTCCCGTCCCCGGTCCAGTGGCTTCGCTCGGTCGGACGTTGCTCTCCTTCGGGCAGAAAGTTCTCTACGGCGGCATCTTTGACGTTCAAGTCAGCGGTGAAGCTTTCATCCCGCAAAACCGCAACGTCCTGGTCATCGCCAACCACACCAGTCACCTGGACATGGGGCTGGTGAAGACGGTGCTCGGCGAGCAGGGACAGCGACTGGCCGCCCTCGCCGCACGCGACTACTTCTTCGACACACCGCTGAAGCGCGCCTACTTCGAGAACTTTACCAACCTCATCCCAATGGACCGACACGGGAGCCTGCGTGAGTCACTGCGCCTGGCGGGCGAGGCCCTGCACCAGGGCTACCACTTGCTCATTTTCCCCGAGGGCACCCGCTCCGTGAACGGCGTCCTCCAGGACTTCAAACCAACGCTCGGCTACCTGGCGCTCACCTACAACGTGGACGTGCTGCCGCTCTACATCGAAGGCACGCATGCCGCGTTTCCCAAGGGCGCGATGTTTCCCAAGCGCAAGGCACTCAGCGTGCGCATCGGGCCGCCGCTTTTGGTGAGCGAGCTCAAGCGGCGGACCCAAGGGCTACCCCGGAGCGAGAGCTACCGGGTGGTGACACGAATTGCCGAGCAGGCGGTGCGAGCGCTGCAGAACCACAGCGTCTTCGACTTGGACGCTCACGCCGAGTTGCTCTCGGCTCCCGCCCCGCGCCGCTCGAGCGGTGGGGGCTCCGAGCCGTGAACGTCCTGGTCACCGGCGCCACTGGCTTTCTCGGCACGGCAGTGGTGCAGCGACTGGCGGAAGCTGGACACCGGGTGCGGATGGTGGGTCGCCATCCGCCGGGGCGAGAGCTGCTGGAGCTCGGTCAGTTTCACGCTCTGGACTTGGAGCAGCCCTCGGCGGTGCGACCGGCGCTGGCCGGAATGGACGCTCTGCTTCACCTCGCCGGACGCGTCTCCTTCGACTCCCGCGACGGCCGGGCCATGTACCGTCTCCACGTCGACGCCACGCGCGCCCTCCTCGAAGAGATTCGGGCCAACGGCGGCATCGGCCGGCTGGTCCTGGCCTCGACCAGTGGCACCACGGCCGTCTCCAGGACGGAACGGGTCGGCCGTGAGGAGGACACCGCTCCCCTCGACGTCATCGGACGTTGGCCCTACTACCTCTCCAAGGTTTACGAGGAGCGGTTGACCATCGACTTCTGCCGCAAGCACGCCATCCCGCTGGTGGTGTGCAACCCGAGTCTGCTGCTGGGGCCGGGCGACACTCGGTTGTCCTCCACCTGGACGGTGGCGAAGTTTCTGCAGAGAGACTTGCCCTCCATGCCCAACGGCGGCATGTGCTTCGTTGACGTCCGTGACGCTGCTGCAGCCTTCGTCGCAGCGCTCAGTCGCGGAGAGCTCTACGGCAAGCACCTGATGGGCGTGAACTTCTCGATGGCTGATTTCTTTCAGCGCCTGGAGCGGCTTTCCGGCGTTCCGGCGCCGAGGCTGCGACTTCCCTCACCGCTGAATGTACTGGGCGCACAGCTGCTCGAGCGCTGGGCCAAAGCGCGCGGACACGAGCCGGCGCTGAACGCAGCGAGCGTGGAAATAGCGGAGCACTGGTTCTGGGTGGACAGCCGCAAGGCCGAGCAGATGTTGGGCTTCCGCGCCCGGGACCCGCACCAGACGCTGCTCGACACGGTGACGGACCTGGTCGAGCGGATGCCGGAGCAGTCCAGGCCAGGCACAAAGGGCCGCCTCGCCGAGCTGCGGCGGGAGTGAAGGCCTTCCTCACCTCCAACCTCGGACGCACCGCGGCCGGGCTGGCGCTCCTCCTCGCCACGGCCGTGCTGGTCGCGCCCTGGACGGGACACGTCGAGGACACCGACGCCCAGCTGTACCAGGTGGTGGCGCGCCACATGGTGGAGGACGGGCACTGGCTGGAGCTGCGCTACCTGCAGGGAGTGCACCCCCAATTTCGTGAACACTTGCCCTTTGGGCTCTGGCCCTGGGCACTGGCCATCCGGCTTGGCGGCGAGCGGGCCCTGGCCCCTCTGGCGGGACTCTTCACGCTGGCTACCCTCGTCCTTTTGGGCTGGCTCGGGCGACGCCTCGGCGGCTGGGGGATGGCTACCCTGGCGCTGCTTCTCCTCGGCACCACCGAGTCCTTCATCATTTATGGAGGCCGGCCGCGACTCGACCCGCTGTTGCTTCTCCTGGTCGTGGCCTCGCTGGCTCCGCTTCTGGCCTGGCCGCCCAGCGCGCGACGGTGGCTTTGGGGGGCACTCTTCGCGGCCGGTGCGGCGCTGGTGAAAGGGCCCTTCGGGCTGCTGCCCTTCCTCGCCGCCGCAGTGAGTGTCGCCTGGGAGGAAAGGAGCACACGCCTCTTCGGCCGCGCCGTCCTCCTCACCCTCCTCGCCGCGGTGCCGGTAGTTGCTTTCCTCGTCGCTGACAAGACGGGGGGCACCGGCAGCTGGTGGAAAGGGTACCTCGACGCGCAGTTGCTGGCCTCAGCCACTGGCGGGCGCACGGACGGACTCGAGCCGCCCTGGTTTCCCTTTGCCACCGTCGCGGCCCGCTTCTGGCCCGGCCTTCCTTTGGTGGCGTTGGGGGTGGCACGGGCGGCGGGCTGGCCCAAGCAACTGGACGTCGCTCTGCCTCCCAGCCCCCGGGTGGCCAGACGGCTGGCCGTCTGTGCACTCCTTTTGCTTCTGGGGCTGGCCCTCCCGGAGCGTAAGGTGTGGCACCACGCGCTGGTGGCCTACCCGGTGCTGGCACTGCTGGCCGCGGCCGGGGGCACGCCCTATTTGCGCCTGTGGCTGGCCACCCAGCGTCGGCAGCGCGCTGCCCTGGCGGCGCTGGTGGTGCTTTTGGCATGCAGCGTCGGTTTCCTGGCCGTCGGTGGAGGCGCTCTGCTGTGGAGGCCAAGCGTCATTGCCGCCGAGTTTGGCGCCGAGTTGGACGCGCTTTCGCCGGGAGAGGCGGTGCTGGTGGTGTCGGACCCGCCGCACTGGCACATGGTGGCTGCCCTGGCCGCGGAACGGCGGCTCGAGCCATGGATGGAGCAGCGGCTGGGACAGGCGGAGGACCATGGCGCACGGTTCGCCCTGGTGGAAAAGCACCTGTTGCCCCAAAGCCCTCTGCCGGCACCCTGGCACAAGGCCTCAGAGGCCCGAGGCTGGGTGCTGCTGCGCCGCCAGTAGCTGGGCCGCCCCGAGCCAAGAAAGAAACGGGGCCTTCAGTGCCGGCGCTTTTCCTCGTCCAACAGGCGCTGCTTGCGCGCGGCGCCCCAGCGGTAGCCGCCGACGCTGCCGTCCGAGCGCACGACGCGGTGACAGGGGACGAGGACGGCCACCGGGTTGTTGGCACACGCCTGGGCCACGGCACGCACCGCGCGGGGTGCGCGAATGGCGCGGGCGACGTCCCGGTAGCTTGCCGTCTGTCCGGAGGGAATGGCCCGAAGTGCCTTCCAGACGCGCAGCTGGAAAGCCGTTCCCTGGAAGTCCAGGGGCACGCTTTGGGACGTCCAGGGCGCGTCCACACTTTGCACCACCTGCTTCACCCAAGCCTCCTCCGGCGGCCCGGCCGGCGCCAGCGAGGCCTCCGGGTACTCCTCTCGCAACTCGGACAAAAGCTGCGCGTTGGAGTCGCCGAAGGCCACCCGGCACACGCCGCGCGCGGTGGTGGCCACCAGGGTGCGACCGAGTGAGCTCTGGACAATAGCGTACGCAATGCGCTGGCCTCTTCCGCCGGCGCGGTAGGCCGAGGGCGTCATGCCCAGCTGGGCCCGCGTCCTCTCGTAGGCGCGGCTCGGCGCCTGGTAGCCCGCCGCGTAAATGGCCGCGCTCACCCCCGTTTCCGTCCGCAGCGCGGCCTTCAGCTGACGAAACCGACGGGCCTCGACGTAGGCCTTGGGGGACAGCCCAGTGTGCCGTTTGAAGAGGCGCTGCAGGTAGCCTGGACTGAGCGACACCGCCTCGGCCAGCTGGGCCAGGGTGGGGGCGGGCTGGACGTCGGCCAGAAGGAGCGCCTGGACGCGCTCCACCACCGCCTCCGCCGGCCCGAGGGAGGCCTGGGGACGGCAGCGCCGGCACGCGCGGTAGCCCTGGCGCTCGGCGGCAGCGGCCGAGGAGAGGAAGCGGACATTCCTTCGCAGCGGCCTCCGGGACGGGCAGGACGGGCGGCAATAAATGGTGGTGCTTTCCACGGCGTAGACGAAGTGGCCATCCCAGCGGCGGTCGCGCTCCAGCACCGCGCGCCAGCAGCGCTCTGCTTCGAGGTCCACCGGCTTCACCACGGCGTCGGCTCCTGCCTGCGCATGCATCAGCCCACCTCCTGCTCGCTGGGCAAGTACCCGGCGGCGCTCGGTGGGTAGGGAAAAACCTGTGCGGTATGGCCGGGCTGTGCACGGACGCGTGCCAGCCATTGCACCACCGCCGGGTAGCGTTCCAGCACGAAGCCGCCCTGGTGCGCCAGGTGGGTGTAGGCATAGAGCGAGATGTCCGCCACGCAGTAGCTATCCCCGCCGAAGAAGGCCCCCTCGGCCAGCTGGCGCTCCATGGTGGACAGCACCGCTTCGCCGAGGCGCCGCTTCTGCGGCACCAGGGCCGGGTAGCGGGACAGCTTCCCGGTGAGTGTCCAGTGCCGCAGCGTGGCGATGCTGGGCTGGTGGGACTCCTGCTCGAAAAACATCCACCGCAGTGCCTGGGCCTGCGCCTCGGCCGTCCTGGGCCAGTAGGGCGTCCCTTGGGCGAGGTAGTAGAGGATGGCGTTGGACTCGGGGATGAAGACGCCCGGCGCCGGCTCCAGTACCGGGACGGTACCGCTCGGGTTAATGCGTAGAAACGCCGGGGTGCGGGCCTCTCCTGCAAAAATGTCCGCCCACGTCGTCTCGTAGCGCCTCCCTAGCTGCGAGAGTAAGAGGCGAACTTTGTAGCCATTCTGAGAGGCCTCGTAGTCGTAAAGGCGCATCGGCATTGTCTCCGGTGAGGGCGGCCGGCCTTGAGAGGGGGACGGCCGGTAAAGGGGTGACAGAGGAGGGAGACTTGCCCGCTCCTGGCCCCGCTTGCCCCCCGGTTGTTGCCCTCGAAGTCAGCCGGCAAAAAAAGGGGCCGCTAGCGCAACGAAGCCAGCGGGAAGTAGTGCTGGAGAATTTCCTCGTACCCCTCTCCCTGTGCGGCCCGCCGGGCCGCGCCCGCCTGGCACAGGCCAAGCCCGTGCCCCAGTCCGCTACCGGCCACCCGGACGCCGCCCTCCTCGAAGAGGAAGTGGAAGCGGCCGCTCCGCACGGCGCCCCAACCCAGTGCCCGGTCCAGCGCCCGCGCCACCGCGTCCCCGCTGCTGCTTCGCCCGGCTTGTCCCCCTGAGACGCGGACGACGTATCCGCCCTTCCCCAACTCGGTGTGTAGCCACTCTGGCGAGAGGGCGGCACCGGCCCCCAACAGTGGCTTCAACGCAGCGCGGAAGACGCCGAAGGGCACCACCGCCTCCCAGGGCTGCGACGGGCACCCCGTGTCTGCGACCGCGGCGGCACCGGTGACGGCGCTGCCGAACACTTCCTCCGGCTCCCCGGTGTGCCCACCGCAGGCGGCGTGGAAGGGCGTCTCGGCAATCCTGCCGTTGGCCAGCACCAGCACGCGGCCGGCAGTGGCCTTGGTGGCGGCCCGGGCCGCGGCCCGGTGGGCCAATGACGTCACGCGCCCGGAGAGAAGCTGGCAGTGCGTCAAGTCGCACACGTCTGCGTCGGCGTGCCTCGGGCCCTGGGCCAGAAGGAAGCTGCGCGACACCACCGCCTGCGCCCGAAGGGCTTCCTCTGCCGTTCCAGGAAGCGTCTCCGCCGCTACCACCTCGGCCACGTAGCGCTCGAGGGGAAGCGTCACCACCAGGGCCAGCTCGGCGTCGACGGCACGCACCGAAAGCGCACCGCGGTAGCGGCGCGGCGTTTCGTTCGGCACCAGCACCTGCCAGGGCGCGTCGGGCAGACGGTAGGGTTGCTCCACCACAGCGCCGTCCACCAGCAATGACGAGGCGCTGGCCACCAGCGTGTGCCGGCTCGGTCCGGAGAGCTCGACTTGGTGCGGGTGAAGTCGCTCCAGCACACGCACCCGCACCGTCCGGGAGGCCGCGGCGGGCGACACCGCCAGCACCGCCGCCAGAAGCGCCCGGGCACCGGCGTTCACCGCCCGCCCACCACCTGGTACTCGGCGCTGGCCAGGGCAGACGTCCCTCCGGGGAGCCACAACTCCACCCGGTGCCGGCCCCTCCGGGCGGGCAGCCGTCCGGTAAAGGGAGGCAACAGCGGCAGCACCGCCCCCTCCTCCGTCCGGAGCTCGAGCCGCAGCGCACCCGGCGGCGGGCGGACACGGACGGGAATGGACTGCGCCTTGTCCGGAAGGCCCGCCTCGACAAGGTACTCGTCCCCGTCCTCGGGGCTGAGGAGCTCGGCGCTCGGTCCACGGTGGGACTCGTCGGGCCAAGGCCCGGCGTGCCAGCCTTGCGTCCGGGCCCAGGCGTAGAAGTCCGGGCCGATGTCGAGCACCAAGTGGCGGCCCGCACCCACCCCGCTTTCTCGGTGCATGCGGCAGTCCTCCTGGGGCGAGGTGCCGGGCAGAAACACCTCCTCGACCGCGGACGGACAATGGGCGGTGGCGCGCTGGCCGGACAGGGCGCACACCCGGACGTGCTCGAAGCGGCTTCTGTCCACCAGCGCGCCGGCTGGCAGGCCACGCATGGCAAGCGCGAGAATGCGGGCGAAGATGGGGCCGGCACCGGAGATGCCGGACACCTTGTGCATCGGCACTCCATCGAAGTTGCCGGCCCACACCGCCACCGTACGGGCTTGGGTGAAGCCCACCGTCCAGTTGTCCACGTAGGCCCGCGAGGTGCCGGTTTTCGCGGCAACCGGGAAGGAGAGGCGCAGCGCGTTGTCCAGGCCGAAGGCCGGTGCCCGGGCCGCCTCGTCGGAGAGGATGTCGGTGAGCAGGGCCACGGCGTCGCGCGGAAGAAAGCGGCGCGGCTCGAGCTCGCGCGGCACCTCGAGTGCCCGGCCTTCGGCGTCGGTGGCGGCCAGCACCGACACCAGGGGGTGAAGCACGCCCCCGCGGGCGAGACCGAGGTAGGCGCGCGCCAGCTCCCACAGGCTGACGTCCCCGTTGCCCAGCACCAGGCCCACCCCGTAGTGCGCTGCGTCCTCGGAGAGCGACGCGAAGCCTGCGGCGCGCAGCAACGCGAGGACCCGCTCCACCCCGAGCGCTTCGGCCACTCGCACTGCTGGGACGTTGTAGCTGTTGGCCAGCGCCGCTCGCAGCCGCACCGGCCCATGCACGCGCCGGTCATAGTTGCGCGGGACATAGTCCCCGCCAGGCGTGGAGAGGTGCCATTCGACGTCGCTGAGCAAACTGGACGGCGTCCAGCCCTGCGCCAGGGCCAGGCCGTAGACGAAGGGCTTGAGTGCACTGCCCGGCTGGCGCAGCGCACGGACGCCGTCGTTCTGCCCCTCGCGCTCGACGTCCAGAAAATCCGCGCTCCCCGCATAGGCCAGCACCTGACCGGTGGCGTTGTCCACCACCAGCGCCGCGGCCTGGCCGACGCGCCCGTCCGAGGCCAGCTCCGCACGCAACGCCTCCTCCACCCCCCGCTGCAGCAAAGGGTCGATGGTGGTCACCACCTCGGCCGCCTGGGCAAGCCCGAGGCTGGCCCGCCGTTGCAGCAAGTCGGTGACGAGGTGTGGGGCAAGGAAAGGGTGCGCTGTAGGCACCAGGTCCCACGGCGCTGCGGAAGCCGCGCGGGCTTCCTCGCTGTCGACGAAGCCGGCGCGCTGCATTGCACTGAGGACGAGACCCATCCGCCGGCGCGCGGCCTCGGGGAAGAGCGCCGGGTCTCCGCTGGTTGGGGCGCGGGCCAGGCCGGCCAGCAAGGCCGCTTGGCCGAGCGAAAGGGTGCGCGCCGGGCGTCCGAAGTAGGCGTCCGCTGCCACCTCGACGCCGACCAAGTCTCTGCCCAGTGGCACCCGGTCGAGGTAGGCGCGCAGCAGGGCTTCACGCGGAAGGTGCACGGTGAGGCGCACCGCCCAGAGCGCCTCCTGCAGCTTGCCGAAGAGGGTGCGCTGCCGGGGAACGAGTTGGCGCGCCAGCTGCTGGGCCAGAGATGAGGCACCGCTCACCACTCGGCCGGCGCGCAGGTTGTCGCGGAGGGCTCGGCCCACCGCCAGCGGGTCGACACCAGGGTGGCTGCCGAAGCGCCGGTCCTCGGCGGCGACGAAGGCCTGCACCAGTCGGGTCGGAAGGGGCTGCTCCGGGGGAAGCGCGAGGTTGCGGCCGTCCCGGCTGGCCACCTCGCGGAGCACGCCGCCGGAGCGGTCCAGCACCCGCAGCGAGGCGAGCGCGCTCCGGTCGAGCAGTCCCGGCGGCAGGGGCTGAAGGACAAAGCCCAGGGCGAACAACAGGCCGCCCAAAAGCGGCCAACCAACGGCATGCCGCGTCCAGGCCAAGGTGCGACTGGACTCGCCTCTGGGATGCGGGCTCACTTCTCGGCCAGGCTACTGTCCACCACCACCCGGAAAGCACCGCCCTCGGAGCGGCCAAACACTTCCGGAGCGTACATTTCCTCGGCGTGCGCCGGCATGAGTACAAATTCCCCGGGCGTGGTGGCCCGGGCGATGATGGTGGCCAGCTGAATGCCCGGCGGAAGGTGGTCAGCGAAGAGCACCACCCGGTCGTCACGGCGCTCGGTGTGGTTGAAGGGGGACCAGAAGCCAGAGGCCCAAGGCAGAGGGCCCTCCCCGTCGCTGCCCTCATCCTCCCCGTCCTCCGCCTCGTCTCCCGCCGGCACGCCGCGCCTCCGAAGCGCTGCCTGAGGTAGCCCTGCGCTGGTGGCAAGGCTTGTGTCCACCGCCTCAAGGCCGGCGGGCAAGGGGACTTCGACGGCCACGTTGCTGCGTTCCATGGAGGTCGCCAGACGCACCTGGACGCGCACCAGCTCCCCGGCCTGCACCGCCTTCACCTGGCCGCCGCCGGCATAGGGTTCCACCCACCGCTGGACGACAATTCCGCGGTCCAGCGCGGTGGTGGGCATGGTGGCCGGCGCGTAGCGCAGCAGCGCCCCGTAGTAGAGGACGCCGGCGGTGCCGTCGCGCCGGAAGTCGAAGGACACCGGCCCTGCCGAGCGGGGAAGCTGCGGCAAGGGGACACTGGCGCGCTGCACTTCGAGCGAGCGCCCGTGGAAGGGCGCCGCGGCGAGCTGTTTGCCGCCCAGCGTCACCCGGCCGATGAAGTCCGGCGTCTCACGCTCCTTCACCCGCGTCACCTCGGTGAGGGCCATCAGAGCGAAGGCTGCCTCCTGGGTGGTGCGGTAACGGCCGTCGGAGCCACGCACCCCGGTGAGGTAGTGGGCCATTTTGGCGACAGAGGGATGGTCCGGCGCGACGTCGGTGAGGGTGAGGAGTACCAGTGCGGTGGTACGCACGTCGCTCGACCAGCGCGAGGCATAGGTGGACGGGTTCATCTCCTCGAAGTGCAGGCCGGCGGCGGACTCCTTGGCCCGGTCCATCAACTCGGTGAGCACGGTGCGCGCCTGGGCGCGGTCCCCTCCGCCGACAAACATGGCATCGGCAAGCATGGCCCGGGCGAAGAGGGGCAAAGCGTCCCGCTTTCCGAAGAGCTCACCGTAGTAGGAGGCCTTGGGTGCGCCGGTGCGGGCCAGGGCCCAAAGCGCGAAGACGCGCGTCGTCTCGTCCAGCGGAGCCGCCCAAAAGCGGGCACAGCCAACCCCACGGCCCGAAGCAACGTCCCGGGCCAGAAACTCCTGGCCTCGCTTCAGCGCGGCGGCGTCCACCCTGTACCCCACCTCCGCCGAGCGCCCCAGGGCGAGGACGGCGTAGGAGGAGGCCCACTCCGCCGAGCACCCGTCGCTGGACCAATACCGGTAACCGCCGTCCGGGTTTTGCAGCTGCTCGATGGCCTTCACCGTCCGGGCGATGAGGACATCCGGGTCTGTCGTGCCCTGCTCGGCCAAGGCCCCATTGCCCACAAAGCTGGCGGCCGTGTCCGGCTTCCAGGGGACGGAAAAACGTCCGCTCAGTTCGCGCAGTGCGACGAAGGGCACCAGGCGCGAGGACAGTTGCTCGAGACAGCCGTAGGGGTAGTCCACCAGCTGGCGCATGGCCTCCGAGAAACCGCCCAGGGCCGTCGAGGCCAGCGTCACCTCCAAGCCCCCGACGTCCGGACGCATGCCGGAAGGGGGCAGCAGCGCTTCATGGCGGACGTCGGTGGTGTCCCCGGCCACCGCCACCGCCTCGAAGGCAGTCGGCAGCTGCACCGCAATGCGTTGCTCCACCCCGTCACGCTCGCCGCCGCCGCTGACAGAAAAGCGGAAGACTGCCTCGCCTGGGGCCTCGGCACGGTAACGGAAACGCACCTCCCGCGGTCGGGCATCCGGCAGCGACACCTTCTGCACTCCCGGGCCGAGAAGGAGAAGGCCCTGGACGTCGGCCTTCACCTCCACCTCCTTCACTTTGCCCGACGGTGCATGCACCACCACACCCGCCTCCACCACGTCGCCGACGCGCAACAGTCGCGGAAGCGCCGGCAGCGCCAGAAGAGGCTTGGAGACGGTGAGTTGGGAAACGCCGCTCCCCAGCAGCTCGCCACGGGTGAGGGCCACCGCCATCAGCCGGTAGGTGGTGAGGTTATCCGGGAGGGTGAATTCCACCTGTGCGTGCCCGTCGGCGTCGGTCAGCACCGCCGGCGAGAAGAGCACCGTCGTCTTGAATTCGCTGCGGAAGCCGCTGCCCGAGCCCTCGCCGCCACCACCGCCCCCTCCACCGAGGCCCTTCTCGCCATAGAGTTTGCGCTGGACAAGGTGGATGAGCGGCTCTCCGAGGCGGACGGACAGCCCCCGCAGCGGGTGCACCGCCTCCATCGGGTCGGGCACTTGGTAGCCGGTGAGCCGCAGCACGCCCTCGTCGACGGCCCACACCGTCACCTCGGACACTACCCCCTTGCCCTTCCAGTCGCTGACGCTGACGCTGACTCGCACCGTGTCCCGCGGGCGCTTCTGCATCCCGTCGGGGGTCAGCGTCACGCTGAGCCGCTTGCTCTTTCTCTCCACCCGCAGCTGCGTGTAGCCCACCCGCACCGTGGGACGGCCCGGGTCGTCGCGGAGGTTGGCCCCGGCCGGCTCCTCCACCCGGCCGCGAACGAGCACCACTGAGACGAAGACGTTGGGGATGTCCCCCTCACCGAGGGGCACCTCCAGCGCCGTGGCGGCTCCTGTCAGCCTCACCCGGCGGGCGGTGAGGACGCCCTCGCGCTCCACGGTGAGCAACCCCTCCGCGTCCGGGAAGGGACTTTTCACCAGGACTCGCGCCGTCTCGCCCACGTCGTAGAGGGACTTGTCTGGAACCAAGTCAATGCGGTCGGTGTCGTTGCGCTGCCAGGAAACCCACCCACTTCCCAGCACGTAGAGGCCAACAGACGTAGTTTGGGCGCGGCCAGCCGCGTCGCGCACCGTCGCTTTGACGAGGTAGAAGCCGCCCTCCTTGGGGGTGAAGGTGCAGCCTGTCGGTGTCACCTCGGTTTCGACGCGGCAGCTGCCGGCCGCTTCCTCCACCGGCTCGTTGAGCGTCGTCCAGCGGTCGCCGACGCCCTTCTTGCGGATGAATTTCCAGTCGCGCCGGACAATGGCCACCTCCACCTGATTGCCGGCCTGCCGCGCGCCGAGCGGCGTGACGGCCACCAGCTCCAGGGCGACGGGCTTCCCCGCCTCGGCAAAGCCGGTGCTGCGCGTGCGGACGCCGGCGTAGAGAGCCGCCGGGTGCACCGTGAGCTCCACCCGGTTGGCCTGCCGCTGGCGGCTGACGTCGGTGACTTCCGCCTCGAGAGTGTACCGGTAGGTGCGCTCTCCCGGCGTCTCGGCCTTTCCGGCCTGCAGCGCCAGGACGCCCATGGCGTCTGTCTTCCCCTCGCCCGAGGCGAAGATGTCGGCCACCGTTTGGGGGGCCTCCTCGTCCCAGGCCGCCACCTCCTGGCCGAAGGCGAAGCCCTCGTTGCCTGGAGGCTCGAAGGCGACGCTGTTGCGCGTCACCGTCCAGCGCACCTCTGCGCCGGCCATCGCCCCGCCAAAGAGGTAGCGGGCGAGCACCTGCGCCTGGACGGCGTCCCCCGCGGCAACATCCCGGGCGGCGCTGGAGACGTCCACTTTGAATTGAGGCGCGCGGTATTCCTCGACGCGGAAGGAGCCGTCGTAGTGGATGGGCTTCCTGTCCACCACCGCCGACGCGCTGACCTGGAAGGTGCCCAGCGGCAGGTCGCGGTCAAGCACCACCTCAGCGGAGAAGGTGCCGTACTCGTCGAGGCTAAGCGCGCGGCTGGTAACTTCCTTGCCCCGCGAAGTGACGACGCGCAGTTGCACCGCTGTCCCCTTGGGGGGCGTGAGGATTTTCCCGAGCTGTCGGTAGCGGGCCAGGCCTTTGAGGAAGACGGTGTCGCCGGGGCGATAGATTCCGCGGTCGGCAAACACCACCCCCAGGCTCTTCGGCGTCCTCCCATCCCAGTCGGTGGGTAAGTCGAAGGCCCAAGGGCCGAACCCTCCCATCCAACTGGACAGGGTGACGCCGGTGTCAGCCCCCAGGCTCGCTGCCACCAGCGCAAAGGGCGGCTCCCAGACGTCCCTGGTGTCGGTAGAAGGAAACACCTCCGCCAGGCCTGGCAACCGCGCCAGCCCGTCGACGTCGCTTTTTCCCCGCCAGCGGACGGCACCCGTCCGGTCGAGGAGTTGCAGGTCCGCCCCTTCCACCGGCTTGCCGTCGGAGAGCCGCGTCACCCACACCGCGCTCGCCGTCGCGCCGAGCTTGGCGTGGACGGCGAGGTCGGTAATTTGTCCGGACACGCGCCGCGTGCGCCACCAGCCCTCGGACAGCTCGGGGGCGGTGAGCTCGGCCAGGAAGAGAAGCGTCCCTCGGCCCCCCAAGAGGGAGCGAATGGCGAGGGGCCGAGTCTGCACCAGGTTGGCGGACCCGGAGGTGTCGAGTGTCGAGGCGACTGGAGTCCCAGTCGGGGTGGCCTGTTCCGGACGGCGCGCCCCGAGGAGGCGCGCCATGTCCGCTGGGGACAGGGCCCAGACGCGGGCCTGGAGACGACTGAGGTTGGTCACCTCCACCGGGAGTGCGCCGTCGCCTTTGGCCTCGAGCAACGACACGTCGGGCCCAGGGTCGAAGCCGGGCTCGAGGTCGGTGGTGCGGAATTCAGCCGTGGCCGCTGGGCCACTCTGCCCGAATTCGTCTTTCACCCCACGGGCGACGCTGACGCGGTAGGTGGTTCCCGGATGGAAACGGCCGGCGATGGCCACCATCGGGCCGCGCGCGTGGCTGCCCGGAAACACCTCGGCATTCTCCCAGTCCAGCGTCACCGCTGGTTGGATGCTCAGCCTCTCCTTGAGGCTAGACAGGACGGCCGGGTTGGTGGTGAGCAACACCAGCGGCCCGTAGGGGCACCGCCTGGCTTCGGGGTCGCAGCCCACCGAAGCCGTCACCGCCATCGGCCCGTAGGTTTGGAAAGAGAAGCGCTGCTCCTTTCCCAGGGTGAGTGGCCCCTCGGCGCCCCGCAGAGTGGCTGGGAGCGCGAGGCTGAGATGCGTACTCAAGGGGAGCGGCTTTCCGAGTACCACCTCGTAACGCGTCTGCCGGCTGGACACGAGCGTGCGAGTACGTCCGGGGCTCTCCTTCCCCGTGTCGAGCACTTCCGTCTTGGCAATCTGGAAGGGCCAGGCCGTCTCCTCGGGGCCCACCAGCACCCGCAGCGCCTGCTCGAGCTCGACGACGGGTTGGTTGAAGAGGAGCCAGAAGTGCTGGCCCGGCGTCACCCACGCGAAGTCCTCGGCTGGCTCGACGGCCTGGACGGCGGGCGCCGGCGTCTGGAAATCCCAGCTGTAGGCCTCTGCCAGCGCCTGACCGTCGACACTCTTCAACCCTGCCGGCACGGTGACGGTGAAGCGGGTGGAGAAGGGCAGCGGCGACTGGGGGACGAATTCCACGCTGGCCGAGCCGAGCCAGCGCCACTGCCCAGCCACGCTCGGTTGAAGCTGCGCCGGCGGGGGCAGCGCTGCTTGGGCCTCGACGGTGCTGAGCGCCAAGACGGGACGGGAAAACGTCAGCGTTGGCCGCACGTCCGTGCCGGCCTGGCCACGCGGGCGGGCGGCCACCACCGCCAGCGTTCCCTTTTCGCCGGGAAACGCCTCAGCAGACACCTGGAGGGCCGGCGGCGCCGGCAACGGCTGCAGCTCGAGGCCCGGCGCGGCGGCCTTCCCTTTGCCGCAGCCCGACAGCACAAGCCCCACCAAGGCAAGCCGGCAAAGCCAACCCTTCCCCTGCGACGCGGTTTCGAATGGTTGACGCAGCGGCCCCATGTGGCGTGGCTCCCAAAAAGCCCAGGCTCCCCATGCGGCGCCTCGTCGGTCCCGGACGGGACGCATCTCCCGACTTCCGGGACCGGCGTGTCAACGGTGCCGCACCTTGGCCTGGTACCGGCACCCTCGTTGCACACCTCGCGCCACGTCTTTTGCAGAGCGGCTAGCGCACCGCAGACGACGGTGAGGGCGGCGTGTCGCGGAGACTCAACAGCCGCGCACCAGCGCTTCCGGCGACGGCCAGCCCCACGGCCAGCCCCACGCCCATCGCCGCCCACCGGCGACGTCTTCGCGACAGCGGACGCACCACTGGCCCCCGTCCCAAAACCCCAAGGACGTCCTCCACCTGCGAGAAGCGCCGCGCCGGGTCGAGCTCCAGACAGCGGAGGATGGCCGCGTCCCACCGCGCGCTCAGCCCGGGGCGTCGCCGAGAGGGCGCTTCCGGGGGCTGTTGAAGCCGCTTCCGCGCCGACTCCTCGACGCTGTCACCGACGAAGGGCAGTGTGCCCGTCACCATCTCGTAGAGGACGACGCCCAGCGCGTAGACGTCGGTGGCCGGGGAGACACAGCCGCCCGTCACTTGCTCCGGGGCCATGTACAGCGGGCTGCCCACCATCCCGTGGTGAGAGGGCCACTCTGGCGCCTCTCCGGGACGCACGCCGCAAGCCAGCCCGAAGTCCGTCACCACCACGCGACGCGAGCCATCCGAGGCCCGCACCAGCATCACGTTGCTGCTTTTGAAGTCCCGGTGCACCACCCCCTCGCGGTGGGCGGCTTGGAGGGCGGCCACCATCTGGCGGACCAGGGGAAGCGCTTCGTCCCCGGCCTTGCCCTCGCGCACCAGGTGCTCGGCCAGGGTGGGGCCCTCCAGAAGTTCCATCGTCAGAAAAACCAGTGGGCTCGGCCCGTCGTCCGCCGAGATGAAAAACTCGAAGAGCCGACAGACGTTGGGGTGGGTGACACGACGCGCGAGAAGCACCTCCCGGCGGAACTGAGCGAGCGCGGCAGGGTGGCAGAGGACTGAGGCGCGCAGCGTCTTCAGCGCCACCCGGGCGCCGAGCGCCCCGTCCTGGACGTCGTACACCTCGCCCATCCCGCCGCGGGCCAAAAGCCGGCGGACCCGGAAGCGCTCGAGCAGGACGTCCCCAGGCCGCAAGCAAGGCTCTAGAGACATCTCGGCACCGCGTCGGTTGGGGGGAACGGAGAGCAGCGTCTGGGTTTCCCCATTCAAGCGGCCATCGGCACAGCGCTCCACGTGGGCTGTCACTCCCTTCGGCCACAAGGGGCCTGGACGGCAAGGGTGAAAACCTGCCCTCGCCCCGGGGAGGGCGACACGCCCCCCGCCGACACCACGGCGAGCCCTCCCCCCCCCGGGAAGGGGGGCCTTCCCGGCAGGGGAAGGCCTGTTGGCCAGCCGGTGGGTGCGGCGCCTCCACCAACGGGGGTAGTGTATGCGCGCCATGCGGAAACCGGATGACCCGCCGGAAGACGACGAGACGGACACCGAGCCGCCCGTTACGCCGGTTAACCGGACGCCCACGGTGGGTCTGGACAGGCCCGTGGCGGCAGTCGTCTCGAGCGTCCGGCGGTTCCGCCTGCGGATTGTCGACGGGGGCGAGGTGGGGCACGTTTTCGAGTCCAACGGGGACCGGGTCCAGTTGGGCAGCCATCCGCTGAATGACTTGCTTCTCGACGAGCGCACCGTCTCGCGCTTCCACTGCGAGGTCTTCGTCGACGAGAAGGGCAACCCGTGGGTGAAGGACCTGGGGAGCCGCAACGGCACGGTGGTGGACGGCGTTCACGTCAAGGAGGCCGCCCTGCGCAGCGGCAGCCTTCTGCAGCTCGGCCGCGTCTCGCTGCGCTTCGAATTGTCGGGAGAGAAGAATCGCATCCCGGTCTCGGAGCAGAAAAGCTTCGGCTCGCTGGTGGGCACCTCCATCGCCGCGCGGTCCAGCTTCGCCCTCATGGAGCGGGCCGCCGCCTCGGACTCGACCGTTCTCTTCGAGGGCGAGACCGGCACCGGGAAGAGCCAAGCGGCGGAGTCCATCCACCGACTGAGCGCACGACACAGCCACGCCTTCCTGGTGGTGGACTGTGGAGCCATTCCGGCCAACCTGCTCGAGTCCGAGCTCTTCGGACACGAGAAGGGCGCCTTCACCGGGGCCGACACCCGGCGGGTGGGCGTCTTCGAGGAGGCGCGCGGGGGAACCGTCTTCCTCGACGAGGTGGGTGAGCTTCCGACCGAGCTGCAGCCCAAGCTGCTGCGTGTTCTCGAGGCGCGAGAAATCCGTCGGCTGGGCACCAACGCCTACCTCCCGGTAGACGTGCGTGTCATTGCCGCCACCAACCGGGACTTGCGCGCCGAAGTAAACGCCGGGCGCTTTCGGCCCGACCTCTACTTCCGGCTGGCGGTGGTGAAGATTACCGTCCCGCCCCTGCGCCAGCGGTCCGAGGACATCCCGGCCATTGCCGAGAAAATGCTGGCGGCGCTCGGTGTCGACCCCCGTGTGCGCGAGTCCCTCAAGGACCCGGTCTTCCTGGCTCAGCTTCAGCGTGCCGCCTGGCCGGGGAATATGCGGGAGCTGCGCAATCACCTCGAGCGCTGTGTGGTGATGCAAGAAACCCTCGAGCCAGGTCTCGAGCCGGAGGGCTCGCTGCCCGAATCCCCCGTCGCCGTGGACCCTCGGGTGCCGTACCCGGAGGCCCGGCGCCGGGCCCAGGATGCTTTCGAGCGCGCCTATGTGAAGGCCTTGCTCGAACTTCACAAGGGGAAGGTGGCCCAGGCCGCGGAGTCGGCGGACATTGACCGGGTGCACCTGTACCGGCTGATTAAGCGGCACCACCTCAAGGACTGACTCCGTCGGGGCGGCTGCGCCTGGCGCCTGCCCTGTGGTTGGCAGAAGCCGCCCCCACCCCACCACCTTCTGACGCGGCGCGGCACTCCTCAGCCGCCGGGCAGCCGCTTTGGGGGGGGGGTGGTTGCAGGCTGCGCCACAACTGTTGGCCCGCTGTTGCGCCGGCGGCTACGCAGGGCCGGTGACAAACCTGTCAACTCAGCGTCCTGCCAGGGCTTTTCTCTTGGCACCCTGGCTGCAGTGTCTGTTTGGCGTGGCCGGCAACACCGCCGGCTCTCTTGCCGCTCGGGAGAAACGCCATGAACGCTGCCGACCAGAACGCCGCGCCCCTCTTCAGCACCGTCCGTCGCAGCCGTGGCCGCGAGTGGGCCGTCGCCGGAGCCCTTCTCATCGCCGCCTACCTGGGTGTGGCGACGGTACTCATCGACAATTACCAGCGGCCCGACGTCGCGACGGCCGCGATTCAAGGCTAGGCGCACGCCCCTTCTGCCGGACGCTTGCAGGGCGGGGAAGCCAGCCGTCGAGTTTGGACCTCGGGTCGGGTCTTTGGGGGGAGCCCTTTGTGGGGCGGCACCGAACCCTTCCCACGGGAAAGCGCCCCGACCCGGGGTCCGTTCCACCACGTGGTACCGGGCGTCAGCGAGGCCCCGCTGTCAAGGGGGGGAAGACCGAGGCGGGGCCGGGCCTGGCCCCGCCTCGGCTTTTTGGCCTTGTGGCGGCTTTCAAACGACGGAGGCCGCGACCGCGGCGGAGCGCAAGCGGGCAATGCCAAAAATTGTCTCCTGCGGATTGACGCCCAGAGACGTTGGAAGCACCGAGCCGTCCACCACAAAGAGGTTGTCGAGTTCGTGGTAGCGCAACGAGCTGTCCACCACCGAGCGCTCGGCGTCCTTCCCCATGCAGCAGCCGCCCATCTGGTGCGCGGTGGCCACCCGCACCCGGCCTGGCTCCCAGGAAGCGGCTCCCAAGAGCCGGCCAATGTCGTCCCCGGGCCTGAGACGGACCGGCGAGGCATGCAAGGAAATGACTTCCTTGGCGCCGCCGGCGAATTGCACGCGGGCCATGGTTTCCGACGCGTCTCGGAAGGCTTCCCAGTGCCAGGCCTGGAGTGGGTACTCGATGTGCACCCGGCGCTCCTTCGGGTCGGCAAGCCGCACCGTTCCGCCAATGTCCCCCGGAACGAAGCCATCGGCGGTGATGGCGATGGTGACTTGGGTGTAGGGCAGCCGCTCCATGAGCTTTTGGTGAGGCACGCCGAAGCCCGGAAGGACGGTGGCGGCAATCATCGGGTACAGGGGAGGGACTTCCAGGAAATAGCCTGTGCGCTGTGGGCCGCGGTCGATGAAGTGGTGCGAGTACACCGCCTGGGGTGCGCCCGCCCAAGCTTCCACGGGCTGCTCCATCTGAGCGGACATGATGACGGTGGGGTGGAGGAAGAGGCGCTTGCCGACGTTGCCTCGTCCCGTCAGGCCCGAGCGCAACAGCAGGGCCGGGGAGTTGATGGCTCCGCCGCACACCGCCACCGTCTTCGCCCGCACGGTGAGCGTCACGCCGGTGGGGACATCCCTCGAGGCGTCGAGAAGCTGAGCCTCGACGCCACGGACTTTGCGCCCCTCGACCAGGAGGCGGCGCGCCGAGGCGTTGGCATAAAGGTCCATCCCCTTCTCCACCGCATCCGGGATGAGTGTCACCAGCATCGACTGCTTGGCGTCGATGGGGCAGCCCAGGCCGCATTTGCCGAGGTCGGCGCAGTTGTTGACGTTGCGCCGGATGAGCCCGCGACTGAAGCCGAGCTTGCCGCACCCCTCCCAAAGGACCTGGTTGTTGCGGTTCATCGCCTCAAGCGGCCACTCGCGGATGTGCAATCGCTGCTCGAGCGCCTCCCAGTGCGGGGTGAGCGCGGCTTCGGTCAAGCCCTCCACGCCAAACTCCGAAGCCCACCGGTCCAGCACCCGCCTCGGGGTGCGGAAGGAGGTGCACCAATTCACGGTGGTGCCACCGCCGACGCTGCGCCCCTGGAGGATGAGGACGCTCTGGTCGTCGGTCGCGCGGTTCCCCATCTCCTGGTAGAGCGCCGGGTACGCCCAAGACTCCCGCATGTCGAACTCGGCACGGGTGTGGTAGCCGCCCTCCTCGAGCATCACTACGTGCAGGCCTCTCGACACCAGTTGCTCGGCGAGGACGGCTCCGCCGGCACCGGACCCCACCACGCAGACGTCGCACACCACCTCGGTGTCCCGCTCGAGGTCCTTCCCGGTCCGGATGCGTCCGCTCAACGCGCCGCCCCGGGGTGAAACACCCCGTTCCCCTCGGGCCGGGGGGCGGGTCCACCGAACCACACCGGCGCGTCCGGCTGGAAGAAGCTCTCGTCTGGACCGGGGTAGCCGATGGGCTTCCAGGTGAGAGGCGACTGGTAGTAGCCGGCCAAGACCAAGGTTCGCAGCGCGTTGTACCCAGTCCGCCGAAGGGCAACACCACTGTCCCGCCACTCCTCGAGGACGCGGTCCTGCGCCGCCGCGTCGAGCGCGGTAAAGGGCTCGGTCCGCCCGCCGAAGAGAAAGCCGGCCAACGCGTTGTCGAAGAGGCCAAGCAGCTGCTTCAGCTCGGCTTGCACCGATGGCTCTGCCCGCTGTGCAATGCGGTCCACGGCCTGCGCCACTCCCACCTCGTCGACGCTCGGCCAGCCGGGCAGCGTGCCGATGAAGCGACGGGCCAGTGCGTCGAGGACACCGTACTCGCGCTCGGAGAAAACCTTGAGCCCACCAGCCGGAAGTGGCACCCGCTTGCCGGCTCGTAGAGCCAAGAAGCCGGCGCCCCCGACGGCGAGCAACACGCTCCCCACAAGGCCGCGCTTGAGCAGCGAGCGACGACTGGGCGAGCGCGGAGCGTCGGATTCCATCGGAGGGCTTGGCACTCTACGCCGCTCGCCACCGGAACGTCACGGAGTCGGGCCGCCCTCTTCCTGGCGGCAGCCGCCAGCCGGGTGACGCTGGCCTTTGGACGGACTTCGGGCTTCGTGTCTAGATGGAGGCTGTCATGGCCAAGACGCTCGCGATGATTCTCGCCGGCGGGGCCGGCACTCGGCTCGAGCCCCTGACGCGCGAGCGCGCCAAGCCAGCGGTGCCGTTCGGCGGCCGCTACCGCATCATCGACTTCGTCCTTTCTAATTTCGCCAACTCGGGCATCTACAAGGTCAAGGTCCTCACCCAGTACAAGTCCGACTCGTTGAACAAGCACCTCTCGCGCACCTGGCGGATGACCGCCTTTCTCGGCCACTACGTCGAGGCGGTTCCGGCCCAGATGCGTACTGGCCTGGACTGGTACAAGGGCAATGCCGACGCCATCTACCAGAACCTCAACCTCATCTCCGACGAGGAGCCGGACTTCGTCTTCGTCTTTGGTGCGGACCACATCTACCGCATGGACGTTCGCCAGATGCTCGACTTCCACGTCGAGCACCGGGCCGACTGCACAGTGGCGGCCATTCCAGTCCCCATCGAGCAGGGCCGGGACTTCGGCATCATCGACGTGGGCCCGGAAGGGGAGATGCGCGGCTTCCTGGAGAAGCCGAAAGACCCGCCGCCGATGCCCGGCAACCCCAAGCTGTGCCTCGCCTCGATGGGGAATTACCTCTTTTCGACCGAGACCTTGGTCCGCGAGATTGAGCACGACGCAGTCCGCGAGAACAGTGCACATGACTTTGGAAAATCCATTCTCGGCGAGCTTCACCAGCATTCCCGCGTCTTCGTCTACGACTTCGCCAAGAACGAAGTTCCCGGCATCGAGGAAAAGGAGCGCGGGTACTGGCGCGACGTGGGCGACATCGACAGCTACTACCAGGCCAACATGGGCCTGGTGGATGTGGACCCGGTTTTCAACCTCTATAATTTCCGCTGGCCCCTCTTCACCCAGCCGCAGACTTTCCCCCCGGCGAAATTCGTCTTCGCCGACCAGGCCAGCGGACGGGTCGGCTACGCCACGGACAGCCTCGTCTCCGAGGGCTGCATCGTGTCCGGCGGCCACGTGCACCACTCGGTGCTGTCGCCCAGGGTACGGGTGAACTCCTACTCCACCGTCGAGCAATCCATTCTCTTCGAGAACGTTCAAATTGGCCGTCGGAGCAAAATCCGGAAGGCCATCATCGACAAGAATGTGGAGATTCCCGTCGGTACCACCATCGGCTTCGAGCCGGAGGAGGACCGTCGTCGATTCCACGTCACCTCCGAAGGGGTGGTCGTCATCCCCAAAGGGATGAAGGTCGGTTGAGCGAACGACCCGTCCGCGCCTGGCCGCTGTTGCTGCTGTGCCTCGGCTGTAGCTCGCCCCTGCAGAAGGTTTTCAGCGTCTCGGGGGATGCCCCGAGCCGCTCCGGGCTGGCGCCGCTCGGCGAGGGGGCCGTGTTTGGCAACGAAGCCGGCCGGGTGCTGCGGCTCGGACCGGGCGGGAGCCTCCTCTGGACGGCGGAGTTGACCCGGGAAATCCGCCTGACGCCTACCGTGGTGGAAGACACGGTGGTGGTGGTCACCACCGGAGATGACTTGGTGGGCCTCGACGCGGCCACCGGCGCAAGGCGCTGGCGCAGCGAGGTGGGGAGGCCAGCCGTCGCCCTCACCGGACTGGGCACCCGCGTCTACCTCCTCTCCGACGAGGGGGAACTCTTGGCCGTCGACGCCACCAGCGGAGGACTGCTGTGGAAAACCGCCCTGGGCAGCGCGCTCGGCCTGCACCCGACAAGCGTGGCCCATCTCGCCCTGGCCGCCGTTCCGCCGGACCGACTGGTGGTGGCCGGCCCAGCCGCGGTCCTGGCCGTGGCGGCGGATGGCAGTCGTCGCTGGCGAATGGCGGTACACGAGCCGGGCGGACTTCTCGTCTCGGAGGGGCTGGTGTGGACGGTCGAGCCCAGCGGCCGGGTTCTTGCCCTCGACGTCCAAACGGGAGAGGTGCAGTGGCAGCGCCCGCTGGGAGCACCGCCGGCGTCCCCCCCGGCCCGCGCCCTCGACCGGCTATGGGTGGGGCTGCAAAACCAAACACTGGTGGGCTTCCGGCTCAAGGACGAGGGACCGCTATGGACGGTGCAGGTGCCGGGACCGGTCGTCGCCCCGGTGGTGGAATTCCAAGGCCGCCTTCTCGTGCCCACCAGCGCGCGAGAAGGGCGCCTTTTGGCGCTGGAGGTCGGTGCCCCGGGCAACCCGCCCTCGGCGCGACTGGACAGCCCTCTTCTGACGGCCCCGCTGGTTCGCGGAGACACGGCCTGGGTGCTGCCCCAAGACGGCCGGGTGGTGGGCTTCCGCCTCAGGTCGGCTGCAGGAAGCGGGCGATAATGCGCTTCAGCCCTACCCGGGGGAAGCTGACGGTGAGCTTGGCGTTGGGGCCGGAACCATCACACGCCACCACCTCCCCCTCGCCGAACTGGGCGTGACGAACGCGCAGCCCCACCACCGACTCGCCGTCGAAGCCAGCCTCGGACTGCTGGCCGTAGCTGCGGTCAATGCGCGGGCCGTCGTCGTCGTAGGGCCGTCGCCGGGTGGAGAAATGACTACTGGCGTTGGCAGCAGCCGCCGGCAGCTGTCGCTTCATCTCAAAGAGCTCCTGCGGGACGTCCCGCAGAAAGCGCGAGGGGGGGTTGAAGCGGAGCTCGCCGAAGAGGCTCCGGGCTTGGGCCAGCGACAGGAAAAGGCGCTTCCGAGCGCGGGTGAAGCCGACGTAGCACAGCCGGCGCTCCTCGCTTAGCTCCTCGCCGTCCCCGAATTCGTCCAGCGCCCTGCTGTGCGGGAAGACGCCTTCCTCCATGCCGGGAAGGAAGACGGCGTCGAATTCGAGCCCCTTGGCGGCGTGCAGCGTCATCAGCGATACCCGGCCCTCCCCGGCCTCGCCATCGGCCTCCCCCACCAAGGAGATTTGCTCGAGGAAAGCCTGCAGCGGCGGAACTTGGGCCTGCAGCTGCTCGGCCGAGGGCGGCGGACGCGCCGCACGCTCGAGGTCGAACTCCTGGGCGGCTCCAAGGAACTCGCGCAGGTTCTCGGCGCGGGTCTCGGACTCCATGGAACCCTCGCCGAG
>JBKQSS010000049.1:0-4438 GCA_052143535.1 Myxococcaceae bacterium | reverse complement strand
CACGCCAGTCACGCGCCGAATGGCGCGCGAGCACGGCATCGACCTGGGGGCGATTTCGGGCAGTGGGCCTCAGGGCCGGGTATTGAAGGCGGACCTGGTGGCGGCGCTCGAGACCGGTCCAGGCTTGGCGCCGGCGCTCCGCGAGGCTCCCAAGCTGGTTCCCCTGCACCGCTCAGTTTCCGACGAGCGCATCCCGCTGCGCGGGCTACGAAAAAAAGTCGCCGAGAAGATGGTGCGGAGCAAGTTTACCGCCCCGCACTCCACCTTCGTCGAGGAAGTGGATTTCACCGAATTGGTCCGGCTGCGCAAGCGGCTGAACGAGTCTCTGGCCGGCGCCGGGGAGGACACCCGGCTCTCCTTCTTGCCCTTCTTCTGCAAAGCCCTTCTGCCGGTGATGCGGCGTTTTCCCACCCTCAACGCCAATTTCGACGATGCCGCCCAGGAGCTCGTGCTGCGGGGCCTTTACAATTTCGGCATCGCCGCCGCCACCGAGGACGGACTCACCGTCCCGGTGGTGAAGGACGTCGATGGGCTGACGCTGCGTCAGCTGGCTTCAGAGATTGGCCGGCTGGCGGAGGCGGCCCGCGCCAAACAGCTAAAGCTGGACGAGTTGTCCGGCGGGACGTTCACCATCACCTCTCTGGGCACGGCCGGCGGCCTGTTCGCCACCCCCATCATCAATTACCCGGAGGTGGCCATCCTCGGCATCCATCGCATTCGGCGGCGGCCGGTGGTGGTGGACGAGCAAATCGTCATCCGGGACATGGGAAACGTCTCCCTCTCCTTCGACCACCGTGTCATCGACGGGTTGGTGGCCGCCGACGCCACCTACGCACTCATCCAGTACCTCGAACGGCCGGAGACGCTGTTCCTTGACATGGCGTGACAGCAGCGCTGCCGTGCCCGACGACGTCCGACAGTTGGTGATGTCCGCCCAGTCTGCCGAGGGCTCCGGGGACCTCCGGTTGGCCCAGGAGCTGCTCGAGCAGGCGGCCCGCGCCTGCGAGGCGGGCGGCCGTGGCGCCCGGGCCCACCAGCTGCGCCGCCACGCGCGCCGGCTCGCCGAGACGCTTCCCGGAGACAGAAGCCGCCCCTTTCTGGAGCGGGCTCCCGTCCTGGCTGACGCGAGTCAGGCCGCCTGGTGCAGCTTCTGCTGCCGCCCTGGCACCGAGGTGGGAAGCCTGGTGGCGGGACCCGCTGGGGCCTACATCTGCCGCGGCTGCGTGGAGCGGGCGGTGGCCCTGTTCGGGCCGGCTGCCGGGGACCGATGAAGTCCGCTCGCTCGCTCCGGGTGCTTCGCCTCGGACGGGTGGAATACCCGGACGGGCTGGTGCTGCAGGAGCAGCTGGCCCGCGCGCGTCGGGCGGGTAGCGTCGGTGACACGCTGCTTCTCCTCGAGCACCCGGCCACCATTACCCTTGGCCGCGGGGCCAAGATGGCCAACGTCCTGGCTTCGGACGAGGAGCTCGCGCGGCGCGGGGTCGCCCTTTACGCGACGGACCGGGGGGGGGACGTCACCTACCACGGGCCCGGGCAGCTGGTGGGCTACCCCATTCTCGACCTGTCTGGCGCGCGGGCTGACGTGCGTGCCTACGTGCGCAGCCTCGAGGCCGGCCTCATCCAGTGCCTGGCCAGCTTTGGGCTTTCGGCCGGCCGCTTGCCGCGCTGGCCCGGGGTGTGGCTTGGGGAAGAGGGTGGCGACGCCCGCAAAATCGCCGCCATCGGCGTGCACATCTCCCGGTGGATTACCACCCATGGCTTTGCCCTCAATGTCCACCCTGCGCTCGAGGACTTCACCCTCATTCTGCCCTGCGGCATCGCCGAGGCGGGGGTGACGTCCATGGCGCAGGAGCTGGGGCAGATTCCGGACTGGGAGGCAGTGCAAACCGAGCTCGCGCGCGCCTATGGCGCGGTCTGGGAGTCGGAGGTGCAGGAGGCAAGGCCCGACATCGACACGGTCTCTGTCACCGTCACCAGAGAGGGCCCTGGCGGCCCGGAGGTGCTGCTGCTGTTGCGGACGGCTGAGAAGGGCGCCTTCTGGCAGCCCGTCACCGGTCGGCGGGAGCCCCAGGAGACGGCCTCTGCCGCGGCCGAGCGCGAAGTGGCCGAGGAGACGGGGCGAAGCCTTCGCGTCCGTCCGCTCCGCTACCGGCACGCTTTTGCGCTGGGCGAGGCTAGCCCCCCGGTGGTGGCCCAAGAGGAAGCCTTCGCAGCCGCCTGGCAGGGCGACGCTAAGGTGCGGCTTGGCCCAGAGCACCAGGACTTCGCGTGGCTCTCGGTAAGCGAAGCGCTCAAGCGGTTGCCGTACGCTGGACTGCGGAGGGCGGTGGAGCGAGCCACCGCCTCGGGCGATTCGCCCGTCTGGCGGTAAGCCCCGGGGAAGGCAGGCCCCCCGTTGAAGGCGTTATCCCGCGCCGCGGGACGCCAGCCGCGCCGGAGCGCGGGGTACTCTGGAGCGGCGTGCGTCTTGGCCGAGGTGCAGGGTGAGGCCCTCGCGCGCCGCCACTGTTCCCGGGAGTTGACGGCGCGCCCTTTGCTCGACGGCTCGCATTCCAGCGTCGTCTCTTTCCGGGTCGTGGTGAAAGAGGACGAGCCGTCTGGCACTGGCCGCCTTGGCGGCCGCCACCGCCGCCGTCCAGGTGCTGTGGCCCCAGCCCAGCTTGCCCGGTGGCCCGAGGTACTCCTCGGGGGTGTACATCGCGTCGTAGATGAGGATGTCGGTGTCGCGGGCAAAGTCTGCGAGCCGCGCGTCGACCGGGCTCCCGTGTTCGATGTCCGTCGCGTACACCACCGAGTGCCCTTGAAAGTCGATGCGGTACCCGAGCGAGCCGCCGGGGTGGTGCAGCTCGAGCGCTCGGACTTGCGCTTCGCCGAGATTGACCACGTCCCCTTGGGCCACCGACCGGTATTCCACGCGGGCCAGGAAGACCTCCTCGGCAGTCACCGGGAAGTACGGCGGAGCCATCTGGCCGGCAAGAATGGACTGGACGTCGCGCTGGGCCCGCGTCGGCCCCCGAATGACGAAGTGGTTGCGCGCGTCGAACATCGGGGTGAAGAAGGGCAGCCCCTGCAGATGGTCGTAGTGGTAGTGCGAGACGAAGAGGTCCGCGCTGCGGGGCGGGCCTTGAGCGCGCAGCGACTCGCCGAGGGCGCGGGCGCCCGAGCCGAGGTCGAAGACCAGCACCCGCTCGCCACAGCGCATCTCGACGCAGGCGGTATTGCCGCCATAGTGCCGTGTCCGGGAGCCAGGGCTGGGGATGGAACCGCGGACTCCCCAGAAGGTGACTTGAAACAGCGACGGGTGCGACCCGGCGGCGCTAGCTCGCCCTTGCTGCCTGGTCGTCCTCCCCGAAGAGCTCAATCAGGTGCCCCGTACGCTCGCGCTTGGTCCGCAGGTAGTCCACGTTATGCGGATTGTGCGACGCCGGGGAAGGGATGCGGCTGCGCACCGGGACCCCCTCCTCCACCAGACCGGCAATTTTCAGCGGATTGTTGGTGATGAGGTCGACGCTGCGCACGCCCAAAAGCCGCAGCATGTCAGCCGCCACGTCGTAGGTGCGCAAGTCATCCGGGAAGCCGAGCCGGCGGTTCGCCTCGTAGGTGTCCAGGCCCTTGGCCTGCAGCGCGTAAGCCTTCACCTTGTTTCCAAGGCCGATGCCGCGGCCCTCCTGGCGCAGGTAGAGCACCACGCCTCGCCCTCGTGCCGCGACATAGTCCAGCGCGCGGTCGAGCTGCTGGCGACAGTCGCACTTGAGGCTGCCCAGCACCTCGCTGGTCAAACACTCGGAGTGGACGCGCACCGGAATTCCTTCCTGGCCGAAAACTTCCCCCATCACCATGGCCACGTGCTCGCGCCCCGAGCCCTTCTCCCGAAAGACGACAATCCGGAAGGTGCCCCGCGCCGTCGGCAGCGGAGCTTCGCTGTAGAGCTCGAGCCGATGGGTGCGGCGGGGAAGTGGTTGTGGCGTGTCGAGCATGGGCTTGCTGACTGGATGCGCCTTCTAGGCCGACGTTGCGGACGGACCCCACGAAACTGGGAACAGCTCCACTGCCTCTCCTCTGTTGAAGCTAATGGCCTCCATGGGAAAGTGCAGAAGGTGCGTGGCGGTGGAAGCGGACCGCACCGCGCCGGACGTCTGGGTACTGAGAGGCTCGGCCCAAACGTCACCCTCCCGGAAGGTTGCACGCACCCTCAGGTAGTGCGCAAGTCCTGCTCTCTTTCGCAAGTCCACTGCTGTCCGGGCGAGCAGGGGTTCGGGCAGGACGTCCTGTTGCCCCAAAAGGCGGCGCAACGCTGGGCGCACGAAGAGTTCGAACGCCACCAGCGAGGAGGTGGGGTTACCGGGTAAGCCGAAGACCAGCGTCCGTCCGCGGCGGGCGAAGGCCAGCGGTTTCCCCGGCCTGATGGCCACGCCCCAGAAGTCGCTGATGACTTCGA
>JBKQSS010000048.1:0-80166 GCA_052143535.1 Myxococcaceae bacterium | reverse complement strand
GCGGCCGGGCTTCTGCGCGCCCTCTTCGCCCTGGAGGCCCCGGAAGTCCTCAGCGTGCGTCCTTTGGGCTTTGCATGCCGGTGCTCGCGCGAGCGGGTGAAGCAGGCCCTGCGCCTTCTGGGGCGGGCCGACTTGGAGGAGCTCCTCCGCGAGGACGGCAAGGCCGACGTCACCTGCGAGTTTTGCACCACGGCATACGTCATTGAAGCGGAGGAGATACGTTCCCTCCTCGAGGCCTGACGAGGAGGACTTGGTCGTGACGGCTCCGTACTGCGAGGTGCCCGCCAATGGCTGAAAGACGTGTCCGCCGTTCAACCCGAGTGCCGGCGCGCCGCCGGGTGAGCGCATTCGGTGCCCCTCCAGACGAGCTTGTGGCCTCCCAGTCGGAGGTGCCTCGCGGCGGTCTCGGCATGGACCGCTCGCGCCAGGCCGAAACCGTCACCGAAGTCTCCTGGGCCAGCTTCGAGGCCCACCTGCAGGCGCTGGCGCGCTCCATTTCTCGCAGCTACTCGGTGGAGGCGGTGGTGGGGGTGGCGCTGGGCGGCGTCTTCGTCGGCGGCGCGCTGGCCTCCGCCTTGGACGCGGACTTCTACCCGGTACGCATCAGCCGCCGGAGCCGCCTGCACACCGACACTGGGCGCCCACGGCTCTCGGGCAGCATGCCGAAGGAGCTCAAAGGCCGCCGGGTGCTGGTGGTGGACGACGTGTCCGCCAGCGGGGAGACGCTGGAGCTGGCCAAGGCCCTGGCCCGCAAGGCCGGCGCCCGCAGCCTGCGCACCGCCACGCTGGTGTGCCGCACCGACGGCTACGCCCCGGACTACACCGCGCTGCGCAGCGACAACCTCCTCGTTTTCCCGTGGGACTACGCCCCGGTCACCGAGGACGGGCGCTTCGACGCCCGGCCGGTGGTGCGGGTGGCGCGAAGCCGGGGGCGCGGGTGATTGTCGGCACGGCCGGGCACGTCGACCACGGCAAGACGTCGCTGGTGAAGGCCCTCACCGGCATCGACACCGACAGGCTGCCCGAGGAGAAGCGGCGCGGCATTACCCTCGAGCTGGGCTTCGCCCACCTGGCGCTTCCGGACGGCACCGTGGCCGGGGTGGTGGACGTGCCGGGGCACGAGCGCTTCGTGAAGGCCATGGCCGCCGGGGCGGGCGGCGTGGACTTGGCCCTTCTCGTCATTGCCGCCGACGAGGGCGTCATGCCCCAGACGCGCGAGCACCTGGACATATGCCAGCTGCTCGGCGTGCGCGCGGCGGTGGTGGCCCTCACCAAGGCGGACCTCCTCACAGGGTTGGGAAGCGACTGGCGCGGGCTACTGCAGGCCGACGTCAGCACCTTGCTGGCCGGAACTGCCCTGGAGACGGCCGAGGTGGTGGAAGTGTCGGCACGGACGGGGGAGGGCCTCCAACCGCTGGTGGAAGCCCTCGGCCGCGCCGCCGCCAAATTGGCAGTGCGCGGCGCGGATGGGCCCCTCTTCCTCCCGGTGGACCGCGCCTTCAGCCTCAAGGGCTTCGGTACCGTCGTCACCGGCACGCTGCTCAGTGGGGCGCTGTTGCCCGAGGAGTCCGTCTCGCTGCTGCCAGGGCTGGTGGGGCCCTTCCGCGCCCGCGGCATTCAGGTGCACGGAGAAGCGGTGTCCCGCGCCGCCGCCGGCCAGCGTACCGCCGTCAACCTGAGCGCGGTGGCCGCCACCGAGGTGCACCGGGGCATGGTGCTGACGCGCTTTGGGGAGCTCCAGCAGACGCGCACCCTGGACGTGGAGTTGAGCCTCTTGGCGGCCGCCACAGCCCCGCTGCCCCGCCGGCGCACGCTGCTGTTGCATTTGGGCACCGCCCAAGTGGAGGCCCAGGTGCGCCTCCTCGACGTCGAGATGCTGCAGCCTGGAGAGACGGCGCTCGCTCAGCTGCGGGTGGCGGCGCCGGTGGCGGCCCTGCCTGGCCAACGCTTCATCCTCCGCGGCCCACGCCCCTTGCCCGGGCGCGGAGCCACGGTGGCTGGCGGACGCATTCTCACCCTGTCCGCGCCCCGCCGCCGACGCGGGGCGGGCGCACACCTCGAGCCAATGCGGGGCCCGGACGGCGAGGCCCGGGTGCGGTGGCTGTTGCGCCAGGCGGGGTACCGCGGGCTGTTTGCCCAGGAGCTCTTCGTCCGCGCCAGCCTCTCGCAGAAGCAGCTGGGCCGCACCTTGGACGTCCTCAGCAGCCGTGGCGAGGTGCTGCTGGTGGACAAGGAAAAGCGTCTGTACCTCTCCCAGGAAGTCTTCCAGGGGCTGCTCGGCCGGGCGCTCTCGGTACTGCAGGCCTTCCACGAGCGGGAGCCGCTGAAGGACGCGCTTGGGCGCGAGGAGCTTCGCCAGCGGCTCTCCGCGGCGCTCGAGCCCCGGGTGCTGAGTCGCCTGGTGCAGCAACTCATCGAGCGCGGTCAGGTGGAGCCGGTGCCGCCGGACGGCCTCCGGTTGCGCGGGCGCGGACGAAGCCTCACCCTCGACGAGGAGGCGGCGCGCTCCAAGGCGGTGGCCTCGCTGGCCGCGGCCGGCTTGGCGCCGCCGACGCTGGGAGAGCTCGGCCAGTCCCTCGCGCTTTTGCCCAGCCGAGTCACCGCCCTCCTCGAGGGCCCCGTCCGAGAAGGCACGCTGGTGAAGGTGACGGAGGAGCTCTACTTTCACGCCGCGGCATTGTCTTTGTTGCGGACGCAACTGTTGGAGCATCTCGCCCAGCACCGCGAAATTTCGACGCAGGCCTTCAAGCAGCTGGTTGGCCAGAGCCGGAAATTTGTCATCCCACTCTCCGAGTACTTTGACCGGGAGAAGGTGACACTGAGGGTGGGGGAAAAGCGCGTGGCGAGGACGAGCCACCACTAACGTCTCGCTGCCCGGACGTTGGCTCCAAAGCAGGCAAGCGTACAACCGGACACTTGGGCCACGGCCGTTTGCAGCGGCCTTCACCCCGGCATTTAGTCGTGTGCGCGCGCATCACACGGTGTACGCGGCGTTGAAAAGTCCAAAACAGAGAATGGACGGAGGCGTTTGGACTCGCTATAGAAACGAGTGGGCGTGAGGTTCGCCGCGTTGGGCAGGTTCCCCCCCACCGGCCCAACCAGTGAGACTTTGCGCTGACTGAAGTCCCTAGGTGGCCCGGCGTCCTTCATTGGGTGCCGGGCCGCTTTTTTTACTCTGCCTCGCTTGGGTTGGGGCGCGAGTCACTCACCAACCCGAGGCCCTCGGCCACGCGGCGAAGCGCGTCCTTCAGCGGCTCTTCCTCCTCGAAGAAGAGGGGCTGCCCGTAGTGGACGCACACCGTGTCGAAGGGCCGCATGAGAAGCCAGTGGTCCCATCTCCGCGCATCGAAGCGCCCGCGGGCGCAGGTGTAGCCGACGGGAATGAGGGGCACCCGGGCAGCGCGCGCCATCTCCACACAGCCGCGCTTCACAATAAGCGCCGGCCCCTTGGGGCCGTCTACGGCGAGAAAGGCCGAGTCGCCGGCCCGCAGCCGTTCCACCATCTGGGCGAGGGCAGCCCGGCCACCATCTCCTGTCCCACCGCGAATGACGCGCACCCCGTGCAGGCGGTTCCAGAGGACGACGGGGGCGAGGTAGGCGTCGGGGGACACCATCAACCAGCGCCTTTTCTCTCCGTGGTGCATGCCCAAATAGGGCAGGTAGCGGTGCCAATTCACGTACAGCGCTGGCCCGGCGTAGCCGGCGCCCGGGCCCTGCACCGAGACGCGCGACGTCCACTGCACCGAGGCTGTGGCCAGCCGCAAGCCCAACGCCAAGGGCCAGGCGGCGAGCGCCCAGAGGGCGGTACTGCGTCCTGCGGAGTCGCCCCCTTTGGCCCCCGGCACACCAAGGAGGCCTTCGGGGCGCTGCTTGCGCACCATGCTGGTGGCAAAGGCTAGAGGGGCGAGGGCCGGCGCCGCAAACACCTGTGCCTTTGCTGCAAGGCCAGCCCCCCTTCAGCGCCCGAGGGCCTGGGCCGCTTCGCGGCGCACCTCGACGTCCTTGTCCTTCAGCCCTTCGAGGAGGACGGCCAGCACCAGCGCTTCGGTGTCCCGAAAACTCCCGAGGCTGGCCACTGCCGCTCGGCGCACGCGCGCCTGGGCGTGGTGGGCCGCCTTCTGGAGTGCTGAAATGGCGCGGGCGTCTTGCAGGGCGCCCAGTGCCCAGGCCGCGGTGGCCGCCACGCCATCGTCCTCGTCGAGAAGCGCCTTCTCCAAGCTGACGCGGCTGGAAGTGTCGGCGCGCTCTCCCAGCCCGAGGGCGGCAGCCTGGCGCTCCTCGGGCCGGGACGAGCCGAGCGCGGTGCGCAAAATGGCGAGCGCCTCCGGGCTTTCGGAGCGGCCGAGCCAGGTGGCGGCGAGGCGCCGCACGCAAGGCTGCGCTGCGCCGAGGCGGCCTTTGAGTAGTGCCACCGCCTCCAAGGCGGGGACGCCGTCCCAGCGGGACGCCGGCGCGTCGTCCGGAAGGCCTTGGTGGAGGAAGCAGCCGCAGAGGAGCGCGTCCACGGCCAGCTGGCACACCTTCTCGTCGGCGTGGGCCAAGCCCTCGAGCACCGGCAGAAGCTGAGCGGCGGTGGGGCGCGGAAGGCAGCCCGTGTCGTCGCCCAGCGGCAGGTGTCTTGGGGCGGCCCCAGCCTCGCGGGCCCACGGGGCGGCGAGGCACACCAAGACGAGCGCCTTTAGGGGGTGTGTGCGGCGCATGCGGCTCGGGGCCCCCTTTAGTCCCTCTGGCCGAGGGCGGCGGCAGCGGCCTTTCGCACCACGGCGTCCTTGCTTTGCATGGCAGAAATGAGGGCCTGCAGCGCAGTCGCGTCCCGAATCTCACCCAGCGAGGAGACGGCCGCCTCGCGCACGTCGGCCGAGCTGTCCTCCAAAAGCCCCTTCAGTGCCGCCACCACCGCGGCGGAGTGGGCCTCCTCCGGGAGCTCGCCCAGGGCGCCCGCCGCTGCGGCCCGCACGTCGCTGCTTTTGTCGTGCGTGGCCTCGAGGAGGGCCGGGGTGGCTTGGGGCAAGCCGAGGCTGCCCAGCGCCCGGACGGCCTGCATGCGCACCGACTCGTCGTCGTCCTTGAGGGCGGCAGTGAGGGCTTGCACCGAGGCGGCGTCCTGGTACTCGCCGAGGGCGGCCACCGCGGCGGCCCGCACCTCCGGGGAGGCGTCCTTCACCAGGGCGGTGAGCGCGCTGAGCGCCCGCTTGTCCTTGTGTGAGGCGAGGCCCTCCACCGCGGCCAGGCGGACATGCACATCGCTGTCGGCGAGGGCCCCCACCAGGGGCTCAACTGCGCCCGGGGACTCCTGCAGCTGCGCCAGGGCCTCGGCAGCAGCGCGCCGCACTGTCGGCTGAGCATCCTTGAGGGCCCTGGCCAAAGCGGGAATGGCCCTGGCGTCCTCTAGCGTGGCCAGCGCCTCCACCGCGGCCGCGCGGACGCAGGCCTCGGCGTCCGTGGTGGCGGCCACCAGGGCCTCCAAGGCGCGCGCCGAGCCGAGGTTGCCGAGTGACTCGGCCGCGGCCTCCCGCACTCCTGCGTCCGAGTCCTTGAGGGCCTTCACCAGCGCGTCCACGGTGGCTGGGTCGGCGCTGGCGCCACTACCGTGGCCGTTGTGGAGGTGGACGTTGTTGTGGACGTGCACCGAGACGTGGTTGCGGGCCAGCTGCACCCGTACCTGGGCGAGCGCCTGGCGTTGGGCCTGGAGGTTCATCTTTTGAAGGTTGAAGTCCCGGGCCAGCTGCGCCGGGGGCACGGGGGGCGCCGGCGGGACGGGCGGCACTGGAGGGACGGCTGGCGGTGCCAGTTGCGCGAGCTCGGTGTGCTTGGCCTTGGCGCGGCCAGTGAGGAGGGACGGCTTCGGCGCGGTGGCCGTCTTGGGCGTCTCGGGCGTGCCCGGTGTCTCGGGTGTTTCCCGTGTCTCGGCGGACGCGCTACCGGGGCGCGTCGGTAGCCCCTCGACCTCAAACCAGCCCACCGCCGGAGCAGCCCGTACCCCGGGTACTGCCACCACGGTGAGGAGAAGCACCAGGGCGAAGGCCAAAAGGTGCCAGCCGCGGCGGGGCTCGAGGGAAATGGCGCTCGTCTGCAGGAGGCGCTGTACGCGCGCCACCAGCATGCTGGGGTGCTCGGCCATACCGGCCAACGGGACGCTGCGCTCCTCGGCGCCTTCCAGCCAGCGGGCCACCGCCGCCAGTCCGCGGGCAATGGGAAGCCCGGAGCCGTCGGCCACCGCTGCCCAGTCGTCGCAGAGGTACTCGGCCACCTCCTGCAGGTTGCGGCGCACGAGGCGGTTGAGGGGCTGGAAGAAGAGGAGTTGCTCCAGCGTCGTCGTCAACAGGAGCCACAGCGGGTCGTGCCGCTCTAGGTGGGCCAACTCATGGGCCAGGACGCTGCGCTGCTGGGCCGCGTCGAGCTCGGTGAGGACAGCGGCCGGGAGGCAAATTTCCCGAAGGCCCAGGGCCACCGGGCTGCGCAACCCTTCCGCCGTGGTGAGCTGGACGCTGGCCTCGCGCCCGGCCTCGCCGCACAGGCGCTGCAGCTGCGAGAGCAGCTGCGGCTCGAGGACGGGGGCGCGCAGCCCGAGGCCCTCGAGGACGCGGGCCCGCGCCACCGCCAGACGGAGGAGGAGGGCGGAGGCCACCGCCACCCAGGCCATGAAGAAGAGAGAGTGCACGCGCACCTCGGGCACGGCCACCGCGCCGGGAGCCTCTGGCGCACTGCCCGCCTCCTGGACGTCCAGGGCGCGGGCCTGCTCGGCCAAAGCGACGAGGGCCAGGGCCTCGTTGGGGCGTGGCGCCGGGCCTGGCCTGGCCAACGGGGGCTCGGCCAGGACGAGGGGCGCAACGGCAGTGCTGTCGTGGGGGGCCGGCTTGGCGCTCACCTCGAGGGTGAAGCCGAAGGGGGCGAGCCCCATTCCCACCTGGAGGCTGGCCGTGAGGAGGCCGCCCACCAGTGCGCCCCGCCACAATAAGTCCCGAAGGCGCAGCGAGCGCAGAAGCGCCAGGCGCTGCAGCGCCCAGACGCCGGCGATGAGGACGGTGGAGTGGAGGGCGTAGGTGAGAAGCCAGGCGGCGCCCAAGGCGGAGAGTGTCTCTGCCCAGCGCAACACGTCAGCGGTCGTCATGGCGCTTCTCCAGGGCAGCTTCGGCGCGCTCGATGAGGTCGCGCACTCGGGTTAAATCTCCGGGACTGACGGAGCGCTCGTCGAGGAGGTGGCTCATGAGGGCAGCAACGTCTCCTCCGAAGAGAGTCTCGGTGAGGCCATGCACCATGGAAGCCCGCACCGTCTTCTCCGAGACGCGCGCGCGGTAAACGTATTGCCGGGCCCGGCTGGTGTGGGAGACGACGCGCCGCTTCTCCAGGCGGCTGAGCAGGGTGGCAACGGTGGTGGGGGCCAGCTCGCGCTCTGGGCGCAAGGCCTCCACCACCTCGGCCACGGTGGCCTCCCCGCGCGTCCAGAGGACGCGTAACAGGGCCAGCTGCAGCTCGGTCAGTTGGGTGCTGTCCGTCATTTTCGTGCGGCCTCCAGGCGGGGTTTTTTCCAAGGACCAACTCGGACACGTGTAATACTACGAATGTAGACGTGTCAAGCGGGAGGACTCGGACGACAGCCTCTTCTCTTTGAAGAGGGGCGCCTGGTGGGGGACGCTACTGGCCGAAGAGGCGTCCGGCCGGGGCCAGCCAGTGCGACACCAGGCCCGGGGCCACGCCCAACAGCACCACCGCGGCGGCGGTGACGGCCAGGGCGAGCTCGGTGCCCCACTGCCGAGGGGCGAGGGTGGCCTGCTCCGGGGGCGGGCGCATAAACATGTACACCACCACCCGCAGGTAATAGTACGCGCCCACCGCGCTGGTGAGGACGCCCACCACCACCAGCAGCACCAAGCCCGAGTCCACCGCGCTTCGAAAAATGAGCAGCTTCCCCATGAAGCCGGCCAAGGGCGGAATGCCGCCCAGGGACAGCATGAAGGCCGCCATCGCCACCGCCCAGCCCGGCCGCCGCTGCGCCAGCCCGCTGAAGCGGTCCACGTCCCAGCCGAAGCCCCGCGTCTCGTCCTCGCGGCGCTCCAAGGCCCCCACCACCCCGAAGGCGCCCACCGCCGTCACGGTGTAGGCCAACAGGTAGAAGAGAATGGCGCGCAGGGCGTCGGCCTGGTCAGCGTGGGCGCCGGGGGCAAGGACAGTGACGCCAGGCAGCCCCGTTTGCGCCTGCGGCACGAAGAGGGCGGTGACCCCCACCAGGACGTAGCCGGCGTGGGAAATGGAGGAGTAGGCCAGCATCCGCTTCACGTTGCGCTGCGGCAGCGCCAACAGGTTGCCCACCACCATGGTGAGAATGGCCAAGGTGGAGAAAAGCAGCACCGGCACCGCGGGCTCGACGTGGCGTCCCACCGCCAGGAAGACACGCACCAGAGCGGCGAAGGCGGCCGCCTTCACCCCGACGCTCATCAGCGTCGTCACCGGCGTCGGGGCGCCCTCGTACACGTCCGGGGCCCACATGTGGAAGGGCACCGCCGCCACCTTGAAGCCGAGGCCGGCCGCCAGAAGCGCCATGCCGCAGTAGACCAGGAGCCGCCTGTCCGAAACCGGGCCCGAGGCCATCCGGCCCAGCTCCAGCGCCAGCCCCTGGAGGTTGGTGGTGCCGGCAACGCTGTAGAGAAGCGCCGCCCCGTAGAGAAAGAGGGCCGAAGAGAAGGCGCCGAGAATGAAGTACTTGAAGCCGGCCTCGGTGGGGCGGGACCCGCGCCGCAAGTAGGCCGCCAGCGCGTAGGTGGAGATGCTCATCACCTCCAGGCTGACGAAGAGCATGATGAGCTCGCTCGACATGGCGAGCAGGCTCATGCCCGCCGTGGCGAAGAGAAGCAGCGCGTAGAATTCGCCCCGCTCCGCCTGGCGGCTCCGCAGAAAGCCGTCCGACAACAGCGCCGTCAGCCCCAGCCCCAGACACACCACTGCGGTGATGAAGCTGCTGAAGGGGTCGAGCACCGCGAAGCCGAGAAACACGCCCCGCGCCGGCTCAAACACCAGCCTTAAGGCCAACAGGCCCGCGCCGACGCTGGCCACCACGGTGAGGACCGCCTGGTAGGTGCGGACGCCTTCGCCCTCGCGCGGGGTGGCCTTGAGAAACACCTCGCTCAACAGCAGCACCAACCCGGCCAAGGACAAAACCACTGCCGGCCAGAGGGGCAAAAAGTCGGCGGCGGTGAGGTTGGGCAGGGGGGGCATGGCGCGGGGGGGGGGGCTGTGGAGTCTCTCTCTTTGGGAAAAGGCGTCAGTGCTGGACGGCCATTGCCGCCAAAGGCGGCACACTCGGGCTCGGGGCCGCGCCCTCGATGGGGGGCACCAGGACGCGGATGTCCGAGTCCCGCACCCGGGAGGCGTCCGGGGTGCCGAGCTGCGCCCGGGCGACGAAGCGCTGGGTGGCCGGGGCGATGCGGTCCAGGAGTGGCTGCGGCTGCAGCCCCATCCACAACACCACCACCATGAAGGCGCACGCGGTCAGGCCTTCGCGGAAGTCGAGGTCCTGAAGGCTTGTGTTTTCCGGCCGGTCGATGGGGCCGAAGAAGACGCGTTGCACCATCCACAGCATGTAGCTCGCGCCGAGAATGACGGTGGTGGTGGCCAGCACCGGGTAGCCGAGCCACAGCGAGGAGGCCTTAAAGGCCCCCAACAGCACCAGGAATTCCCCGACGAAGCCATTGGTGCCGGGGACGGCGATGCTGGAGAACGTCACCACCAGAAAGGAGGCGGCGAAGAAGGGCATCACTTTGGCCACCCCGCCATAGTCGCCGATGCGCCGGGTGTGGCGGCGCTCGTAGAGGTAGCCGAAGAGGCAAAACAGCGCGCCGCTGGACACCCCGTGGTTGAGCATCTGGTAGGCGCTCCCACTGGCTGCCTCGGCGGTGAAGGCGAAAATCCCCAGCATGCAGATGCCGAGGTGGCTGATGGAGCTGTAGGCGATGAGTTTCTTCACGTCCTGCTGGGCCAGGCACATCAGCGCGCCGTACACAATTCCCACCACCGACAGCGCGACGAAGAGCGGACGGAATTGGTAGGCCGCCACCGGGAAGAGGGGAATGGCGAAACGCCAGAAGCCGTAAGTGCCCATCTTCAGCATCACGCCGGCCAGGATGATGGAGCCGGCCACCGGGGCCTCGACGTGCGCCTCGGGCAGCCAGGTGTGGAGTGGGAACATGGGCACTTTGATGGCGAAGGCCAAGGCGAAGGCCAAAAACATCAGCGGCCCCCAGGCCTTCAACACCTGGGCCAAAGGAGACAGCTCGGCGCAGCCCACCCCTTGCACGCAGGCCGCCAGCTGGCGGTTGCCCTCCAACAGCGAGTTGTAGATGGTCCCGTAGTCGAAGCTGCGCGCCCCGGCCGGCTGACCGATGAAGTAGACGGCCAGAATGGCCACCAGCATCACCAGCGAGCCAAACAGCGTGTAGAGGAAAAACTTCACCGCGGCTTCGCGTCGCCGCTCCGAGCCCCACACCCCGATGAGCAGGTACATCGGGATGAGCATCGCTTCGAAGAAGACGTAGAAGAGGATGAGGTCGAGTGAAACCAATGTCCCCAGCATCGCCGCCTGGATGAGCAACAGCGCGATGTGGAATTCCTTCACCCGCTGGTGGATGAATTTCCAGGACGACAACACCACCACCGGTCCGAGAAAGCCGGTGAGCAGCACCAGCGAGATGCTGAGCCCGTCGACGCCGAGGTGGTAGCTGATGCCGAACTCCGAGCTCCACGCCCGGCGCACCTCGAGCTGGAATTCAGCGCCCTTCGGGTCGAACAGGCCATAGGCCAGCGCCACCAGGCCCAAGTCGACCACCATCGCCAACAGCGTCCAGGCCCGCACTTGGCCGGCTTCCTGGCTGGGGAGAAACAGGAGCAACGCCGCGCCCAGAAGCGGCACGAAAACGACCAGCGTCAAGAGGTAAGGCTGGAGGTGGGCCGCATTCATTTCAGCAGCACCTCGAAGAGCGCGTAGCCCACCCCGGCCAAAAGGCCCACCGCCATAAAGGCGGCATAGGTCTGCACGTCGCCAGTCTGGATGTAGCGCAACACCGAGCCCACCTTCGACGTCACCCAGGCCGTCCCGCCCACCAGCACCGTGTCGATGAGCCCCTCATCCACCACCCGGAAGAGGCCGATGCTCAAATACTTCAGCGGCCGGACGAAGACGCCGTCGTACAGCTCGTCGACGTAAAACTTGTGCACGGTGAAGGAGCGCACCGCCGTAAAGACGGCCGGGGCCGGCTGGCCGAGATGCGCCGGGAAGAAGCGCTTGTAGAGGTAAAAGGCCGCGCCACCGCCCGCCCAGGCCAACAGCAACGCGATGGCGAACCCCGGGAGCGGGCTGGTCATGGGCTCTGGCAAGAAGGTGTGCACCTCCGAGGCCAGCGAATCGGCCAGGCTGAAGACCGGCCTCAGAAACACCTGCATCAGCGTTTGCCCCGGCGGTCCGTTGGCGAACCACTCCGCCCCCCAGGGCAGGCCATGCGAAACCAAGACGATGGACAGGGCCGCGAGGATGACCAGCGGTGCCACCATCACCCAGCCACTCTCGTGGGCATGCGGCACCCGGGCCTCCGGTGAGCGCTTGCCGGTGAAGGCCAGCAGGTACACCCGGGCCATGTAGAAGGCAGTGCACAGCGCCCCGAGCGAGCCGAGCGCGTAGCAGGCCGGGCCCACCCACTCGTAGCCCACCAGCCGGGCATGCTCGGCGGCGTGGAGGATGTCGTCCTTGCTGAAGAAGCCGCTCAACGGGACGATGCCGGTGATGGCCAGCGTGGCGATGCCGAAGCACCACGTCGTCCAGGGCATCTCTTTGCTCAGACCGCCCAGCTTCTTGACGTCGAGCTCGCCGTCGTTCCCGTGCATCACGCTGCCGGCGCTGAGAAACAGGCACCCCTTGAAACAGGCGTGGCACACCAGGTGGAGAATGGCGCCCCAGAAGACGCCCACGCCCACCCCGAGGAACATGTACCCGAGCTGGCTGATGGTCGAGTAGGCCAGCACCTTCTTCAAGTCATCCTGGGCAAAGGCGATGAGCGCCGCGTAGAGCGCGGTGAGCGCGCCGACGATGGCCACGGTGGCCATCGCTGCCGGGGAAAAGACGAGCAGCGGCGCCATCCGGCACAACAGGTACACGCCGGCGGTGACCATGGTGGCGGCGTGGATGAGGGCCGACACCGGCGTCGGGCCGGCCATGGCGTCCGGGAGCCAGACGTAGAGCGGCAGCTGGGCGCTCTTGCCCGCGCAGCCGAGCAGGAAGAGCAGGAAGATGACGGTCAGCGTGTGGCCGTAGGTATGGCCGGCCAGCGGGCCGGAGGGAATGGCATTCTCCAGGATGCCCTTGCTGCCGGTGGCGATGGACGGCGGAATGTAGCGGGCAAACTCCTCCAGCACCTGGAAGTTGAGGGGCCCGGGGTCGGAGGTGGCGGCGTGCGTCCAGACCGCCCGGCGCTGCGCGTAGAAAATGGCCGGCGGCTCATTGCCAGGCGCCTTGGCGTAGGCCGTCACCGTCAGCACCAGCAGCATCATCGCCAGGATGAAGGCGCAGTCGCCCACCCGGTTGGCGATGAAGGCCTTGCGGCCGGCCCAGGCATTCGCCGCATCGGTGTACCAAAAGCCGATGAGGAGGTAGCTGCACAGCCCCACGCCCTCCCAACCGACGAAGAGCAGGACCAGGTTGTCGGCCAGCACCAGCGTCGACATGGCTGCGATGAAGAGGTTGAGGTAGGCGAAGAAGCGCCAGTAGCCCTCGTCGTGCTCCATGTAGCCGGTGCTGTAGAGGTGAATGAGGAAGCCCACCCCCGTCACCACCAGAAGCATGGTGGCCGACAGGTGGTCGACCCACAGCCCGTAGTGCGAGCTGAAGCTTCCGGCCGAGAACCACACCCCGTAGTCTCCGCTCAGGACGAAACGCATCGCCGTGCCGTTGGCCGCCGGGGCGACGATGGTCTGCGGGTCGCACACCGCCTGGAAGGCGAAGACCGAGAGGGCCAGGCTGGCCAGCACCGAGGCGCAGCCCACCAAGTTGACGTAGGTGCGGCCCAGCGCCCGTCCAAACAGGCCGCACAACAGCGCGCCCAGGGCCGGAAAGCCGATGATCAGCCACAGCGACGCGGAAAGCGCCTGGGGATTGGCCCAGGCCGTGGTGAAGAATTCCGTGAGCCCGCTGTGCATGGTCGGTGAGTGGGCCTAGTACTTCATCGTCCGGATGTCTTCTACGTTGACGGTGCCTCGATTGCGGAAGAGGGCGATGACGATGGCCAGGCCGACCGCCGCCTCAGCCGCGGCCACGGCGATGACGAACAGCGCGGCCAGGTGCCCGGAGCTGTCCATCCGCTCCCGAGCCGCGGCCAGGAAAGTGAGGTTGGCGGCGTTGAGCATCAGCTCGATGCTCATGAAGACCACCAGCGCATTGCGCCGAACGAGCACCCCCAGCATGCCGATGCAGAACAGCGTCGCCGCCAGGAGCAGGTAATACTGGGTGTCGACCGGGCTGAGTTCCATTTCGCTGACGAAGGCTCCCTGACGCGTCGGGGGCTCCTCGGAAGGAGCCCCCCTTTTTGAATGCTTGCGAGCTAGATGCGGGGTTTGGCCACCACCACGGCGCCAACCATGGCCACCAACAGCAGCAACGAGACGGCCTCGAAGGGAAGCAACCAGCGGGTGTAGAGCAGCCCGCCCACCTGCTCCAGCGTCCCGAAGCGAGCGAGGCTCTCGCGCGGGTGATGGGCGACCCGCTCGTGCCAGTGCAGGATGGCCGCGAAGAGGCCCGCCAGCACCGCCACGGCGCTGAGCGCTCCCACCACCTGGTGGAAGGCCGGCCGGGGCGTCGGCTCACCGAGGTGGGTGAGTGACAGGAGCATGATGACGAAGAGGAACAGCACCATGATGGCGCCGGCGTAGACCAACACCTGGAGCACGGCGATGGTGTGCGCGAGAAGCTGGGCGTAGAGGGCCGCCAGAAAGAGGAAGGTGGCCACCAGCGCCATCGCCGAATTGATGGGATTGCGCACGGCAATCACCAGCACGGCGGAAAAGACCGTGGCGAAGGCGAGCAGAAAAAAGACCAGTTGCTGAGGGCTGAGGTTCACGCGGCGAAGACCCCGTAGTGCCCCCAGGGGTGGTCGCCGAAGGGACAGCGATGCCCCGAGATGTGGGCCTGAAATTCGTCGCGGAAGCGCGCCATGAAGCTGTGAATGGGCAGGGCCACCGAGTCTCCCAGCGCGCAGATGGTGTTGCCCAGGCCGATGGGCGGGAAGGGGGCGATGCTGTGCGCCACATGTAGCAGGATGTCCAGGTCTTCTGGCGCCCCGCGGCCCTCCTCCAGCTTCCGGAGAAGCTGGCTGGCCCAAGGCGCCCCTTCCCGACAGGGCGTGCACTGGCCGCAGGATTCCTCGGCGTAGAAGCGGATGACCCGCCACAGCGAGCGCACCATGCAGGTGGCGTCGTCCATGACGATGACGCCGCCCGAGCCGGCCATGTTGTCGACTTTCTTCAGCGCCTCGAATTCGAGTGCCACGTCCAGCTCGTGCGCTGCCAGCACCGGGGCACTCGAGCCTCCCGGAATGACGGCCTTCACTGTGCGCCCGGTCGGCATCCCTTGGCCGTAGCGCTCGTCCTCAATCAGCTGCCGGACGGTGGTGCGCATGGAGATTTCGAAAACGCCCGGCCGCTTCACGCTCCCCGACAGACAGATGAGCTTGGTTCCCCCGGACTTCTCCGTCCCGAGCTTGGCGTACCACTCGCCGCCGTGCTCGATGATGGCCGGCACCGAGGCCAGCGTCTCGACGTTATTCACTACGGTGGGGCAACCGAAGAGCCCCACCACCGCCGGGAAGGGGGGCTTGAGCCGGGGCCAGCCCTTCTTGCCCTCGAGCGACTCGAGCATCCCCGTCTCCTCACCGCAGATGTAGGCGCCCGCTCCGCGCACCACGTAGACGTCCAGCGCGAATGGCTTCCCCAACACCGTCGGCCCGAAAATGCCTGCCCGGGCCGCTTCGTCGATGGCCCGCTGCAGCCGTTCCGCCTGGAACTTGAATTCTCCGCGCGCGTACACGTACGCGGTGTGCACCCCCAGGGCGAAGGCGGCGATGGCCACACCCTCCAGCAGCATGTGGGGGTCGTTCTCCAGAATGTAGCGGTCCTTGAAGGTGCCCGGCTCGGACTCGTCGGCATTCACCGCCAAGTATTTCGGCTTGGGGCTGTCCTTCGGGACAAAGCTCCATTTCATCCCGGTGGGAAAGCCCGCCCCGCCTCGACCTCGGAGGTTGCTCTTCTTCACCTCGTCGGTGACCGCCTGGGGGGTCATCTCCAGCGCCTTTTCGAGGGACTTGTAGCCGCCGCTGCTCCGGTAGGCCTCCAGCGTCCAGGAGTCTGGCTTGCCCCAGTTCCGGGTGATGACTTTCTCCGCAGCGGGCAGCATCAGCCTTCCTTCCCCTACGTCAGCTTGTCGAAGAGGGCGTCGACGCGCCCGCGGGTGAGTCTCTCGTGATGGACTTCGTCGACTTGAAGACAGGGGGCCGTCCCACAGGAAGCCAGGCACTCCGTCTCGCGGAGCGTCCAGCGGTCATTGGAGGTCCCGGCCTTCAGCCCGAGCTTGCCCTCGAGGTAGGTAAGTAGCTCCTCCGCCCCCCACAGGGAGCAGGAAAGGTTGGTACAGACGTCCACCACGTGCTTTCCCGGTTTCTGGGTGTGAAACATCACGTAGAAGGTGGCGACCTCGTAAGCTCGCTCCGGCGCCACCTCCAGGGCTTTCGCCACCAGCCGCATGCCGTCCGGCGAGAGCCAACCCTTCATCTCCTGGAGTAGCCGAAGAGCCGGCAGCATCGCGGCGCTTTTGCGGTCCGCCGGGTAGTGCGCGAGAATCTCCGACAGCTTCGCGTCGAAGACGCGCTGCTCCTCGGCCGAGAAGAAGGGCGACCCCATCGGGCCGGCTTCGTAGGGGCTTTCGAGGGTCCCTGTCAACGGATGGAATTTGCTCATGGACGAGGAAGACAAGCGCGGCGACGCACGGGTCCCATTCGTCCTGCGAGTGCACTTCCAGGACCGTGCCGCTGCGCTCAACGCCACCGAGAACCTCTCTCGGGGGGGACTCTTCATTCAGACCAGCGAGCCCCTGCGCCCCGGCGAGCGGGTGTCCCTGGCCGTCTCCTTTCCGGGGCTGCTCGAGCCGGTGGCGCTCTCAGGCGAGGTGGTGTGGGTCAGGCTTCCCCGGCCGGAGGCGGTGGGAGGCCTCGGCATCCGAGTGGCCGACCGGGAGGCTCGCAAGCGGCTGGAGGCGATGCTCGGCGAGGGCGTTCCCCAACGAAGTGTCCCGTCGGTCCTGGGCTACCGGGTGCTGCTCGTCGAGGACAATCCTCACGTGGTCGAAATGTACAGTTACGTGCTGAAGAAGCTCGCGGCCGAGGAGCTAGGGGGCCGGGTGCCGATGGAAGTCCACTTCGCCCAGGATGGACACGGAGCACTGGCCCAGCTAGAGGGTCGGCCCTTTCATCTCGTGGTCACCGACCTCTACATGCCTGTACTGGACGGCTTCCAGTTGGTGCAGCGAATGAAAGCGGACCCGCGCTGGCGAGCCGTTCCCGTGGTAGCGATTAGTGGAGGTGGGACCGAGGCGCAGGAGCGCGCCACCGACCTCGGAGTCGATGTCTACCTTGGGAAACCGGTGAAGTTTGTCCAGGTCCTGGAAACGGTGAAGCGGTTGCTGAGGATCAGCTAGCATTGGGGGAAACGAACGCCATGAACATCCAGAGGGCGGCCATCACCCGCGACACGGTGAGCGGCGAGGCGCTGTTCATCCTGAAGAACCTTCGGGAGAACGGGCGACTCGGCCGCTCGAACAAGCTCGCCGACGTCAAGACGGCGCTCGAGCCAGCGGTTTCGCTCGAGTTCGACGCCTACTTTTTCTTCCTGCGCAAATTCCACTACATCGCCATGGACCGCGAGGCCCAGCTGCGGCTCACCGACACCGGTGAGCGGGTGGTGGAAGGCAACGAGCTCGACCGCTTCAGCGGCGAGGTGGGGGAATTCTTTTCCGAGCAGCTCGCTCCCGCGGACGAGCCGCTCGTCAGCTCCTACCCCGTCGAGGTGGAGACGTCTGTCCCCGCCTTGGAACACGTCACCGTGGAGACCGCAGTGGCCCAGCCCCCCGCCGCACCGCCGCCCTCGAATACCCCTCTCCCGCGGGCGCCGCCCCGTCGCACCACCGCCGTGGACGGCATCGCCGCGGTGGACGGTCGCCCGGCTCCCGGGAGCAAGCCCGGCGACGGAGACCTGCGTTACACGAAGTTCGACGCCATCGGCTCAGGGCCGCTCGGCACCGTCTACAAGGGGCGCCAAAACAGCCTCGGGACCGAGGTGTCCATCAAGGAGCTGAAGGACATCTTCGGGTACTTCTCCTTCCTCCAGCGCTCCGACGTGGTGAAGCGGCTCAAGGCCGAACTCTGCGCCCAGGCCCAGGTACGCCATCCGGGCGTGGTGTCCATCCTTGACCAAAACACGGACGTCGGCCGGCCCTATGTCGTGATGGAGCTGCTCCGTGGAAATTTGCGCGAGCGTCTAGACCAGACGGGCGGCAAGGGCCTCCCCGTCCCGTTGGCCGTCCGCACCTTCCTGCAGCTGTCCTACGCGCTGCGCGCCGCCCACGCCCAAGGCCTCACGCACCAAAACATCAAGCCCGAAAACGTCCTCTTCGACGGCTTCGGAAATGCGAAAATTGGGGACTTCGGCTTGAGCCGCGTCATCGAGATTGACTCCGGCAAGGGCATGCCCCAGGTGTACGTGGGCACCGGCTCGCTGAGCTACCTCGCCCCCGAGCTCATCGTGAAGGCGAAGGACGCGGGCGGTGCGGCGGACGTCTACGGCGTGGGCATTCTCCTCTACGAGATGCTCACCGGCGCCATTCCCGGCCGTCGCTCGCCGTTGCCCTCCGAGGTGCGCACCGACGCCCCGAGCAAGCTCGACCTCATCTTCGACAAGATGACGCACGACCGCCGCGAGGCTCGCTACCCGGACTTCGACGCCATGCTCGAGGAATTCTACGGGGCCTTCAGCGAGGGCGAGTACTTGGGGCGCGGGGACCTCGTCCTGTCCTCGGAACCCATTCGCTAACCCCCCGCCGCCACCGAGTTGTCAGCGCTCCTCACCGTCACCCCGGTAATGGCGGTTGCCGCCAGGGGCGCTCCGGAGCCACAGGCCGCGGCCAAGCTTCCCGACAGGAGGCAAGCGAAAGCCCTCGACACGTTGCAGCTTCCTTCGGCTTCCTGCCTGGGCCGCCGGCTGCCATCATGACGGGGGGCCTGGGCTTCTGATTCAGGCTCCAGGCCGTCCTATTCGTCCTGGGCCGCCTTCGCTGGAGCTTTTACCCAAGGTGCATCCGCTCGACACTGACGTCCAGACGGGACGGGTTCGCTTCGCCCGAGGCGACTTCCTTGCCGCGCATGAAGCGTGGGAGGCCGGCTGGCGGAGCGGCCAGGGTGCGGAGCGCGAGTTGCTCCAGGCGCTGGCCCAACTCGCCGCTGCCTTTCTCCAGTGGCAGCGCGGAAAGTCCGTTGGTGCGGCCACGCTCTTTGGACGGGCGCGGGGGCACCTCGGCGCTCTGCCCAGCACGCTGCTCGGGGTAGAAGTGTCCGAGCTCGAGCTCCAGTTGAGCCGCTGGGAGGAGGCCGCCGCCCGCGGCGAGCGGCCTCCCGCCGCGCCACGCCTCCAAGAAGCGGAGGCACCAGGGCCAGCGAGCGCCCAAGGCGAGCGGGTGCGGTGCCCCTACTGCGGTGAGCGGGTGCGGGTGCAGGCGGAGTGGTTAGGCGTGCCAGAGGAGCGCTACGTCGAGGACTGCCCAGTGTGCTGCCGCCCCTGGAGTGTGCACGTCACTCGCGACGGGAACGCCGTCGCGGTGCGTTTGGGCCGCGAGGACGACTGAGGGCCAGAAAAAGAAAGGCGAGCAGGCCCGAGCCCACGCTGGTGCCGGGGGCGCTGCTGCAGCCCCCCTGCACACCGGTGCCCACCGAGGCAGGGCCTCCTGGGCTGCCACCGCCGGAGCCATTCCCTCCGCCGCCGTTGGGGCCGCCATCCGCGGTGCCGCTGTCGGGTGGCCCGGCGTCCGGGGCCGTTGCCACCGTCGTGGAGGCCACCACCAACAGGGTAATGCTGTTCGCCGGGAAGGTGGTGCTGAGGCCCGAGGTGCTCACCGGGACGTCCGCCTGGCGCACCACCGCGGTGAGGTTGGCAGGGCTGTACTGCCACACCTGGGCCGTGGCCGAGGGCGTGAAGCCGGCCAGCGTCACCGCGCTGGTGAGGTCGCCGCCCGTCTTATTTAAAACGACGAGCGTCAGGGCGCCGTCCGAGGTGCGCTGGGCGCCGTAAATGGCCAGGGTGCCCTGTCCGGCGTTGGTGGCGTCGCCGCTGGTGGAGCTCACCCACGTATCTCCGTAGCTGCTGCCTTGGCCGTCGTAGTTTCTATAAATGCGGAAGGCGTAGGCCACTGCGTCGGTGCTCGCCGGAGGGCCCCACATGGTGGCCAGGTCGAGCCCCTCGCGACCAAAAATGCCGAGCACGTCTGCCTCGGCCAGCGCCCCATTCATGCTCTGCGTCCCACCCCAGTTGTACTCGCTGATGGCCAGCTTGGTGCCGGGGTAGTGGGCGGCGATGAGCTGTTTGAAGTACGGGATGAGCTGGATGGGTGGGTTGTACTGGCCAATCCAGCTCTGGTCCGAATAGGTCGGGTCCCACAAGGAGCGGGTGGAGTCGAGCCGCTGCGTTTGCAGCGCCGCGCTGCCAGCGGCCGTGGTGTTGGCCATCGCCTCATTCAGGTTGGTTGAGGGGTAATAGTGCTCGTCCAAGTAGTCGAGCAGTCTGTGGCCGGCGCTCGCCGCGGCGGCGGCCATCGCATCGAGGTAGCCGGCAGCGTACTGGTACACCGGGTAGCCGAAGTCCACCGGGCCCAGCGTGAGGGCGGTCGGGTCGGCGGCTTTGATGGCTGTTGCGAACTGGATGCCGAGCTCGGTCAGTCCGCCGTCTCCGGCGTAAGGTGGGTTAACCGGGACAATGTCCCGGTGGGTGTTGCTCCAGCCGCTTGGCTCGTTGTCCAAGTTGTAAAAGAGTACGCCGCCGTCGGCGGCGCTGCCATAGCGGGTCACCAGGTACTGGACCCACTCGGTGGCCAGGCCGGTGGAGTTGGGCGTGTTGATGCGGTTGATTTGTTCCTGGCTGAGGAGGATGGGACTGCCGCCGTCCGTCAGCACGCCGTTGCCGCACTGGTACCCGTTGGGCTGGACGTACGGGTTGAAGGACTGCTGGTCCGGAAACTGGGTGCTTGGGTAACTGCAGTCGTTTCCGGGGCCCACGCTGTTGAGGTAGGGCACCAAGGGAATGGTGAGCAGCGTGCGCCCGAACGAGCTCGTCGCCAGCTGGATGACGGTGTCCGCGGTGGCATTGGGCACCGGCGCCGTCTCACCGCTTCCAGCCATGAAGTACCAATCAAAGCCGGAGTTGCTTGCATCCAGCCTCCAGTTGTACCGGCTAGCGGCGTCCCCACCCATGCGGGTGACGGGCACCCGAACCTCGGCATGGAAGGAGCCATCCGCGGTGGTGACGCTGTAGCTATTCATCCCGTAGATGTCCGGGCTGATGGGGTGCCGGCCAGAGGAGACGTCCACGGCCAGCGGGGGACCGGCATCCACCTGGCTGAGCAGCGAGAGGGTGAGAAGAAGAGGCGCGGTGAGCATCGGGGCCTACTTCCTCAGCAGGAACCGTACCCCCACGGACTTGCGGGCTGATGAGGGCCGTCGAGGCCTCCTCATCGGGTCCGGACCCCACACACTGGGGGGAGGAGAGTCCCCACCCAGGGAGGGTGGGACAACCCCCCCAGCCTCACTCCAACGGAAGAAGGGCGCTCCCTCCCGCGCCATGTAGACCGCCGCACCTCGTTGCACCCTCTGGAAGCCGAACACTCCGTAGAAGGCCACGGCGCCTGGGTTGTCGGCGACAACCCACGCCTCCTGGACGTCATGCGCCTTCATCCAGTCGTTTGAGCGCATGGACAAGCGCACGACCGACGCCGCGCCGTCGGCAGGCGCGGCGGACGCCAATGCAGCACCTCGGCAAGGGCCGCCGAGCGCTTGCGCAGAAGGCAACACAAAAGGTGGCCCGCCACCCCTGGTGAGCCTCGGCGACCCAGTGAAGGATGCTTCTGCCCTCGAGGTACTCCCGCATTGCCTCGGCTGACAGCGGCGGCAGGGGCTTGCCTCGCCCCTCGACGTCGAAGTCGGCGTCCTCTTCCGCCAACATCGTGAGGATGGCTTCGTCGCCCGGGCCGAGACGGCGAACGCCAACCGCCAAACTCCTCGAGTCAGCCTCTCGTTTAGGGCGCATGGCAGCTTTGAGGGGGAGATTTCAGTCTACCGGCCGCACCACCCTCGGGACGGGCAATCGCCGGGGCCGGTCAAGCGTATAAAGGGCCAATGACGTCGGAGGTCTTCATGTGCCGCGTGGCCCCACTCTTCGTGCTCCTCGCGCTCTGCCCCAGCTTGGCGCGCGCCTCGGAGGACTGCGTCATCGACGTGCAGCCCGGCGACGTGGTGGCCCGAGGAAAAGACGCGGTGGTGGAGGCCGGCAAGCACGTGAATGATGCGGTGGCCATTGACGGCAACGTCATCATCCGCCGTGGCGCGCATGCCAAGAGCGCAGTGGCCGTCAATGGCTCGGTCACCATCGAGTCCGGTGCCAAAGTGACGGGCAGCGCCATTTCCTTTGGCGGCAAAGTCACTGTCGCGCCTGACGCCAAGGTGGAGGGAAGCCGGCTCGTTCTCGGCGACGGCATCAAGGTCCGCGGCGAGGATGGCACGGACTTCTCGCTCAACCTGTCCATCGGCGGGGAGCAGCTGGGGCAACTGCTGGCTGGAAAAGTGACTGGCGCCGCGCGCAACTGCCGCATCGTGATGAACACTTCGGACGGCGGCACCAAGTAGCTGCCCCCGGGGAGGGGCCTCAACCGGCCTTCTTGCTCATCGACAAAGGAACTCGGAAGAGCTCCAACACCTGGGTCACTTCCACCGGCTTGGCGATGCACGCCACGGCACCGGCTTTCAGCGATTGCTCCACCATCTCCGGGCTGTGCCGCCCAGTCATGGTGATGAGCCGCACGCCCTCTAGGTTTTTCCGCGCTCGAATCCTGCGGCAGACTTCGAAGCCATCCACCTCGGGCATATTCAAGTCGATGAGCAGCCCGTGCGGTTTGATTTCGGTGACCAGCAGCAGCGCCTCCACGCCAGAGGTGGTGGTGGTCAGTTCGACCTGGTTGGCGTGCGCCTTGAAGGCCCGCTTCATCGCGTCGAGGACTGGCTTCTCGTCGTCCACGACCAACAGCCGGACAGCCGAGCTGCCCAGCTCCTCAGGCACCGGCATCTCGTGGGCGATGAGAAAGGAGCGCAAATCCCCGGCACGTACGCGCCGGTGTCCGCCCGGAGTGCGAAAGGCCACCAGGATGCCGCGGTCAATCCACTTGCTCACCGTGGACGGGTCGACCTGCAACAGACGGCTGATGTCGTGGGTGGTGTAGAGCGTGTCCGTCATGGAGTGACCGTCCCTGGCACGAACTCGAAAATTTCATCTTGGCCCCGAACCGCCGGGGCAGGAAAGGTGATTTTTCCCGCTTTTCGAGCCTTGGGCGGCGGAGGGGGCACGGGCGACCCCTCGGGGGCAGAGGGGGAGGTTAGGCCTGGTGCCGGAGCGCGCGGCGGATGGCTACCAGCTCAACAAGCATGGCTTGAAAGAGCTCGGGCGTCAGCGAGCACGGCCCGTCGCAGGGCGCGGCGTCCGGGGCCTCATGCACCTCGGAGAAGAGCGCATCCACGCCGGCGGCGACCGCCGCCCTGGCCAGCACCGGCACCAGCGAGCGCTCTCCCCCGGAGGCGGTGCCTTGGGCAGAGGGCAGCTGCACCGAGTGCGTGGCGTCGAAGCACACCGTGAGCCCGGCGGCGCGCATTTGTGCCAGCCCGCGCATGTCCACCACCAGGTTGTGGTAGCCGAAGCTGGCCCCCCGTTCGGTGATGAGGACGTTGGAGTTGCCTGCTTCGGTGGCTTTTCGTGCAGCCTGGACCATGTCCAAAGGCGCCACGAATTGTCCCTTCTTGAGGTTGACGCCGCGCCCGCTGCGGGCCACCGCCACCACCAAGTCGGTCTGGCGGCAGAGGAAGGCCGGCACCTGCAGCACGTCCACCACCTCGGCCACCGGGGCGACTTGGGCTGTCTCGTGGACGTCGGTGAGCACCGGTACGCCAACCTCGCGCTTCACCCGCGCCAGGACGCGCAGCCCCTCGGTCAGACCGGGCCCCCGGAAAGCGGTACCGCTCGTGCGGTTGGCCTTGTCGAAGCTGCACTTGAAGATGAACGGCAACCCTTGGGCCTGGGTGAGGTCGGCTAGCAGCCGAGCGTGGCGCAAGGCATGCTCGGCGGACTCGATGACGTCCGGGCCAGCGATGACGAGCAGCGGCTGCCCGGCGCCCACCGGGTGGCCACCCAGTCGAATCATCGCTTCGCCCCGTCGCGTTGCTCCAAGGCAGCCCGGATGAAGCCCGAGAAGAGGGGGTGTGGGGCGAAGGGCTTGCTCTTGAATTCGGGGTGAAACTGACAGCCGACGAAGTAGGGATGGTCCGCCAGCTCGACCATCTCCACCAGGTTGAGCTCGGGGTTGTGGCCGCTGACCACCAGCCCCGCTTCGGCGAGCCGGGCCCGGTAGGCGTTGTTCACCTCATAGCGGTGACGGTGGCGCTCGCTCACCTCGTCCTTGCCGTACAGCTTGAAGGCCAAAGAGTTGCTCTTCAGCACGCAGCGGTAGGCACCGAGCCGCATCGTCCCGCCCTTGTCCTGGACGCCTTGCTGGCTCTCCATCAGCGAGATGACGGGGTGGGGCGTCTTGCTGTCGAATTCGATGGAGTTGGCCCCACTCAGCCCGAGGATGCTGCGGGCGAACTCCACGACGGCCATCTGCAGGCCGAGGCAGATGCCGAAGAAGGGCACTCTCTTCTCCCGGGCCCACCGGATGGCGTTGATTTTGCCCTCCGTCCCCCGCACCCCAAAGCCCCCCGGAACCAGCAGGGCGTGGGTTCCGGCGAGCAAGGTCGCGGCCCCTTGGGCCTCCACCTCCTGACTGTCGAGGTAGACCAGTTCCACCTTGCAGTCGTTGGCGATGCCGCCGTGCTGGAGGGCCTCGTTGAGGCTCTTGTAGCTCTCCTTGAGGTCGGTGTACTTGCCCACCACCGCGATGCGCACCTCGCCGCGGGAGGGGTGGTAAACCTTTTCCAGGATGCGCTCCCAGCGCTCGAGGCGTGGGGCGCGCGACCAGATGTTGAGAATCTCCGACAGCCGCTCGTCGATGCCTTGCCGGTGCAGCTCAAGGGGCAGCTCGTAGATGCTCTTCACGTCCGGACTGGTGAAGACACCCGCCGTGTCGACGTTGCAGAACATGGCGATTTTCGCGCGCATTTCCGCCGGGACTTCTCGGTCGGTGCGGCACAACAAGATGTCCGGCTGGATGCCGATTTCCCGCAGCTTCATCACCGAGTGCTGAGTGGGCTTGGTTTTCACCTCTCCGGCGGCGGCGATGTAGGGCAACAGCGTGAGGTGGACGTAGGTCGTGTTTTGCGCCCCGACGTCGTAGCGCATCTGCCGAACTGCCTCGAGGAAGGGGAGCGACTCGATGTCGCCCACCGTCCCGCCCACCTCGACGATGATGGCGTCGTGGCCCTCGGCCGCGGCCTGAATGTTGGCCTTTATCTCGTCGGTGATGTGGGGGATGACCTGGACCGTCTTCCCCAGGTACTCCCCGCGCCGCTCCTTCTGGATGACCGAGTTGTAGACGCGGCCGGTGGTGAAGTTGTTCAACCGGCTCATGTGGGCCGAGGTGAAACGCTCGTAGTGCCCGAGGTCCAGGTCGGTCTCGGCCCCGTCGTCGGTGACGTAGACCTCGCCGTGCTGGAAGGGACTCATCGTCCCGGGGTCGACGTTGATGTACGGGTCGAGCTTGCACAAGGTGATGTCCAAGCCGCGGTTCTCGAGCAACGCGGCGATGGAGGCCGAGGCCAGCCCTTTACCGAGGGAACTCACCACGCCGCCCGTGACGAAGATGAACTTGGTCTTCTTGGTGCGCATGGGGAATCCTGAATGCCGCAGAACCCCATTCGCGGTCAATGAGGCTGCCCTCGGCCCCTCTGAAAACTCCGACGACAGCGCACTCGGATGGTGCGAACGGACTGCCTCGGAAAGGTGGGGCTCGTTCAGCCGCCGCCGCGCGCCGCCAAGGCTGCTTCGGCCCGCGAGAGGTCAGCCGGCGTGTCCACTCCAATACTCACGTGCTCGGTGACGACGCAGCGGATACGAATCCCGTGCTCCAAGGCCCGGAGCTGCTCCAGCGACTCGGCCTGCTCCAGCGTGCCGGCGGGCAGCTGGGCCAGCCGCACCAGCGTTGCCCGACGGTAGCCGTAGAGCCCGACATGCGCGAAGCGGGGCACCCGCATTCCGTCCCGGTCAAAGGGAATGTCAGCGCGGCTGAAGTAGAGAGCGTCTCCGCGGATGTCCGGCACCACCTTCACCACGTGGGGACTGAGCCGCTCAGCTGCCTCCTCGAGCGGCCGCACCAGCGTGGCCATGGCCACCCGGCCGTCGGTGAAAGCATTCACCAGGCGCCGGAGCGAGACGGCGTCCACCAGCGGCTCGTCCCCCTGCAGATTGACCACCACGTCCGGGGCCTCGTCGGGCAGACGGGCCACCACCTCCGCCACGCGGTCCGTCCCCGAGCGGTGTGCCGGGGAAGTCCGCTCGACCTCGCCGCCGAAGCGCGCCACCGCCTCCGCAATCCGCTCGTCGTCGGTGGCCACCACCACCCGCTCAAAGGCTCCCGAGCGCAGGGCCGCCTCGACGACGTGCTGCACCAGGGGGCGGCCGGCGAGCATCGCCAGGGGCTTGCCTGGGAAACGGGTGGAGCCCCAGCGCGCGGGAATGACCGCCAGGGCACGCAGCGGAACGTCGACGGACGCGGCCATTCGGGTGCGCCCGAGGTTAGCACTCCCTTTGGCTTTCCCAGGCGCCCAGTCGGAAGCCCCCCTCCAGGGTTTCTCAGCTGCCCACGGCTGGGGACGCCTCGCTGAAGCCGAGCGTCGGCCGTCCAAGAGTGCGCTTTCCATTGGCCCGAGCGCGCTGAGTGTCCAGTGGGCTGAGGCGGCAAAGGAAACGCGGAAACGCCGCACAGCCGGCCGCCAGTCCTTTATGGTGCGAGCGTGGAGGCCGGTCCGGAAGTAGCAGTTGCGCTGAGGGAGACAGCTCCAGGGAGCGCCGTGCTCGCGCTTACCGGGGCGCTCGACGTGCACAACGCCTCGGCCACCCGCCAGGAGATTTCCACCCAGCTCGCTGGAAAGACGTGGCAGGCGGTGGAAGTGGACGCGAGCCACATTGCGCACGGCGATGCCTCCGGGATGGTCGTCCTCTACGAGCTCGTCCACGGGCGCTTCACCCCGGGCATCCAGGCCACGGTGCGAGGCTTGCGGCCGGAGCTCGAGAAGCTCCTTTCCGCGTTTCCCACCCCTGAAGCCGAGCGCGCGGTGGAGAGGCGAAAGCGCCGAAAACCCCTCACCATGGAGGTGGGAGCGGCGACGCTCGGACTGGGACGCGACCTCATCGAGGTGGTGGCATTCCTCGGCCGGCTGAGCATCGCCTTGGCTGCGGTGGTTCGCCGTCCCCGGTGGCTACGCGTCGGAGAGCTGGCCATCGTCTTTGAGAAGGCCGGTGCCAACGCCCTCCTCATCGTCTCGCTCATCAGCTTGCTCACCGGGCTGATTATCGCCTTCGAGGCTGCCCAGCCGCTGAAGCAATTCGGCGCACAAATCTACATCGCCAACATGATTGGCCTGGTGATGGTCCGTGAGCTTGGTCCCATCATGACCGCCATCGTCTTCGCCGGCCGTACCGGTTCAGCCTTCGCCGCCGAGCTCGGGACGATGAAGGTGAACGAGGAACTCGATGCTCTGAAGACCATGGGGCTCGACCCGACGCGCTTCCTGGTGGTGCAGCGGGTCCTGGCTGGGACCTTCGCCATGCCGTTGCTCACCGCCTATTCCATGGCGATGGGCATCCTGGGCGGCGTCATCGTCACCAAGTTGATGGGCTTCCCGTTGCCGCTCATTTGGGGACAGCTCACGGCAGCCCTAGGGCTCAAGGACATTCTGTTTGGCCTCATCAAGGCGTTCGTCTTCGGGACGGTGGTGGCTGGCCTTGGCTGCTACCACGGCGTGCATACCCGCCAGGGGCCGAGCGCCGTCGGGGATTCGGCCACCCGGGCCGTGGTCTCCGGAATTTTGCTCATCATCATCATCGACGCCGTTTTCTCCGTCTTCGCTTTTGCACTCGACATATGAGCCCGGCCGCCGAGAAGCAGCCCATCATCGCCGTCGAGCACCTGACCATCGGGTACGGCCACCGGGTCGTGCAGAGAGACCTCAATTTTCAGGTTCATCGCGGCGAGATTTTCGTCATCCTCGGCGGGTCCGGCTCCGGAAAGAGCTCGCTTCTCAAGTGCATGATTGGATTGCTGGAGCCGGTCCAAGGGAGAATTCTCTTTGACGGCGTCGACATCGTCAGCGCCCAGGGGCCGGAGCGGGTGAAGCTGCTCAACAAGTTCGGGGTCATGTACCAGAGCGGCGCGCTCTTTGGCTCGATGAACCTGGTCGAAAATGCCCGCCTCCCGCTGGACGAATTCACCCGGCTCGACCTCCACGAGCGGGAGCTGGTTGCGCTGACCAAGCTCAATCAGGTCGGGCTCTTCGAGGCGGCGCTCCGGATGCCCTCCGAGCTTTCCGGCGGTATGCAGAAGCGCGCCGGTATCGCCCGGGCGATGGCCCTCGACCCGGCCATTCTCTTCCTCGACGAGCCCTCGGCGGGGCTGGACCCCATCACCTCGGCGGGACTGGACCGGCTGATTCGAGGCCTCTCCCGGGACTTCGGCATGACCTGCGTCGTGGTGACGCATGAGCTGCAGAGCATCTTCGCCATTGCCGACCGCTGCATCATGGTGGACGAAGAGCGCAAGACCATCATCGCCGAGGGAAAGCCGGCCGACCTTCGCGACCACTCCCAGGACCCGGTGGTCCGTCAATTTTTCCGGCGCGAGGCAGACCCCGAACAGGAGAGGAAGACCGGATGAGCGAACGAGCTCACGAATTCAAGATTGGCGCTTTCGTGCTCGTCGGGCTTGGCCTCATCATGGCCGGCCTGGTCGCGTTCGCCTTCAGCCGCGACGTCGAGCCGGTCGACCAGTTCGAAACCTACGTGGAAGGAGAAGTGGCCGGCCTCAGCAACGGGTCACTGGTGACGTTGCGCGGCGTCAATGTCGGTCAAGTCACCTCCATACGCTTCTCCTGGAACGACTACCCGCCAGGACATCCGCGGTGCGTCGTCATTCGCTTCAGCATTCCCAAGTCGCTGAGCCCGCTCCCGGGAGGCGGCGACCCGGTGGTGAAGCTCAAAAAGGTCATCGACTCGGGCCTTCGCGCAGTGGTTCAGGGTCAGGGCATCACCGGCAGCAGCGTCCTGGCCCTCAAGAACGCCGACCCCGAGAAGTACCCGCCCTTGGCGGTGCCTTGGACGCCGAAGAATATGTACATCCCTTCGGCGCCGAGCGAGTTCAGTCAAATTCTGACCGCGGTGACGAAGATTATGAGCAGCTTGGACAAAATTGATTTCCAGTCCCTGGGGAGCACCGTCCAGACCAAGCTCGACGACTTGGATACCAAGGCTATCTCCAAAGAGCTGGAGCAGGCCGCCGTGGGGGCGCGCAACGCCATTGATGACATCCGAGGCGAGGTTCAGGCGATGCATCTCCCGGACCTCGGAAAGAATGCCAACCAGTTGGTTCTCGGACTCCAAGACACCAACCAGCGTCTGGAGCGGACCGCCGGGCGTCTGTCCAACATCGACTTCCGGAACTTCAACGACACGCTGGCCAACACCCGCGCGGCGACCCGCGAGCTCGACAGCGTTTTGGAGCAGCTGAACCGCTACCCAGCAGGCTTCCTCTTCGGTGACCCGCCGCCAGCGGCCCCCGTTCTCTCCAAGGAGAAGAAGTGAATCGTCCATCGCTGCGGGTCGCGGGCCTCTTGGGACTCGCCTTGGGAGCTGTGGGCTGTCTGGCCAAGCCGCCCAGTGGGCCGCAGATTTTTGCCATTGACCCGCCCCCGATGGTGAGCACCAAGGCGGCGCCCGGCGCGTACGCGGTGGCGGTGGACCGAGTGGAGGTGGCGCCGGAATTTGCCGGTCGTGCCCTCAGCTACCGCTCCGGCCCCCACAGCTTCGAGAAGGACCCTTACGCCGTTCTCGCCGCCTCGCCCCGTGACTTGGTGCTGGCCCTGCTTCGGGCCTCGCTTTCCAACATGGACTTCGTCCGGGACATGGTGGAGTTGGGGGGTCCTCTGCCGGCCGACCTCTTGGTCGAGGCCTATGTCAGCGACTTGGAAGGGGACTTCACCGTCCCGGACAAGCCGATGGCGGCGGTCGCGGTGGAATTGGTGGTGCTCTCCGTGCCGCCCTTGCCCGAGCCGGTGACGCCACTGCTGCGCAAGGCCTACCTGCGCCGTCTACCACTGCCTGAAAAGTCGGCCACCGCCGTGGCCAACGCCTGGAACGAGGGACTGAACAGCATCGTCCAGGAATTTCTCCAGGACATGAGGACCGTCCTTCCTGCCGCTCCCGTCCCCAGCCACTAGAAGCAGCCTTAGCGGCGACTGGCGACGGCAGCGCCCCGCTTTTGCCTGGGCAGCGCCCAACCGCTTGCGCTACAAGCCGAGTGTTTGAAGGTTGCCAAAATGACAGCGAAGCGGAGTGCGTGGGCAGCCCTGCTTGTGGGACTCCTGCTCGTCCCCACTGTGCACGCCCAGAACGAGCAAGACGGTGGAGTCCCTCCGTCGGGCGCCACCTCCGACGCCACGCCGTTCGAGCCTGCAGCCTTTGACGTGCTCAGAAGGATGAGCGCGTTTCTGAGTTCGAGTCAGACGCTGGCCTTCACCGTGAAAGGGTACAGCGAAGAGCTGGCTACCACCGGACAGCAGGTTGCCTTTTACCGGACCAGCCGCGTCCAGCTGCAACGGCCAGACAGGGCGCGCATCGACGTTCGCGGTGACATCACCAACGTGAGCCTCTGGTACGACGGGAAAACGGTGACCCTGTTCGACCCGGTGAGAAAGACCTTCGGTAGAACGGCGAGCCCACCGACTGTCGACCAGACGATTGACTTCCTCAGGGACAAGTACGACGCCGTCTTCACCATCTCCCCCTTGCTCACGTCCGACCCCTTTGCGGTGATGAGTCAGGGGCTGGTCACGGCCTTCGTCGTTGGGAAGGCCCAAGTCGATGGGGTGGAGTGCGACCAGCTCGCCTTCACCGAGAGAGACGTCGATTGGCAACTCTGGGTCGAGCGTGGCCGGCGGCCGCTCCCCCGTCGCATTGCAGTGACCTTTAAGTCCGTCCCGGGAGCCCCCCGCGAAATCCTCGACCTCTCGGACTGGAAGCTGGGCGGCAGTGTCCCGCCAAAGGACTTCGTCTTCACCCCCCCGCCAGGAAGTACTCGCGCGGAGATGATGCCTCAGCCTTCCCCGGAGAAGGGAACACCATGAAGCCTGTCGCCCTCGGCTCGAAGCTGGCGGCTGCCGTCCTCGTCTTGAGCACGGGGGCGCTGGCCGGTGGCTTTGTTGCAGGACCGCACGGCGCGGTGGCGGTCGGGCCCAATGGCGGCGCGGTGGCGGTGAAGCGGCCGCCGCCTCCTCCACCGGCCGTGGTGGTCGTCCGCCCACCGCCGCCGCCGGCGACGGTGGTGGTGGTGCGTCCGGCCCCGCCGCCTCCGGTGGTGGTGGTGGTGCACCCGGTGCCGCCACCCCCTTTCGGCACGGTGGTGGTCGTGCTGCCTCCCGCCTGTGCAGCCGTTAATTTGGGCGGCGTCGTTTACCACAATTGCGGCGGCGTCTATTACCGCCCGCAATTCAACGGAACGCAGCTGGTGTACGCAGTGGTGCCATCGCCCTGAAGACGGCGCGCGCGTCAGCTGGGCCCTCTCCCCTCAACGGTGCGGGTTAGGAAGAGAGCACGGCGAGCAAATCCCCGGCTTGGACCCGGCTCTTCAGCGCCGCGACGACTTCTTTCACCGTCGCCGCCCGCACCGCGCGCACCACCGTCTCCATCTTCATCGCCTCGAGCGTGAGCAACGGGGCGCCAGCCGCCACGGCGTCCCCCACCTTGACGTGGAGTCCGATGACGGTGCCCGGCATGGAGGCACCGACATGGTTGGCGTTGTCCTTGTCGGCTTTGCGTGCCTCTTGGATGGCCGGCGCCCGTGCCCGGTCCCGCACCGTGACTTGGCGGCCGTGGCCGTTGAGCTCAAAGTAGACGGTGCGCATCCCGTTCTCGTCCGGCTCGCCCACCGCCGAAAGCGCGATGACGAGCGTCTTTCCGGGCTCGATGTCGACCCATACCTCCTGGCCCACTTCCAGCCCGTAGAAATAGAGCGGCGTGTCGAGGATGGAGACGTCCTCGAAGCGGGCGTAGCCGTCGAGGTACTCCTCCATGACCCGTGGGTAGAGCGCCGAGGAGAGCGCCTCGTCGCGCCGCGCGGGTCGCCCCGTCCGTTCGGACAGCTTTGTGCGCAGCCCCTCGAGGTCGAGCGGAGCGAGGCTAGCCCCGGCGCGCCCCGCGACGGTGGGGAGCCCCTTGAGCACCGCCCGGCGGAGGTCCTCCGGGAAGCCCCCCGGCGGGTGCCCGAGGTGTCCCTGGAAGTAGCCCACCACGCTGGACGGGAAGTCCAGCCGCGCGGCCTCCCGAAGCACCAGCGCGCGTGTGGCGGCGACGCTGGCTTCCAGGGTGGAGCCCTTCACCAGGAGGTCGTTCTTCAAGAGAAAAATGGCGAAGTCGCCCACCATCTTCGAGGAGGGCGTCACCTTGGGGATGTCTCCCACCAAGAGGTTCACCACCGCGAAGGCCACCTTGACGTCGTTCCACCTGGGCAACAGCCCCATCTCGGCCACCTGAGGCCGGAGGTTGGAGTACTGACCGCCAGGAATCTCGTGGAAGTACACCTCCGAGGTCGAGCTCTTCAGCCCGCACTCGAAGGGGCTGTACGGCTCCCGGACGTCCTCCCAGTAGTCGGCCAGCGGCTGCAGCAGCTTGTTGGTGATGCCGGTGTCGCGCGGGTAGCCCCGCAGGGCGGAGACCAGCGCATTCATTGACGGCTGGCTGGTGAGGCCGGCCATCGGCGCAAGCGCTACGTCGACGATGTCCACTCCGTGGTCGATGGCCTCCAGGTAGGCCGCGCCGCCATTGCCGGAGGTGTCGTGGGTGTGGAGGTGAATGGGCAGCTGGGTGGTTTGCTTCAGTCGGTCGATGAGGAGCGCCGCCGCCCGTGGTCGGAGCAGCCCGGCCATGTCCTTGATGCACAGGAAATGGGCGCCCATGTCCTCGATGCGCCGGGCCAGGTCGGCGTAGTAGGCGAGGTCATACTTGGGCCGCTTCTCGTTGGAGACGTCGCCCGTGTAGCACATGGCGACTTCGGCCACTTTCCCCGTCCGAAGGATGCGGCGGACGCTCACCTCCATCGAGTCGAGGTCGTTGAGCGAGTCGAATACCCGGAAGACGTCGATGCCTGCCTCCGCCGCCTCGTCGACGAAAGCCTCCACCAGGTTGTCCGGGTAGCTGGTGTAGCCAACCGCATTGGCTCCGCGAAGGAGCATCTGGAGCAGGATGTTGGGCACAGCAGCCCGCAGCGCCCGAAGCCGCTGCCACGGGTCCTCGTTGAGGAAGCGGTAGGCAGTGTCGAAGGTGGCGCCTCCCCAGCACTCTAGGGAAAAGAGCGTTGGCGCCAGTCGGACGGTGGCCGGAGCAATCCGCAACAAGTCGATGGTGCGCAGCCGGGTGGCCAGGAGACTCTGGTGAGCATCGCGCATGGTGGTGTCAGTAAGCAGCGCGCGCTTCTGCGCCTTGACCCAGGCGGCCAGTCCGGCGGGTCCCTTGTCATCGAGGATTTGGCGCGTGCCGGATGGAGGCGGCCCGCGCGACAGCTCCGGGAGGCGAGGAGGCGCGAATTCCACCGACCGCCGGCGTGCTGCCTTGGGGACGGTGGGGTGCCCGTTGACGATGACATCGGCCAGGTAGTGAAGCAGCTTGGTGGCCCGGTCCCGCCGCGGGGCGAACTGAAAGAGCGACGGCGTCTCGTCGACGAAGCGGGTGTACGTCTCGCCGCTCAGGAAGGCCTCGGACTGCAGGACATTTTCCAGAAAGTGAAGGTTGGTTTTCACCCCGCGGATGCGAAACTCGCGCAGTGCCCGCTGTCCCTTGCGGACAGCGCCCCGGAACGTCGGCGCATAGGCGATGACCTTCACCAAAAGCGAGTCGTAGGAGGGGGAAATGACTGCACCGGGGTAACCGTTGCCGCCGTCCAGCCGGATGCCGAAGCCGGTCGCTGGCCGCCAGGCCTGGATGGTGCCCGCGTCGGGGAGAAAGTTGTTCGCCGGGTCCTCAGTGGTGACGCGCAGCTGAAGCGCGAAACCGCGCGGCTGAATGGAGGACTGGCCGTCGATGCCTATCTCCTCGGAGGCAAGGGAGTAGCCCTCGGCAATCCGCAGCTGGGCTTGGACTAGGTCCACCCCCGTCACCTGCTCGGTGACGGTGTGCTCCACTTGGAGCCGGGCGTTGACTTCGATGAAGTGGACGGCCTCACCGGCGACGAGGAACTCCACCGTGCCCGCGCTCGAGTACTCGGCCGCTCGCATCAACCTGAGCGCCGAGTCGAAGAGCTTCTCGCGAACGCTGTCCGAGACATTGGGCGCCGGCCCAATCTCGATGACTTTCTGCTGACGCCTTTGCACCGAACAATCGCGCTCGTGCAGATGGACGAGGTTTCCCTCGAGGTCGCCCAGAATCTGCACTTCGAGGTGACGCACCCGCTCCAGGAACGCCTCGAGGAAAACCACCGGACTCCCGAAGGCGAGCTGCGACTCGGAGCGGGCTTCGGCGAGCGACTGCTCAAGCTCCTCCCGCTTGCGCACCACCCGCATACCGCGGCCCCCACCGCCGTGGGCGGCCTTGACCATGACCGGCCCGTTGCGCTCGAAAAAACGCCGGGCCGCGGCGAGCATCTCCTGCTCGGTGCCCTCCAGGCTGGTGCCTGGCACAACGCTGACGCCCACCCGTTCGGCGAGGCGCTTGGCCGCCACTTTGTCGCCCATCAGCCGTACTACCGCGGGACGTGGACCGATGAAGCGCACGCCGCGGCGCTCGCAGGCGTCGGCAAAGTCTGCATTCTCCGAGAGGAAGCCGTAGCCAGGATGGATGGCGTCCACGCCGGCCGCTTGAGCCACGTCGAGAATTTCCTCGATGCCCAGGTACGACTCCACCGGACGTTTCCCGTGACCGACGCGGTACGCCTCGTCGGCCTTGTGTCGGTGCTCGTTGACGCGGTCCTCGTCGCTGTAAATGGCCACAGTGCGAATGCCGAGCTCGTTGCAGGCGCGGAAGACGCGGATGGCAATTTCGCCCCGGTTGGCGCACATGACTTTCTTGAGCGGGCTGGGCATGACGGAAGCAGACTAAGCGCCCCCTTCCGTGCGAGGGAACCTGTTTCCCCCCCCCGGCGGCCCCTCCCCCCGGGGCAGCGGCGACTCAGCTGTGCTCCCGCCCGGCCGGGCCTCTATGGGACGCTGCGCTTCCTATGGCGCGACAAGCTCCGGACGGCATCGACATCAGCTGCGACCCCACCCGCCTCGACGTGGACGTCTTGCATGCGTTCTTGAGCCACAGCTATTGGTCGTCCGGCATTCCCCGGGCGGTGCTCGAAGGAGCGCTCGCGAATTCCTTGTGCTTCGGTGCCTACGAGGGCCTCCGTCAGGTGGGGTTTGCCCGCGTCGTCACCGACCGCGCCACTTTCGCCTGGGTATGCGACGTCTTCGTCGTCGAAAGCCACCGGAGGCGTGGCATCGCCGATGCGCTGATGGCGGCCGTCATGGCTCACCCCGAGCTCGAGAAGCTGCGGCGCTGGAGCCTGGCCACCCGAGACGCCCATTCGCTGTACCGCCGACACGGCTTCGTGCCGTTGGCGGACCCGGCGCGGGCCATGGAGATTCGCCGTCCGGACGTCTACCAGACGGCCTCGCCATCACCGTCTCAAGGAAAGTCGCAGACGTAGGTGGTGGGCCCGCCGGCGTCGGAAAAGCCGCCGTCGGGCAGCGTCCCTCCGCCCGCGTCGGCCAGGCCACCGTCCGGTAGCACCACCCGGCTCAGACACTGCTGTGGGCCGCCGTCCAGAACGCACGAGGCCCCGGCGCAGGCCGCCACGGCACAGGCGGTGCAGTCGACGCAGCCACCATCCACACACCCTTGCCCCGCACCGCAGGGGACGACGTCCGGAAGGCAGGCGCCCACTGGGTAGCACAGGCCGTTGCCGCCGTCGGGGTTGGGCACGCAGTCCTGCCCACTGGTGCAGTCGGCCACTGTGGTGCAGGCGAAGTAGCCCTCATCCGGGTTGATGCCGAAGCTGCACCGCACGAGTACCAGGGCACCGAGTGCCACAGCCATTGCCAAAAGCGCAAAGGAGGTCGGTCGCTGCATGCTAAAAGCTCCCAGCGACGGACAGCGTGGCGCCGTGTGTCCCGACGCCGACGCCCACCGAGGTGTGCGACTCGGCCGGGGCGCTGCTGGCAATCCAGGTGAGAACGCCCCAGGTGATGAGTCCCGCGCCGGCAATCCCGAAGCAGACGTTGGCCCAGGTGGCCTGATTCTGCCCGCTCAGCGCCTGGGAACGGAAACCCTGGTAGGTGTTGTGGGCAGGGTTGTAGCCGGCAAGCAGTTGGTCCTGGTTGTCGTGCGCGGAGACGGCCAGAACCGCTCCGGCGGCCCCGGCCGCGACGCCCACGCCGAGAGCCACCCACCCCGCGACGGGAACGCGGAAGCCGCCGGACGCTACCGGGGTTGAGGTTTCCGGCGGCGGCAGCGGCAACGGCTCCGTGCCCGGGACGGCCACCAGCCGGACGACTTCATGCGTCGTCTGGCCTGCCTCCACCGTCACCAGGCGGTCCACTGGGTAATAGCCCGGGTGCGAGATGTGCACCTCGTGCTTGCCGGGCTTGAGCAACCGCGTCAGCGGCGTCCGTCCCAGCGGCTCGCCGTCGAGGCTGGCCGTGGCCTCGGTGACGGTACTGTCCAGCACCAGTGTCCCCTTGGCCTCTTGTTCTCCGCGCAACAGGGCCGGGAGTGCTGCTGCGACGTCAGGCTGCAGGCGTCGCGAGGCGATGAGAATGGCGCGGTCCACCTCGGCCACGGTGGTGGGCGGGGTGAGGGAGATGAGCCAGAAGTGGACGAGGTAATGCGACTGGTCGCGGGCCAGCGTTCCAACGACGACGCGGTTGACGGGGAGGTTCGCCAACAGCGCCGACAAACACCCTGCTGCCGGCCCGCACTGCTTCAAGGCCGCAACGTCCTTCGGCCCGAGAAACGTCTCGAGCTCGTCCGGGGTCACCACTTTCATCCGCTGGGCTTGGGCGGCGTCGAGGACTTGGCGCGTCAATTGGGCCGCCAATCCCTGCATGCTCGACGGGGCGCTCATCTCCACCACGGCGAGTCCCTTGCTTGGGGCGGCGGCCGCGGAGGTGACAAAGAGCGCCAGCGCCGCTAGGACCCACCTGCGCATGGCCGAGACAATAGACGAAGTCGCCGAGGGCGTCGTGGAGGTGACGTTTACCGTTGAACCCAATTACGCGGGTTGGCGGCTGGACCGCTACCTGTGCGAGAAAATTCGACGGCTATCGCGGGTGCGGGTCCAGCGCATCCTTCGCACCGCGCTTTTGTCCGACGTCCCCCTCAAGGCCAGCACCCGGGTCTGGCCTGGTCTCACCTTTCGGCTGCGCCGACGGAGTCTGGTGGAGCCGGCGACGCCGGAAAACCTTCGCGAGGTGTACCGAGACGAGGCGCTCCTGGTGCTGGACAAGCCGGCCGGCCTGCCCATCCATCCCACCGCGCGTTACCACCACGGGACGGTGGTGGCCCTCTTGCTGCGGCAGCACGGCCCTGGCTTCCTGGTTGCTCCAGCGCACCGCCTGGACCGCGAGACGTCTGGCCTGTTGGTGTGTGGACGGACGCCAGAGGCGTCGCGTCAGCTGATGCGGGCTTTCCAAGACGGCACCGTCGAGAAGGAGTACCTGGCCATTGTGGAGGGGTGGCCCGGCGAGGATGCCTTCCTGGTGGATGCGCCGCTGCTCGAGGGCACTCCCACCATCCGTATTGCAGTCCGCGTGGACGCCGCCGGCCGTCCGGCTCGGACGCGCTTCCACGTCGCCCACCGCTTTGTGCGAGAGGGCGAGCCCTTCGCGCTGCTGCGCTGTTTTCCGGAGACCGGCCGTCAGCACCAAATTCGCGTGCACTTGCAGTCCGCGGGCTTTCCACTGGTGGGGGATAAAATGTACGGGCCGGACCCCGGCTACTTCGACCGTTTCAGCCGCCATTGCCTCGAGCCGGAGGCCTGGGTGCGACTGCGACTCAAGCGGCACGCGCTTCATGCCGCGCGCTTGTCTCTGCCCCATCCGGTCTCCGGCGAGAGGACGGTCTTCACCGCGCCGCTGCCGGAGGACTTGACGCTGTTTCTGCCCCGGGTCGCCCCGGACGGCCCGTCGGCGATTGACCCACCCATCTCGCGACCGGAACCTCGTCCTCTCGCGCACTTGGGGTGAGACGTCGGGCGGTGGCACGTGCGGTGCTCTGGTGTGGGAAGGATGGCTCAGCCGGACGAAGCCGAAGTTGCGACGGCGGCCGTCGTCCGCCATCCTCCGCCTGCTGAGCCAAGTGTGAGGAGCAGCCCGCGGATGGTGAAGGGCCGGTACGACGAAGGGCCAGAGTTGCGACGCTTGGAACCTCCCCAGGTTCTGGTGGTCGACGACGAGCCTGCCAACGTGCGGCTGGTGCAGGCTTACCTGAAGGCAGAGGGCTTTCGTGTCGTCGGCGCCAACAGTGGGCCCGAGGCCCTGGACCGGGTGGAGCAAGGGGGCGTGGACTTGGTCCTGCTCGACATCCGGATGCCACACATGGACGGTTTCGAGGTGTGCCGCCGGCTTCGCGAGAACAAGGCCCACACCCGGATGCCGGTCATCTTCCTCACCGCCGAATTCAACGATGCGGACAGCGAGCTCAAAGGCCTGGAGGCGGGCGCTGACGAGTACCTGCACAAGCCCATTCAGCGCCGCGCCCTGGTGGCCCGGGTCCGGAACCTCATCCGTTTAGCGGACGCTGAGCGCGACCGCCGACTGGTGGCGCAGCTGGCGCAGAGCGAAAAGCTGGCAGCGATTGGGCAAATCGCCGCGGGCGTCGCTCACGAAATCAACAACCCGCTTGCCTTCATCCTCTCCAACCTCACCTCGCTTCGAAATTACGTGGACGACGTGAAGCGCGTCATCACCGCCTACCGGGAGGCACCGGACCGAGGCCAGGCCTTGGAGGCGCAGATTGGCTTCCGCGAGACGCTGGACGACATCGACGCGCTGATAAACGAGACCGCCGAGGGCGGTCAGCGTGTGCGCACCATCGTCCAGGAACTCAAGACGTTCAGTCGCGCCGACGAGAACCAGGTGCTCGAGCCGGTCGACTTGGCGGACATCGCGGCCAGTACACTCCTGCTCACCGAGCGCGAGCTACAGAGCCGAGCCCGGGTGGTGAAGGACTTGCGGCCGGCACCCATCGACTGCGCGCCGAAAGGAAAGCTGCACCAGGTGGTGATGAACCTCCTGGTCAACGCCCTACAGGCTCTCGACGACCGAGACCCCCGTCAGCACGAGATTCGCGTCCTGACCGGCACCGACGGGCGCGAGTCCGTCCTCAGCGTCTCGGACACCGGCGTCGGCATTCCCGAGGAGCAGCAGACCCGCATTTTCGAGCCCTTCTTCACCACCAAGCCAGTTGGCGTGGGGACGGGCATTGGCCTCAGCGTCTGCGTGGCGGTGGTCCAGAAGCTGGGCGGCCGCATCAACGTCCAGAGCCGCGTCGGCCACGGCACCACCTTTGAGGTGCGAGTGCCGACGCGCGTGCTTGCCTCCGCCTGACGCTTCGCCGCCCCCCCAGCAACGGTGTGTGTCTCCGCTGGCCTGGCCGAGGGGCTTTCACATCTGGTCACGTGCTGCCAGCGCCCCGGGGCTTGCCGGCACCGCTGCGCGCTCTGCGGCGAGGTAGGCCTGTTGTTTTGGCGACGCCAGACGGAGAGTCGAGCGCTCGGCCAAAAGCCGCGCCGCGGCGACGGGGACCAGTGGCCGGACGTAAAGCTTCAACAGGGGGACGAGCTGGAGGGCCCGAGCCGCCGCCAGGCCCGAAAACTCGACCGGCTGGGCCTCCACTGCTTCGGCCGGAGAATAGGCGGCACGGGTGAGTCGAGCCCACAGCGCTTCCCACAGCCTGAGGACTCCTCCAACGAAGGGCAGGGGGGCGAGGTGGCCATGCCACCACCTGAGGAAGAAAGGAGGAGGGGCGACGCCGTTGCGTTCCCAGGCTCGGGCGCTCTTGCTTGCCGTCCACACCACCCACCAGTAAACCGCCCACATCGCGGTGAGGAGACTGGTGACGAGGGCCCGCTGGGGGAAGGCCAGGGCGGCGAGGCTGATGAGGGCCACCCCGGGGATGAAGGCGAGCACGCTCCGCGTGCGCTGTCGGAATTTGCGGCGAATCCAGGCCACGTTGAGGCGCACCCGCGGCGCCGTGGGCGGGTCCTCCGGGGCCACGCCCAGCAGGAGGCTTGCATCGCGTGCAATGGCCACGTGGTAGTCGCGCGAGAGGGCAATGACGATTGACTGAGCGACGCTCAGCGCCCCATACAAGGACAGCACCAGCGCCCAGGCTGAATCCCACCAGCCCGGTTTGGTTTTTTGCTCGAGCACGTCGAGCTGCGCGCCAAGCTGGATGAGCGTGGCCTTGTCCTCGGCTGACAAGGGCAAGTCCACGGCGTCGTCCTCGAGCTCGCTGAGCTGCTGGTCGAGCTCCTCCCGAGCCTTCTGGAAGGGGCGGTCGCGACGGACGGCCGTCGGGCCAGCCTTCGAGGAGAGGTCGACCAGCGCTTTCTGGAGCTCGTGGAGCTTGTCTTGAAATTCATTCCGCGCTTCGGCCGCGTCCGCCGCACTTTCCGCGGCGTCTTCTGCGGAGGTTGGCCCCTTCGCCACCGCCGCAGCGGGCGGCTTGGGCTTGGTGTGCGCACGCCGGCGCGGCGCCCGGGTCTCGCTGGCCGTGTCCGACTGAGCGGCCGGCTGAGCGTCGTGGGACTCCACCGAGGCGACGCTTTGCAGTGCCTTTCGCACTCGCTCCTCGCGCAGTCCTTCCGAGGATTGCCGGGCCAACGAGAGAGAAGCGGTTGCAAGGGCCAGCGTCACCACCGCCTGGATGGTGCAGGCACGGAGGTAGCGCTTCCACGCAAGCGCGTCCCGGTGGAGCGCCTGGAAGGCGAGGAGGAACTGGAGGAAGCCATGCTCAAAGCGCCGCCAGCCTTCGGCCAACCGGGCACGCATCACTCCGAGTGTTGTGCGCTGGACGAAGCTCATACCAACCGTCTTGGCTTTGGGCAGAGGTGCCCGACGCCGGGGCGCTGGCGTCTGACCGACGTCCCGGGTGCTTGTAGCCCGCCTCGAGGACGACCCGAAAGTGGACCGCTGGCCACCCGTTTCAAGTACGCCAAAGGGGCCTGCCCATTTCTCGGCCGGCGCTCGTGCCGCCCGAGCCTCCCCGCTTGCCCCCCTTCCGTTGACGCGCGCGAGAGGAGTCGGCAAGGTCCTTCCCGTCTTGGTGCACACGTCGACGAAGCTGTCCGAGCGGTTCGGCGCCGTGCTTTTCGGTGCGGCGTTGCTGTTAGCACCGGGCGCATACGCCGGGGCGCCCAAGGATGCGCGGAGTATTCTCGTGCTCTACGGCTTCGACCCGTTCGCCCCGGTGGTGGTGTCCTTCGACAAGGCGCTGCGAGAGACGCTGGCCGCGGCCGCCCCGGGGGACGTCACTGTGCACAATGAGGTCCTCGACCTCGAAGCACTTGGAGACCCGGCGCTGGCACCCCAACAGCGCGCCTGGTTCCAGGCGCGCTACGGCGTTTACCGGCCAGCGGTGGTCATCGCCGTGGGGACCGGGCCCCTTCTCTTCGCCCTCGACGCGCGCCGGGACTTCTGGCCGGACGTCCCCTTGCTCTTCAGCGGCGTCGACGAGGGGGTGGTGGCGGGCCTGCAGCTTCCGGCCGGCGTGACCGGAGTCTCCCGGCGCCCCGCGGTCGACCAGACGCTGGCCCTGGCGTTGCAGCTGCTTCCTGGAACGCGCACGGTGGCCTTCATCGGCGGGGCGGCGACCATCGACCGAGTCTTCGAGGCAAGCGCACGGCCCGACCTCGCCCGCGTCACTGGGCACCTGGAACAGGTGGATTTGACAGGCCTACCGCTGACGGAAATGGGGCAGCGTCTCGCCGCCCTTCCGGAGCACACCATCGTCTTTGGCGTGTCCCTGTTTCGAGACGGTACCGGACGAAGCATCCGCGGGACGGAAGCCATCCGGATGCTTTCGCAGTGGTCGAGTGCCCCCATTTTCACCACCCACGCCCAGCTGGTGGGCCTGGGCGTGGTGGGGGGCTGGGTGACCGACTACGTCGAGATGGGCAGGGAGACGGGACAGTTGGCAGCGGAGGCCCTCGCCGGAAAACCCTTGCCCCCGCCCACAGTGACTGCCGTCCGACCGGTCGTCGACGCTCGACAGCTCGAACGGTGGAGAATTCCCGAGAGCCGGCTTCCCCCCTTTACCGAGGTGCTCTTTGGGAATGCTTCGCTGTGGCGCCAATACGCGGGGTGGATTGCAGGCGTGCTCGGCGTCTTGCTGCTCGAGTCCGCGCTCATCGCTGTCCTCTTGCTGGAGCGCCGCCGGCGCCGGGCGGCCGAAGCAGAGGCACGCACCAACCAGGAGCGCATCGCCCACCTCAACCGGGTGGGCACGGTGGCAGAACTCTCCGGCTCACTGGCGCATGAGCTGAACGGGCCTTTGGGGACCATCGTCAACAACGCCCGGGCCGCGCGACGGTTCCTGATGCCTGAGGCGCCGGACCTCAAGGAAGTGCGTGCGAGCCTGGTGGACATCGAGAACGCAGCCGAGCGAGCGAGCCTCGTCATCTCCCGGTTGCGCAGCGTCCTACGCCGTGACGAGTTCCGGCCCTCCGCCGTCGACGTCTCCAGCGTCGTCCAGGACGCGGTGCAGTTGGTAGCAAGTGAAGCGTTGCGCCGGCGGGCGAGTCTCGAGGTGGTGCTTCCCCCCCACCTGCCGCCAGTGCACGGAGACCCGGTGCTGTTGCTCCAGGTGCTGCTCAACCTTCTCCTCAATGCCCTCGACGCGGTCGCCGAGCAGCCGCTGGGGAGGCGCGCCATCACCGTCCGGGCAGCGCCGCGCGACGGCAGTGTGGAATTCGTGGTGAGTGACTCGGGCTCGGGCCTTCCGGACAGCGCCCTGGAAGGCGTCTTCGAGCCCTTCTTCACCACCAAGACGAAGGGGCTGGGCATGGGGCTCGCCATTTGTCGGTCCATCGCCGAGGCACACTCCGGACACATAGTTGCCGAGAATGGGCCCCAGGGAGGTGCCGTCTTTCGTCTCACTCTGCCGGCGAGCCCGGCGCGTCGGGAGGCAGCGGCGTGATTCCAGATGGAGCCAAAGTTTTCATCATCGACGACGACCCGGCCTTCTGCGCCTCGCTGGTGCGCTTTCTGCGCTCGGTGGGGTTCGAGGCCGAGTCTTTCGCGTCCGCCCGGGACTTCCTGGCCGGTGCGACTGCCGAGGGGCCGGCCTGTGCCCTGGTGGACTTGAAGATGCCCGACGTGGACGGCCTCGAGCTTCAAGACGCACTGGAGCGCTCGCCGCGCAAAGTCCCAGTCGTTTTCATTACCGGAGCTGGAGAAATCTCTGACTCGGTGAAGGCGATGCGGGCAGGCGCGGTCGACTTCCTCACCAAGCCGGTGGACGAGCATCAGTTGATTGACGCGGTCGAGCGGGGATTGCTTGAGGACACGCGCAAGCGCGAGGAGCGCCGGCGGCAAGCCGATGCCAGGGCGCGACTGGCCCGTCTCACCCCACGGGAGACGCAGGTGTGCCACCTGGTGGCGCAAGGGCTACTCAACAAGCAAGTCGCCGCGCGGCTCGGTTTGAGTGAGCCGACGGTGAAGGCGCACCGACAGCAAGTGATGTTCAAGCTGCAGGTGGACTCAGTGGCCGCGCTCGTGCGCCTGGTGGACCTTGCAAGCCAAGGCACGGGCCCGGTGCTCCCCCGCCAGTAGCCGGCGCACCTCAGCGCTCTCGTCCGAAAAGGGGGACGGGGCGCAGGCCCGTGCTTCGGCTCGGGCCCTAAACGCACGGACGGCCGCCCGGGCACTTGCCTTGACTGAGGCTTTGGCGCAGCTCACAGTAAGGGACGCCAGAGGCTGGCAATTTGGAGGAACCTGGCGATGCACGGGTCAAGCGCAGTCGTCGCTTGGTTTCTGCTGGCGAGCGCTCCGGCGTCATCCTCGCCGACGCTCGTCCAGCTGCGCGACGACGCACGTCAGTTTGTGACCAATCGCTGTGGCTCCTGCCACTCGAGCACCTCCCCCAAGGCGTTGCCTGGTGCCCTGAAGGTCTACGACATCAACCAGGTCGAGTGGACGAAACGAATGTCCGACCAGCAAGTGAAAAACATCCTCAACCGTTTCCGTGGACCGGTCATCCCGCAGGACGAAATCGACCGTGTCACTGCCTTCGTTGATGCTGAGCTGGCGAGCCGCAAGGCTCGAGCGCAGTAGCGGGTTGTGGAAGGCCGACGCCGCGGTGACCGCGTCGCGTCGCCCCGCCTCTGACGGGCCCTGGCCGGCAGCCCACGAGCGTCGGCCCTGTGGGCAACTTGTGGGCCACTGCTGGCGGAAACGTCTCCTGGCCTGTGACAACCTTGGGGAAAACGCTGGGGGTTACTGTGGAGAATGGAAGAGCGCCTTAGCGGCTTCAGTCTTCAATGCGCTTCAGGAAGGTGGGGTAGGAGAGGCCGAGAGCCTTGGCCGCCTCCACCCGACGCCCGCCGAGTTGCTCCAGGACGTGGCGGGCGTAGCGCCGTTCGAGGTCGTCCATGGCGATGGGGCCGCCCGGGACAAGGAAGGGCTCGCCGCCGGCCGGCAGCCCCGGCGCCCGCTCGGGGCGTCCTTCGAGGACGGGGAGCTCGAGCTCCGGGCCAGTTTCGAGTACCAACGCCCGCTCGAGCACATTGCGCAGCTCGCGCACGTTGCCCGGGAATGGGTAGCGCGCGATTCGCTCCCGCGCCAACGCCCCGAGCACCGCGCCCTTGCGCCCCAATTCGGCTGAGAGCTCGGCCAGAAGGGCTTCGGCCAGGGGGAGGATGTCCTCCCCTCGTTCGCGGAGGGGCGGTACGTGGAGGGCGAAGACGCTGAGCCGGAACCAGACGTCCTCGCGAAACCGCCCCGCGCGGATTTCCACCTGCAAGTCGCGGTTGGTGGCAGCCACCACGCGCGCCAGGCTCGCCTCCTCGGTGCTGCTACCCACCCGGCGGTAGTTGCCCGAGTCCAGGAAGGTGAGCAGCTTCGCTTGAAGCGCCAGTGGCAGCTCCCCCACCTCGTCGAGAAATAGAGTGCCGCCGTTGGCCGCCTCCACCAGCCCGCGGCGGGCGGCGCGCGCATCGGTGAAGGCCCCCTTCTCGTGGCCGAAGAGCTCGCTCTCCACGACGCTCTCCGGCAACGCCGCACAGTTGACGTGGACGAAGGGCGCCTGGCTGGCATGGGACAGGGCGTGAAGGTGGCGTGCCAACAACTCCTTCCCGGAGCCGGTGGGGCCGAGCAACAGCACTGGGCTGCGCGGGGCGGCGGCGATGCGCTCGAGTGCCGACAGCAGCTGGCACATGGCTGGCGCGCGCGGAGCGAAGAGCTTCCGGCGCCCGGACAGCTCGGCCTCCACCCTGGACAGCCGCTCGCGAAGGCTCTGTTCGCCGAAGGCCCGTCGCACCCGCAGCACCAAGTCCGCCAGCTCTACCGGCTTGGCCATGTAGTCCGCGGCTCCGGCCCGAATGGCTTCCACGGCGCTCTGGATGTCGCCGTGCGCGGTCACCATCAGCACCGGGACGTCGGGGAGCTGGGAGCGCAGGGCAGCGAGGAAGTCCAGCCCGTCCCCGTCCGGTAACCGCCGGTCGAGCACCACCACATCCGGCGCCTCGGCCTCCAGCGCGCGCCGCGCCTCGTGGAGGCTGCGGGCAAGACGGACAGGCCAGCCCTCACGGGCCAGCGCTGCCTGCGCTAAGGAGGAGAACGCTCGGTCGTCGTCCACCAAAAGCACCGAGCGCTTCATGCCGCCGCCTTGGCGCGTTGCAGCTCTATGGTGAAGCGGCTACCGGCTTCAGTTCGCTGGAAGCCGAGGTGGCCTCCTTGTCGCTCGACAGCCTGGCGCGCCATCGAGAGGCCAAGGCCAATCCCCTTGGGCTTGCTGGTGACGAAGGGTTGAAAGAGTTGCCCCTCGAAGCCAGCCGGCGGCCCGCCGGCATTGTCCTCCACCGTCACCCAGGCCAAGTCGCCCTGGGCCCCGGCCTCGACGTGGACACGCGGCGAGGGCTGCCGTCCGAGGTCCTTGGCTGCGACCGCCGCTTCGATGGCATTACGCAAGAGGTTGTCCAGGGCAGTGGCGAGCAGCAGTGGGTCACAGTGAACGCGCACCGGTGTGTGCAGCACGGTTTCCACTGTCACCTCGTCCGCCTCGGGCAAGGCCCGCACCCCGTCCAGCGCATCTTGGACGAGCTCGACCAGGCCGGCCTCGGCCAACTGGGGTTGGGCTGGTCGGCCAAAAGACAACAGGGACTGTGCCAGGTGCCCCAAGCGGTCAATCTGCCCGCGGATGCTGCGGGTGGCCAAACCGGTGCTGTCACCGTCGCTCAACAGCGAGGTGGCGACTTTGAGCCCATTGAGCGAGTTCTTCACCTCATGCGCGATGAGGGAGGAGGCAGTTCCCAGAGCGGCCATCTTCTCCTGCTGGGTGGCGCGTGTCTCCATCGCCCGCCAAGTCTGGTACGTCTGCCGCAGAAAAAGCGTGAAGAGGAGGACAGTGAGTCCTTGTAGCACCATCGCCAGCAGCAACTGGCCCAGGAAGCGCTGGCGTACCGGAGCTAGCATCGCCGCCTCGTCCGCCACCAACAACAGCCGCAGTCCGGTTTTTCCCACCTGCGTCGCCACCGCAAATTCCGGCGCACCAGAAAGCGACCTCGTCTCCCCCGGTCCTTGGGCGAGCAGCTGGTCCAGCCGGTCCGGGAAGAATTCCGCATTCACCCAGGCCGGAGGGATGGCCGGTGCGAGCACGTCCCCGTCTCGGTCGGCCACCACCAGTTCGAGGTTCTCGCTCACCGTCCGGCCGCCGGGAAGCACGTGCCGGCTCGGGTCGACCAGCCCCACCACCGCCCCGGTGACTTCGTCTCCGCGCACCACTGGGACCGCCACCACGAAGGTGCGCGCCCCCGGTTCCAAGGCATCGATGACTGGGGCCTGACGCAACAGCATCTTCTGAAACCAGCGTCTCCGCTCGAGCGTGCCGGGAGGAAGGGCGTCCTTGGGCTCGCTCCACACCGGTCGTCCCTTGTCATCGAGCACAGCCACTCCGGCGAAGAAGGCCGAGTTGTGGTGGGCGAAGTCGAGCAGCTCCCGCTCGGGGGCAGTGGTCTCGTCGCGCAGGTCGATTTGCGGGCGGGACGCAAGCCGGAGCAACTCAGCCTCCAGCGCCCGGACGTGGGTGTCGAGCGCGTCGGCGTACACTGCTGCCTCGCGGCTGACGCGGGCGTGAAGCAGCCGCCGCGCCTCGGCGACGTCCGTCCGGTAGCCCATCAGCGGGACGAGCAACGCCAGCACCGCGAGCAACCCCAAACCAATCAGCACGCGGCGCGCCAATCGGCGGTCCGCCACGGCATGGGCTCCAAGGCGTTGGGGAGCAGCCTCCACGTCCGTTCGCTCCAGAGGCTACCCGCGGGCCAGGCTTCGGGCCGGAGCTTCTTCCTCGGCGTTGCGGATGGGGGTGGGGTATTTCCCAGTAAAGCACGCCATGCAGAACGTCTTGGACTCTGGGTCGCCCACCGCCGCACCCAAGCCCTCGACGCTGAGGTAACCGAGCGAGTCGGCCGTTACGTAGCGAGCGATTTCCTCCACCGGCTGGGTGGCGGCGATGAGCTCGGAGCGCCGTGGGGTGTCGATGCCGTAGTAGCAGGGCCACCGGGTCGGGGGGCTGGAGATGCGCAGGTGAACTTCCGAGGCACCGGCGGCCTTAATCATCGCCACAATTTTTCGCGAGGTGGTCCCACGGACGATGGAGTCATCCACCACTACCACGCGCTTGCCCTTCAGTACCTCGCGCACCGCCGCCAACTTCAGCTTCACACCGAAGTGGCGAATGGACTGCTGGGGCTCGATGAAGGTGCGGCCCACGTAATGGCTGCGGATGAGGCCGACGTCGTAGGGGATGCCGGAGGCCTTGGAGTAGCCGATGGCGGCCGCAATTCCCGAGTCGGGAACACCAATCACCAAGTCCGCTGACGCCGGCTGCTCCAGCGCTAGCTGCATCCCGAAGCGCTGGCGCGTCATGTAGACCGAGGCGCCGAAGAGCTCGGAGTCCGGCTTGGCGAAGTAGACGTGCTCGAAGACGCACCGGGTAGGCCGTTCCGCGGCAAAGGGCCGCGAACTGCGCATCCCCATGTCGTCCACCACCACCATCTCCCCCGGCTCGACTTCGCGTAGAAGCGTCGCGCCCATCAAGTCGAGGGCGGTCGTCTCCGAGGCGAAGACGGTAGCGTCACGCAGCTTGCCCAGCACCAGCGGACGGAAGCCACGCGGGTCACGCACCGCGACGATGGCGGTGGGCGTGAGAAACAGAAGCGAATAGCTGCCTTGCACCTTGGCCAGCGCCTCCACCATTTGCTTGGCGAGGGTGGGGGCGCGGCTGCGCGCCATGAGGTGGATGATGACTTCGGTGTCCGAGTCCCCGCCGAAAATGGCGCCCTGCTGCTCGAGCTCGGCGCGCAGCTGCGGGGCGTTGGTGAGGTTTCCGTTGTGGGCGACTGCCAGCTTCCCGAGCGAGTACTCGACCGTCAGCGGCTGGGCGTTTTTGTGCTGGCTGACGCCTGACGTCGAGTAGCGGACATGCCCAATGGCCGCCCGCCCGGCGAGGGCCTCGAGGTGCCGGGCCCCGAAGACGTCCTGCACCAGGCCCATCTCGCGCCGGACGTGGAAGGTGCGCCCGTCAGCGCTGACGATGCCGGCGGACTCCTGTCCGCGGTGCTGCAAGGCATGCAGGCCGAGGTAGGTGAGGTTGGAGGCCTCGGAGTTGCCGAAGATGCCGAAGATGCCGCACATAGTTGAATTTGGACATACACCGCTCGGCTGTCGCCTGCACGGGCCAGGGGTGACTCTTTGCGAGCCCTCCGGCCTCGGCTGGGGAGTGGTGTAGGGTGCTGGGGCATGACGACCGTCGACTTTCGCCAAAAGGTGTGCCTGCTCACCGGCGCGACACGCGGCATCGGCCGCGCCGCGGCGGAGGGCCTGGCACGGACCGGCCTGAGGCTCGGCCTGGTGGGCCGGGACAGGGTCCGGGTGGAGGAGACGGTGTCCGCCGTCCGGGCAACCTCCGGCAACAGCAACGTGGAGGGCCTGGTGGCGGACCTCTCGCTGCGCAGTGAGGTGCGCCGTCTGGCGGCTGACGTCCGAGGGCGCTTCCAGCGCCTGGACATTCTCGTGAATAACGCCGGGGCCATCTTCACTCGGCGCGAAGAGACGGCCGAGGGCAACGAGAAGACGCTGGCCCTCAACCACCTTGGCTACTTCCTCCTCACGTCCGAACTGCTCGACTTGCTGAGGGCCAGCGCCCCTTCTCGGGTGGTGAATGTGGCCTCGGAAGCTCACCGGGGCATGCGGCTCGACTTCGAAGACTTGGAGAACCGGAAAAATTACTCGGGCCTCAGGGTGTACGGGCAGTCCAAGCTGATGAATATTCTCTTCACCGAGGAGCTGGCACGCCGCCTGGGCGGCACCGGCGTCACCGTCAATGCACTGCACCCGGGGGTAGTGGCCACTGGCTTCGGGCAAAACACCCCGGGACTGTTCCGCACGCTCATTCGACTCGCCGCCCCCTTCCTGACAACACCCCAAAAGGGCGCTGAGACTCTGGTGTACCTGGCCACCTCGCCCGAGGTGGAGGGCGTCACCGGGCAGTACTTCACCAAGTGCCACGCGGTGAAGCCCAGCCCGGCAGCGAGGGACTCCGAGGCGGCCCGGAAGCTGTGGGAGGCAAGTGAGCGCCTGGTGGGCGTCCGGAACGCTGCGGCGTGAGCCGTCCCGGGCGCGCCGCCCTCCTCCTCGGTGTCCTCCTGTTGGTGCTTCTCGGCGTGGCCGGAAGCGTGGACGTCTGCGCAAGCCGGGCCTCCGGCTCCCCCAAGCTGCAGCTTTCGGCGACAGGGGACGGCCCGTTATTGGCTGGGGCGGCGAGCCGACCTCTCGAGGTACCGCTGCCGGCAGTGGTGGCCGGCTACGGCATTCCGCGCGCTCGCGCCTCGGCTGTCGCCTTCAGCGTCCGAGCGTCGGCGCTGGTGGTGGAGGCCGGCCGGGTGCGGGTGGGGCTGGTGACGCTGGACGTCCTGGTGGGAGATGCCGCGCTGGAGGACGCCATCCGCCAGGCCACGGTGCCCCTCGGACTCACCGAGGTGTGGGTGGCGGTGACGCACACCCATTCCGGTCCGGGCGGCTATGCGAGCAACCCCGTGGCACAGGTGGCCGGGACGGGGCTTTTGCACTCGAGCGTCCGCCAAGCCGTGGTGGCTGCCGCGGCAGGCGCGCTCCGCGACGCCTTCCAGGCGCGGCGGCCGGTGTCGCTGCGCTTTGGCGAGGCAGCCCTCCCCGAGTTGGTGGGGGCACGGGAAATGCCACAGGACGTGGATGCGCGCCTCTCCCGCCTCGTCTTCGACGCGGAGGGCGGGCCGCTGGCCCAGTTGCTCGTCTTCGCCTGCCACCCGACGCTGGTGCCACGGCCCCCGGCCGGGCTGGACTCGGACTGGCCGGGCCGGCTGGCCGAGGCCGAGGCCGCCAGCGGGCACGGCGTCACGCTGGTGCTGCAAGGCGCGGTGGGAAACGTCTCGCCAGCGCTCCATGGGGACAACATGGAGCGCCTTGAACGCTTCGTGTCCGCGCTCGCCGCCGCCGTCGACGGGCTTCCTCTGACGGCCGTGCCTGCTGGCTTGTCGGTGGCTCGCGTCTCGGTGCGGCTTCCCGGTCCCGACGCCGAGCGGCTGGTACCCCGAGTGTTGCGGCCGCTGGCCGACAACGTCCTCTGCGCAGCGGCCCCGTCGATGGCCACGGTGGGGCTGCTGCACCTCGGCCCCCTCACCCTGCTTGGCGTCCCGGCCGAGCCCTCGGCGGCAGCGGGCCGCGTCCTTCAGGAGGCGGCTGGGGCCCGCCGGGTGGTGAGCCTCGTCAATGGGTACCTGGGCTACGTCGAGACGCCCGGGCACCTCGAGCGGCGCGAGGGTGAGGCGGAACGCCAACTGTTGGGGGCGGGGTTTCTCGACGCGCTGGCCCAGGCGGCGCGGGCCGCGCGCGACGCCCGCCTCTAAGGCGGGGCTTAGCTTCCCCGGGCTTTGAGCCAGCTTTCCACTTCGGGGCGCAGTCGCTCGCGCAACGCGACGTCCTGCCCGAGTCGTTCCAGGGTTTGTGCCACCGCCTGCTGGGCCTCCGGCACAGAGTGCCGAGCGAGGAAGGCACGCACCTCCTCGAGGTGGGCGCGGGTGTGGAGGTTGCCGAGCGCTTCCACCACTCGGCGGACGAGCATCGGCGCGCCGCCGGTGCGGGCCAGGACGTCGGTCCAGCGTTCCTGAAGCAGCTGCCAGCTGGCCTCGCGCGCCTCGCGGTTGGCGAGCAGCCCGTGCACGTACCCGGCCACGTCCTGCATGGGCACTCCGCCGTCGAGCAACAGCCCCCGGGCCTTGCCGGCGAGGGAAGCGTCCTCGAAGGCGGTGAGTGCCATCAGGTAGCGCCGCTTGGTGGCCGGGTCCGGCTCCCCGGGGAAGGCTGCCTTCAGCTTCTCGAAGAGAGACGCGTCTCCGGCCCGCGCGGCAATGCCCACCGCGCCGTCCAGGAGGTTGGCCTCCAGCGCGTCCGAGCCGTGTTCCAGCATGCGGGCGACACGCGCGCTCGCCTCGGCGAGGACGCCAGGACTGCGCGCCAGCCCGCCCACCGCGCGCAACAGCGAGGCCCGTCGCAGGCGGTCCAGGTCGCTTTCCTCTGGCCCTGGTTCCCAGCCCATGCGGGCGAAGGCAGGGCCGAAGAGGCCCTCCACCACGCGCCGGAAACGCGGCGCGTCCGCGGCGTCCACCAGCCGTGCTTCGACGTAGCCGAGCTTCCCCACCAACTCGTCGAGGACGGCATCATCCCGCTCGTCCGCGAAGCCCAGTGCGACGTCCAGGAAGTCCGCAATACGGCCCCGGCCGGCCCGCACCAGGGCCCACTGGTCGGCCAAAAGGCCAATCCGCTCCGACGGAGCCAGCGCGCCAAGGTGGTTGCGCAGGGCGAGCAGCGCGGGACCGTCGTAGGCCACCCGGTAGAAGCCGGTTGAGCCGGCGTTGGCGCACAGCCACTGCACCGAGCCGGACACGTCCAGCTCGGTGGTGTGCGTCCAGTCGCGCAACAGGGTGCGCGTTTCGTGCTCGCCAGTGGCGTCCTCCCAGCGCAAGACGAGGGGCACCGGCCAGCGTTCATCGCCGCTGGCCGAGGGGTCCGAGAAGAAGCGCGCCTGAGCGAGCGAGAGGCGGTTGCCCGTGAGGGAGACGCTGACCACCGGGTAGCCCGGCTGCCGAATCCAGGCGTTGGCCACCTCCAGCACCGGCTGGCTCGAGGCCTCGGCCAACGCCGCCCACAAGTCATCGGCCACGGCGTTGCCCCTCGCGTGTTTGCGCATGTAGGCCCGGATGCCGGCGCGGAAGGGCTCCTGGCCGAGGAAGCCCTCAATCATTCTCAGCACTGCGCCGCCCTTTTCGTAGGTAATGGCGTCGAAGGCTTCGCCCGCTTCGCCGGCGTTGCGCACCGTGCCGCGGATGGGGTGGGTGGAACGCAGGGCGTCGAGGTGCAGGGCCACGGACTTGCCCGCATCGAAGTCCAGCCACACCCGCCAGCCGGGCTTCCAGGCGTCCACCATTTTGTACGCCATCCAGGTGGCGAAGGCCTCGTTGAGCCAGAGGTCATCCCACCACACCATGGTGACCCAGTTGCCAAACCAGTGGTGGGCAAGCTCGTGGGTGACGACCTCGGCGATTCGCTTCTGCACCGAGAGCGGCGCGGTGAGAGGGTCTACCAAGAGCGCCAGCTCGCGGTAGGTAATGAGTCCGGCGTTCTCCATGGCCCCGGCTTCGAAGTCCGGGATGGCCACCTGGTCGAGCTTGCCGAAGGCGTAGGGCAGCCCGAAGTAGGCCTGCAGGCGGGGCAGGGCGGCAAGCGCCGCCGTCTGACCGAAGTGGGTGAGGTGCGCCTTCGCTGCCAGCGCCCAGGTACGCACCGGGACGCGGTCGGCCACGTCCTCGGGGCTACTGACGAGCGGGCCGGCCACCAGCGCCACCAGGTAACTCGGGAGGAGCTCCGTCTCGGCAAACCGGACGAAGTCTCGCCCGTCGCCGGTGGGCCGACGCTCCGTCTCCGCCCCGTTGGAGAGGACTGTCAACCCCTCGGGCACCTCGACGCTGAGCGCCCAGCGGGCCTTGAAGGCTGGCTCGTCGAAGCAAGGGAAGACGCGCCGCGCATCGGCCGCCTCAAACTGGGTGGCTGCCACGTCTCCGGCGAGGTACAGGCCGCGAAGCCCGTCGCAGAAGCTTCCAGTCCATTCGACGTAGAGCGTCGCCTCCCCGGTGGGGAGCTCGGCCTCGAATTCGAGCAGCACCGTCTCGCTCAGTGAGAGGGGACTCACCCGAGCAGCGCGCACCGTCTTCCCAAGCCGCACCTCCACCCGGGTGACGTCCAGTCCGAGCGCATGGAGGGTGAATTCACGTACCGGGCGAGCGACAGAAAGCGTCACGCGCTCGGAGCCGGAGAAGGACTTCTGGGCGATGTCTATTGCGAGGTGCGCCTCGTAACGCCGCGGGAGGACCTCGCGGGAGAGGCGGTAGTTCCTGTCGTCGGGGCGCGTCGTCATGCCGGGCCCGGCGACTGTAGCGTGGGAGTGGCCCAACGCCGGAAGAAAAGCCGCTCAGTGGTTGGCGTTTTTAGGTGCCGCAAGTCCCCGTGAGCGACGTAATCCAGTCGGTGACGAGCTGCAGCCCCTGGACGTCAACCACGCTGCGCCCCAGGGCGGGCATGGCGATGGCCGGGTCATCGGAGTCCATCCGGAAGGGAAGGATGGATTCGGTTGGCTGCCCGGGCCAAATGTCCACCAAACGTCCACCTGTCGCCACGCCTGCGGCCTCCGGCACCTTGCAGACACCGTACAGGTTGGGTTCCGTCACAAGCGTCGAGAGAAAGAGCCCTGTGGGGGCGGCATAGCCGGTGGCACTGTGGCAGTGGGCGCAGTTGCTTTCGAGGTAAGCGCGGGCGCGCTGTTCGACGGTCCCGGTGGTGGGGTCATTCCACACTGGCAGGTACGGCCACGTTGAGGCGTCCGGCGCTCCGCTGAGGAGGCCCTTCGCCGTCCAGTAGGCCAGCTGGTTCTGCGTCGTGCCGTCGGTGTAGGCCTGGTTGCCGTTGAGGTTGCGGGCCTTGGGGCCAATCGGCTCGAAAACGAGACTGCTCTCGTGGCACTCCGCGCACTGCGGGCTTGAAGGCACGGCGTAATTGGTGGTGACGGTATTGCCATTCACATCAATCCAACTCAGCGGGACGGTTTCTCCGCCCGGGTTGGCGGTGGCCACTTTCTGGGCGGCGTCCCAGGTGTAAGTCATTCCATGCCAGACGCCGGCATTCTTCCAGATGACGCGCGTCTCCACCCAGGTGAGGATGGGCTGGGCCTTGCGCATGTCGTCTGCCCACCCGAAGGACTTGGTGAGTACCGTCCCGTCGGGGAAGTCGAAGACGTTGACCGCGTCGTAGGTGGCGGAGCTGCCGGACGGCATCCACACCGTCCGGCGCTTCACCGCGTAGTCCGAGAAGAGCGGGGTATTCAGCAGGTAGGGCGTGACGCCAGGTTCCAGCGCAATGTCGCCATTGACGAGCGACACCTGGCACCACTCGGCGAGCGTCGCGAATGCCGTCGTTCCGCCCGAGACGGGCGTGCACGCCGGTGCGCCGCTGCTGCTGCTGCCGCAGCTTGCGGCCAAAAGCGCCGCAACCGCCAGCCCTACAGTGCTGAGTACCCCTAATTTCAAGGAAAGGCTCCTGCGTCGACGCCTGGAAGTGGGAACCCAGGAGGGGCCGCGTTGGTGAATGGGACTTCGTTGGTATTCAAGGCGGCGCCGTTGGGGGCCGCAGGAATGCTGCAAGGAATGCAGACGATGGGAAGGTTCAAGTTGGCGAAGCTCGCCGCGCCGCCGCTGTTGTTGGCGTCCTGGTTGCCGGAGAACCAGATGCCCAACGGGTTGGGAGGCGTTCCGGCGGCGACACCGGCGTCAGGAGGCAGGTACCCAGGCGGTCCAATACCGTCCCAATCGAGGTCCGGCGTTGAACTCCAGGCGGCTTCCAAGATGAAGTAGCCGAACAACTCGCCATACTGGTTGGAGTTGCTCCCGCCATCCAGGGCGTAGAGGTTGCTACTGATGGGAGCTGAGCCGTTGCCGCTGAAGACGTTGTTGTGCGCCCAGACGTTGTTCGGAAACGGGTTCAGGTCGGTCGGGCTGCTCGGCGTGTAGCTCTGGTCGAAGAGGATGTAGCTGACGACGCCGTAGCCGATGGTGTTGTTGTTGGCGACGGTGTTGCCGAAGACTTCCACGAAGGCGCTGGCCATCACGAACATCCCCGTGCCGCCGGGCACGTACCAGACGATGTCGCCCGGGGTGGCGAAGTTCACCGTGTTGTTGTCGTGCACGTTGTTGTTGTAGACGCGCACGCTGAGAGTGCCATCCGTGCCAGCGTCACTGAATTGGGGTGCCATCAGGCCCGGCAGCCCGAAGACGGCGATGCCGACAGTATTCTGGGTGGCTTCGTTGCCCTCGACGTCGGCGTCCACCGAGGACTCAATCTCGATGCCCGCCACGTTCTGGTAGACGAGGTTGTTGCTGAGGATGATGTTGTTGGACTGCCCGACGTAAATGCCGGTGTCCTGAGCGCCGCTGATGACGCAGTGGTCGGCCAGCACGTACTGACTCTGCACCGGGTAAATGCCGTACGAGCCGTGCGAGGAGGGGGTGGTCGCACCGCCATCGGCGGCGTTGGCCCACAGGACGTTGACCTGCTCGAACGCCGCCCCGTTGGCGTTCTCCACCTTGATGCCGTCCCCTGGGGTGTTTCGGATGGTCAGGCCCTGGATTTTGAGGTTGCTGTTGCCGAGGCTGGCGGTGATGCCGATGCCCTGGCTGCCCGTCTCGCCGGAAAAGTCGAGGATGGTCGCGGGCGAGCCGGTGTAGGCCGTCCCGCCGACTGTGCCGACGTAGGCCATGCCGGCCCCCTGAATGGTGATGTTGGCCCCGGCAGGAAGGGTGAAGCCGTTGGTCAGAGTGAAGGTGCCTGCTCCGAAGACGAACGTCGTCCCCGCCGTTGCGGCGGCGATCGCAGCGTCAATCTGGCTTTCCGGCGCGCCCACCGGGATGGTGCAGGTCTGCGGGGTGCCGGTGCAGCTGACCGCTGGAGTGCCCGAATCGGGGGTGGTGGTGGAACTGCTACAGGCGCCGAGCGCAAGCGCGCCAGCGGACAGAAGGACGACTGAGACTCTTCGAAGCATGCCGTGTCTCCAGTGGAACGGCCCCACGTGGGGGCCGTGCGTTTGTGGTGCTGTTCCCGCTGCGCTGACAAGGTAGGGCGCCAACGGCGGAAGGGCCGGCGGTTGTCCCCCGGCTCTAACCGTCGCGCAAGAGTGAATGCTTCGTTTCCTCAACCGGCGGCGCGCACTACCCGATGCCGCTCCGTGTCACAACCCCGCATTTCGAAGGGGGGGCAGGTGCGCAGTTGGCTGCGCGCGCCCGGAGTGAAGTCCGCCTCCCTCTAGTCGTCCTCGCGGCCGTGGTCCTCGTGGTGGTGGCCGTGGGCGGAGTCGTGATGGCCGTGGGGATGGCCGCGGTGCGGGTGGGCATGCTCGTCGGCGCGCGTCTTTTGCAGCTTGAGCATCTTCTTTTTGAGCAAGTCACGCTTCAGTGAAGACAGGCGGTTGACGAAAACCGTGCCCTCCAAGTGGTCGATTTCGTGCTGCAGCACATGCGCCAGCCGGTCCTCGGCCTCGAGCGTCTGCCATGCGCCAGTCCGGTCCTGAAAGCGCACCTTCACCTTGCGAAAGCGCGGGGTGTCCTCGAATTCACCTGGGACGCTGAGGCACCCCTCTTCGTATGTCACTGGCTCCGCCGTCTCGAGGAGCTCGGGGTTAATAATTTCAAAAAACGTCCCGTCCGGTCGGCCCACCCAGGCGAGCCGCAGGGGGACGCCAATTTGGTTGGCCGCAATGCCAATGCCTTCGGCCTCGCGCAGCGAGTCCATCATCTCGCCGAGCAGCGCCTCCAGAGCCGGCCCAAAGTCACTGACTTTGGCCGTCGGCCGCTGCAACACCTTGTCGGGCCAGATGAGGATGGGTTTGGCCATGGGCAGCCCTACTCCTACAACGAGTCGCGGGGGCCCGTCGTCCCTCCTGGTGGAGCGGCGCTCGTGGGCGCAGGGGGGTGTGCCCCAAGGCGAAAGGGGACATGAGGCGAGGCCTGGCAGCGTCGGGTACTCTCTTTCCCCTCCATGTGGGGACCGCTTGGCGCCTGGGTGTATGACTGCACGCTCTCCCGTGCGGAGGAGACGTGCCTCGCCGACTGGCGGCGGGCCCTGTTGGCACCGGCCCATGGGGACGTCCTGGAGATTGGCGCCGGGACGGGCGCCAACCTCCCCTACTACCCCTCCGCCGTCCGTCGGCTGGTCCTGGCCGAGCCAGACGCCGGCATGCGTGGCCGGCTGAAGCGCAAGGTGGGCGAGCGGGGTGACGTCACCGTCATCGACGCCACGGCCGAAGCCATTCCCCTGCCGGACCGGGCCTTCGACGTCGTCGTCTCGACGCTGGTGCTCTGCTCGGTAGACTCCCCAGGCCGCTCTCTGGCGGAGGTGTGGCGCCTGCTCCGGCCCGGGGGCTGCCTTCTCTTCCTGGAGCACGTGGCGGCCGAGGGGCGCCGGGGCCGGCTGCGCTGGCAGCGCCTGCTCGAGCCGGGCTGGCGCCTCATGGCTGGCAACTGCCACCTCACCCGCCGTACCGAGGAGGCCATCACGGAAATGGGCTTTGCCCTCGAGGACGTCCGACGGGAGTCCATCCAGAGGGTGGCGGGGGTGGTCCGGCCCTCCGTCCGAGGGGTGGCCCGACGACCCTGAGAGCCCCCGCGGGTCCCCCCCGGGGTTGCCGAGCGGCTCTCCGTGTGCATTCTTCACCCTGCCATGAGCGACCCGGCTTCCGCGGTCAGGACTCTCTTGGGGCCTGCAACTCGCGGCTTCGAAGTGGCACTCTGGGACGGCTCGGTACTGCCCGCAGCTGGGGACGCACCGAAGGGGCGTCTCGTCTTCCGGAGCCCCGCCGCGGCGCAGGTGCTGGCGCCGCCGGCGAGCGAGGTGCGGGCTGCCGAGGCCTTCACTGCCGGCATTCTCGACATTGAAGGAGACACCTTAGGCGTCCTCGAGGCGGCCGCCCGCTGGCCCGGGCCGCCCGTCAGCTTGAAGTCGGTGGAGGCGGTGGCCGCCGGTTGGTGGCAGCGGGTGCATTCGGCCCTGGCCCCGAGACTCCGTGGGCGCCGGCACACGCCGGCGCGAGACCGCTCGGCGGTGCAGTACCACTACGACGTCTCGGACGCCTTCTACCGCCTCTTCCTCGGCCCGTCCCTCGTGTACTCCTGCGCCTTTTTCGCCATGGGCGATGAGACTCTGGAGGCAGCCCAGGAGGCAAAGCTCGAGCTGGTGTGCCGCAAACTGGGCCTCCAGGCGACGGACCGGCTGCTCGACGTCGGCTGTGGCTGGGGCGGCCTTTTGCGCCACGCGGTGCAGGGTTACGGGGTGGGCGGCTTGGGGATTACCCTCAGCGAGCACCAGCTGAGCGAGGCGCGTGCGCGTCTCGCAGCGCTGCCTCCCCACCGGATGGAGGTGCGCGCGGCGGACTACCGGCAGATGGGGGAGGAGCCGCCCTTCGACAAGGTGGCCAGCATCGGGATGATGGAGCACGTTGGCTCCGAGCGGCTCGACGCCTACTTCGAAGCCATGTTTGCCGCGACCCGTCCGGGAGGCCTCTTCCTCAACCACGCCATCGCCCCCACGCCGACGCCGCGCAACACCATTCCCTGGCTGTCACGACAGGACGGGGGCTTCATCCGCAGCTACATTTTTCCGGACAGCGAGCTCATTCCAGTGGGGCGCGTCATCGAGGCGGCGGAGCGAGCTGGCTTCGAGGTGCGGGACCTCGAGTCGCTCCGCGAGCACTACGCGCAGACGCTGGCGCATTGGTTGCACCGTCTGGAACACCGCTTCGACGAGGCCGTACAGCTCGTCGGTGCGGAACGAGCGCGGGCCTGGCGGTTGTACCTGGCCAGCTCGAGCGTGGCGTTTCGACTGGGGGAAATCACCGTCTTTCAACTCCTGCTCGTCCACCCGGGCAAGGACGGACGGGCCCCGGTCCCCCGGACGCGCGAGCGCTGGTACGCTGGTCTGCAGCGATGAGTTTTTTCCAAAGCGCCCCGGAGCTAGGCAACCAGTACGACGACGATGTGCTGCTCCAGGAGATGCTCGCCCGACGTCTCCCAGAAGACGTGCGGCGAGCCATCGAGCCCTCCCTGGTGGAGATGGGCGGTCTCGCCGCGGGCCGGTTGCTGGAGCTGTCCCAGCAGGCCCGTGGCGAGGAGCCGGTGCTGTTGCCCTATGACGCCTGGGGCCGGCGGGTGGACGACATCCGCGTGCCGCCGGCCTGGAAGGAATACGCCAGGGTGGCGGCCGAACAGGGCCTGGTCAGCATTCCCTATGAGAAGGCGCAAGGCCCCTGGTCGCGCTTGCACCAATTCGCCCTCCTCTACCTCTTCGCCCCCTCCTCGAGCGTCTACACCTGTCCGCTGGCCATGAGCGACGGGGCAGCCAAGACGCTGCTCCACCACCGCGCTACTCGCCTCGTGCAGCGCGCCGTTCCCCGCCTCACCAGCCGAGACCCGCACCACGCATGGACGTCCGGACAGTGGATGACGGAGCGCACCGGGGGCTCGGATGTTGGCCGGACTGAAACCGAGGCCCGGCCCGAGCCCAACGGATGGCGTCTGTACGGCACCAAGTGGTTCACCTCGGCCGCCACCTCGGACATGGCGCTCACCCTGGCGCGCCCGGAGGGAAACCCGCTCGGTGGCCGGGGGCTGGCGCTCTTCTACCTGGAAACCCGTGCGCCGGAAGGCGGTCTCAACGGCATCCACATTCACCGGCTGAAGGACAAACTCGGCACCCGCATGCTGGCCACCGCCGAGCTGGACTTGGTCGGGACGCGCGCCGAGCTGGTGGCCGGCACCGACGAGGGGGTGAAGGCCATCACCCCGATGCTTCAAATTACCAGGTTGTGGAACGCCGTCTGCGCGGTGTCCTCCATGCGGCGAGGGATGGCCCTAGCCCGCGACTACGCCCGTCGGCGCCAAGCCTTCGGGGCGCCCTTGGCCGAGAAGCCACTGCACGTGGAAACCCTCGCCTCGCTGCAGGCCGAGCTCGAGTCGAGCTTCCTTTTGCTTTTTCGCGCCGTGGAGCTGTTGGGCCGCGAGGAGACGGAAGGCACGAGCGACGACGAGCAGCTGCTGGCTCGGGTGCTGCAACCCGTCGTCAAGCTATACACCGCGCGGCACGCCGTGGCCCACGCCAGCGAGGTGCTGGAGGCCTTCGGCGGGGCCGGCTACGTCGAGGACACGGGCCTTCCGGTGCTGCTGCGGGACGCGCAGGTGCTCCCCATTTGGGAAGGCACCACCAACGTGCTGGCCCTGGACACGCTGCGCGCCATTGGCGGCGGCGAGGCGCTCTCCGCGCTGCTGCGAGACCTCGAGGCCCGCGTTGCACGGGCCACCCACCCGGCGCTTCAGGGTCCCCGTGTCCGGGCGGTGGACGCGGCGCGGCGGGCGGCGGCCTGGCTAAAGGCCCGGGCCAGTGAGGATGTCTCGTTGGTTGAGTCCGGGGCCCGGGCCTTCGCCCTCACCCTCGGCCGGGCCTACTCCTTGGCGCTGGTGGTGGAGCACGCCCAGTGGCTGCTCGAGGCGCGAGGGAACCGCCGGGGTGTGGCGGTGGCCCGCCGGCTGGCAGCAAGCGGTCTCGACGCCCTCGACGCGGTGGACGCGCCCGAGGACGCGCTGGCGGTGGCCTTTCCGGAGACGCGGTGACGCTGGCCGCACCGGCCACTCCCCCTAGCGACGCCCCGGGCCCGCGCTTCTGTCGGGACTGCGGCGCCGAGCTCACCGGGAAGTTTTGCGCGGTCTGCGGGCAAAAGGACGAGCCGCTCCAGCGAAGCCTCAAGGACTTGGCGCTGGAATTTTTCCAGCACCCCCTCGTCGACACCAAGCTGTGGAGAAGCCTTGGGCAGCTGCTACGGCGGCCCGGCGCTCTCACCATCGAGTACCTCGGTGGGCGGCGCACCCGCTACGTCCGGCCGCTGAAGCTGTACCTCACCGTCAGCGTCGTCTTTTTCGCGCTCTTTGCCCTCCGGGTGCCGCCTACCGAGGCCTTCAAGGTGCAGGTAAACACCGCGCCGGCTGCTGGGGCTGCGGCGACGGGCAAGCCACAGGACAGACCGCACTTCCCCATCGCCTGGCTGGACAAGCGGTTCGAGCGCAACGCCGGCGCGCTTGAGGGCCCAGAAGGGGCGGCCGCGCGGGAGGCCCTGTCGCGGAGAATGGCCGCCCTCGCGCCGAAAATGGTCTTCGCGCTCCTGCCGCTTTCCGCCGTGCTCTTCAAGCTCTTCTGGTGCAAGCGCTACTTCGTCGAGCACCTCGTCTTCACCCTGCACCTGCACAGTTTCATTTTCACCGCGGCCCTCATGACGCTGCTTCCCGTCAGCTCCCTGGCCGGCATCTTCTTCCTGTGGAGCGCCGGGTACTCGCTGTTGGCTTTCAAGCGCGTCTACCGCATGGGGTGGGGCGTGGCGGTGGCCAAAGTGGTGGGCGTCGCGTTCGCCTACCTCCTCCTCTTCTCGGCCGTGGCGCTGGCAGCCACCCTCTCGGCCGTGCTCGCGGCCTGAAGCGCGCCCCGGCCGAAAGCGGCCCGCCCCCCCCCGGGCGGGCGGGCGGCGTCACCGAGCGCCCACTCCCTCCCCTTGGCGCTGGCAGCACGCTTGCCAGCCCTGGGGAGTGAGATGGCAGGCTTGTGCGCATGGGCGACAGCGTGCTGGTCCTCAACGCCGGCTCCTCCAGCGTCAAATTCTCCACCTACGGGCTTGGCCCCTCCGGGGCCCTGCAGCGCAGCCTCCGGGGCGAGCTGGAGGCCATCGGCACGCGCCCCCGCCTCGCCGCCACCGACGTGGAGGGCCGCTCGGTGGTGGACACTTCCTTCCCGGTGGCGGACGTCTCAAGCCGGGCGCAGGCCATTCAAACGCTGAGCGACTTTCTCCGCGGCCAGCACGAGACAGACGTTTCTGCCGTCGGCCACCGGGTGGTGCACGGAGGGCCCCACCACGCCGCACCGGCCGAAGTGACGCCCGCCCTCCTTCAGGAGTTGGAGGCGCTGGTGCCCTGGGCCCCGCTACACCAGCCGGCGTGCCTGGAGGGCATCCGGGCCATGGCTGCCCTGGACAAAGGAGTGCGCCAGGTGGCGTGTTTCGACACCTCCTTTCACCACCGCATGCCGGAGCTGGCCCGGCGTTTCGCCCTGCCCGACGCCCTCTACCGAGAGGGCGTCCTCCGCTACGGCTTTCACGGCCTGTCCTACGAGTCCATTTCCACCGAGCTCGCCGAGGCTTCCCCGCGGCTGGCGAGAGGCCGGGTGGTGGTGGCCCACCTCGGCAATGGGGCGAGCATGTGCGCGCTCCGGGCCGGCCAAAGCGTCGACACCACCATGGGCTTCAGCGTCCTGGACGGCCTTCCCATGGGGACGCGGTGCGGAGCCATGGACCCAGGGGTGCTTCTCTACTTGCTCGGCCCCCGGGGCATGTCGCTTTCGGACGTCAACCAGCTCCTCTATGAGGGCGCCGGGTTGAAGGGCCTCTCCGGGGAAAGCAGCGACATGCGCGACTTACTGTCCAGCAAGGCCCCCCCGGCCCGCCTCGCCGTCGAGTACTTCGGCTACCGCGTGGCGCGCGAGTTGGGAGGGCTGGCGGCAGTACTCGGGGGCCTGGACGGGCTCGTCTTCACCGGCGGCATCGGCGAGCACGCCGCGGCGGTGCGGGCTGACGTGCTTGGGCGTTCCCGCTGGCTCGGCCTCCTCCTCGACGCCGAGGCCAATGCGCGCAACGCGCCTTGCATCTCGACGGCTGCCTCAGCCGTGCAGGCGCTGGTGGTGCCCACCGACGAGGAGCTCGTCATTGCCCGCCACACCGTCCGGGTGCTCGGGCTGGCTAACGCCTCACCGTAAACGGCGCGCCGCCCTCAGTGCAGCATCGAGAGGTCGACTTTTTTCGGGTCGCCCACCACCGCCACTTGGTAGTCACGGACGTACCGCTGGGCGAAGGCCTGGACGTCCTGCGCGGTGGTTTTCCGAATGCGCTCCGGCAACGTCCGGAGCAGCCGCCAGTCACCGCCGACGAGTTGCGCCTCCACCAGACGTCCGGCGGCACCATCCGTCGTCTGCTGGCCCTCGAGGTAGCCGGTGAGGAAAGTGGACCGGAAGCCGGCCAGCTCCTTGTCCGGGACGGCGCGACTGGCCAGGCCCTTCACCACCTCCTGCATCACCGGCAAGGCGGCGCCCGGGTCGACGGCGCTGACGTACAGCGCGCCGAAAGTCTGTGGCCGGCTGACGTCGAGAGCGGCAGCAGCGGCGTAGCTGAGGTTGCGCTTGGTGCGCACCTCGACAAACTCGCGCTCGGCCAGGACGGAGGTGGCCAGCCTGGCTGCGGCGAAGTCCGGAGACTGCCAACTCGGGCCGGCGAAGCGCGCCAGGATGAAGTTGGTGGGCAGTGTCCGGCTCTCGACTTCCAGCCGCGGCTTCGGGAAGGACAGCGCCCCTGGAAGCGCTGGGACGTCCCCGCCGGGGGGCAAGCTGCCCAGGGCCGCTTGAGCGCGCGCCAGGACTGCCTCGGGCGCAACGTCTCCCACCACCACCAACAACAGCCGCTTCTGCACCCGCATTTGGGCGAGGTGGGTGCGGACGTCCTCGGCCGTCAAGGCGGTGACGCTGTCCTCGGTGCCAACCGGCCGATTGGCGTAGGCGGTGCCGGCGAAGAGGATGCCGTAGGAGAGCACCCGAAGGGTGCCGTCGGGGGTTTCCAGCTCGTGCCTGAGCTCCTGGAGTTGCTGTTGGCGTTGCAACTCCAGCTCGGCGTCCGGCAAACCGGGCGTTAGGAAGACTTCCGTCAAAAGGTCGAAGGTTGGCTCCCAGGCGCCCAGCAATGACTTGGCCTGCAGCACGGAGTAGTTGGGAGATGCACGGGCCCGCAGGGTGCTGCCCAGCTTTGCCAGGCGCCGCGAGAAGGCGTCTTTGTCCAGCCGCTGGGTACCACCCGAGGCGGCCGTGCGCAGCCCGAGCAACTCCACCCCCGCGGTGCGCGCGTCGAGGTACTGGACGCCTCCACGGATGGCCAGTGTCGCCGTTACCAACTCGGCGCCTGGCACGCGTTGTACTAGCACCTGCACGCCGCCGACAGTGCCGGTGGTGACGTCCCCGTCGGCTACTGGCGCATTTCCCGGTGATTTTGCCGAGACGGCTGGTGGGGCCTGGGCCGGCGCGGACGAGCTGGCTGACGCGGGCTCTGCCGGCCCGGTTGGGGTGGCACAGGCCGCGCCAAGGAAGACGGCCACTCTGAGGAGCCGTTTCATCGTGAAGCCTCCTTCTTGACAGCCGGGAGCGGCTTCACGGGCACTGCCAGCTTCTGCAGTGCCGCCTTCGACAGCCCTGCCCCCTCCATCTCCTTGGACACCATCACCCCGAGCACGTAAGGCTGGCCGAGGAGGTAGGTGCGGACGTAGCGCGAGATGTCCGCTGGCGTCACGGCCCGCGTCTTCTCGAGGTAAGTCCGGTAGTAGTCGATGCCCGCCGAGGTCCACCAGAAGGTGATGCTATGGGCGAGCGCGCTCGGCTCCTCGTTTTCCAGCGCGCGGTCCACCTCCAGCTGGTGGGCGGCGTCCTGCAATTCCTCGGCGGTGAGGTAGCCCGGCTGCGCCAGGTGTGGAAGCTCCCGCTGGATGGCTTGAATGCAGCGAATGGCGTTGTCCGGCGTTGCGACGAAGGAGAGCAGAATCGGCCCGGTATTCATCTGCGTCAACCAGGAGAGTTCGACGCTGAGGCAGAGGCCCGAGTCGACCAGGGCCTTCTGGAATTTCGAGGCGGGTTGCCGGAGTGCGACGGACTGGAGGTCCGCTGCATAGGTGAGGTCCACGTTCTTGCCGACGGTGGAGGGTCCTTGCCAGGCCATGAGGCCCGTCACCGTCCGTACCGGTTGCTCCACCAAAACCAGCTCCGTCTTGCCGAGCGGCGGGTGGCTCACCAGGGGGTAGGTCTGAAAAGGGTTGGTGGCGCTTGGCTTCCAGCCAGCGTAGAGCGCGGCAGCCTGGGAAAAGACGTCCTCCGCCTTCACCCCGCCGGTCACCATCAGCACCGAGTTGTTGGGAACGTAGTAGCGCCCTTGGATGGTACGCATCTGGTCCACGCTGGCGGCCAGCACCGTTTGCCGGTTTCCGAGTGGGTCCTTGCGAGACGGGTATTTCCAGAAGAGGTGCTTCTGTACCTCGTGGAAGAGATGGTAGGCGGGGTTCGCCTCGTTGCGGTCGATTTCCCCCGTCACCACCACACGCTCCTTCTCAAACTCCTTCGGGTCGAACTGGGGGCTGACGATGGCGTCGCGCATGAAGACCATCGCCTCGGCGAAGTGGTCGGTGGTGGTGGTGAAGAAGTAATTCACCCGCTCGGTGTTGGTAGTGCCGTTCCAGTCCAGTCCCAGCTCGCGGCCTCGGGCGAGAAACGCCTCCTGGTCCGGCAGCGCCGCGTTGGCTTTGAAGAACATGTGCTCGTAGAGGTGGCTGAGGCCGTTGTAGTCCGGCGGCTCGGTCATCGAGCCGTTGCGGACGGCAATCTCCACCGTCACCAGCGGAGAGCCGGGGAACTCCACCACCAGCACCTCCAGGCCGTTGGGCAGAGTCCGCGAGAGAATGGGCGGCGAGGCGAAGGCCGGGGCGGAGGCCAAAACCATTGTCACCAGCGCACCTCGGAGCATCGCGCCTCCTCTCACCGCTTTTGTTTGGGGGCTAGAGCAAGTCCTCAGCCGGCTTGCCCCAGTCAATTCGTCCGTCGCTGGCACAACGGGCTCTTGGCTCAACTCGTCCAGTCGAGAACCACCTTGCCACTCTGGCCGCTGCGCATTACCTCGAAGGCCGCCTGGTACTGGTCGGCTTTGAAGCGGTGGGTGAGGACCGGTCGGATGTCGAGGCCGCTCTGCAACATGGCCACCATCTTGTACCAGGTCTCGAACATCTCCCGGCCGTAGATGCCCTTCACCTCCAGGCCCTTGAAAATGAGCTGGTTGAAGTCGACCGAGACTTCTTTGGGAGGAATGCCAAGGATGGCCACCCGGCCCCCGTGATTCATGGTGTTGAACATGTCCCGCAGCGCCTCGCCGTTGCCCGACATCTCCATGCCCACGTCGAAGCCCTCGGTCATGCCCAGCTCGCGCATCACCTGCTGAAGCGTTGTCGTCTTGACGTCGACGGCGCGGGTGGCGCCCATTTTTCTCGCCAGCTCGAGGCGGTAGGCGTTGACGTCCGTCACCACCACATGCCGCGCACCGACGTGGCGGGAGATGGCCGCCGCCATGACGCCAATTGGGCCGGCCCCGGTGATGAGCACGTCCTCGCCCACCAAGTCGAAGGCCAGCGCAGTGTGGACGGCGTTGCCGAGTGGGTCGAAGAAGGCGGCCACCTCGTCGGGGATGTCCTTGGGAATGCGAAAGACGTTGAAGGCCGGCACCGCCACCAGCTCGGCGAAACCGCCCGGCCGCTGCACGCCGACTCCCACCGTGTTCCGGCACAGGTGTCGCTTGCCGGCCCGGCAGTTTCGGCAGTGGCCACAGGTAATGTGGCCCTCGGCCGAGACCCGCTCCCCCAGCTGGAAGCCGCTGACAGCGCTTCCCAGTCCAGCAATCTCGCCCATGAATTCATGTCCAATGGTGAGCGGGACCGGGACGGTGCGCTGGCTCCAATCGTCCCAGTTGAGAATGTGGATGTCCGTGCCGCAGATGCTCGCCCGCCGCACCCGAATGAGGACGTCGTTGGGCCCCACCTCGGGCGCCGGGACGTCCTGCATCCAGATGCCCGGCTCGCGCTTCGCTTTCACCAGTGCCTTCATGTCAGTGAATGACTCCCAGTGAGCGGCCGACGGTGGCGAAGGCCGCCATCGCCTGGTCGAGTTGCTCGGTGGTGTGCGCGGCCGACATCTGCGTGCGGATGCGGGCCTGGCCCTGGGGCACGACCGGGAAGCTGAAGCCCACCACGTAGACGCCTTCGGCCAGCATTCGGTCGGCGAAGGTGCCAGCGAGCTTGGCCTCAGAGAGCATCACCGGAATGATGGGATGCTCGCCAGGCACCAGCCGAAAACCAAGCTTAGCCAGCCCTGAGCGAAAATGGGCGGCGTTGGCCTTGAGGCGCAGCCGGAGGCTGTCGCTCTGCTCGAGCAAGTCGAGCACTGTCAGGGACGCGGCACAGATGGCCGGCATCAGCGCGTTGGAGAAGAGGTAGGGCCGGCTGCGCTGCCGAAGCCACGCCACCACCTCTTTACGTCCACTGACATAGCCTCCGGAGGCGCCGCCCAGTGCCTTGCCCAGCGTGCCGGTGAGGAGGTCCACCCGTCCGAGGACGCCGCAGTGCTCGGGCGTCCCGCGCCCCTTCGCGCCGAGGAAGCCGGTGGCGTGGCAGTCGTCCACCATCACCAGGGCACGGTGCTTGTCGGCCAGCTGGCAAATACCAGAGAGGTTGGCGATGGTGCCGTCCATGGAGAAGACGCCGTCGGTGGCGATGAGGCGAAAACGCGCGTCCTTGGCCTCGGTCAACTTCGCCTCGAGGTCGGCCATGTCGTTGTTGGCGTAGCGGAAGCGCTGGGCCTTGCACAGGCGGATGCCGTCAATGATGGAGGCGTGGTTGAGAGCATCGGTGATGACGGCGTCCTCTTCGCCGAGCACAGTTTCGAAGAGGCCGCCGTTGGCGTCGAAGCACGAGGAGTAGAGGATGGTGTCCTCGGTGCCGAGAAACGCCGACAGCCGCGCCTCCAGTGTCTTGTGCAGCTCTTGCGTGCCGCAAATGAAGCGCACCGAGGCCATGCCGAAGCCGTAGCGCGACAGCGCCTTCTGGGCCGCCTCGATGACCTGGGGGTTGTCGGCCAGGCCAAGGTAGTTGTTGGCGCAGAAGTTGAGCACCTCGCGGCCGCCCTCCACCCGAATACGGGCGCTCTGCGGCGAGGTGATGAGGCGCTCCTTCTTGAAGAGGCCGCTCTCGACGAGTTTGGCCGTCTCTGCACTGAGGTGCTGCAGGAGGGTGGCGTCCATTGGAGGGCTCCCGCGGCGTCTTCAACCCGCGCGAGGGCCGCTTAGCATGGCCCCGTTCATACCGGGGAGGGGCTTCGCGCACCCTGCCTTTGGAAACCCCCCACCGAAGCGAGCCCCCCCTTTGGCTTGTTGAAGGCCGTTGACGCAAACGCTGCCTCTTCTGGCGAGGCGGTTAGCATGCAGGCGCCTGACAGGGGTGGAGGGCTTGCCGGTGGTGCAGTGGGGCCGGGCATGCGTTTTCTCCCCAGGGGTTGAGGAGTTTGGGAGGAATGCCGTGAGTCCACTGGGAGGGCGCACAGCCACAGTCGCGAGGAGGGAGCGCCGGACGCTTCTCGTCGCCCTGGTGGCCAGCGTCCTCTTCCACCTGGGCCTTTTCGTGCTCGCCTGGAAGCTGCCGCCCGCGCCACGCCAGCCTGTCCAGACGCCGTTGCGCGTCACCATTGTGGAGCGCCCCGCCCCAACCCGGAGGCCACCACACCCCCCGCTGGCCCCCGGCCAGCAGCCTCCGCCGGCCACCAGTCGGTTGGGCGGCGGCTCCGGCCAGCCTTCCGGTGGGGGGCCGGCGCGGCGCGGGGGTACCAGCGGCTTCACCCTGCAGCCGGACGCGCCCTTCGCCGTGCCCAGCGCACCGCCCGCACCTTCGCTTCAGGCCATGTCAGCCGGCGCCGCCCAAGCCATCGTCCGCAGCCGCGGCCCCCAGCACCCGCCCGGGAATTCCATCGGGGAGCGGCTGGCGGAGTCGCTGCACCGGGGCACCGGAGCCATGGCCGTCCTGCGGAGCGGCTTCTGGGATGCCTACTTCACCGAGCTGCGAAAGGTACTTCTCGTGGTGTGGTCCGTGGAGCATGTCCGCGCGCACGCCAGCAAGGCCACCGCCCGCATCCGCCTCGTCCTCGACGCCGAAGGGCTTTTGCGCGACTTCGACATTGTCATTGCCTCGGGAGACACGGCCATGGACACCGACGTCGAGCAGGCCCTGCACCAGAGCCCGCACTTTCCACCACCGCCGATGCACGTCATGGAGGGGAAAGTGGAGCTGGTGAGCGAGTGGGAATTTACTGTCCACCCCGGCCTGGCGCCTGAGCAGGGGGAACTGGTTTGGGGAGCGCTCGGGCCGGGCATGGCCTTTGACATGGTGACGCTCGTCAACCCGGCGGTGGACTTGAAACCGCTCGAGAGAAATGTCGCCCTCGCCACTTACTGGACGAGGTGACAACCGCCCGCGGCCCCCCCCGGGAAGGGCCTGCTGTCCATCGGCCAGTGGGGCTCCTCAGGCGGCCGGGACGAGGGTGGTGTGCACCTCAAGGGTATTGCGTAGCGTCTGGTGGACGGGGCACCGTTCGGCCATTTCAAGCAGGCGCGCGCGCTGCTCGTCGCTCAGCGCTCCTGTCAGCTCCAGCGTGCGCTCCACGCGCTCGATGGAGGCATTCTTCGTCTCGCAGTTGACGCAGTCGTCCCGGTGGACGCGCTGGTGCCGCAGCCGCACCGTCACCCCTTCCAAAGGCCACTTTCGGCGGTCGGCATACAGCCGCAGCGTCATGGAGGTGCAGGCCCCAAGGGCGCCCAACAGCAAGTCATAGGGGGTGGGCCCTTGCCCGGTTCCTCCGACGGCGGCGGGCTCGTCTGCCAGCCAGGAGAAGGGCCCGGCCTTGACCTCCTGTCGGAGGCCGCTTGGGCCCCCACGGACCACCACCTCGGGGACGACGGCTGCTTCCGCCACGGCTCACCTCGTGGAGAAAAACGGCGTTTTGGGGAGTCTACGCCTTCACGCCGCCCGCGGTGTCCGCGAGGCCTCCACGCTTGCCTCCTCGAAGAGCAGCTTCAAGTCTGCGTCGACCAGCGTCTCGCGCTCGAGCAAAAGGCGCGCCGCTCGCTCCAGCGTCTGCCGCCGCGCCCTGAGCACCGCCTCCGAACGAGCGAAGGCCTGGCTGACGATGTCGCGGACGGCGAGGTCAATCTCTCGCGCCGTCTGCTCGCTGTAGTCCCGCCGCTGCATGGGCTGGGGCCCTAGAAAGCCCGCCGGCTCGGCTTCGTACGTCACCGGGCCGAGCCCCGGCACCATGGCGAAGCGCGTCGCCATGTCCCGCGCAATGTCCGTGGCCCGCGACAAGTCATCGGCGGCTCCGGTGGAGGTGTGCTGGAAGACGAGTGCCTCGGCCGCCCGTCCGCCGAGCAGCACCGAAAGCCTCCCCTCCAATTCCGCGCGCGTCATCAGGAAACGGTCCTCGGTGGGACGCTGCATGGTGTAGCCGAGCGCGCCAAGCCCTCGCGGGATGATGCTGACTTTGTGCACCGGGTCCGCGCCGGGGCTGGCCGCTGCCACCAGGGCATGGCCCATCTCGTGGAAGGCCACGAATTCCCGCTCCCGGGCGTTGAGTAGGCGCGTCTTCTTCTCCAGCCCGGCCACAATTCGCTCCACGGCCACGTCGAAGTCCACCCGTTCCACCGCCTCGGCGTGGCGGCGGGTGGCCGCCAGCGCCGCCTCATTGACGAGGTTGGCCAAGTCCGCGCCGCTGAAGCCGGCGGTGAGCGCGGCGACGTCCTCGAGGTTGACTGCCGGCGCCAGTTTCACCTTGCCCACGTGGACGCGGAGAATGGCGGCGCGGCCGCTGCGCTCCGGACGGTCCACCAGTACCTGCCGGTCGAACCGCCCCGCCCGGAGCAGCGCTGGGTCGAGCACATCCGGACGGTTGGTGGCGGCTAGCAGCACCAGCCCACTCCGGGTGTCGAAGCCGTCCATCTCCACCAAAAGCTGGTTGAGCGTCTGTTCCTTCTCGTCGTGGCCGCCCATGCCCAGGTTGGCCCCGCGCGCACGGCCGAGAGCGTCGAGCTCGTCGATGAAGATGATGGCCGGCGCCTTGGCGCGGGCCTGCTCGAAGAGGTCGCGCACCCGGGCCGCTCCCACGCCCACAAACATCTCCACGAATTCACTGCCGCTGATGGAGAAAAAGGGCACGTGGGCCTCGCCGGCCACCGCCTTGGCGAGCAGCGTCTTGCCAGTGCCCGGCGGCCCGACCAAGAGGATGCCCTTCGGGAGCCGCCCCCCCAGCCGGCCATAGGACTCCGGGTCCTTGAGGTAACTCACCACTTCCTGAAGCTCGCCCTTGGCTTCGTCCACCCCGGCGACATCTCCAAAGCGCACCTGGACGTCCGTCTCGACGAAGACTTTGGCTTTGCTCTTGCCAATGGACATCAGGCCGCCGCCTGGGCCGAGGCGCCCTGCCATCCGTCTGGCAAGCAACAGCCAAACGCCTCCAAAGAGAAGTACTGGAAGCAGCCAGCTGAGCAGCATCTCGACGAGGCGGTTTTCCACCGTTCCCGAGTACTTCACTGCCGCCTCGTCGAGCTCCTTTGCGAGCTCCGGCCCGACTCGGTTGGTGACGAAGCGTGTCTTTCCGTCGAGGGGCTCCTTGAGCGTCCCCTCCAGACGGTCCTCCCCGACTTTCACCTCGGCGACCTTCTTCTCGCGTACCAGCTGCTGGAACTGGCTGTAGGGCAGCACCGCCACCTGCCGGTACCCCACCCACAAGTCATGGATGAACATCACGCCTACCAGCGCCAGCAACGCGTAGAGGATTTGGAAGCGTCTCTCATTCACGGCCGCACTCCTCGTCTCTTTGCGCCCGGCTCAAAGTTGGGTGGTTGCACTGCTCCTCCAAATGGGCGCGCGCGGACCGGTTGACTCCATGGCGCGCAAGCGGCGGACGCGCTCCTCGGTGGGGGGGTGAGTGGAGAAGAGTCGGGCGACGTTGCGCACTGCGCCGAACGGGTTGACGATGAAGAGGCTGGCCATCGCGGGCTCCACCTGCGCCGGGAGGGCGCGCGAGCCAGCGTCCAATTTCTCCAGAGCCCGGGCCAACGCCTCGGGGTCCTCCGAGAGCTCGGCGCCACTGTGGTCCGCTTCGAATTCGCGGCTGCGGGAGAGGCCAAACTGAATGAGCGTCGCCGCCACCGGCGCCACCAAGAGAAGCAGCAGCGACTGCAGCGCATTGGAACCCTGGCCGTCCCGGCGAGAGCCGCCGAAGAAGCCTGCCACGCGCGCCACGTAAGTCACAGCGGCCGCCACGACAGCAGCGATGCTGGAAATGAGGACGTCCCGGTTTCTCACGTGCGACAGCTCGTGCGCCAGGACGCCGCGCAGCTCGCGCGCGTCCAGAAGCTGTAGAATCCCCTCCGTCACCGCAACCACTCCGTGCTTCGGACTGCGGCCGGTGGCAAAGGCGTTGGGCTGCTGCTGGGGGATGACGTAAACGCGCGGCTTCGGCATGCCTGCGCGCTGGGACAGCTCCTCGACGATGGCATGCAACTCGGGGGCTTGCTCGGCCGTCACCTCGTGGGCCCTTTGCGCCGCCAGCACCAGTCGGTCGGAGAAGAAGTAGGCGCCGAGATTGAGCACCGCCGCCGTCACGACGGCATAGCCGAGGAAATCCGGGCCGATGGCGCCGCCAATGGCAATCAGCAAGGCCGACAACGCCCCCAAAAGAAGAATGGTTTTCAGCTGGTTCGACATCTCGCTGGTTACACTAACCAGCGGCCCACGGGAGGCCAGCCGCAAGACACCGAGGGTGTAGCTCGGGACTCGGGCACCCCCCCGTTTGCCCGGAGTGGCCCCGCCAAGCGCGCTTTAGCCTCCGCGGGTATGCATCTCCAACCGCGGGTCTGCTCGAAGCTCGGCCACATCTGCCAGTGGCTCGCGGCGCTGCAGCGTCAGGCGCTGCTCGGCCCCGCGGTCCGTCCGCCCCTTCCAGCCGAGGCGGATGAGGTGGGCAACGGCTTCATCGGAGGCCCCACCGCGGAGCGCCTGGCGCAGGTTGAGTCCCGAGCGGGCGTACAGGCACAAAAACCAGGTGCCGTCGGCAGTGAGTCGGCTCCGGTCGCAGGACCTGCAGAAGGGAGCGGTGGTAGAGGCGATGATGCCGAAGGTGGTGCCATCCGCCAGCCGGAAGCGCTCGGCCGGGGCACGGCCACGGGCCGCGAGGGGCTCATCCGCGCCATTTTCCTGCAAGCGCTCCACCGGCCCGCGCCCAGCGGCAACGCGCTGCAGAATTTCCGCGCGGGAGACGACGTCCTCGCGCTTCCAGTAGGTGGCACCCCCGACGTCCATGTACTCGATGAAGCGGAGCTCCGCGCTGGATTCCTGGGCGAAGGCCAGAAGCGAGAGGAGCTCGTCGTCGTTTCGCCCCCGCATCACGACACAGTCCAGCTTGAGCCCGCTCCAGCCGAGGTCCCGCACCGCGGCAATTCCGGCCAGTACCCGAGCGTGCTCGTCGCGACGAGTGAGGGCGCGGAAGCGGTCCGGACGGAGCGTGTCCAGGCTAACCGTCACCCGGGTGAGGCCTGCCTCGCGGAGCTCAGCGGCCAGAGGCCCGAGCAGCACGCCGTTGGTGGTGAGCGCGAGGTCGCGCAACGGCGACTCAGCCGCAAGCCGACGCACCAGCTCCGGCAGCTCGTGACGCAAGAGCGGCTCTCCGCCGGTGAGGCGTACCCGGTCAACGCCAAGCGAGCAGAAAATTCTCACCAACCGTGTGAGCTCCTCGAAGCTGAGGAGCTCCGAGCGGGGCAGCCAGACATAGTCCGGCTCGGGCATGCAGTAGCTGCAGCGCAGATTGCAGCGGTCGGTGACACTGAGACGTAAGTTGCGGAGCGGCCGGCCGAAGGTGTCGCGCAGGGGCTCGGGCGAAGCGTCGGTAGGGGGTGTCATCGGCGGCGCAAGACAGACAGGCTTAAGCGACTTTCCGGGCATTTGCCACACCACGCCCCCCCTTCGACGCACCGGCCCTCCACCCACTGGGGGTACAGTTTCCGAGGCGCAAACGGGCCCCTCGCCAGCGGGGCGCGCCCTCCCAAGCCGGAGGCTCTTTTTGCTGAATCTCGAGGAGAAGAACAAGCGCACCGGCACCGTCTTTTTTTTCGCCCCCCTGGTGGCTCTGGGGTGGCAGCCGTACGGTCGGCTTTGGAGCGTCGATGCGGCCCTGTGGGGCCGTTTCTCGACGGGCTAACGGAATGGAGCTGGACGCGCTTCGGGCTGCCATCGACGCGGTTGACGACGAGCTGCTGCAGCTGCTCAACCGGAGGGCCCGCCTGGTGGAGGAGGTGGCGAGCTTCAAGGAGGCGCGTCAGCTTCCCTTTTATGTGCCGCGGCGGGAGCGAGCCATTGTCGAGCGCCTTTTGGCGGCCAACCCGGGGCCTTTCCCCTCCTCCGCCATCCGCCCCGTCTTCCAGGAGGTTTTCTCCGCCTGCCTGTCGCTGGAGAAGGGGCTGCGCGTGGCCTACCTCGGCCCGGAGGCAACCTTCACCCACATGGCGGTGACCCACCAGTTTGGGCTCTCCGCCCGGGCCCTTCCGGTGGGCACCATTGCCGGCGTCTTCGCCGAGGTGGAACAGGACCGCGCCGACTTCGGCGTGGTGCCGGTGGAAAACAGCACCGAGGGGGCAGTGCTGCACACCCTGGACACCTTTCTGGACTCGGCGTTGAGTATTTCCGCGGAGATTATTCTCGACATTACCCAGTGCCTCCTGCTGCGCCCGGGGCTGGAGCTCGCGGCAGTGCAGCGCGTCTACAGCCACCCGCAGGCGCTGGGGCAGTGCCGGAAGTGGCTCGCCGCCAACCTCCCCACCGCCGCCCAGGTGGAGACTCCCAGCACCGCCGAGGCAGCCCGCGTCGCTCGCGAGGACGCCAATGGCGCCGCCATTGCATCGGAGTTGGCCGGCCGGCTGCACGACCTCGTCGTCGCCGCCGAGGCCATCCAGGACTTGGCCGACAACGCCACGCGCTTTCTCGTCATTGGCCGCGAGCAAGCGCACGCGACCGGGACGGACCGGACGTCCGTCCTGTTGTTGGTGAGGGATGGCCCGGGGGCGCTGTTGCGGCTGCTTCAGCCCTTCTCCGACGAGGGCGTCAACCTCACGAAAATTGAGAGCCGCCCGAGCCGGCGTCGCCCTTGGGAGTCAGCCTTCTTTTTGGACATGGAAGGACACGTCGAGGACGCCCCCGTGGCCCGGGCGCTGGCAACGCTGGTGGGCCGGGCCGAGAGGTGCAAGGTGCTAGGCAGCTACCCACGGGCCGAGCGCACACGCCCCTGACGGTGCAAGTCAGCAGAAAGTGGCGAGGGCGCCCGCCCGCGACATGCGGGCCGAGCTGGCCCGAGACGGGCCGCCCGCGCTACAGGACTTCGAGGGGAGGCGACTCCTGGGCGCTTCCCGCCCGCCTGGCCGCGGCGTAGTCCCCATCCAGGCTTCCGGTGGCAGCGGGAAGCTCCTTGTCCGCAGCGATGGCGATGGTGCGGTAGATGCCGGCTCGGTCGAGCCTCACCCGCGCCTCCAGGGTGTCCTGAGAATGGGTACACCCAGGACTGGTCGCGCATTGGAAGACGAGCTCGTCCGAGCCGCGGTAGACGCGCACGTCCCCCAGCTTGCCGCGGGGCACCTTCACCAAAAGGTGCAGGACGTCGCCAGGCGCCGCGGACTCCCCGTTGGAAGCGCCACCCCGCACCAGCGCGCCCGTGCCGCGCTCCACCTGGACGGCAAGCGCCAGTGCCTCCGGGCCGCGCAGGGAGGTGCTGGAGAAGAGAATGGCGAGCGCCGCCGCAGCCGCGCCAAGTCCAAAGACGAAAGCCAAGGGACGCTGCCGCGTGCCCTCGCCACGCTTGATGCGCGCCCACACTTGCGCTTCCCAATTCCCGGGCGGGACGTAGCGTTCGCGGGCCTGTGAGAGGGCCGAGGTCAGCGCCTCATAGCTGGCCCGGGCAGCCCGGCAGTCCGGGCAGGCTTCGAAATGGGGGTCCAGTGGCTCGCCAGCCACAAAACGCACCAGGCCCTCGTTCTCGAAGCGTTCGCAGGACGTCACGGAGTGACTCCCGACGCTTCGAGGCACTGGCGCAACCCCTTCATCGCGCGTGCCACGCGCATTTGGAGGGTGGCGGCGCGGACGCCCGTCATTTGAGCCATTTCTTCGTAGCTGAGCTGCTCCATGAAACGCAAAAGAATGGCATCGCGCACCTCAGCGTCGAGACGGCCGATGCACTCGGCGAGGTGCTTTCCGATGGAGCCAAGCTGGAGTTGTTCTTCCGCCCCGGGCTCGGTCGTCGCAATGTCTGGCGTCGTCTCGGGGTGCTCGACGTGCTTGTTCTCGCGACGAAGCATTTTCAACGTGTCCAGGCAGCGGTGACGCGCAATGCCCCACAGCCAGTTTCGAAGCGAAGAGCGGCCGCGGTAGCGGCCGAAGTCGGAATAGGCCTGGGCAAACGTCGTTTGGTGAACGTCCTCGGCCAGCGCATCATTGCCGAGCATGTGGCGGCAGTAGTTGTAAACGGCCTGTCCATAGCGCCCCATCAGCAGTGTGAGTGCCCGGTTGCGGTCACTCCGAGACAGGGCGTCCAGCACCGCTGCCTCAGAATCCGCGATGTCGTCCATCTGGGAGGGCCTTGAGCGGCGGTGTGGGTGGATGTGTCCAGCCACACGGTACGGTCGAGGCTCTCCTGGGTCAAGCAACTCAAGAGACATGTGCCCTTCGGGAAAGACAGGCGACCGACGCCTGCGGAACACCACACGCCCAGAAGCCAGCCCGGAGCCAACGTCTCTCAGCGAGGACTCCGTTGTGGTGGACGGCCAGGGCAAGTCGCCTTTGCTGGCGAGTCCGGAACGTCCAAGTCGACTCCAAGCGACTTCGGGCGTTGCGGCCGGGCGGAGGGCCCGTCGCGGGGAAGCCCGAGGCGGGCTTCTCTTGGGGGAGCAGCCGACCGTCGCCGCCGGGGTTGAGGGGCGGCGGTCGGCAAGCCTGGGGCGGAAGTCACCCGGCCTTCTTGGCAGGGCCTGTCGCAGGCGTCAGCTTGGCTGGGGCTGGCCGGGCGGCGGGGCGCCCTCTCAAAGGCTCGGCGCTTCCCGCGACGAAGAAGGCCGACCACCGCGCGGGTGGCTCCGTCCGCGCCAGCTGGCGTTGGACTTTGGCCAGAGCCCCCGCCGGGTCGTCGAGCCCGCCTTGGGCATAAAACGCCCGGACGACGTCGAAGGCGAAGCCGTCCTCGACCGACCGCAGGGTGGCCAGCACGGCGCCGCTTCCCGCCCGGAGAAACGCCGTGGAGAGAGTGCCGGCGATGGTGGCCTGCAGACGGGAGCCTGAGTGACAGGCGGCCAGGACGACGAGGTCGGCATGCAACCGGCGGCGCAAGATGTCGGCCACGGTGAGGTTGCTCTCGGCCAGGACGAGCTCGGGTCCGGCGACGTCCACGACGGTGTGCGTCGCGAAATGCAGAAGGCGCCCGGCCGAGTGTGCCAGGGACGTGCCTTGGGCGAGCGGGCCCGAGCGCACCTCGGCGCCGGCGACACGGCCGGTCCACTCGGCTTCCTGTCGGGCGCCGGGGAGGTCCTCCAGCGGGTCCGCAAGGACAATCCCCGCACGAGCGGCATCGCCCTGGGTTTCAGTCGCCCTGAAGGTCACGGTCGAGACGTCTGGCGCCACGCTCACCACGGCCACGTCAACCAGTCTGCCGGTGCCGACGCGCACCGCTGCGACGGGGAAGTTTCGCGCGCAGCGCGGCAGAATCACCGCGAAGCGGGGCCCCAGGCGGGCCAGCGTGGAGGGGGGAAACAGGGCCGCTCCCAGCTGCGCGCCCGCCCCGTCGTCCAAGTCCTCTCCGAAGCGCTGCATCAACGCACAGAGCACCTTGGGTGCCAGCTCGACGGGGAGGACGACCGCGCCTGCAGGGCTGTGGAGGAGAGCCCAGGAATGGCTATCCGTCGTGACGAACGCCACGAAGCGAGCATCCCGGCCGGCGGCAAGGTCCGCTTCAGGCAGCTCCCGACTGGCCTCGTCGAGCTTTTGTCTGGCCGCATTGCGGTCCAGCGCATTGCTGACTTCGTGGCCGGCGCTGCTGGAAGCCTCGGCAACCTCGTCGCCGAGGCGACTGGCCAGAGACTTCTTCAGTGTCGACAGCGCGCCTTGGGAGTCTCGCGTCTCGGCCAGGAGCTCGAAGAGCGCGTCATACGGCCCTTCGCGGCTCCCAATTGGCGCGGCCTGTAAGCCTGGGTCCAGGAGCTGATGCCGCTGGGACTCGATTTGCGCAATCGACGCCTCCAAGGCGTTTCTTGCGTTGTCCACCTCTCCCAAGGCGAAGAGTGTCAACCCCAGCTCGGATTCGATTTCCCACAGCCGGGTGGGAAGTTGGCACTGGGCACGGGCTTGCTCGAGCAGCTGGCGAGACTCTTCGAGACGGCCTTCGCCTCGGGCGGACATTCCCTCGAGAAAGGCGAGGTCGACCCAGTCGTCGGCTCGGAGCACATCCCCGAAGCTCCGGGCGTCGGCCGAAAGAGTGCGCACCCGCTTCCAGTCGGCCTCTTTGGCCGCGATCTCGATTCGGTTCATGACGGCGGCTGACTGGTAAAGGCGAATTCCACTCTGCCGCCCGGCGGCTTGCGCCTCTACCAGAAGCTCGTCCGCGGACTGGAGCTGGTGCGCATCGATGTGGAGCTCAGCGTCGAGAAGGAGCTCGGGCGCCGAAAGGGCAGTCGCGCCGAGAATGCCTCTCAACCGGCCAAGCTCGGCCTCTGCCGCCGGACCATCGCCCATGTAGTGCAGCGCGCGGGCCATCCGCATCCGCGCGTCCCGCACGTCGACCAGCTCCAGCGCACCTGCGTGGGCACGCAATAGTGCGTCCAGAATGCGGACCGCCTCTGCGTACTGGGCATCGTGGTACAGCTCGTAGGCAAAGCGAGTGGTCAACTTCGAGACGAGCGAGAGGTCCGCCAACCGTCCGGCAGTGGCAAAGGCCCGCCGGTATTCGGACAGGGCCAGCTCGTGGTTGGCCAGGCAGGAGTCAACGAAGGCGAGCTTGTAGAGCACCTCTGGGTCGCCGCCCGCTTCAAAGGGCGCGAGCACCTCTCTGGCGCGCCCGTACTCCCCCGCCAGGACAAAGGCTTGCATCGAGCGAAGGGCCGCCTCCCTCGAGCTCCGCCGGTGGCTCAGGGCTGCACAGCTGAAGGCCTTTCGAAGCGAGTCATCGGCGCCACATCCGGCGACGGACGGCGTCCATCCGTCGTGGCCGAGAGCAGCCGCGGCGGCCACCACAAGGGCGAGTGAAAGGGTCCCCCACACGGCGGATGCAGTATGCCCTGCCGAGCGCCTCGCGAGCCAAACCGCGGGTGCGCTCGGGCCCTTCGCCCATTCGAGCGCTCAGGGCGGAATGGTGGGCGGGTCGTTCCCACTGTAGAGGGCGCTGACCAGCGTCGAGTGGCTGTGGGTGCGAACCGAGTCCGCCGGGTGCACGAAGACGAAGGTGCCCGCGAGGCCTTCTTTACTGAGGCCCCGTGGCAGGTTGGGAATGGGTTCGGCCGAGTGGATGTAAATCCCCAACCACAACTCAACCTGGGGCACTTTCTTCTTGGAAGGGAGTTCCTTTGGAGGGAGCTGGTGTTGGCCGGTGACGAAGAGCGTCACCATGTCGATGCGGGCCTCCGGCCAGAGGTCGTGGAAGTACTTCGTCAGCTTGTCCAGGCCGCCGTCGCTCCTTTGCACTGCGTACGCTTTGTCGAAGGCCTTCTGGCGCTGTTCCAGCGTCTTTCGCATGTTGCCCCCCTCTTCGCCGCTTTGGACTTTGGCGCCGCGGCCGCAGAATTCACCACGAAGTCTCGAGACGAGGCGCCCGTCTGTCCGAATCCTGCCTCCGCTGACTGCTATTGTCGTCTCACAGCGGGAGCGTTGCTCCGTGGAGGCTTTGGGTGCCGACAGCAGGCTTTGCCCGGTATGGCCCCGGCGCCTCGCAAGTCATGGAGTGGCTGGTGCCCACCGGGCCCGTCCAGCAGGTGCTTCTGGTGGCAATCCACGGCGGGTATTGGCGCCTGAGGTATGGGCTGGAGGAGCTCCGGCCCTTTTGTGCTGCCCTGGCGCAGCGTGGTTTCCCGGTGGCCTCCCTGGAGTACCGCCGGCTGGGAGAGGCCGGCGGCGGATGGCCGGGGACGCTGGACGACGTTGAGGCCGCGCTGGCCGCCCTCCCCGCGGCAGCCGCCGACAGAGGGCTGCACCTCCGCGGCGCCCTATTGGTGGGCCACTCGGCAGGCGGGCACCTCGCCCTGTGGGCCGCGTCACGGGCCCAAGCCCCCGCCGGCCGGACGCTGCCCGTGCTGGGAGTTGCCGGGCTAGCGCCGGTGAGCGACTTGGCGGAGGCCTCGCGCCTCAACCTCAGCAGTGGCGTCGTCCGCGAGCTCCTCGGAGGTAGCCCCGAGCAAGTGCCAGCGCGGTACCGCGCCGCCTCTCCCGTCGAGCTCCTCCCGCTCCGGCTGCCCACCGTCCTCGTCCACGGGACGGACGACGCTGACGTCCCTTACGCCCTGAGTCCGGCCTACGTGCAGCGGGCGCGCGCCTCC
>JBKQSS010000047.1:0-104763 GCA_052143535.1 Myxococcaceae bacterium | reverse complement strand
ACGTGGAGATGGTGATGCCTGGGGACAACATCGCCATCGAGGTGGAACTCATCACCCCCATCGCTATGGAGAAGGAGCTGCGCTTCGCGGTGCGTGAGGGCGGGCGCACGGTGGGAGCCGGCGTCGTCGCCGAAGTCATCGAGTAGATTAAAGCCCACCCTCTCGACGAGGGTGGTGGCCCCGGGGAGGGAGGCCCGCAGCCGTCCGGGCCGTCTCCTCCAGTCGCCTTTTTTTTGGAGAGTTGAATCATGCCGAAGGGGAACAGAAGCATCATCTCGCTCGAGTGCCCGGTGTGTAAGCGCCGTAACTACTCGACCACCAAGAACAAGCGGAAGAGCCAGGACAAGCTCGAGCTGAGCAAGTACTGCCGGTGGTGCCGAAAGCACACCGACCACAAGGAAGGAAAGGTCTAGGCCAGTAGCTCCAACGGTAGAGCAGCGGTCTCCAAAACCGCCTGTTGGGGGTTCGAATCCCTCCTGGCCTGCTGCGCATACAAGGACCCGCCTGACATGGCCTCCAACGAAGCACTTCATCAAGCCAATCGCTCCGGGATGTCCCCGGCGCGACTGGTGGTCATTTTCACCCTCTTCGTCGCCGCGGCACTGGTGCTGTTTCTGCAGCACGTCCTGGCGCCCATCTGGGTGGCCGCAGGCTTGCCTGACCGCCCCATCTTCGAGGGCCTCACCGAGTGGAAGACGACATCGCTGGTGGCCCTGGTCGTCACCCTGGCCATTCTCGCCGGCTGCTGGCTCAACACCCGCGTGCGCACCGTGGCCATGGAAACCGCGACCGAACTGATGAAGGTCACCTGGCCCTCGCGAGCCGAGACTTGGGTGTCGACCTGGGCAGTCATCATCGCCTCACTGGTGGCGGGCATGCTGCTCTTCGGCATCGACACGATGGCGTACAAGCTGATGGTGCAATGGCTGCCCGCCCTGTTGGGGAGACTATGATGGGCGACAAGCGGTGGTACGCGGTGCACACCTACTCGGGTTTCGAGAACAAGGCGAAGAAGAGCCTCGAAGAGAAAATCAAGCTGGAGGGGCTGGCCGAGCACTTCGGCGAAATCCTCATCCCGGTCGAGCAGGTGGTGGAGATGGTGAAGGGGGAGAAGAAGACCTCCAAGCGCAAGTTCCTCCCCGGCTACATCCTGGTGCAGATGGAGATGAATGACCGCACCTGGCACCTGGTGAAAAACACGCCCAAGGTCACCGGCTTCATCGGCGCCGCGCACAACGAGCAGCCCCCGCCCATCCCGGAAAACCAGATGGAGCGCCTCACCACCCAAATCTCCGAAGGCACCCTCAAGCCCAAGCCCAAGGTGCAATTCGAAGAGGGGGACACCGTCCGAGTCATCGACGGTCCCTTCAGCAACTTCAACGGCACGGTGGAAGAGGTCAATCCGGACAAGGGCCGGGTGAAGGTGTTGGTTTCCATCTTCGGGCGGGCCACCCCGGTCGAGCTGGACTTCATGCAGGTGGAGAAGACCGGCTCCTAAGCCGAGCCGTGCAGCACCGGCCTCCGGGATGAAAGCCCGCAGGCCGCTCACATCAGAGGTGGGAGGGCGGCCTCAGGCCGCCCGTTCGGACCACCTGGAGGTCACAGAGCAGCGATGAAAAAAGTCACGGGGCAGGTGAAGCTCCAGATCCCGGCGGGCAAGGCCAATCCGGCTCCCCCCATCGGGCCGGCGCTCGGCCAGCAGGGCGTCAACATCATGGAGTTCTGCAAGCAGTTCAACGCGGCGACGCAGGCGCAGGCGAAGGAGGGTCTGATTATCCCGGTGATCATCACCGTGTATCAGGACCGCTCATTCACCTTCCTGCTCAAGACGCCGCCAGCGGCGGTGCTTCTCAAGAAGGCGGCAGGCCTGCACACCGAGAAGAAGAAAGGCTCTGGTGCGCACAAGCCTGGCAAGGAGAAGGTGGGCCAGGTCACCCGCAAGCAGCTCGAGGAGATTGCCAAGCTGAAGATCAACGACACCACGGCAGGAAGCCTGGCTGCGGCGATGAACACCATCGCCGGAACCGCGCGTTCCATGGGCATCGAGATCGTCGGCTAACAGCCCCCGGCTCCAGGGAGACCTTCCAAAATGACAACTTCAGGAAAGAAGTACCGCGCGGCCTCTGCCAAGGTGGACCGCAACAAGCGCTACGGCATCGACGAGGCGTTCAAGCTCCTCAAGGAGACGACCGAGTTGCGCCAGGCCAAGTATGACCAGACGGTCGACGTGGCCATCAACTTGGGCGTCGATCCGAAGCACGCCGACCAGATGGTCCGCGGCGCGGTGGTGCTTCCACACGGCATCGGCAAGACGGTGCGGGTGGCGGTGTTTGCCAAGGGCGAGAAGCAGTCCGAGGCGAAGGACGCTGGGGCCGACGTGGTGGGTGAGGCCGACCTGGCCAAGCGCATCGAAGAAGGCTTCATGGAGTTCGACACCGTCATCGCCACCCCGGACATGATGGGCGTCGTCGGCCGGCTGGGCAAAGTGCTCGGCCCCCGCGGGCTGATGCCCAACCCCAAGGTGGGGACGGTCACCGCCGACGTGGCCAAGGCGGTGCGCGACGCCAAGGGTGGAAAGGTGGAATTCCGGGCGGAAAAGGCCGGGATTGTCCATGCCCCGGTGGGCAAGGCCAGCTTCGCCCCGGAGAAGCTGGCGGAGAACTTCAACGCCCTCATCGAGTTGGTGATGAAGCTCAAGCCGGCGACCGCCAAGGGGGTCTACCTGAAGGGCATCGCTATCAGCTCGACCATGGGGCCGGGCATCAAGCTGGACACCCAGGCCATCAACGCGAGGTACCGCTAGCCTTGGGGTTTTGACTTCCCCGGCGCGGCGGTGATAGACGCGCCGGTTCCGTCGAAGAACGCCCCCCCTCGCTTGTGGAAGGGGGACGAGCTCCGGCAGACCCGGGTCCGAGAAAGCAGGGACGGGGAGGCGCCTCGAGCCGGTGGTTGGCTCGAGACCGTCGGCCCGTCGAAACGGCGAGCAGCCAACGCCAGCCCTGCCGAGACAGTGGGAGCGGTCCGACGTTGGACGCTGGCATGTGGCCAGGGTCCAAAAAAAGTCGGGGGTGGTGCTCTTAGGAGTGCCTCTCGCTTCTGCCTCTGGTCCAGGCATGACAGGCCGTACGGCCGTACGCCGCTCGGCCGCACGAAAGAGGAGGTGAGACCAGAGTGGAAAGAAGCGAGAAGGAAACACTCATCAAGGAGCTGAACGAGAAATTCGCGCGCGCCCGTACGGCGATCGTCGCGGAGTTCTCGCGCCTCAACGTCGAGACGGTGACCCGGCTGCGCAAGAAGTTTCGCGAGGGCGGGGTGGACTACAAGGTCCTGAAGAATACGCTCGCGCGCCTCGCCGCCAAGGGAACCCCGGTGGAGATGGTGAGCGAGGACTTCACCGGCCCGGTGGCGATTGCCATCGGCTACGACGATGCGGTGACGCCAGCGAAGATTCTCTCTGAGTTCGTGAAGGACCTGGAGACAATCAAGATTCGCAGCGCGGTGGTCGAGGGCAAGAAGACCAACGCGGCCGGCGTGGCGGCCCTGGCGAAGTTGCCGGGTCTGTCCGAGCTCAGAGCGAGGATTTTGGGACTGCTGACCCAGCCCGCCACCAAACTGGTGCGGACGGTGGGCGAGCCCGGATCTAGCCTCGCACGTGTCCTCCAGGCACGGGCCGAGGCCCTTGGTAAGCAGAATTAATTGGCGCTAGAAGAGTAGAACATACCCCAACCCTGTCCGGCTCTGCTGCGCGGAGTCAAGGACCGTTAAAGAGGCAATTTCCAAGCCATGGCCGACTTGAACCAAATTGTAGACAACCTCTCTGCACTCACCGTTTTGGAAGCTGCGGAGTTGGTCAAGAAACTCGAGGAGAAGTGGGGCGTTTCCGCGGCAGCAGTTGCCGTGGCGGCGGCCCCGGGTGCCGGTGCCGCAGCTGCGGCGGTGGAGGAGAAGACCGAATTCACTGTCGTCCTCGCCACTGCCGGTGCCAACAAGATCAACGTGATCAAGGAGATCCGCGCCATCACCGGGCTGGGCCTGAAGGAGGCCAAGGACCTGGTCGAGGGCGCTCCCAAAACGGTGAAGGAGGGCGTCAACAAGGCCGACGCTCAGAAGATGAAGGAGCAACTCACCGCCGCGGGGGCCACCGTCGAGATCAAGTAGTTCCGCTGCCCGGAGCACTGAGCTGCTCCGGAGCCCCAACCGCCGCGCCGGCCCTCCCAAAGCATTTGTCAGGGGGTGCCGGCATTGGCCTTTGTCATGGCTGTCCGTTGCCCGACGACTCCCCGCCACGGCGGGGGCGTCCTCGGGACTTTGAATTCCGCGCTGCCCTGCGCCACCGGGAGATGAGATGCCTGCGACCGTCCAAAACAATTTCCGCGTCCGCAAGAGCTTCGCGAAAATTCAGAAGATCATCGACATCCCCAACCTGATCAACATCCAGAAGCAAAGTTACGAGAAATTTCTCCAAGCTGACACACCACCGGAGAAGCGCGAGGACGTCGGGTTGCAGGGCGTCTTCAAGAGCGTCTTCCCAATCCGCGACTTCAACGAGACCAGCTCGCTGGAGTTCGTCAGCTACCACCTCGAAAAGCCGAAGTACGACGTCGATGAGTGCCACCAGCGTGGCATGACCTACTCGGCGCCAATCAAGGTGGTTGTCCGGCTGGTGGTCTGGGACAAGGACGAGGAGACCGGCGCGCAGTCCATCCGCGACGTGAAGGAGCAAGAGGTCTACTTCGGCGAAATCCCGCTGATGACCCAGAACGGGACCTTCATCATCAACGGCACGGAGCGGGTGGTGGTCAGCCAGCTGCACCGCAGCCCAGGCGCCTTCTTCGACCACGACAAGGGCAAGAGCCACAGCTCCGGGAAGCTTCTCTACAACGCCCGCATCATCCCTTACCGGGGCTCCTGGATCGACTTCGAGTTCGACCACAAGGACCTGCTCTACGTGCGCATCGACCGGCGACGGAAGCTTCCGGCCACGGTGCTGATCCGCGCGCTCGGGGCGGTGCCGGACACGGCCAAGAAGAACCCGATCGAATTCAAGGGCACTACCGAGGAAATCCTCAACTACTACTACGCCACCGAGACCATCTATTTGCACTCGGAGAGCGAGTTCGAGAAGTCGGTGGAGCTGGAACTTTTGCCCGGCCAGCGCGCCACTCGAGACATCAAGACCAAGTCCGGTGAGGTCATCGTCAAGAAGAACCGGAAGTTCACGCGAGCCGCCATCAAGAAGCTCGAGGCGGCGAAGATGCGCACTCTGCCCATCGACGCCGACGAGCTCTTCACCAAAGTGGCGGCCTACGACGTCGTGGACGAGGCCACCGGCGAGGTCATCCTCGAGTGCAACGAGGAAGTCAGCCAGGAAAAGGTCAACGAGCTCCTGAAGCGCGGCATCAAGGAGTTCAAAGTCCTCTTCATCGACAACCTCAACGTCGGGCCCTACCTGCGCGAGACGTTGATGCTGGACAAAATCGACTCGCCCGAGCAGGCGATCATGGAGATTTATCGCCGGCTCCGCCCTGGGGATCCGCCCACGCCGGAGACCGCGACCAACCTGTTCACCAACCTGTTCTTCAACCCGGAGCGGTATGACCTCTCCAAGGTCGGCCGGCTGAAGCTGAACTTCAAGTTCAGCGTGGAGGAGCCGCTCGATGGTCAAATTCTGACCAAGCGAGACATTCTCGAGGTGATTCGCTACCTCATCGACCTGAAGAACGGCAAAGGGGCGATCGACGACATCGACCACCTCGGCAACCGCCGGGTGCGGGCGGTGGGCGAGCTGCTGGAGAACCAGTACCGCATCGGCCTGGTGCGGATGGAGCGCGCCATCAAGGAGCGGATGAGCCTGCAGGAGATTGAAACGCTCATGCCGCACGACCTGATCAACGCCAAGCCGGTGACGGCGGTGATCAAGGAATTCTTTGGTTCGAGTCAGCTGTCGCAGTTCATGGACCAGACCAACCCGCTCTCCGAGGTCACCCACAAACGGCGGCTGTCCGCCCTCGGCCCAGGTGGCCTCACCCGAGAGCGAGCTGGCTTCGAGGTGCGTGACGTGCACCCCACCCACTACGGGCGCATTTGCCCCATCGAGACGCCAGAAGGGCCGAACATCGGCCTCATCGCGTCGCTGTCGACCTTTGCCCGGGTGAACGAGTTCGGCTTCGTGGAGACGCCCTACCGCAAGGTGGAAGCGGGCACGGTGACCTCAGAGACGTCCTTCTACTCGGCCCTGGAGGAGGAGAAGCACACCATCGCCCAGGCCAACGCCGAGTTCGACAAGAAGGGCAAGTTCACAAGCGAGCTGGTCTCCTCGCGGCGGGGGGGCGAGTTCGTCCAGGCCCGGCCAGAAGAGGTGGACCTGATGGACGTGTCGCCGAACCAGCTGGTCAGCGTTGCGGCGAGCATGATTCCATTTCTGGAGAACGACGACGCCAACCGCGCGCTGATGGGCAGCAACATGCAGCGCCAGGCGGTGCCGCTGCTCCGCACTCAGTCGCCGCTGGTGGGGACTGGACTGGAGGCGGTGGTGGCCCGCGATTCGGGCGTCACCGTCATCGGCCGGCGCGACGGTGTGGTGGAGGCGGTGGACGCGAGTCGGATTGTGGTGAAGGCGGACGTCGCGGCGAGCATGGCCGACGTCGGTTCCGAGGTCGACATCTACAACCTGGTGAAGTACCAGCGGTCGAACCAGAACACCTGCCTCAACCAGAAGCCCATCGTCCGCAAGGGCGACCGGGTGAAGAAGGGCGACGTCATCGCCGACGGACCCGCCACCGAGACCGGCGAGCTGGCCCTGGGCGCCAACGTGGTGGTCGCCTTCATGCCGTGGCAGGGCTACAACTTCGAGGACTCCATCCTCATCAGCGAGCGGCTCCTCAAGGAGGACGTTTTCACCTCCATCCACATCGAGGAGTTTGAGTGCATCGCCCGCGACACCAAACTGGGCAAGGAAGAGATTACCCGCGACATCCCCAACGTGGGTGAGGAGGCCCTCAAGGACCTCGACGAGTCGGGCATCATCCGCATCGGTGCCGAGGTCAAGCCAGGCGACGTCCTGGTTGGGAAAATCACTCCCAAGGGCGAGACTCAGCTGAGCCCCGAGGAGAAGTTGCTCCGGGCCATCTTCGGCGAGAAGGCGGGCGACGTGCGAGACAGCTCGCTCCGCGTCCCACCGGGCGTCAGCGGCACAGTCATTGGCGCCAAGGTCTTCAGCCGCAAGGGCGTGGAGAAGGACGAGCGGGCCAAGCAGATTGAGTCGATGGAGGAGGCGAAGCTCCTCAAGGACCAGAACGACGAGATTAAGGTCATCCAGGACAGCGCCATGCAGCGGCTGCGGAAGCTGCTCCACGGCAAAGAGGTGGAAGGCAAGCTGGTCGACGACAAGGGCAAGGTGCTGCTCAAGAAGGGCGACTCGCTCAACGACGAGCTGCTGGCTGAGGTGCCTTACCGCTACTGGTCGGAGATTACGGTGGGTGACCCCACCGACTCCAAGGTGCGCGACATCCTACGCAACCTCGAGGACCAGAAAGAGGCGGTGAAGCTCGTCTTCGGCGAGAAGATTGCGCGCATCAAGAAGGGCGACGAGCTGCCCCCGGGCGTCATCAAGATGGTGAAGGTGTACGTGGCCATCAAGCGCAAGCTCGCGGTGGGCGACAAGATGGCCGGACGCCACGGCAACAAGGGCGTGGTGTCCCGCATCCTCCCCGAGGAGGACATGCCGTTCCTCGAGGACGGGCGGCCGGTGGACCTGGTCCTCAACCCGCTCGGCGTTCCGAGCCGGATGAACATCGGGCAGATTCTCGAGACCCACCTCGGCTGGGCGGCGCGCGGACTCGGGGAACGGCTGCAGAGCTACATCGAAGAGAAGTGGAGCGGCGACGAGCTGCGCAAGCAGCTCAAGCGCATCTACGACGACAAGGCCTTCGGTGACTTCATCGACGGGGTCTCCGATAAGGAGGTGGTGTCGCTCTGCCAGCGGCTGCGGTCCGGCATTCACGTCTCGACGCCGGTCTTCGACGGCGCGCGCGAGGTGGAAATCCACCAGCTGCTCGACGAAGCAGCGCTGCCGCGTTCCGGCCAGATGGTGCTCTTCGACGGGCGGACCGGCGAGCCGTTCGACCAGAACGTCACCGTGGGCGTGATGTACATGCTCAAGCTGCACCACCTGGTGGACGAGAAGATTCACGCCCGCAGCATCGGACCCTACAGCCTGGTCACCCAGCAGCCGCTGGGAGGCAAGGCGCAGTTCGGCGGGCAGCGGCTCGGGGAGATGGAGGTGTGGGCGATGGAAGCTTACGGAGCGGCCTACACCCTGCAGGAGTTCCTCACCGTGAAGTCGGACGACGTGGTGGGCAGGACCCGGATGTACGAGGCCATCGTCAAGGGCGACAACGTCCTCGAATCCGGTCTGCCCGAGTCGTTCAACGTGTTGCTCAAGGAGCTCCAGAGCCTGGGGATGGACGTCGAGCTGCTAGAGACGGCTCCGCCGGAGCGCGTCCGACATCCACCCGAGGGCAGCGCCGGGCCGGCGCTGAAGAAAACCGGGTCCGACGCCTGATGGCTCGGAGCATGGCGGAGGTCTGGGGTGGAGTGATTCCAGGGCTCGCACAGAGGACGCATTCGATGGTGCCCGGTGCAATTCGTACCGGGGCACCCTACTTGGAAAAGTTCGTTAGGACTTCGGAGGCAACGTGAAGGACATCTTCAACTTCTTCGAGAAGCCGAAGGACCCGCTGTCGTTCGCTGCGATTCGGGTGGGCATCGCTTCGCCCGACAAGATTCGGCAGTGGTCGCACGGTGAGGTGAAGAAGCCGGAGACGATTAACTACCGGACCTTCAAGCCCGAGCGGGATGGGCTGTTCTGCGCCCGAATCTTTGGGCCGGTGAAGGATTACGAGTGCAACTGCGGCAAGTACAAGCGCATGAAGCACCGTGGCGTGGTGTGTGAGAAGTGTGGCGTCGAGGTGATTCAATCCAAGGTTCGCCGCGAGCGGTTGGGGCACATCACCCTGGCCACGCCGGTGGCGCACATTTGGTTCTTGAAGAGCCTGCCGAGCCGCATCGGCAACCTGCTCGACATCACCCTCAAGGACCTGGAGAAGGTCCTCTACTGCGAGAGCTACATCGTCATCGACCCGAAGAGCACGCCGCTGTTGAGGGGTGAGCTCCTCGGCGAAGAGAAGATGCAGCGTCACTTCCAGGAGTTTGGCGAGGACAGCTTCACCGCCGGGATGGGCGGCGAAGCGGTCCGCGAGATGCTGCGCAGCATCGACGTGCACAAGCTGTCGGAAGAGCTCCGTCGCGATATGCGGGAGACCAACAGCGAGGCCAAGCGCAAGAAGATTGCCAAGCGTCTGAAGGTGGTCGAGGCGTTCCGGATCAGCGGCAACAAGCCGGAATGGATGATGCTCGATGTGATTCCGGTGATTCCGCCGGACTTGCGGCCGCTGGTTCCCCTGGACGGCGGTCGGTTTGCAACCAGCGACCTGAACGACTTGTACCGCCGGGTCATCAATCGCAACAACCGTCTGAAGCGTCTTCAGGAGTTGAACGCGCCGGACATCATCATCCGCAACGAGAAGCGGATGCTGCAGGAGGCGGTCGACGCGCTGTTCGACAACGGCCGTCGCGGCAAGACCATCACCGGGCCCAACAAGCGCCCGCTCAAGTCCCTCTCGGACATGCTCAAGGGAAAGCAGGGCCGGTTCCGCCAGAACCTGCTCGGCAAGCGCGTCGACTACTCGGGGCGCTCGGTCATCGTGGTCGGCCCGGAGCTGAAGCTGCACCAGTGCGGCCTGCCGAAAATCATGGCCCTCGAGCTCTTCAAGCCCTTCATCTACAACAAGCTCGAAGAGAAGGGGTACGTCACCACCATCAAGAGCGCGAAGAAGATGGTGGAACGAGAGCGCCCCGAGGTGTGGGACATCCTCGAGGAAGTCATCCGCGAGCACCCGGTGATGCTCAACCGTGCCCCCACCTTGCACCGTCTGGGGATGCAGGCCTTCGAGCCAGTTCTCATCGAGGGCAAGGCCATCCAGTTGCATCCGTTGGTGTGTGCCGCCTTCAACGCCGACTTCGACGGCGACCAGATGGCGGTCCACGTTCCGCTCTCCGTCGAAGCGCAGATGGAGGCGCGGGTGCTGATGATGTCTACCAACAACATCCTGAGCCCGGCCAACGGCAAGCCAATCATCGTCCCCACCCAGGACATGGTGCTCGGGATTTACTATCTCACGCGTCCGCGCGAGTTCGCCAAGGGCGAAGGTCGCGTTTTCGCTTCGCCGGAGGAAGTGCGGGCGGCCTATGACCATGGAGAGGTCGGGCTGCAGGCCAAGGTGGTGTGCCGCATCGAAGGCGTCCGCAAGCAGACGACGGTGGGCCGAGTGCTGTTCTGGGACATCGTCCCGCGCAAGGTCGGCTTCGACGCCATCAACAAGGTGCTCGACAAGAAGCAACTCGGCGTCCTCATCGACACCTGCTACCGGCTCACCGGGGAGAAGGAGACGGTGCTGCTGGCCGATCGCATCCGCTCACTGGGGTACACCCATGCCACCCGTGCCGGCATCTCCATTGCCCTGAAGGACATGATTATTCCTCCGCGCAAGCAGGAGTTCCTCGACTACGCACGCAAGGAAGTGGCGGAGATTGAGAACCAGTACCTGGAGGGGTTGATCACCGACGGCGAGCGCTACAACAAGGTGATCGACATCTGGGCGGAGGTAACCGAGAAGGTGGCGGGCGAGATGATGCAGCAAATCTCGCAGGAGGAAATCAGCGGCGAGAACGCTGCCGGCAAGCGCGAGACGCGCAAGCAGCCCTCCTTCAACCCCATCTACATCATGGCTGACTCCGGAGCGCGCGGTTCCGCCCAGCAGATTCGTCAGCTGGCTGGCATGCGCGGACTGATGGCCAAGCCCTCGGGTGAAATCATCGAGACGCCCATCACCGCCAACTTCCGCGAGGGGCTGTCGGTGCTGCAGTACTTCATCTCGACCCACGGCGCCCGCAAGGGGCTGGCGGACACGGCGCTCAAGACCGCCAACTCCGGCTATCTCACCCGCCGACTGGTGGACGTAGCCCAGGACGCCATCATCACCGAGTACGACTGCGGGACGATGGACGGTCTCTTCATCGGAGCCTTGGTCGAAGGCGGGGAAGTCATCGAGGCCCTCGGCGAGCGCATCCTCGGCCGAGTGGCGCTGGACGACATCCACGACCCGGTCACCGGCGAGGTGCTGGTGCGGGCCAACGAGGAGGTCGACGAGGCCCGGGTCAGCAAAGTCGAAAACAGCGGCCTGGACCGAGTGAAAATCCGCAGCGTCCTCACCTGCCAGGCTCGGCGTGGCATCTGCGTGGAGTGCTACGGCCGCGACCTGGCCCGCGGACGCAAAGTGAGCATCGGCGAGGCGGTGGGTGTCATTGCTGCCCAGTCCATCGGTGAGCCGGGGACCCAGCTCACCATGCGGACCTTCCACATCGGCGGTGCCGCCACCCGGCGCGCCGAGCAGTCCTCGCTGGAGAGCCGCAACGCCGGTTCGGTGCGCTTCGCTAACCTGACCACCGTCCGTCGGGCCGACGGCACGGCGGTGGCGATGAACCGCAACGGCGAGGTGCTCATCGTCGATGACTCGGGACGAGAGCGCGAGCGCTACCAGGTCATCTACGGCGCCAAGCTGATGGTGAAGGATGGGCAGCGGCTGGATGGGCCAACCCTGCTGGCGGAGTGGGACCCGTTCGCGACGCCGCTCCTCACTGAAGTCCCAGGCATGGTCCGCTTCGACGACATCATCGAAGGCGTGACCATGTCCGAAACGCTCGACGAGGTCACCGGTCTGTCACGCAAGACCATCATCGAGTCCAAGGACCCCGACGCGCGGCCCCGCATCACGCTGCGCAACGAAGCGGGGGAGGTGCTGACGCTGCCGAGCGGGCAGCCGGCGAGCTACTACTTGCCCCAGGGAAGCATCATCACCGTCAATGATGGCGATGCCATCACCGGCGGCGAGGTCATCGCCAAGGCGCCTCGCGAGACCACCAAGACCAAGGACATCACCGGCGGTCTACCCCGGGTGGCCGAATTGTTCGAGGCCCGCAAGCCCAAGGACCATGCGGTGATTGCGGAAATCGACGGCGTCGTTTCCTTCGGCAAGGACACCAAGGGAAAGCGCAAGCTCATCATCACCCCGGAAGTGAATGGCGAGCTTCGGACCGACTTGGCCAAGGAGTACCTCATCTCCAAGGGCAAGCACATCAGCGTGCACGCCGGCGACAAAGTTCGTGCCGGAGAGCCGATGATGGATGGCGCGGCCAACCCGCACGACATCCTCAAGGTGCTGGGCGAGAAGGAGCTCGCCCGCTACCTGGTGGACGAGGTGCAGGAGGTGTACCGGCTACAGGGCGTGAAGATTAACGACAAGCACATCGAGACCATCGTCCGGCAGATGCTTCGCCGGGTGCGGGTCACCGACGTGGGCGACACCGCCTTCCTCGTCGACGAGCAGGTGGAGAAGTGGGTGTTCGAGGAAGAGAACGAGAAAATCATGACCGCCGGCCATCGTCCGGCGGTGGGAGAGCCGCTGCTGCTCGGCATCACCAAGGCCTCGCTCTCGACCGAGTCGTTCATCTCCGCCTCGAGTTTCCAGGAGACGACCAAAGTCCTCACCGAGGCAGCGATCCAAGGCAAGGTGGACTACCTGCGCGGACTCAAGGAGAACGTCATCATGGGTCGGCTCATCCCAGCCGGCACCGGACTGGCCCAGTACAAGCAGCTGGACCTCGAGGTCGAGAGCCCGACCGACGAGATTTCTCACCTCGAGGCGGCCTTGGCAGCGAGCCACGAGGAGGCGGGGGCGTTGCCGCCGCTTGAGGTACCACCGCCGGCGGCCTCACGCGCTCCCGGCGCCGCCTAGCCGCTGCCCCAAATTCCTTCCCCCGGGGGAGGCCGTCGCGTCTTTCCCCCGGGGGGGGCACGCTGGACAGCCGTTCTGTTTATCAAGTGGGCACGAAGCGCGAAGCCTCGCTTCGAGCGGAGGGCAAGCGGATGCTCAGCGCCGGAGACCGAGCCCCGGACTTCGAGAGCTTGGACTGCAATGGCCGGCCGGTGCGCCTCGCCGAGTTTCGTGGCCGCCGGGTGGTGCTCTTCTTTTTTCCCAAAGCCTTCAGCGTGGGCTGCACCGAGGAAATTCGTCATTTCCGCGACAACCAGGCTCGCATCCGCGAGCTCGGCGCAGAGCTCATCGGCATCTCGGTCGACAAATTCGAGACGCAGTGCGCTTTCGCCAAGCAGGAGAACGTCGAGTTTCCGCTGCTGGGGGATTCCGACCGGCGCCTGAGCGGTCTCTTCGGTGTCCTCTGGCCGCTCGTCCGGGTTGACCGTCGGGTGACGTTCATCATCGGCCCCCAGGGAGTGGTGGAGGACGTCATCAAGCACGAGACGCGTGTGTACCGGCACCTGGATGACGTGCTGACAGCGCTTCAGCGTCAGCCTCCGGCACAGGCGGGCGCGCCGCAGTAACCACCCCCCTGGCGGGGCCCCGCAAGGGAGCGCGTCGCCCCGGGGCCCCTAAAGGGGCGCTACAGGCCACAGCTCCGAAGAGCCTCCGGCTGGTGCTGCGCGAGGAAGTCCTGCCGGGAGGTGTGCTGGCCGGTGGCCTCGTCGAAGAGGGGCGTCCCTCCGGCGTACATTTTCCCCTGGGGGGAGCCGTAGGCGTCGAGCGCGTGCGTGCTGAGCCAGCGGTCGACACAGGCCTGCTGGGCCGCTGTCCAGAGGAGAGCGGCCGCGGGCTTAGCTCCGGCTCCGGCCTGCGGCGCGGCGGCCTCGGGTGGAGCCGCCGGGGTGGACGTCCCGTGCTGTTGGCAGGCCGCGCTGAGGAGGACGAGGAGGAGGGTGGGAGCGCGCATGAGGCCCGTCACTTTACCCTTCGCGCGCGGCAGACGGGCGTGCCGCCCTTGCTGGGGTGGCCTGTGAGGCAGCGAAGCCGAATTCAACCGTGTTAGTCCTTCCTTTGAGTGCAGAAGACGAATGCCATCATCATCGGCCTCGGTGGGCTCGGTTGCCCGGCCAGCCTCGCCCTGGCACAGGCCAGAGTTGAACGCTTGACGCTGGTGGACGGCGACCGCGTCGAGCTCTCCAACCTCCCCCGCCAGCCCTGGTACGGCACCCGGGATGTGGGCCAGAGCAAGGCTGTCGTCCTGGCCGAGCGGCTGAAGAAGGCGTTCCCCTCGGTCGAAGTCACTGCCGTGGCCGAGGATGCCCGGCCGGGGACGGTGGATGGCCTTTTGCGGGGGCACAGCGTGGCCATCGACGGCACGGACGGCGTCTCCGCGAAGTACCTGCTTTCGGACGCGGTGGCCCGCACTGGAGTGCCGGTTGTCTTCGGTGGGGTGGTTCAGCTGGAAGCCCGGGCCCTGCGCATCTCCCCTGGGGGGCCCTGTTTGCGCTGCCTCTTCGGTGAGGTACCTAGAGAAGACGAGGTCCCCAGCTGCAGCCGGGCCGGCGTGCTCGGAGCCTTGGCCGGCGTCGCCGGTGCGCTCCAGGCACGGCTCGCGCTGGAGGCAAGAGAGCGGCCAGGTGAGGCGCGGCTCCATGTCCTGGACGCTCGGGGAGACGTGCGGGTGCGTATACTGCGGGTCACGCAGGTGCCCGGTTGCCGGGGTTGTAGGCCCGAGACGGAAGGCCTTTTGCCGTGAGCGCGCAGCCTCCCGCGGCAGTGGTGGACATCCGCAGCGAGGTCTGCCCGATGACGTACGTGCGCACCAAGCTTGCGCTCGAGGCGCTGCGGGCCGGGCAGGTGCTGGAGGTGCGGTTGCAAGGAGACGAGCCCCGAAAAAACGTCCCGGCCAGCGCACAGGAGGACGGCCACGCCGTCCTGGCCCTCCTTCCCCAGCCGGACGGCTCCTTCGTGCTGTGGCTGCGGAAGGGCGGGTAGCTGCGGTGGTGCTGCGAGAGGACCAGGTGCAGAGGTACTCGCGGGCCATTCTCTTGCAGGGAGTCGGAGGCGAAGGGCAACAGGCACTTCTTCAAACGGGGGTGCGCCTCAGCGCCGGAGGAGCAGCGCTATTAACCGCGGCCGCCTACCTGGGGGCCGCCGGCACCCCCGTCGCCGGGCCGCCCGGGCTGCTGGCGCCGGGAGATGAGGGTTTTCTCGTGCAGGCCTCGGACATTGGGTTGGCTGCCGCGCCGACCCTGCGCCGGCGACTCGAGCGGCTGAATGCGGACGCCGTCTCCACGCCGAAGTGCTTCGGAACGCTGGTCGCCCTTCCGGATGGGTGCGACGGCTCGCGTCCGCTGGTGGCCGTCGGCCAACGCGAAGGGCGCACCGTCCTGTGGGGGGCCGGTGGCGAGGCCTGTGGCGATTGTCTCGGGGAGGTGGTGCGCGGCGCTTCACCGCCCGGCGCCGGGGCGGAGGCCGTTCAGGTGGGGGCGCTGGCCGCGCTTCTCTTCCAGCGGCTGGTGCTGGGGCTGGCGCCGGCCCTGTCCGGCCTTGCCGTCGGCCCAACCGGGGCGATGGAGGTGCTTCTTGCCCCGGGGTGCCCCCACCGGCCGGAGTTTCCGGCCTCGGTGCTTTTGGAGGCGGTGCGCCACCTCGAGGCGTGCTACCCCGAGGAAGGCTGTGGCGTGGTGCTACAGAGTCCCGCCGGGGCGCGTTGGATGGCCCTCCCCAACGCCTATGGCGCATGGGCGGCGCGCGACCCGGCCGCTTTTCCGCGGGATGCCCGGTCGGCCTTTCTCTTCGAGCCTGCGCAGTGGTTGGCGCTGTTGCGAGAGGCGGACGCGCGCCGGGAAACGCTGGCGTGCGTCGTCCATGCCCACCCGGACGGCCCCGCGGCCTTCTCGGCTGAGGACCGCGCCCAAGCCGCGCCGGGGGGAGAGCCCCTCTTGCCAGGGACGGCGTACCTGGTCGTGGCCCTCAAGAAAGGCCGCGCCACGGCCGCGGCGTGGGTGCGATGGCAGGGGGGGCAGTTTCACGAGGTGCCCGTCCGCCTGCCGAGCTGACGCCGTAAATGCTGCCGTGCGTTAGGATTGTCAAGCCCTGGTAATTCGTGTAGGAAAGCCGCTCCTTGTGCCGCAGAGAGGCCCAATCCGGGCTCTTTGGACCGGCCCAGACGTCCCCGCTCGACCAGGGAGTTGCCTCTCCATGGCCCCCAATCAAGGTTTCACTCTGTGGCTCACCGGAATGTCGGGAGCCGGGAAGACGACGCTTGCCGACTACGTGGCTGCCCGCCTGAAGCAGGTGGGACGGCTGGTGGAAGTTCTCGACGAGAATGACATCGCGGACGACCTCTGGGGAGGCTCGACCGATGTCAAAGAAGAACGCAACGTCGCGGTTCGCAGGATGGGGTACGTCGCGGCGCTGCTCTCGCGCAACCAGGTGGCAGTGCTGGCGGCGGCGGTCAGCCCCTACAAGCCCGGCCGAGAGGAGAACCGCCGTCTCATTGGGCGCTATCTCGAGGTGTACGTCGACTGCCCGACGGAGAAGCTCATCGCTCGCGACAGCACTGGGAAATACAAGAAGGCGCTGGGCGGGGAGATTCCCAACTTCATTGGCATCACCGAGCCCTACGAGCCGCCCGTCTCGCCGGAAGTCACCATCCGTTCGGACGTCGACTCGGTGGAGGCCGGCGCGCAGCGCATTTTCCAAGCGCTCCTCGACCTCGGCCACCTCACCCCCGAGGACATGAAAGTCATCACCGGAAAGCGTGCCAAGAGCGCCGGGGGGGGGAAGACGGCCCGTGCCCACGACAAGGGCGCCCGCAGCCGGCCGCCGGCGCGTGCGGCGCGCATGGCGAAGCGCAGCAAGCCTGCCAAGAAGTCCGGCAAGGGCAAGCACTAGGGGCCGGGGAGGCTCGGAATGGCTTCCAGCGTGCTCGCGCCCGAGCGGTTGGCCACGCTAGCGGCCACGGCGGCGCCGAAGCTCGCGCGGATGCGAGCCGCCATGGGCGAGCTCGGCTCGGTACTGGTGGCTTTCTCGGGAGGGGTGGACTCCACCTTTGTGCTCCAGGTCGCGCTGGAGGTTCTCGGCCGGCGTGCGGTCGCCCTCACCGCCATCTCGGCCAGCGTCGCGCCCGAGGAGCGCCGGGAGGCAGTCCGCCTGGCGCAGCTCCTCGGCGCTCAGCACGTGCTGGTGGACTCGGCCGAGCTGCAAAACCCCGCCTACCAGCGCAACCCCACCGACCGCTGCTATTTCTGCAAGTCGGAGCTGTACGCGCTCTGCGAGCGCAGCCGGGCTGAGCTTGGCCTCGCGGCGGTGGTGGACGGCTTCAACGCCGATGACCGGCTCGACCACCGGCCGGGGCACCGGGCGGCAGAGGAGGCCCGGGTGCATTCTCCCCTGGCCGAGGCCGGGCTCACCAAGGACGAGATTCGCGCCCTCAGCCAGGCGGCCGGACTTCCCACTTGGGACAAGCCGGCCATGCCCTGTCTGGCCTCCCGAATTCCGTACGGGACGTCCGTGACGGAGGAGCGTCTGGTCCAAGTCGGCTCGGCCGAGTCCGAGCTGCGGGCACTGGGCTTGCGCACCTTCCGGGTGCGCTACCACGGCGAGGTGGCCCGCCTCGAGGTGGCCCAGGAGGAGTTGGCCCGCTTCGCCGACTCTGGTTTCCGCGCCCAGGTGAATTCGGCGCTTCTGGCGCGCGGCTTCAAATTTGTCGCTTTGGACCTCGAGCCGTTCCGCTCCGGCCGGCTCAACGAGGCGGCGGGCATCCGGCCGGGCGCGTCCTGAACCGTGCGGGGCTTTGGGCCCTGGTTGCCACGTTGAGCGCCGGGCTGGCGGCCCGGGCGGAAGCGCAGCAGGCCGAGGACGCACCGAGGCTCGACCACCGGGGCGCCCTGGGCTTCATCCTAGGCTCCGGGGTAGCCGTCCAAGAGACAGTGCTGCGTGCCGGCGTCGAGGAGTCAGGCACCGCGCCATTGGTGCAAGGCGAAGTGACGTTTCCGCTCGGGATGCAGGGCAACGAGTGGACGTTGGCGGTGGCCACCGCCTTCGGCACGCCGCGCGTCACGGTAGCCCTCTCCGGTGGGCTTCGGGCCTACTTCGGCGAAGAGACGTGGAAGACGTTTGTCACCGTCGAGGGCGTCCTGCACGTGACGCCGGCTGTCACCATTGGCCCGCGGTTGGGCTTCGGGGTGCAACTGGACTTTTCGCAGGTGGCCGGTGCCTTCCTCCAGGTGGCGGCGGAGGTGACGGCCGGGCAGGGCATTCGCTACGGCGTGTCCGCCCTGGGGGGCTTTCAATTCCGCACCTACATTTTTGAGTGAAAGGTTGACGGCCCATTTTATTGTGCGATTTTGTGGTTAAAGGTAGGGTCAATCGCACATGCCCACACAATCTCGGCTGACTTCGGTGGTGTTTCGGCTGACGAAGGAGCGGTTGGAGGCCCTCAAGGCGTTGTCGCGCACGTCCCGCATTCGCCAAAGCGAGTACCTGCGTGAGGCCATTGCCGACCTCCTCAGCAAGTACTCCGTGCCAAGCGAGCTACCCTCGGTGAGCGAGCAGCACCACTAGGGCGACGTCTCGAAGGGCGGCCCCGTCGGCAGCCTCGCGCTGCCTGTGGCGTCGAAGGGCCCAAGCCCTCCAGAGTGCACCGCCCAGAGGACGAGGCCCTGAGGCGGGGCGAGCAGGCCGGAGAAGGCCGTCGCCTCCTCGAGGGCGGCAGCCCAGGCCTCCAGCGGCAGTCTTCCGGAGGCCACCAAGGCGGCCCCGCCCACCAGCGCCCGAACCTGGTAGCGGCCGAAGCCTGTGCCTTGTACCCGCAGCTCCCAAAGCCCCGGCACTGGTGCGTCGCGATGCAGCTCCACCCGGCTCAGTGTCCGCAGGCGGCGAATGCTGGACGCGGCGTGGAAGGCGAAAAAGTCCCGCGTCCCGGTGGCCCCCACCAGGACGTCGCCGAGCGCTTCTACGTCGATGGCGGCGCCCTCCAGTCGCAGCTCGCTCAAGAGGTCCCAGGCGTAGGCCCCCCAGCCCGCCGGCGGTGGCCCCGTCGAGAGGCGGTAGCGGTACTCCTTGGTACTCGGCGTCCATTGGGCGTGAAAGCCCTGCGGGGCCAACGCGGCGGCCGCGCACCCCCACTCAGCACCGCCGAGGCTTCGGCCCAGCACCTCGATGTCCCTCCCGAGGGGCACCCGGAGGCTCGCCAGTTGCTGCCGCGCATGCACGCCGCGGTCGGTGCGCCCGGCCGCAGCCAGGCCCCCTTGGATGCCCAGGGCCCGAAGTTGCGCTTCCACGGCTTGCTGGACGGTGGGGCCCTGGGCCTGGCGCTGCCAGCCGCGAAAGTGCGTCCCCCGGTACCACAACCAGAGTACGGCGCGTTGTGAAGGCAAGGAGCCCTCGAGGACGGACGGCCTCTGCGCGTGTCAGAGACGCAAGACTCGTTCCCCGCAGCGGCCGAGGCGCCCTACAATAGCACCGAAGCGCTTCGGCTCTGCCCCATGAGTTCACCGCCCAAGGAAGTCGAGGCACCGCTGAGCGGTGACTGGTTGTACCGCCAGGGAGGCCTGGTGCTGGGGCCAGTCAGTGGCCCGGAGCTGGTGAAGCGCCTTTACGACGGCGCGCTGGACGGCCAAACCGAGGTGACGCTGGTGGGGACCCACCACTTCCGGCGCATCTCAGAGACCGACGCGCTGCGGCTGGTGCTGGCCAAGGCGCAAGCCAAGTGGCGGGTGGACGCCATGGACCGCCAGGTTCGCGGACGGGCTCGCAAGGTTCGCAACGCCCGTTTGGTGGTGGTGGCCGGCATCGCCGCGGTGGGCGCTGCCGGAGCCTGGGCCGGGGCGCGCTACCTGGCCGTCCACAACCCGTGGCGCAACGAGAACGGAGAGGCCACCATCTCGGTCGAAGCGCCAACCATCACCCTGGCCCGGGCCCGAGGCCGGGACGAGGACTTGGTGGCTTACCCGTTGGACCACGCCGCTGGCTCGGGCCGCTCAAAAGCGGCCGCCGGCCCGGCGCCTCATGGAGGAGCGCGCGGCGCGGGCCAGCCAACAGAGCCCGACGCAGATGGCTTGGCCACCGCGCCGCAGTTCGACCGAGCGGCCATCATGGCGGTGGTGGCGCAGAAACAGCGAGCGCTTTACCCGTGCTTTGCCGAGGAGGCCCGGCGCGCTCCCGGGTTGAGCGCGCGCATTCCTGTTGAATTCACCATCGGGAACGACGGCCACGTCACCAAGGTGTGGGTGGACCACGCTCAGTACCAGGAGGGGCCACTGCCGGACTGTCTGTTGCGAGAGCTTCAGAAGTGGCCTTTCCGCCCCTACGAGGGGGAACGGGCCAACGTCGGTCTCTCTTTCACCGTCGGTCGCACCGGGTGAGCAGCGCGACCACAGCCTCCGAGGACGGGACCGGCCTCCGCGCCACGGTGGCCTCTGCCGCCCGGCGCTTCAAGTCCTCTTGGTTCGAACTCGGCCGGCTCTTGTCCCAGGTGCGCTCGAGCGACGCCTGGCAGCGCTGGGGCTTCGTCTCCTTTGAGGCGTACTGCACGGGCGAGCTCCACATCCGCCGCGCCACCGCTGAAAAGCTGCTCCGCAGCTACGGCTTCTTGAAGCGCCACGAGCGCGAAGCGCCGGAGACATCGGAGCGCGCGCCGCCTTTCGAAGTTGTCACCGTCCTGGCCGAGGCCGAGGAGCGGGGGCAGCTGACTGAGGGCGACTACGCCCGGGTCCGCGACACCATCTGGGACCCGGGCCGGACTCCGTCCGAGCTCCGCCGTGAGCTGACCGAGCGCTTTCCGGCCCCGGAGCGAGCGCACAACGCCCACTCCCAGCTGCTGCGTTTCGCCCGCACTGCGCGCCGGTTGGCGACCGAGCTGCGCGCCAGCACCCAGGTGCCGGCGGCCGCGAAGCGGACCGCCCAGGCACTGGCCGACGAGCTCGAGTCGCTGGCGGAGACGCGCTGAGTCGAGCGACGTCGGCCCTCACCCCCCCCCAAGGGGATGGGTTGGCCCCTTGGAAAAGCCCCCTCCTTTTTGGGGGTCTCCTCTTGTCAGCAAGGGGGTCGACGCGCCGTGCAGGGCGCATATAGTCGGATATGAGCGTCTCCGGGGCTGACGGCGTCCCGGGCTGTACTAGGGTTGTCCGAAGGGGAGAGTCGCGGTTAGCTCTCCGGTTGGAGGTCGGTCGGTGAAGGCGAAGGAGCATACAGTCAACCTGTCCTGCTCGTTCTGCGGCAAGTCGCAGCGCGAAGTACGGAAGCTGATTGCCGGGCCCACCGTCTACATCTGCGACGAGTGCATCAAGCTGTGCAACGACATCATCGCCGAGGAGAACGACCGGGAGGCGGGCAAGCCCCAAATCTCGCTGCCCACTCCGACCGAGATTAAGGCCTTCCTCGACGACTACGTGGTGGGTCAGGACCACGCCAAGAAGGTCCTCGCGGTCGCGGTTTACAACCACTACAAGCGCATCTACCAGAAGCGTCCGCCGTCCCGGCCGCGTCCCGGCGTCAAGCCCAGTGGCCACGAGGACGTCGAGCTCAGCAAGAGCAACATTCTGTTGGTGGGCCCAACTGGCAGCGGCAAGACGCTGCTCGCCCAGAGCCTGGCGCGCTTCCTCAACGTCCCCTTCACCATTGCCGACGCGACCAGCTTGACCGAGGCCGGCTACGTCGGCGAGGACGTCGAAAACATCATCCAGAACCTGCTCCACAACGCCGACTACGACGTGGACAAGGCTGCCCGCGGGATTGTCTACATCGACGAAATCGACAAAATCGCCCGCAAGGGGGACACGCCGTCGGTCACCCGGGACGTGGGCGGCGAGGGCGTCCAACAGGCGCTGCTCAAAATCATCGAGGGGACCCGGGCCAACGTGACGCCCCGCGGCGGCAAGAAGTACAACCAGCAGGAGTACGTGCAGGTCGACACCACCAACATCCTCTTCATCTGCGGCGGCGCCTTCCACGGCATCGATGCCATCATCCGGCGGCGGGTGGGGGAGAAAGGCCTGGGGTTTGGCGCGAAAATCGCCCACAAGGACGACCGCAGCGTGGGCGAACTGTTGCGCCTGGTGGAGCCCGAGGACTTGATGAAGTTCGGGATGATTCCCGAGTTCGTCGGGCGGCTGCCGGTGGTCGCCACCCTCAATGACTTGCGCGAGGACGACCTGGTCACCATCCTCACCCAGCCGAAGAATGCGCTGGTGAAGCAGTACCAGAAGATGTTCGAGATGGAGAAGGTCAAGCTCAGCTTTACCAAGGAGTCTTTGCGCGCCATCGCGCGCGAGGCGATGCGTCGAAACTCCGGTGCCCGTGGCCTGCGCGCCATCATGGAGGACGCGATGCTGGACATCATGTACGACGTCCCCTACCGCGAAGGTGTCCGAGAGTGTCGCATCACGGCTGAGGTGGTGACCCGGCGGGAGCCGCCGCAGCTGGTGCTGGAGAAGGAAAAGAAGACCGCCTGAGTCCGGTCGTATGCGTTGGCGGCCGTGGCCGGCAGTGGCTTCAAGGGGCCAGCGTCGCTTCGGTGAGCTGACGGCGAGGACGCTGCCGAGCGCGGTCCTTAGGGCGTGCCTTTGCCAGTCGCTCTTCTTTGGCGTTGGGCAACGGGACGACGAGCCCTTTGGGGGAGAGCCTTTTAGGACTGGGTGACTCGCACCGATGTCTTCATCTCGCGACCCGTGGCCGGGTCGTGGGCGCGCATGTGGAGAATTCCCTCAATGTTCACGTCGAAAGTAATTTCGACCTGGACTTCTCCGGCCGGCGCCGGACGGATGCCGGAAAAGGTGAATTCCCCCAGCAGCTCGTTGTGCCCCACCTGTTCGTGGTCTCCTTGGAAGATGCGCACCGCGAGCTCGGTCTGCTGGTCGAAGCTGGTGGTGGCCCGGAGCTGTTTGGCGTTGGGGATGGCCGCGTTGCGGGCGAAGACGACGTGAAATGCCCCACCCGCCTTCTCCAGGCCAATTGCCATTGGGATGACGTCCAAAAGCTGAAGCTTGAGGTTGGTGTCGTCCTCCAGCGAATGGGCGTACAGGGCGGCACCGATGGCGACGGCTTCGTCGGGGTGGACGCCCTTGGAGGGCGCCTTCCCAAAGAAGCGAGTGAGACGCTGTTGCACCACCGGCATCCGGGTCTGACCGCCGACCAGCATCACCTCGTCCACAGCTTTGGTGGACACGCCGGAGTCCACCAGCACCCGGGCCACAATCTGAAGGGTGCGGTCGACCAGCGAGCTGGTGAGCTCCTCCAGAAGGGCTCGGGTGAATTTGAGCTCGATGTTGAGCGGCTGACCCTGCGCAGTCATGGTGATGAAGGGGATGTTGAAGGGAGCTTCCCCTCGGGTGGAGAGGTCGCACTTCGTCCGCTCGGCCAAGTCCTTGATGCGCTGCATGGCGACCGGGTCCGCCGACAAGTCGATGCCCGTCTTCTCCGCAAAGTCACTGAGCACGTAGTGGATGACGGCGTTGTCGAAGTCGATGCCGCCGAGAAAAATGTCGCCTCCGGTGGCCTTCACCTCAAAAACCCGGTCACGAATCTCGATGATGCTGACGTCGAAGGTGCCGCCGCCCAAGTCGTAAATGACGACCGTCTCGCGCAAATTCTTTCCGACGCCGTAGGCCAGCGCGGCCGCGGTGGGCTCGTTGATGATGCGGACCACTTCCAGGTCGATGAGTTTTCCGGCGTCCTTGACGGTCTGACGCTGACGGTCGTTGAAGTAGGCGGGGACGGTGACCACCGCGCGCTTCACGGGGGTTCGCAGGTGGTTGGAGGCCACGTCGCGGATTTTGTTGAGGATGCGGGCCGACACCTCTTGCAGGCTGTACTCGCGATGGGCGACGTCGATGACCACGTCGTTCTGGTCGCCGGGCTTGACCGAGTAGCCCACCACCTTGCGCATGGTGTCCACCACGTCGCTCTTGTAGCTGCGGCCGACCAACCGCTTGGCGCCGTAGACGGTATTGCGCGGGTTCAGCTGCCACTGACGCTTCGCCTCGTGGCCGATGAGCTCGTTGCCCTTGTCATCGACGGCGAAGATGGAGGGCACGGTGTAGTCGCCCCCCTTGTAGGGGATGAGCTTCACCGAGCCGTCCTCGGCTGCTACCGCGGCACAGGAATTCGTGGTGCCGAGGTCAATGCCGATGATGGGGTCCTTCTGCATCAGTGGAACCGAGGAGTCTCCGTTGGGGGCCACCAGCATTGGCCACGGCCATCTGCCCGCAAGGTTAGCCGAAAATCCCTCTCCCGCCCGTTTCACACCCTCGTCTCCAAAGAAAGGGGAGCGGGGCTTCCGGGTAGGGGGTACCGCAGGCGAGACTGTCGGCATCGGTAGGACAGGGGACCAGGGTGAACGCCAAGGAATGCCTCGAGTCGGTTGGGAAAGAGGTCAGCCGCGACTTCGTGCAGAACCGCACGCTGCTCTCCTACGAGGAGTACATCGAGCTGGTGGTGCAGCGGCCGCGCTCTCAGGCGCGCAACGCTGCGCAGTACCTCCGCGACACGATGGATTTTTTTGGCTCGGCGGTGGTGCCGCACCCCACTGGCAACGTCCGGCGCTTCAAAATTTTCGACATCACCGAGGGTGAACGTCAGGGGAGGGTGGCCGGCCAGGAGGAGGTGCAAAACGCCATCTACCGGCTGGTGGGCAACTTCGCCCGCACCGGCCGAGTCAACAAGCTCATCCTCTTGCACGGGCCGAACGGCTCGGCCAAATCGAGCCTGGTCGAATCGCTCAAGCGCGGCCTCGAGCGCTACTCGCGCGAGTCGGACGGCGCCCTCTACCGGCTGGCTTGGGTATTTCCGAGCGACAAGCTGGTCAAAGGCAACATCGGTTTTGGGGAGCGGCCCGGAGAGGGTGGCGAGCTCGCCTCCTGGGCCCACCTCGACTCGGAACAGGTGGACGTGCGGATGGCTTGCGAGCTGCGCGACCACCCCCTGTTCCTGCTCCCCAGGCCGGAACGCCGACGGCTCCTGGAGCAAGCGCTCCAGTCGGGGGCCGACGGGAAGACAGACTTGCTGCTGTCCGAGTACGTGCTGGAAGGGGAGCTGTGCCACAAATGCCGCCGGGTGTATGGCGCGCTCCTCGCCGCCAGCGGAGGCGACTACTTCAAGGTCCTCCGCCACGTCCAAGTCGAGCGTTTCTACCTCTCGCGGCACTACCTGGTGGGGGCGGTGACGGTGGAGCCCCAGCTGTCGGCCGATGCGAGCTACCACCAGGTGACAGCCGACCGCAGCCAGACGCACCTGCCGGCATCGCTTCATAACGTCGTCCTGTTTGAGCCCCAGGGGCCGCTGGTGAATGCCAATCGCGGCCTCATCGAGTACGCCGACCTGCTGAAGCGGCCACTGGAGGCCTTCAAGTACCTTCTGGGTTTCAGCGAAACCGGCGAGGTGCCGATGGAGCATTTCGTCCTACAGCTGGACGAGGTGTTGCTCGCCTCGAGCAACGAGAAGCACCTCACCGCCTTCAAGGAGCTCCCGGACTTCGCCTCCTTCAAGGGCCGCATCGAGCTGGTGCGGGTCCCCTATTTGCGCCGCTGGAAGGTGGAGCAGGAGGTCTACGACGCGCAAGTGACGCCGGTGACGGTGGGCAAGCACATCGCCCCCCACGCCACTGCGGTCGCCGCGATGTGGGCGGTGCTCACCCGGCTGAAGAAGCCGGTGGTCGAGCACTACCCGGAGGGGGTGCGGGAGGTGATTGACCAGCTGACGCCGGTGGAGAAGCTGCACCTCTACCAGGAGGGCACGCCGCCCGACCGGCTCAGTCTCGGCCAGGCCAAGGAGCTCCGGCAGCAGCTGGCGGGGCTCTACGAGGAGTCAGAGGCCTACCCGAATTACGAGGGGCGAACCGGTGCCAGTGCTCGCGAAATTAAAACGGCGCTCTTCAACGCCGCGCAAAACCCCGAGTACCGCTGCCTGAGCGCGCTGGCAGTGCTCGACGAGCTCCTCGCCCTGTGCCAGGACAAAAGCGTTTACGAATTCCTCCAGGAGGAGGTGGTGGAGGGCTACCACGACCACGAGGAATTTGTGCGCGCCGTCGAGCTCGAGTACCTCGAGGCGGTCGACGCCGAGGTGCGCGAATCGATGGGACTCGTCTCCGAGGGCCAGTACGTCGACCTCTTCGAGCGCTACATCCAGCACGTGAGCCACTGGGTGAAAAACGAGAAGATGCGCAACCGAATCACCGGCGACATGGAGCGCCCGGACGAGAAGCGGATGGCGGAGATGGAGTCCATCGTCATGCCGCGGGGGGACGACTCGGGCGAGTTCCGGCGGGGCCTCATCGCACAAGTCGGCGCCCACAAGTTGGAGAACCCCGAGGGGCCGATGGCCTATCCGCGAATTTTCCCGGACCTCTTCCGACGGCTGCGGGCCTACTTCTTCGAGGAGCGCAAGAAGGCGCTGAGCCGCAACAGCGAGAACCTCCTCCGCGCCCTCTCGGATGAGCGTGCGGCCCTCAGTACCCGGGAGCTGCAGGCGGTGGATGCCACCCTCGGGGCGATGCGGGACCGCTTCGGGTACTGCGACGCCTGCGCCAGGGAGGCCATCCTCTTCCTCACCCGCAAGCGTTACGCGCAGTAGGGCGCCAAAGAGCGTCAGCCCGGCGTGACAGTTATGAGGGAGGACACACCATGAGCGCGCGCACGTCCTGGGACGAATACTTCATGGAAATCGCCCGTCAGGTGGCCAGCCGCGCCACCTGCGACCGCAAGCACGTGGGCGCTGTCCTGGTGCGCGACCGAATTATTCTGTCCACCGGCTACAACGGCTCCATCCGGGGGATGCCGCACTGCGACGAGGTGGGGCACCTGATGGAGAATGGCCACTGCGTGGCCACCGTGCATGCCGAGGCCAACTCCGTCCTCCAGGCGGCCCGCACCGGAGTGCGCATCGAGGGCAGCTCCCTGTACACCACCGCCAGCCCCTGTTGGCCGTGCTTCAAGCTGGTAGCCAACGCAGGCATCGTCCGGATTGTGTACCGGGAGTTTTACCGGGACCCGCGCATTTTCGACGTGGCGGCACGGCTGGGCATTGAGCTGGTCAGCCTCGAGCAAGCCCTGGACCCAAGCCTCGAGACGGCTGCGCCGGGGTAAACCGCCGGCCAACGTACCGCCATGCCTTGACTTTTTGGGTGCGGGCGGAGAATAATGCCTCGCTTCGGCTTGGGTCAGCCTCACGTTGCCGGGTTGGCAGTTTGCCGGTTGAAGACGGCGCGCCCCGGTGTGGCTCAAGCGTCGAGGCGCCGAGAGCTGGTTTCAGGAAGGGCGTCGACACTTCATGAGTGAAGGACCCGTGCTGCACTTGTTTGGAGGCAAAGGGGGCGTTGGAAAAAGCACCCTGGCCTCAGCGTTCGCGCTCAACCTAGCCGAAAACGCCCCCAAGGAGTCAGTGCTGCTCGCCTCGATGGAGGCAAGCCAGGGCCTTTCGGACCTCTGGAAGCGCAAGCTGACGGGAAGGCCCACCCGCCTCGTCACCGGGAAGCTGGAGACGGCCGGGCTGTCAGCCGAAGTCTTTGACCCTGTCCTGGTGCAGGCGCGGCTCGGGGACATTCGCGCCCTGTTGGCGAGCGCTGCCCCCAAGGGCCTTCTCCTGAGCGAGGAGGATTTGGGGCGAGTGGTGAGCGAAATCACCCCTGGGCTCGAACCCCTTTTGGGCATGCTCCAGCTGGCGAATTTGCTCGAGACGCGGGCCGTGGACCGGGTGGTGGTGGACGGTGCCTCGACCAGCATGTTCCTCCGCGTTTTCGACCTGGCGGCCGTGCTGCGCCGCGCCATCCAGCTGGCCCGGGGTGAGAAGCCAGTCGCCCGCTTGGCCAAGAAGGAGCCTTCGGCCACGCCGGAGGGCCCGCTCGACCCTCTGGTCGCGGAGTTGGAGCGCTTCACGGCGTTGATGCGTGACCCGACTCGGACTGCGCTGCACCTGGTCACCCTCGCCGAGCCGGTGGTGGAGGCGCAGACCCGCTTCTTCTTTACCCAAGTCCGTGAGCGCGGGCTGCCGCTCGCCGAAATTGTCGTCAACGGCGTCGAACAGAAGGGTGGATGCCCGGCCTGCCAAGGCCGTCGTGGGCTTCAGGCGCCGCACGTCCGCAAATACCAGTCCCTGGACAAGAACCTTCCCGTTTACCTCATTGGCCGGCGCGAGGAGCCGCCGCGCAATCAGGACGAGCTGCGAACTTTCGGCAAGGAGTGGGCGTCGCACAGGGAGACCAAAGCCCTGGAATTCAGCCCCGCCGAGGGACCGCCGGCACTGGTACGGGCTCCGTCGATGCCGCCCATCGCGGCGCCGCCGCTTCCTCCCACCCGCCTCATCTTCTTCGTCGGCCAGGGCGGCGTGGGCAAGTCCTCCTGTGCCGCGGCGGCAGCAGTCACTCTCACCGAGAAGGAGGGGCCGGTGCTGCTCATCAGCGTCGACCCGGCGCACTCCCTCTCTGACGTGCTGCAGAGCCGCCTCACCGACACCGAGACACAGGTGAAGGGCACCAAGGGCCTCTACGCGCGCGAGTTGGACGTCGCCGGATGGTTCACCGGGCTGCGCAAGCGCTGGCGCGAACGGGCCGAGCGGGCCTTCGAGGCTTTCGGCAAGCAGGACGCCCCCGACCGCGAAGTGCTGCGCAACCTGCTCGACCTCGCCCCGGCCGGGCTCGAGGACCTGGCCGCCTTCAGCGTGCTCACCGACGCGCTCATCCAGGAGCGTTTCAAGCGAATTGTCGTTGACCCAGGGCCAGCTGCGGTTGCCGTGCGGCTGGTGGACTTGCCGGCCATGGCCCGTCCTTGGCTGACGACCCTGCTGGCGGTGCTGGTGAAATACCGCGCCAAGGGGTTGGGCGAGCTGGCGGATGAGGTTGCCGCGCTGCTCAAGCACGTCAAGCGTTTCGAGGATGCGCTGGTCAATCCCGCCGAAGCGCGTTTCGTGGTGGTGACACGGGGAGAGGAGCTGGCTGCGGCCCGCACCGAGCGGCTGGTGGAGGAGCTGAAGGGCCGGCGGTTGGCGGTAGAGCGCGTGCTGGTGAACCGCGTCCTACCAAGGTCCACCTGTTCCATCTGTGAGAACCGACGCCGGCTGGAGTTGGATGTGGCCAAGGCGCTCGAGAAAACCATTGGGTTGCCGATTACCGTGGCTCCGGCGCTGGGGCGCCACCCGGCAGGCTTGCGCGAGCTGAAGTCCTTTCGCACCGCCTGGTATGCGCTGTCTGCCACCCAGGTGAAACCGCGAGCCGCCTGAGGATGGCGCAGCTGCCCTCCTACGCGCTCGACTTCGAGCGCCCGCTGCTCGACCTGGAGCGGAAAATCGAGGAACTGAAGACGCTGTCCGGTGCCGGGTCGACCGACTTCGGGCAGGAGATTTCACGCCTGGAGAAGAAGGCGCGACGGCTCCAGTCGGAGATTTTTTCGGACCTCACTCGCTGGCAGGTGACGCAGCTGTCTCGCCACCCGGCCCGGCCGTATTTTCTCGACTACGTGGAGTTGCTCTTCACCGACTTCTTCGAACTGGCCGGGGATAGGCATTTCGGCGAGGACGCCTCCATCGTCGGTGGCTGGGCTCGGCTCGACGGAGAGACGGTGCTCCTGCTCGGTCACCAGAAGGGCCGTAACACCAAGGAGAACATGCTGCGCAACTTCGGGATGCCTCGGCCGGAAGGGTACCGGAAGGCACTCCGACTGATGCGGCTCGCCGAGCGCTTCGGCAAGCCGGTCCTCACCTTCGTCGACACCCCCGGTGCCTATCCCGGCATCGGTGCGGAGGAGCGAGGCCAGGCCGAAGCCATTGCCGTCAACCTCGAGGCGATGGCTGGGCTCAGCGTTCCCATCATCAGTACGGTGATTGGCGAGGGCGGCTCAGGTGGTGCGCTGGCCATTGCGTTGGGCAACCGGGTACTGATGCTGGAGAACAGCATCTACTCGGTCATCAGCCCCGAGTCGTGCTCCACCATTCTCTACCGGGACACCAGCAAGGCTGAAAAGGCGGCGGACGGGCTGCGGCTCACTGCCCGAGACCTCTACCAGATGAAAGTGGTCGACGAGCTGGTCGCCGAGCCCGCGGGCGGGGCCCATCGCAACCCGAGCGAGACGGCTGAGAACCTCGGCCGCGTCCTGCGCAAGCACCTGGCAGCCCTGCGCTTGCTTTCCCCCGAGGCGCTGGTGGAAGACCGCTACGCCAAGTTCCGGGCGCTGGGCGTCTTCGGGAAGCGCTGACGCCTCGGCACCCTTGCGCCTTCCACCCACCCGCCACACAAAAAGAAAAACGCAAAGCCCCCATGCGACCGCTCGTTGAGCCCTACGTCGAGAGCCTCAAGCCCTACGTTCCGGGGAAACCGGCGGCCGACGCCCGCTTGGAGACGGGCCTACCGGACATGGTGAAGCTCGCCTCCAACGAGAACCCTCTCGGCCCCTCACCCAAGGCGGTGGAGGCGATGCGCCGCGCCGCCGCCGAGACGCACCTCTACCCGGAGGGAAGCAGCCGGGAGCTGACCCAAGCCATCGCCCGGTCCCTCGCGGTGAAGCCGGAACAAGTCTTCGTCGGAAGTGGCTCCAACGAAGTCATCGAGCTGCTCATCCGCACCTTCACCGCGCATGACGACGAGGCCCTCCTCTGTCGGGGCAGCTTCCTGATGTACAAGGTGTCGCTGCAGGCGCACGGCAGGCGCTTCCGGGAAATCCCGATGGCGCCGGGCTTTCGCTACGACTTGCCGGCCATGGCCAAGGCGCTGTCGCCCTCCACCCGCATGGTCTTCCTGGCCAATCCCGACAACCCAACGGGAACGGCGTTTGGCAGAACCGAGCTCGAGGCCTTTCTTTCGCGGCTGCCCGAGGACTGCCTGGTGGTTCTCGACGAGGCCTATTTCGAATTCGTGGACTGGAGCGAATACCCCAACGGGCTCGACTACCTCCAGCGCTGGCCCAACCTGGTGGTGCTGCGCACCTTCAGCAAGGTGCACGGACTGGCCGGGGTGCGGCTCGGTTACGGCGTCATGCGCCCGGAGCTGGTGGGCTACCTGCACCGCACCCGCATGCCCTTCAACGTGACGAGTCTCGCGCAGGCAGCCGGGGTGGCGGCGCTGGCGGACGTGGAGCACGTCCGGCGCACCCGGGCGCTTAACCTGAAGGAGCTTCCGCGTGTCCGGGGAGAGCTTCTGTCGCTGGGCTTGGGTGTCCCGGAAAGCCACGGCAACTTCGTCTTCGTGGACCTGGGGCGGCCAGCCGGCCCGGTGGCCGAGGCGCTCCTCGGCCGGGGCGTCATTGTCCGGCCGGTGCCGGGCTACGGCTTCCCCCAGGCCTTGCGCATTTCGGTTGGGCTCCCAGAGTGGAATACGCGGATGCTGAGCGGGTTGCGGGCGGCGCTGCGGGGATGAGTCGTCGGCCCTTCATCGTCGCCATCGACGGGCCGGCCGGTGCCGGCAAGAGCACCGTCTCCCGCCTTCTGGCCCGGCGGCTCGGTTTTGCCTTGGTGGACACGGGCGCCATCTACCGGTGCGTCGCGCTCCAGGCCGCCGCGGAAGGCGTCGCTCTCGACGACGACGCCCGGCTGGGCCCGCTCCTCGGCCGCATTCACATCGCCTTCCGGATGGTGGAGGGCGAAAACCACGTCTTCCTGGGCGGGCGCGACGTGTCCGAGGAGATTCGGCAGCCCACTGTGTCGATGGCGGCCTCCGCGGTGTCGAGCCGGGCAGTGGTGCGCGATGGGCTCCTTCAGCTGCAGCGGCGCCTGGCGCTGGACGCGGCCCAGGGCGCCATTCTCGAAGGCCGGGACATCGGGACGGTGGTGTTCCCCGACGCCGACGCGAAGTTTTTTCTCGAGGCCTCCCCGGTGGTGCGCGCCCGACGGCGCTTCGAGGAGCTTTTCCAGCGGGGGACGGAGAGCACCCTGGAGGCGGTCCTCGGCGAGCAAACCCAGCGCGACCACGACGACGCGAGCCGCGCCATCGCCCCGCTCAAGGCCGCCGAGGACGCGGTGCGGGTGGACTCGACAGCGTTGCCCCTGTCCGACGTGGTGCGCGGCCTAGAGACCGCCATTCGCGCACGCATGACTCAGGCGCGCTGAAGCTCCGCCTGCTCGAACCATCCCATCATCCTCTCCAGGCCCTGTTGGTCCTCAGCGTCGAAGGCCGCCGGAAGCGCCGAGTCGATGTCCAGGACCGCCAGCAGGCGTCGGCGGCGGTCGAAGACGGGGACCACAATTTCCGAACGAGAGCGCCCATCGCAGCTGATGTGCCCGGGGAATTTCTCGACGTCCGGCACCACCACTGTCCGCCCAGAAGCGGCGGCCGTTCCGCAAACTCCACGGCCAAAGGCAATCTCCAGGCAGCCCAGCGTCCCTTGGTAGGGACCGACACGCAGCGAACCCCCCGTCTCGACGACGCGGTAGAAGCCGGTCCAGAGGTGTCCGAGGCCGTGGTGCAAAAGGGCGCTGAAGGTGGCCATGGCGGCCACTGCGTCCGTCACACCCTCCAGGACGGCGCGTCCCTGGGCGTCGAGTTCGGCATAGGCCTCGGCCTTGGGAAGGGTGCGAACGTCGAGCAGCGTCTCAGCCATGGCGGCCGGAGGTGTAGCACGGCTCGAGGAGCGCTCTAGTACCCGCCGGCCGAGCCGGTGCCGCCGCCCGGGCCTGGACCGCCGGGGGAGTTTCCGGGAGTGGTGTCTTCTTCGAGTTGGACTTCGAGTTGAGACACCACCACCGTCCCGGAGTTGGCCAAGCCGAGGCAGGTGGTGAGCGCGCCGCTGGTACGGAAACCGTAGTAGCCAAAGACTTCCAGCACCGTCCAGGGCGTGACGTTGGTGCCGCGGTTCAACAGCCAGACGTCCACGCAGTATTGGGCGCCGCCGCCGGAGGACAAGTTGAGGGCAAGAGCAGGGGTGCCGTAGGTCGGAGAGTAGTCAGTGAGTGCGTCCGGAAGAGTGGCCCCCGGCCCGGCGTCCACCGCATCGGTGTAGGAGTCAAAGCTGGGTAAAAGAGCGAGCGTGCTGCTCGGGTAGTTGGCCTGGTACTTCGCGAGGTAGGCCTCGGCGGCGAGAGTGGCGCGTGAGGAAGCGACCGACTGGGCCTTGAGGGTGGAGGTCAGCACCAGCTGATTTTCGGTCTGCGAGTGCACGAAGGCCGCGAGGACGGAGAGGACGGCGATGGCGGCCAGAACGATGAGGAGCACATAGCCGTGCTCAGGCCGGCGGGAGCTCATGGCGTCACCTGGTTGCGGAACTCCACCGACGTCTGCATTACGGTACGGACAATGTTGTCACCATTCTGCGGAGGCCGGTTGGCCATTTGTGGAATCCCAATTCCGGCCCGGGTGTAGGGCTCGGGGCCTTCCGACGCGATGAAAATCTGCGCGCCGTAGATGCTGGCCGAGAGCTGCGAGTTCCAGACGCCCGGCTGGTCGAATCCGCAGGTGGGAAGCGCCAGCGAGCTCTGGCACCAGCCGGCGACGGTACCGCCATCGGCCATTCCCGACGGCACATGCCAGGCAATCTGCATGTCGGTGATGCCGTTGGAGACCATCCGCGGTTGGCCCAACGTCGCCGAGCATGAGGTGCCCGCGTCATAGGAGAAGGGGTCGCAGTTGTTGGTCTGCAGGTACAAGCCCACCTGGGCCGGCGCTCCAGCAACGGCGACCGTTTGGTACACGAGGTAGCGCCGGCGGACACCCATCAGCTCCGCACGCTGCTGCGGAAGGGGGCATCCCGGCCCCCAAGAGACGTTGGAATTGGCGAGGTCCTGGTCGACCGTGTTCACCGTCACCTTCGCCACATTCAACGAGGTGGAGGTGTAGCTCGTCACCCGTCCCAGGCAGTGGAGTCCAGGCGTCCAGAACATGATTAAGGGTCCGTCTGGGGAGCTGGCGGCGGTAACTTCCCCGGCGTTGAAGGGGTCCGGGGAAATGTTGACGGTGATGATGTTGCCCGAGCCAGCCAGGCCAATCACCTGCGAGCCGAGGCGGTTCGGAGCGTTGGAAATGGAGCCGCTCAACACCTCGAAGGCATCCGTCTGGGGAACGAAACCAGGGTTGTTCGGGCCCACTGGCAAGACGACGGTCACGCCGTTGGGGTCGTTCTTCAACTGCAAAATGTTGGTCCCGAGGCTGTCGAAGGGCCGCACCACCGCTGCCCAGGTGTAGCCGCCGGCGTCGGAGGGACCGCCGTGAAAGCGGTAACCGGCGTTCTCCAAATCACGCTGCATCATCGTCAGCGCGAGGTTGGCGGAGGACTCCGCGCCGAGCAGCTGCTCGGTGTTGCGCGAGAACTGCCGCTGCAAGTCGAAGGCGGCCAGGGCGGCAAACAGAATCACGCCGCCCACTGCGCTCGCGACGAGCAGTTCGATGAGGGTGAAGCCGCGGGCTGAGTTAGGTGCCGGGCGGGGGGCTGACATAAGTGCCTTGGGAAATGACCGGCGTGATGGTGCCATTGGGCTGGGTCCAGCTGACGTTGACGAGGATGAAGTAGGAGGGCACGTCCACGCCCGCGCTGCCCAGTGCCGGAATGGGGATGCCACTGTCGAAGTTTCCGGTCGGGGCCCCGCGGCTGTTGATGAGCTGCACCTGGACCGTGTAATTCCGGCCGCCGCCGTCGGGTTGCTCGTTGATGTAATAGACCGGGATGTTGGGAATGACTCCGCCGTCGAAATAGGACCCGATGCCGGTGTAGCCAAGCATGGCCCACTTCTCCATCTCTTGGGTGGCGACCCGCGAGCCCTGGGCGAACGTCATGCTGCGGGCGGCGTTGACCTGTGCGCTGGTGGCGAGCAGCGTCGTCCCCACCAACGCCACGAAGAAGATGGCCCCGGCCATGAGGGCTTCCAACAACGTGAAGCCGCGCAGGCGGCCTTTAGGGACAGTAGGTTTCATTGACTTGCTGGATGCGCGTGGTGCCATCGGAGAAAACGATGACCCAGCGCTGAGTGGTGGCGTCGCTGACGTTCTGCACCGAGAGGCAGACGGGCCACACCAGGGGGTTGGGGGCAGGGTTGATGTTGGGAAGGCCGTTGAGGTCGAACCCGACGGTGAAGGACGTCGCGCCGACGTTGAAGGCCGTCACCGACAGCACCTGGCCGTAGTTGCCGACCCCGTTCAGAACATAGGGGAGCGTGTCGATGGGTTGCTCTTCCTGGCCCTGACCGGCGGTGTAGGTGGCCGGTGCCGTCGATGAGGTGGCTTTGAAGGCGAAGCCGCAGCCAGAGGAAAAGCACCAGGGAGTGCCATTGGCGAGAAACGCGTTTCCATCATTGGGCCCCGCGAAGTAGTACCCCTGGGGCCACCCCTGGGACACGGCCAGCGTCCGTGCCGTCTGAAGCCGGTAGACGACGAGGCGGGCCTCGCCGCTGGCCTGGGACTGTCGCCGAAGCCCGACCAGCGAGGTGCTGGCGAGGGCCGCCAAGACGGCAGCGATGGCGAGCACCACCATCGCCTCGACGAGGGTGAAGCCCCGCACTCTGGCGAGCCGGACGCTCACCGGACTCGCTGCCAGCCCTGCATCTTGAAGGGAATGGGGGGCACGTTGGTCGAGAACTTATTCATGTTGCTCCCGCTGACCTCAGTTCCGACCATGATGGACTGAACGCCGTTCTGGGTGACCACGATGGGCGAGGTGGGGACGCCCAGGTGGGACTGCAGGTTGCCGTTTTGGTCCTTGACCTGCAACAGCACCCGCGAGACGTAGGTGTTGCTGATGGGGTCGAGCAAAGTGGTCGTGGGAAGCCCGGAGAAGGCGTCGAAGGAATAGATGTAGCCCGAGCCCGCGTCGTTGCAGGCGGCAATGCCGGTGGCCGGCGGCAGGTAGGTGGTGATGATGACGTTGTTGCCGATGAAAGCGGGCGTCGACAGCACCTTCTCGTTCGGCGCGAACTGGAGAATGAAGAGCGGCTGGCCGCAGGAGCCGTTGTCCAAGTCGGTGACAGCGTAGAAGTAGTCCTGGGTGGGCGAGTTGTTGGGGTTCTCGCTGTCGCCCGTTCCCACGTAGACGATGACGTTGCCCGAGGCGTCCAGGCCCACCGAGGGCCGGTTGTAGATGGTCGGGCGTGGCCGGGACAGCGGCAGCGTGAGCGGTGCAGTGGTCACTGGAAGGCCGGTCACGGCGTTGAGGAACGGTGTGACCGCGCCCACGGCGCTGAGCTGGCAGGACGCCGTGCTGGAGGCCGGGTCGAAGAACGGTGTGGTGCCGGGCGTCCAGCTGGCGATGCTCGCGCCGCTCACCTGCATTCGCCAGATTTTGCCCTCGGTGTCATCGAAGAAGACGCGGTCCACCATCGAGCCGTCGCTCGGCCGGTACAGCGTGGGACGCGCGGCCACGTTGTTTTTTGCCGGGTCCACCGGGTCATCCGGCACGTAGAAGCGCGCACTGGTGACACCATCGTTGAGCACCGTGCCGTCTTGGGCGTTGAGGACGAACATGGCATTGCCATAGGGGTCACTCGGGTCGTCAGCGCCGGTGCCGACGCCCCCGCCGACGAAGACCGACCAAGTGGGCCCGAGACCGGTCGGCGAAGTCCGTGCGATGACCGGGGCGCTGAAGGTCATCCCCAAACGTGGCATGGAACCGGGCGTTGAAGACGCGTCCTGCCAGAGGTGTTGGGGGGCACTGGGATTGGTGACGTCCAGCGCGAAGAGTGCGTTGCCGCCCTGGCGGAGCGAGCCCACCAGTAGGGTCGTCCACCCGGTTCCGGAAGGGGCGGTGCAGCCGGCGCCGAAACACACGTCGGCGACGCCCATGCTGCCGTCCACGCCGAAGACATGCCCATTGAGCATCCCGGGCAGCGCCGGGAGGAGGTACTGAGGCACGTACCCCCAGCGCTCGACTCCGCCGGTGGAGTTTTTGGCGTCGGTGATGGCGTGCAGCATGCCGTCATTGGCGCCGATGTAGATGTTCCGCGCTCGGGTGGCGTTGTTGGTGGTGAAGGCCTTGTAGGCGATGGACTCGCTGGCAGCAGGCCAGTTCTGGCTCTGTGAGGCGGTGTCCACAATGGCCGGCACAGAGTGGTAGATGTCCGAGGCGCGGCTTAGCTTGGGAGTGACGTTGTCCGAGAAGTACTGGTAGTTGCCTTGAGGAACGCCAACGTTGAGCAAGAACTCGATGGTCTGCAGCGCGGTGGGCGTGCTGGTGGGGTCCATCAGGTTCTCAAGAGTCGTCTGGTTGGGCGCGGTGTTGGTATTCCATCCCGAGCCCGGGTAGTCGAAGAAGGCCAGCGGGCCGGCCACCGAGGGGTTTCCGAGCGGGGTGTACAGCGTGCGCGAGGCCTGGGTGTTGATGGAGGTGCTGTACTGCCAGAACAGCGCTGAGGCGGGACTCGGGTAGGTGCCAGTTCCTCCCGGGACAGACGGGTTGACGGCGTCCAGGTAGCCTTGCCATTCGCGGCCGTTGCTCAACAGCTTGAGGTAGCCGATGTACACCTCGTCGCCCACCGAGTTGGCCACCGGCTGCGAGCGGGTGAAGTAGCCGGCCAAAATATTGCCAAAGGCTGCAGCGAGCGAGGACAGCAGCAAGTTGTAGTCGATGGCTTGGAAGGCGGTGCCGGTCGGACTGTAAGTAACGCCGTCCGGTCCCACCGACGTCCCGCCGGCCTGGGCCATTTGGTTGAGCTGCGTCGAGCTGAGCCCGAAGCCGATGACGAACGTCTTGATGTCCACCGGGATGCCGCTCGACGTGACCATCGTTCCACCGTTGGCCGGGCTGCGCATGGCTTGCACCGGAGCCACCGGGTTAAGGCCGAGGTTGGCGGGCTGCTCTTCGCCGTCGGTCAACAGCATCACGTAATAGCCGCGGCAGCCAGCATAGGGGTCGGCGTTGATGACGGTCTGCATGTACTGCTGGATGGCCAACATGGTGCCTGTCAGCGGGGTGTAGTCGCCATAAGCCGGCCGACGGAGGCCGTAGGGGTTGCCGGCGGTGGGACCGTAACCACTGGCCGTTCCCGGGGGGTAATACTTGGAAAGCATTTGCAGAAGGACGGCGTTGCTTGCCGGAGTGGAGCCGAGAGTGGCGTTGTTCGGTGCGATGGCTTGCCAGCTGACTGCAGGCGTGCCGTTGGCCTCCCGGCTCCAGCCGTCCGTGCGGTTGGGCGGCATGGGGGGCAGGTTGGCGTTGGTCGTCGGGTTCCCGGCGAGGGTGGTGGCGTCCACCCACGGAATGGTGGCGGTGGTGATGACGTCGCCCGTCTGCAGGTACGGCGGCGGCAAGTATGAATAGGTGAAGGTGCACGTCGCGCAGCTGGTCTGCGTCGCGGGCGGGTTGGTGAGGGTGGGGTTGTAAATGCTGGCGTAAAGGTTGGACTTGTAGAGCAGCCCGTGTCCGCTGCCGAGAAGCCAGTTGGTCCCGTAGAGCATCGGGTTCGACGGCCAGGCCGCGGTGTTGAGGTTGGCGAGGTTGGCGCCAGTCTCCCCAGTGTCCACCTGGTAGATGGTGGTCGGGCTCACGATGGGGAAGGGTCCTGCGCCCGCTTGGCTCCAGCGGCCGTGCGGGTAGCTGACTCCGCCAATGGTGGTGCTGCTGGTCCAGCTCAGCTTGCACAGAATGCCGTTGTTGCACACCGGGTAGGTCGCGCTGTTGGCAATGAGGTTGGGGCAGTCCCCGTTGCTGAAGGCCCCATTGGTGTACGTCACCGGCGTCGGCAAACCCGTGGCGTCGTTGTTGCCGACAAAGTTGTAGGTGGTGGCACCCACCAGGTCGCCGTTGTTGAGCTGGAAGGTGTACTGGTAGCTCGGCCGGGAGAAGGTCACGGTCCACTTCTTCAGGCTGCAGGTCGGCACCGGCGGCGGGTCATAGGTGTAGGAATACTGCTTGGCCGTGTAGGTGCACGTCGTGGTCGTCGTCTCCCAGGTGGTGTTGGTCCGCTGGAAGAGACAGTACTGCCGGGGGTTCTCGGCGTTGACGATGACGTCGCTCACCATCGTCCACACGCAGCTATTCTGAGCGGTGGTGCCACAGCCCGGGTCAGTCTGCCAGTTCGGGTCGCTGGCCAGGTTTCCCTTCGCAATGTACTGCCAGGCGGCCGGTCCGGTCGTCGAGCTGATGACCGTCCCCACGTTTGGACAGGTTTGCCCGAGCTGGGTCAGCTCATACTCGAATTGCTGGGCGCTGGTGCCGGTCACCACCCAACCGGCACCGGGACTGTTGGCGTTGTAGTACACGGTCGCCGAGCTCGAGTTGTCGACGGTGACCGGCGCCGCCGACGTGAGTGTGCAGCCGCCGATGACGTTGTTGCAGGCCGCGCCTGTGCCCGTATAGCCGGTGAGCGTGAGCCCGCAGCTGGTGGTGAAGGTGGGCGAGGCCGGCTGGCCGGCATTCTCGGTGTAGGTGTTGCTGTTAAACACCACGCTCGCGCCCTGGCTCGCCGGGTAAATTCTCACCGCCGGGGTAACAACCTGCGTGGTGGTTCCGCCGTTGAGGTCGCACGGGTTGGTGGTCGTGCAGCCAAAGAGGCCGCCGGTGTAGTCGGTGACGGACGCCGGACAACTCGCTCCAAAGCCGCTGGTGGACAAGGGGTTGGTGACGGTCGTGCTGCTCTTTGTCTCGTAGGTGTAGACGAGGCTGCCCGACGTCATCGTCGAGCCGGCTCCATAGGCCGGGCTTCCCAGCTGGTTGGTAGTGATGGTGTAGGCGTTGGCATTGCCCACCGCATGCCGCTCGCACTGGTGTTGAGTCGGGGAATTGGTCGGGGTGCAGGTGAAGGGAGTCCCAGGAATGGTGGCGCTGTTGGGGGCCGGGTCCCCAATCAGGCTCGGGTCTGCTGTGAAGAGTGTCTTCGCAACGCCCCAGGTGCTGTTGTTGTAGGCAATCTCGTCGTAGGTGCAGGTGGTTTCGTAGTTGGGAGGGTTGGCAGCCGTCTCGTAGTACTGGTTGTAAGTCCCGAGCCCCATGTTGATGCGCGAGGAGTACTCCGGCAGGGCGACGTAGAGGGCGCGCTTGCCGAGGCAGAACTTGCTCTGGCAGTTCGGGTCATTGGGAATGACCGTCATCGTGGTCGGGTCCCAATCCTGCGTCAGGTACCCTGGGTACCCGTTCAGGTCGCCCGGGAAGTACCCCATCGACTCGGACGTGTCGAAGACGATGAAGAGGTACGGCGGGTAAAACGAGTTGATGCCCGGGGTGTCCGTGGGCAGCGCCTGGGCCTGCGCGCGCGGAATGCCGAGGGGAACCGGTCCTGCGGCGAGCACGAATACCAAGAGCAGCTGGATGGAAGCGGCGAGGGGGCCTTTGAGCTTGTGCATAGGGAGCCGAGGGGGGGCTTGAGCAAGTGCCAAGCCATGGCGACCGCGGCGTTTTTCGAGCGACTCCGGTACCTTGGACAGTGGGTGGAGGGTCGCTCGACCGTCGCTGCAAACTTTTGCCTCGCAAAGTTTGCGAGGGTGAAGAAGTGGGTTCTCGACGACCTAGGCGGAGTTCTGCCGGCGGGTGCGGGCGCGCCGGGTGCGTGGTAACGGCGCCTCCCCGGGCGCTGGCGTGGCCTCCGCCGGGCGCTCCGCGGCGCGCTCTGCAGCTAGACCGGGCAGGCGCACCAGGAAGGCCGAGCCTTCGCCGGCACGGCTCTGCACGGAGATGGTCCCTCCGTGGCTCTTGACGATGCGCTGGCAAATGGCCAGGCCAAGCCCGGTTCCGGTCTGTTTGGTGGTGTAGAAGGGCACGAAAATGTGGGGTTGCTGGTCGCTCGGGATGCCGGGGCCTTCGTCGACCACCTCGACCTCGACAAACTCCTGGCCCCCACGCAAGTCCTGGAAGTGTTCCGGCCCGGAGGTCTGCACCCGGATGCGCCCCGGCCGGTCTCCCATCGCTTGGATGGCATTCTGAACGAGGTTGAGCAGCACTTGTTTGAGCTGCTCTGCATCGGCATCCACCATCGGGAGCTCTTCTCGAAGCTGCACGTCGAGCGTGAGGTGGGGCGGAACCTCGTTCTGAAGAAGCTTGATGGTCCGGGCCACGACTTGGTTGATGTCGGTGGCCCCGAAGTTCTGCTTCATCGGCCTCGCATAGTCGAGGAACTCGCTCACAACCCCGTTGAGCCTATTCACCTCCTCGACGATGACTTGCAGAAACTCTGCGTCCTCGCCGGTGCGCTCCCGAGGGCTGAGGCACTGCGCGGCGCCCTTGATGGCGCCGAGCGGGTTGCGGATTTCGTGCGCTAGGCCGGCGGCCATCTCGCCCAGGGCGGCAAGCCGGTCGCGCTCGCGCATCCTCTCGTACAGCTTGCTGTTTTCGACAACGGTGGCCAGTCGCTCGGCGACGTCCAGGACCATGGCAATCTCGTCCGAGGCGTACGCCTCCGGCACCCGCTCGTCGAAGAGGTTGAGGAAGCCGATGACGCGGTCGTTTCCGGACAGCGGGACGCTGATGCCTGCCTTCATCAAGCCGAGCGCCGTCCGGGTGTCCATCATCCGGCGCAGCTCTTCGCGGCCGCGCCGGCCCTCCGGAACACGCTGGCGCATCTCATCGATGCGGCGCTCGAGGTTTTCCAACAGGAGGGCCTTCTCCCCGCTGCTTGCCGCGGCCAGCAGGCCGCGGGCCCCCGCGGCGTCCAGGAAGGGGACTGGCGCGGGGCCGCGGTGGTCCAGAAGGCGGTAGCCCGGTCTGTCCTCGGCCAACAGGTAGATGGAGGCATGGGTGACGCGGCGGGTCTCGTTGAGCGCGTCGAGCGTCATGGCCGCGCCCTCGGCCACGTCGATGACGTTGGCCAGCCGGGCGCGGAGCGCCCCCAGGCTGGCGAGCAGCTCGCTCCGCTCTCGGAAGAAGAGGTGCACCACCTGCTGGTCGACCTTGGCGCGGAGCGGCTCAAGCAGGATGCCAATGACGAACGCCGCAAGGACGGTGTTGAAGACGAAGAGCGACTGGCGCTCCTTCACCCAGGCCGTCAGCACCAGGAAAACCGCCGCCAGCATGACGGCCAGGACACTCTGGCTGGCGACTTTCCCGAGCAACTCGTGGAGGTCCATCAGCCGCAACCGAAGCAGCGTCTGGGCCAGGAAGAAGAGGTAGAGCGTCGTTACCACCGGGCCGAGGGTGGGGAAGGGGACGCCGAAGACGCCCAACAGGTCGAGCGCGGAGAAGAAGAGGGAAGCCGCGGCGCCGATGGCCAGGTACGCCAAGCGGGCGCGTTCCGTCCGTGAGTCGCTCTGGCGAATGCGCCACACCAAAAGCGAGACGCTGCCCACGAGCGCCCCCGTGCCCCACACCATCACCAGGCCGGCTCCCCACCAGGAGCGGGCGAGCGGGCTCACCGCCACTCCCAGCCCGAAGATGCCGCTCAACGTCGCCACCCGGCGGCTGGTCCGGCGGCCGGCGCTTCCGCCTCCCAGGAATTCCAGGAAAAACCCCAAGGCAGCGCTCGGGACGAGGACGCCGGCCAGCAACCGCGCGCCCAGGCTAATGCGCTCTGGCCAGCCGAGAAGGCCGTTGCTCAGGCACACCGACTCGAGAAAGGTGAAGAGGTAGAAGCCCGCTACGCTGAAGGCGAAGAGCGAGTAAGCGGTCACCACCCGGGCGTGGTGCGGACGAAGCACCATCGACAGCCCCAGCGCCGTGGCCACAATCGAGGCGAGCAACGCTGTTTGAGTGCGGACGTCCATGGCTTTTTGGGGGCGCAGCGCCTTGGGTGAGTCTAGCGCCGCCTTGGGCGCGCTGCCCTCTTGGACGGTCCCTTTCAAACGGAAGCGGCGGTTTGGACAAGGTGCCCTGCCTCCTGCATGCTGGCTGGCGTTGCCCGTGCTTCTACCTTCGCCGCAACTCGCCGCGCTTCTGGCCGTCCTCGTCTCGGGCAGCGCAACCGCGCAGGCCCCCCCCTCCACCGCCGCGCCACGGCCGCTCGACCCCTCCCTTGCCTCGGACGTGGTCGAGCTGGACAACCCGGCTTTCCCGCCTTTTCCGGCAACCGCGGCTCCCCGCCTGACTCCGCTGGCCACCCTGCTTCCAGCCATGGCGGGCGGTCCGCAGCGGGAGGCAGCGGCTGCTCTGGACGCAGGCCAGGCGGCGGCGGCCCTCAAGCTGCTGGGAAACCTGCCCGACACCCCAGGCGTCCAGTACCTGCGGACGTTGGCTGCCCTCCGGCTGGCGTCTACCGCGGCGCTGGCGGCCACCATGGAGCAGTTGGCTGAAAAGCTTCCGCAGCTGGCGGACCGCTGCGCCCTCAACGCGGCCCTGGCCCGAGAGGAGTTGGGCGAGCTGGTGGCAGCGCGGCGACTGTTTGCAAGTGTCCCCAAGGACTCGCTGGTAGTGAGCGAGGCGCGCTTGGGCACGGCCCGCGTCCTTCGGCGGATGGGAGACCTCCCCGGAGCTGCGGTGGCGCTCGCGCCGCTGTCTCTGGCGCCGGCACCGGCTTCTGGCCGCGACCTCGCCGCCGAGGCGTTGTTTCTGCGGGCCGAGCTTGCGCGCGAGCAAAACCATGTCTCTGACGAGCGCGCGGAGTTGCTGCTGCTTTGGACACGCCATCCGCGCTCTGTCTTTTCCCCGCAAGCGGAGCGGCGACTGGCTGGCTACGTCTCGCCGACGGCGCAGGTGGAGCGTGCCGAGGCGCTGGTGGACGTGCAGCGCAGCGCCGAGGCCCTCCGACTGCTCGAACCGCTGCGGGTGGCGCCTCCGGACCCACTCGGGTGCCGAGCCCAGCTGGCGCGGGGACGGGCGCTGCGAAAGGAGCACCGCCACGCTGAGGTGGAGCGGGTGCTGGCGCCGGTGGTGGCCCGGTGCACGCTGCCGGACTTGCGCGTGCGTGCCCTCTACGTGCTGGCTGCCTCTCAGGCCGTCCTTCACCCGGACGCCGCGGTCGCCACCTACGAGCTGTTGGCCCAGCAGTACCCTCAACACCCCTACGCCGATGATGCGCTGTACCTTGCCGCCGAGCTGCGTGCCGCGGCCGGCGACTTCGCTGGCGCACTGGCTGGCCTCGAGGCGGTCTCCACCCGCTACCCAGGAGGGGACTTCGCTGGGGAGGCTCTCTTCAAGACGTTTTGGCTCCACCACCGGCTGGATGACGACGCGGCAGGCTTGGCGGCACTGGATAGGGTTGAGGAGCTATTTGCCCGCGCAGAGGACTCCTACGACGTCGAACGGGCCCGCTACTGGCGAGCCCGGGTGCTTGAGGCGCAGGGCCAGCGGCCTTCGGCGGTCGCGGTATGGACGAGCCTCGCGCGCGAGCACCCCACCACCTACTACGGGCTACTCGCCCGCGCCCGGCTGGCCGAGCGCGAGCCAGGGGCGGCTCTGGAGCTCGCCCAAGGGGCGGTGCCCACCGGGGCCGCTCCCCAACCGACGCTGGTCGCCGCGGGAAGCCTCCTTGCGAATCGGCACTACCTGGCCGCGGTGCAGCTCGGCGCTCTCGGGCAGTGGGAGAACGCCACCCAGGAGCTCCTGGCGGTCCGCCGGAGCGAGCAGCCGCGAGACGTGACTCGGGTGCTGGTGCAAGCCATCGCCCGGACGGGGGACCTGCGTGCCGCCCAGGCGCTGGCGCGCACCGAGCTCAGCTGGGCGCTCAAGGGGCCGTTGCGGGCGGAAGTCCGGGACGTCTGGGAGGCGGCCTACCCGAGGGCCTACCGCGACTTGGTGGAGCGCTACTGCAAGTCGCCCGGGGTGGACCCGGATTTGCTGCAGGCGCTGATGCGGGAGGAGAGCGCGCTCGACCCGCGGGCACTCTCCTGGGCTGGCGCGCTCGGCCTGACCCAACTGATGCTGCCCACCGCCCAGGCGGTGGCGCGGGAGTTACGACTTGGAAAACCCTCCACCGAGGGCCTCTTCGACCCCGCACTCAACATTCATCTTGGGGCGGCGTACCTCGGCCGGCTGCTGGCGCGCTTCGGGAACAACGCCGTGTACGCGCTGGCCAGCTACAACGCTGGGGCCTCGACGGTCGACCGCTGGCGGGCGCAGCGGACGGGCCTTGAGCTAGACGCCTTCGTCGAAGAGATTCCGCTCGCGGAAACGCGCGGGTACGTGAAGCGCGTGCTGCGCAGCTACAACACCTACCGGCTGTTGGACGGCCAGCCGCTGCTCTCCAGTACCCTGGCCGAAGTCGAGCCAGTGGAGGCGCGGGCCACCTTACCGCGCCCTCGCTAGAGCGAGCGGCCTTCAGCATGTTGGCGAGACCTCGGTCGGCCGCCTAGAGTTTGCCGTCAACATGCCTCCCCATTCTGCGAGCGGCCTGCCGGCCAACGAGCGACTGCGCGCCCTCCCTGCGGTGGACGCGGTCCTGGCGCTGCCTGAGCTGGCGCGCGCCTTGGCGACGCACCCTAGGCCGCGCGTCGTGGAAGCCGTCCGCTCCTCGCTCGCTGCAGCTCGCGCCCGGCTACAGGCCGGCGATGGCAGGCCTTTCGAAGTGGGGGATGTGCTGCGCGTCCTGGCGCGGCTGGCGCAGCCGAAGCTGCGGCCGGTGCTGAACGCCACTGGGGTGGTGTTGCACACCAACCTGGGCCGGGCCCCGCTGGCCGCGGCGGCCTGCGCCCACGTGGCGGCCGTCAGCCGTGACTACTGCAACCTCGAGTTCAACCTCGCGGACGGCGAGCGCGGCTCACGCTTTGCTCCGGTGGTGGAGTCCCTCTGCCGGCTCACCGGTGCAGAGGACGCGCTGGTCGTCAACAACTGCGCCGCGGCCACCCTGCTGGTGTTGACCGCCTTGGCGGAAGGCCGGGAGGTGGTGGTCTCTCGCGGGGAGCTGGTGGAGATTGGTGGGGGCTTCCGCATTCCAGACGTCATGCGCCAGTCCCGCGCCACGCTGGTGGAGGTCGGTACCACCAACCGTACGAGACGTTCCGACTATGAGCAGGCGTTAGGAGAGCGCACGGCACTGGTGGCCAAAGTGCACCGTTCAAACTTCGCGCTGGTGGGCTTTACCGAGGAGGCCTCGGTCGCCGAGCTTGTCCCGTTGTGCGCTCCGCGGGGAATTCCACTCTTCGTCGACGCGGGCTCCGGTTACCTGCTGCCGCTGGAAGTCCCCGGGCTCGGCAGTGAGGCCACCATGCGGGACTACGTCGAGGCGGGGGCAGACTTGGTGGCCTTCTCGGGGGACAAGCTCCTGGGCGGTCCCCAGGCGGGAATCCTGGTGGGCCGCGCAACGCTGGTTGCTCGGCTGCGAAACCACCCGCTGCACCGGGCCCTGCGGGTGGACAAAATGACGGTGGCCGCGCTGGAGGCGACGCTGGCGCTCTACCAGGATGGCCATGCGGACGACGTGCCGGCGCGCGCCCTGCTGCTGCAGTCTCCGGCCACCTTGCGCCAGCGGGCCGAGCAGCTGCAGCTGAAGCTTTTCCGTCTGGGGGTAGCTGCCGAGGTGCTTCCCGTAGAGGGACAGGCCGGGGGCGGGACGCTTCCCCTGGCGCGGCTTGCCTCTTGGGGGTGTGCCGTGGCGGGCGACGCCGAGGCGTTGTTGTCCAGGTTGCGCGAGGGGGACCCGGCGGTGGTGGGAAGGATTGGGGACGGACGCCTCCTCCTCGACCTGCGCTGCGTCCCGGACACGGAGTTGGAACCCCTTGCTCGCGCGGTGGCGACCGCCGCCGGCTGACGCTCTCCCATGCTCAACACGCACGCGCTGGTGCTCAACCGCTCCTTCCGCCCCGTCCACGTGACGTCGGTGCGGCGTGCCTTCACGCTGCTCTACCAGGGCGTAGCCAAGGCCCTGGACGACCAGTTTCAGCTCTATGACTTTGCCGATTGGTCGGCCCTCAGCGCGGCCGGCCACGACAGCGTCTCCACCGTCCAGCGGACGCTGCGTGTCCCCCGGGTGGTGGTGCTCACCGCCTACGACCATCTGCCGAAGGGCCGAGTGCGTTTCAGCCGGGTGAACATCTACGCGCGGGACCGGGACACCTGCCAGTACTGCGCCCGGATGCTCCCCCGCAGCGAGCTCAACCTCGACCACGTGGTACCGCGCGCCCAAGGCGGCCGTACCGCTTGGGAAAACGTGGTGTGCAGCTGCCTGCCCTGCAACCTCCGCAAAGGAGGCCGCACGCCGGAACAGGCCGGAATGGAGCTGCTCGGACGGCCCATTCGGCCGCGTTGGACACCTCTCTTCCGGGGGGCAGTACGCCGTGTCAGCTACCGCGAGTGGCAGCCCTTCCTCTCGTTGTCCGACGCGAGCTACTGGAACGTCGAGCTGCGCGACGGGTGACTTCCTGGCGCCCGGCCGTCCGGCTCCTCTAGACTCGCAGTTCGCCACCTGTGAAACGCTTTGGGCTGCACAACGTCGTCGACTTGCGCGGGCGCGGCACCCGGGGTGGTGCTGGGCCCGACTCCTCCTCCGCCGTGCCCCGAGGGACGGGGAACCGACGCGCGCGACGCATTGTTGCCTTTGGTGGTGGCAAGGGCGGCATCGGCAAGAGCCTGGTGGCGGCCAACGTTGGCATCGCCCTGGCCCGCGCCGGAAACAGCGTCCTGCTGGTCGATGCGGACCTCGGGGGAGCCAACCTCCACACCTGCCTCGGTGTGCCGCAGCCTGCCGCCACTCTCTCGGACTTCGTCCTTCGGGGCGTTCCGCTGGTGAAACTCGCCGTGCCCACCGGGATTGAGCGGCTGACGCTTGTCTCTGGAGCCCTCGATGCGCTGGATGCTGCCAACCCGCGGGCGAAGGTACGCGCCAAGCTGCTCGACGAGCTTTCTTCCCAGGACGTCGACTACCTGTTGCTTGACCTCGGCGCAGGAACCGGGGTGCACACCCTCGACTTCTTTCTCCTCGCCGACCATGGCGTCCTGGTGGTGCTGCCCGAGCCGACGTCGGTCGAGAACACTTACCGCTTCCTCAAAGCTTCGCTCTTCCGCCGACTGCAGCAACTCGCGCGCGAGCTCGGGGTGGAGAAGCTGGCCGAGGGAGCCCTTGGCAGCCGGGACAGCGCGATGCGGACGCCGGCTGACGTGGTGGCGCACGTGCGCGCCACCGATGCCGCCGCCGCCGATGCGCTTTCTGCCGCGCTCCAGGCCTACCGGGTGAAGCTGGTGGTCAATCAGGTGCGGGCGCCAGCGGACGAATCCGTCGGCCCGGCCGTGGCCTCGGCCTGGAAGAAGTTTTTCGGGCTCGAGATGGACTACCTCGGGGGCATTCCCTACGACGACGCCGCGTGGAGGGCGGTGCGCAAGCGGCGGGCGTTGCTGGTCGAGACGCCCGACTGCGAGGCCTCCCGGCAGTTGACGGTGGTGGCCTCGCGTCTGGCCGCACTCGACCCGAAAGTAGTCCCCACATGAAGTCCTTCCGAGAGCAGACGTATTACGAGCTCCTGGAGGTGGGCCGCTCTTCCCCTGCCGAGCAGGTACGGGCCGCGTTGCACCGGGCCCTCGAGGCATGTGCCCCAGACTCGGTCGCCCTGTACGCGTTGGTCGACGAGGCACAGGCGGAGGCTTTGCGGAGCCGGCTCCAGGAAGCGGCCCGGGTGCTGCTCGACCCCGCCGCCCGTGCCGGCTATGACCGAATGCTGGGGCTCGAGCCGGAGGCGCCGGCCGAGGATGCGAGCCTCTGGGCAGAGGACGAGGAAGAGGAGGACGAGGTGCGGGAGGCGGGAGAAGAAGGCTTGGCCAGGGGGCCCCACCCGCGAACCGAACCCGCGCAGCTCGAGCAGCCGGCCTCGGGTGCCCCTCTCCCGGGAAAGCAGACTTCCCTGCAGCTCGAGGGCCCTCCACCGAGGTGGAGCTCGCGGCCCCTGGGGCGCCCTGCGGTGCACCGGCCGCCCGGCCTCCCCTCGCCGCCTTTGGGCGAGGCCATCCCACCTCCAAGCCCTGAGCTGGGGCGGGCCGCCGCCGCTGAGGGTGTTTCCCGCCCTGAGGGCGAGCGAGAAACGGCCCCCGAGACTTCAGGAGGACCGGAGCGACCGCGGATGCCGGAGCTTCCGCCGGACGTTGAATTCAACGGAGAGTTGCTGCGGCAGGTGCGGGAGGCACGGGGACTCACCCTGCAGCAGCTCGCCGAGCGGACGCGCATCGGGCGTTCGCACTTGGAGCGGGTGGAGGCCGACCGCTACGCCGACTTGCCGCCCTCGGTGTACCTTCGAGGCATTCTGATGAACCTGGCGCGCGAGCTGAAGCTCGACGCCGCTCGGGTGAGCAAGAGCTATTTGCTCCTGGCGGCGCGGTCCGGGCGGCCAGACCTTTGAGACGACAGGAGATGGACCGATGACTGACGAAGAGCGCACCAAGGCCCAGCGGCTGGCTCGTGCCATCGCTTCCGACATTTCTCTCTACAACGAGCAAAAAATTGTGAAGGGCATCGAGCAGGACAACCTCTTCGACGTGCTGAAGGGGGAGCTCGACGAAGGCCGCGACCTCTACCGGAGTCGAGTCAGCCAGGAAGTCTTCACCGGCACCAACTTCTTCGAACGGGCGGTGGTGGACATCATCGTGCGGGGCAAGGCCCACGTGAAGTCCAAAATTTGGTAGCCGCCCTTCCTCGAGGTCGCGCCGCCCGCGGCCCCCATGGCTAGACGCCGCAGCGAGCGCCCCGCGCCTTCGGGCGCACTCGGCGCTTCGAGCCAGCGCCTGGTGCGGCTTCTGCCTTCCGCCCGCGGACGCCGACTCGACCAAGCCCTGGTGGACGCCTTCCCGGAGCTGAGTCGCGCGCGGCTTCAGGCACTCATCCGCGAGGGCCATGTCCGAGTGCAGGGACGGCGGGCCAAAAGTGGCACGCGGATGTTGGGCGGCGAGCAGGTGGAGCTCGCCCTCCCGCCGCCACGACCGGCGCGTCCCGAGCCAGAAAACCTTCCGCTCAGCGTCCTCTTTCAGGACCGCGACTTGCTCGTACTGGACAAGGCGCCGGGGATGGTGGTTCACCCGGCTGCTGGCCACTGGCGCGGGACGCTGGTGAATGCGCTGTTGCACCACGTGGAGGACTTAGAAGGCGTGGGAGGCTTTTTGCGCCCCGGGCTGGTGCACCGGCTCGACAAGGACACCTCGGGCTGTCTGGTGGTGGCGAAAAACGACGCCGCGCTGAGGGGCTTGCAGGCCTCCTTCAAGACGCGAGAGGTGGAGAAGACGTACCTGGCCCTCGTCCACGGCCAGCCGCCGCAGCAGGGGCGCTTCGAGACGCCCTACGGCCGTCACCCGCGGCACCGGCGGCGCTTTACCGGCCGGCTGGCGGCGGGCAAGCGCGCGCTCAGTGTCTACCGAGTTCTCGAGAGGCTCCACGGGGCGGCGCTGGTGGAGGTCGACCTCCTCACCGGCCGCACCCACCAGGTGCGGGTCCATCTGGCTGAGGCCGGCCACCCGCTATTGGGCGACGCACTGTACGGAGGGACGCGCAAGGGCGACGCCCGGGTGAAGAGGGTGCAAGCGGCGCTTGGCCGTCAGGCGCTACACGCTTGGCGCTTGGCATTTCCTCACCCCAGGACAGGTGCCCGGCGCGCCTTCGAAGCGCCGCTGCCGGCGGACCTCGCCCTGGCCCTGGAAGGACTGCGCTTGCCCTAGACGCCGCCCATGGTGAGGGTGCCCTGCTGGCGGCGGGAGAGTATTTTCACCGGCTGGATGGCGAGCACCTTCATGAAGACTTTGAGCAGGTCCGGATCGAACTTGTGGCGGAGCTCGGACCACATCAGCATCAGCGCCACCTCTGGCCCGTAGGCCTCGCGGAAGGGCCGCTTGCTGGTGAGAGCGTCATAGCTGGCGCAAATGGCGATGACTTTCGCGTACAGCCCCAAAGAGGACTTGGGAATAATCATCTGGATGTTTCCGCGCGCATCGCGGACCGCCGTTCCGAAGTCGGTCTTGTATTCCAGGGTGGTCACCACCCGGTGCAGCGTGGTGCGGGAGAAGCCCTTCTCCATGAGAATCATCCGGACGCTGACCAGCGGGGCCTTGTTCACCAGCACGCGCTCCTCGGCGTTGAGGCCGCCTTGCTTCTCGCTCAACCCTTCGGGAATGGTGGCCATCCCGGAGTCATGGAACAGGGCGATGAAGCCGAGGTCGCGCAGCTGCGCCTTGGTGAGGCCCAGCTCGGCTCCGAAGATGATGGCCAACAGGCAGGTGTTGACCTGGTGGTAGACCAGGTAGTCGTCCTCCCGGCGCATGGTGGTCAGCCCGAGGAAGTGGACCGACTGCTCGTAGCAGATGTCGACGAAGTCCTGAACCAGCCGCACGGCGATGCGAGTCACCAGCGGCTGGCCGCGTCGGACCGAGTCCATGTACTTGCCGATGAAGAAGACGGCGCGCGCGTAGACGGTGATGGCGTACTTCTTCCGGTCGACCTTCTGGTCGTCCTCCAGCTTCTCCGTGTCGAGTTTTTCCTTCAGCTTCGACCAGCGAGCGATGCGGATGGAGAGCAGCTTCCGGTCACCGAGCCCGTAGTCGTCGATGGGCTCGGCGGTGTCCTTGGCAAAAATCCAGATGAAATTCTTGAGCTCGGCCACCTGCACCGGCTTGGCCAGCTCGAAACCGCCGACGTCCTTGGCCCGCAGCTCTTCAAGCAGGTACCGGATGTTGTCGACCGCGTTGAAGTCGACCTTCACCAACATGCTGTTGACGTAGAAGGAATTCTTGATGCCCATCAGCTCGAAGCGGCTCTCGCGAGAGATGATGGCGTTGATGGAGTCCTGCAGCGTCATCAGCGGCCGGTCGAAGACGGCGTTGTCCGGGTCATACATCTTCGCGCTTCGGACCAGCATGTAGAGGGTGGACAGCACCGAGCGCGACAGGTTCTGAAGCTTCTCCGAGTGCTCCCGGCCGAAATCCGACAGGTTGTCGGGCTGGGTGTGTGCAATTTTCAAGTTCTCAGCCACGGGGGGTCTCTAGGCGCTCTTCGCCGGCGCGTCGCCGAACAGAGCGCGCCGCGTCTCGACGAGGGCACGTCGTGCGGTGGAAAGGACTTCGGGGGGTTGGGACTGGTCCTCGCTGAGTAGCTGGAGGGCCTTGTAGGACTGGATGGACATCACCCCTGCCAGCCCATGCACGGCGAGCAGCTTCTCGTCCAGCACTCGGCGGCGGTTCCAAAGGCGGGGCCGGGTTGCGAGCATCTGCTGCATCAGCGAGACGGCGGCTGGGATGCCGGTGCTCCCGAGGGCCGTGTAGAAGGAGGCCCGTTCGTCGGCGGTCCGCTTGCGGAAGTCGCGGTGGCGAATGTGAAACAGCAGCTCCAGGTAGGCTTGGTCACGGTCGTATTCCGGCAGCAGCCGGGCGGCGAGCATCCGCACCTGGATATTCTCGTCCTTGAGTGCCTGGGCGATGAGCTTGCGAGATTCGTTGCTGCGCCCGCGGGCGATGATGCTCATCACCTCCAGACGGACGGCCAAATTCTTATGTCGGAGCACCCGAGCGAACAGCTTCAGCCGGTCCTGCACCTGGGCTTTCTCCAGAATGTAAACCATGTCCCGCACCGTCTGCGGGCGCTCGGAGGAGAGCTTTTCGACGACGTCAGCCGGCCGACTCTTTGCGAACTCGGCAATCACGTCGCAGAGCAGGACGCGATGCTCGGGGCCCTCCACTGTCTCCAGAACGTTGAGCAGGCTCGGTACCACCGAGGGGTGTAGGGCGAGGAGGTAGCGAGAGACTTCCTGGGGAGAGCGCACCCGCCCGGCGCGCAGGACATCGCCAATGCGGGTCAGCCGTTGCTCCTCGCCCATCTTCGAGACGAAGGTCTGCTTCAGCTCTCGCATCGCTCCCATGTTCGGCCGGTCCTCCATGGCCGCGAACTTGAGAACGATTTGATTGATGGTGGCGAAGTCCTCCTGCAGCAGCAGCGCGTCGAGCAGCTGCAGGAACATTTCCTCGAGGAGACCGGGGTCGTCGACGCCGGTCTCGGCCACCTGAAAAATTCCCGCGACCAGCTTAGGGAAGAGCCGGCTATTTTCCTCCTCGGCAATCTCCCGCTGCATCTTCGCCTTCAAGTCGTCGGTCGCCGTTTCGCCGGCGATGACTGCTCCGCGAACCTGTTCCACGCCCTCCATCTTGATTTCCAGGTCCGAGGCGGTGACCCGGGCAAACCGCATGAAGTCATCGGTGTGGCTGCGCAGGCGAAGGTAGAGAAAATTGATGATTTTCTCGATTTCGACCTTCACTGCTTCGTCGTCGAAACCCTCGATGTGGAAGCCCTCCACCACCACGTACTCGAGGTGGTCGAGCGGAGCGCGCCACAGCTGCGCCACCGTGTCCTCGCCCTGCTTGTCCACGTCGGAGAGGGCGACCAGCGTGAAGGTGACCAGCTCATCGAGCCGCAGCCCTTGGCGGAAGATGAACTGACGAATCCCGTCGCGCCAGAACTTGAAGGGGAGGTTGGTTTCCTCCGGAAACAGCGGCTGGTCAAAGAGCAGGAAGTTCTGCTGCTCCACCTTGAAGGTGAGCGGACCGTACGTGTCGGTGTAGGTGCGGACGGCTTCGTGAGACTTCTGTAGGTACTCGCCGTAGCGGGTGTCGTTGTGCCGGTACATTCCAATCTGCTTGATGCCCTTGAGCAGATGGAAGGCGAAGGCCTTGGCCACCTCGAGACGCTCGCGGTTGCGCGCGTCGGCAAGGGGGTCCACCGGCGGCGCCGCAGGTTCGGCTGGCGGCGCCTCGGCTTGAGTCGCTTCGGACATCGAGACTCGCCACTCTAGTCGGTCCGCCCCCAGGCTCCCAAACTGGCGGCCCGGGGGAAGGTGCAGTCGCCTGAGGGGTCAGCGCCACCCTAGGGCACCGCTTCAGAGGGCGGAAGAGGGGCGTGCCAGGGCGTCTCGCACCCGGTCGAGGAGAGCCCGCCGCTCCCCGGGCGCCAGCGGCCGCTCCCCAAAGCGCGCTTCGAGGTAACGCGTCACTGCCAATCGCATTGGCTCGGGGACGTCCCTGGAACCTCGTGGCAACTCCTCAAGCCAGCCGTGTGGCGGGAGGAGCCCGACGCGCGAGGCCAGCCGCTGCAGCTCATCCCCAAGCTTTCGGGCCTCGTCGGGCCTTGGTCGCCTCAGCAGCCAAAGCAAAAGTGCGCCCAAGGGAAGCGCGCCGAAGCCGGCGAGCCAGCCCCACCGCATAGGCGTGGACTTCCGCTGCTGACGGACGGTGGGGCCGCTGACCCCCCTGAGAAAGGTGACTTGGTCAGCGAAGGAATAGTCGACGACGCCGTTCAACCAGCGGACCTCTAGGGACTCGTAGGCGCGCAGTAGCCAGGAGAGCAGTGCGGAGCTCACCGCAGAGCGGTTCTCGGCCGGCGTCGCGTCGAGCCGCAACACCCCTCCCGGCACGTCAGCCTCTACCCAGGCGTGCGCGTCCCCGGCACGCACTACGTAGACGTTGGCGGCCCGTTCACCGCCATAAAACCCTGTCACCAGCCTGCTAGGAATGCCTACCGTCCTGAGGAGAATGGCCAGCGCGGTGGCGAAATCCTCGCAGTGTCCGGCGCGCCGTTGGAAGAGGAAGTCAGCCAGAGGGTCCTCGACGGCGCCCGGCAACTCCAAGGTGTAGCGGTAACGCCGCTGAAGCCCCTGTTCCAGCCGCCTGGCCACCTGGGACAAGTCAGTGCTTTTGCCGGCGAGCTCTCGGGCCAGAGCCGGAACGCGCGGGTCGAGGTGTGCCGGGAGTTCGAGGCGGCGCTCGCGCGCCACAGCGTCGTCTTGTACCGGCGCGCGGCCGCCGACGCTGAAGGCGAAGTAGCTGAAGCTGGTGGCGGCGGCGTCGAGACGCACCGACTCGTCACCCACCGCGGCAAGTCCGGTGCGCACGCTGTGGGAGGGTAGCTCGGCCATGGCCATGGAGAACTGTACGGGGCGGTCAATGGCCACGGCCGTCCGGCTTCCGTAGCTGGCCAGTAGCTGGATGTGCTGGGAGAGGACGTGGCTGCCGCCGGAGGCAAGGTTGACTCGTGGCACCGGGCGGCCGGGACGGGCGCTGCCGCGCCACTCCAGCCCGTCAAAAGTGTCGAAGCGGTAGGCCACCCAGTAAGCGCCCAACGTGTCCACGCCTGGGTCTGGGTCCAGCTCCGCGCGCAGCACGATGCGCGGGTTGGACTTCAATTCCCCGCTGCCGCCGAGGCGCACGTGGTCTCCGAGCCCGACCGCCGCTCCGACCAGCGAGCTGGAGCCGCGGCGCGCGGCCAGGCTCCAGGACAGTCGGGGGAAGGCCACAAAGAAGCAGACGCCGCCGATGAGGGCCACCGCCGTCAGGGCCGAGGCTGCCCTGAGCGCTGGGGCCGCCGGGGGGCTGACACCGAGAGGTGCGGCCCGCTGCACCTCGCCGAGCGCCAGGGCGAGGCTGGTGCAGAGGGTGTAACCGAAGAGACAAGGGACAAAGCCGAGGTCGGCGGAAAGCGCGGCACCGCCGGAGAGCATCAAAAGCCCGGCCAGGGCCACCTGTTGGTCCACCGCAGCACTGTGGCCGGAGAGCATGCGCTGCGCGGTGAGCAGGGCCGCACAGGCGCAGGCCGCCACCACCAAATCCATCCGGCCGGTAGCCACCATGGCCCACAGGACGAGCACGCTGCCCAGAAGCACCAGCGCGCTCTCGCGCACGTGTCGGGCAAAGGGGCGGACGTCCAACAGGGCGAGGCCGAGCGCGGCGACGAAGAGCGCCGCGGTCCAGCGGGGCACCTGGCCAGAGAGGCTCATCGCCAAGAAGGCGGACGCGGCGCCGACGTCCCTCAACACGGCTCGCAGCCGGTATGCGCCGGCTTCCGTCATCTTGGGTCAGGCTCCTCTAGGCCGGCGCGGGCCAGTGCTCCGAGGAGCAGGCGCTCCTGCCGTGGCCCTTGGTCCGGCCGGAGTCTCTCCGGCCCCGCCTCCAAGCCGACTGCGGCCCCGCCCGCGAGCAAGGCCCGGGCGCGGGCGGCGACCTCTTCGCAGCTGTGCTCGAGCACCGCACCGCGCGCCGCGACGTCGAGGGTAAGCACCACCGAGCGCGCCACTTCCGCGTCACGCTCCACCCGCAACAGCTGGGCCCCGAGCGCGCTCTTCAGCCAATGGACGCGTCGCGCATCCTCGCCCTCGCGCAACGCGCGCAACCCAGCGGTGTCGCCGTCCCCCTCGCGGCGAAAGCGGCGCGCCGCCTGCTCCCCCCGGCCGCCGTCCGGCAAAACGAGGTCGTGCGGTGCCGGGACGCGGCGAGGGTAAACCAAGAGCTCGCCCGGGACTTCCAGGACGCGCCCCTTTCTGAAGAGGCCGAGGGGAAAGGTGGTGGTGACGCGAACCCCGCGCAGGGCGTACCGGCCGCGGTGCGGGGCCTCGAGTCTGCCGCGCACCACCAGCTCCTCCCCCGGGCGCAACAGCGCCAGCGTGGCCGAGCCGGCGAGCTCGGGGTGCGTCTCGGAAAAGGTGAGTGCGAAGGCGCTGCCTCTGCGGCGCGAGATGGCCCAGCGGTAGACGAAGGGCTCGCCGGCGAAGGCGGCGTCCGCTCCGAGGCGGCGGACCTCGAGGCCCCGCAGGCAGGCCTCGCTGAGGAGGCCGGAGGCGACAATGGTAGCGAGCTGCACGCCGAGCACCAAATAGAGCAGGTTGTTGCCGGTGTTGAGCGCGCCCAGCCCAATGCCCATGGTGAGAATGAGATGGGTGCGTCCGGCGCGCGTCACTTTGAGTGTGCGAGGCGGCTTCAGCCACCGCCGCGCACGCGCCAGCACCTGCGTCCAGCTCATCGCGGGGCGGGCGTGTGCCGGACGACCTCGGCGAGGAGCTCAGCTGCCTCCTCGCGGGCTGCCGCCCCCTGCGCGCCGCTGCGCAGGGCGACTCGGTGAGCCAGGGCCGGCACCACCAGCGTTGTGACGTCGCCGGGAGTGACGAAGTCCCGCCCCTCCCAGAGGGCGTGGGCCTTGGCCGCTGCCATCAACGAGAGGGCGGCACGGGTCGACGCCCCGCGCTCCAGCTGCGGATGCTGGCGGGTGGCGCCCACCAGGGCCACCGCATAGCGGGCGACGGCGGAGTCGACGTGAACCTCCGAAGCGCGGGCCTGAAGCCGCAGCACGTGCTCGGTGTCCAGCACTGGGTGCAGCGCCTCCAACGGGTGACGCAGGCCGCGCGAGGCCAACAGCGCGGCCTCCACCGCCGGCGGAGGGTGGCCCAGGGTGAGGCGCACCAGGAAGCGGTCCAATTGCGCATCCGGCAGGGGGTAGGTACCGGAGAGGTCCAATGGGTTCTGGGTGGCCACCACCAAAAAGGGCCGCGGCAAGGGGTGGGTGACACCGTCGACGGTGACGTGGCCATGCCCCATCGCCTCGAGCAGCGCGGACTGGGTTCGGGGTGGAGCGCGGTTCAACTCATCCGCCAGGACGAGCGAGCGAAAGAGGGGACCCGGGCGAAATTGAAAGGTGGTACTGGCGGCGGCGAAAACTTGGACGCCGGTGACATCAGCCGGCATGAGGTCCGCCGTGAATTGAATGCGGGCGAAGCTCAGGCCGAGGGCGCGGGCCAGGGCGTCGGCCAGCGTCGTCTTTCCAACGCCGGGGATGTCCTCGAGCAGGAGGTGCCCGCCGGCCACCAGGCAAGTGAGGGCCAACTCGATTTGCTGCCGCTTGCCGGCCACCACTTCCGAGAGCGCATCGGCAACGCGAGCCAGCGCCGATTGGGCCGCGGTGGTGGCAAGCGGCGTAGGAAGCGGGACGACGGGAGAGTTCACGGACTGCCGCTACAATAACAACGTTCTGCCGGACGTCTGCCCCTTCGGGGGTGGTGTCCTTTCGGCCCGGGGGGCCCCATGCCTCCTCTGTCCTCTTGCCGGGCGAAAACGGCCTGTGCGGCTCGGGGAGGTACCCCCAATAGGCCAGGGCCTTGATTTATGGACCTCCCCTGTCATATTGCGCCGCTTCCCGCGAGCCCCCCCAGGGGGTTCGCCAGGGGCCGCAGGGCCACAACAGACGAGGGATGAAGGACGTGAAGGGACTCATCGGCAAGAAGGTGGGAATGACCCAGGTGTTTACCGAGGACGGCTCGCTCGTCCCGGTGACGGTCATCGACGCGTCCTCGTGCACCGTGGTGGGCAAGCGCACGCCAGAAAAGGACCGCTACTCTGCGGTCACCCTCGGCTTCGGCGAGGTGAAGGAGAAGCGCCTGAGCCGAGCGGAGCTTGGGACTTTCAAGAAAGCCGGCACCGCCCCACGGCGCCACCTCAAGGAATTTCGCATCTCTGCGGAGGAGGCAGCCGCCTTCACCGTGGGGGAGCCGGTAAAGGTTGACCTCTTCGCCAAGGGCGAGTTGGTGGACGTCACCGGGATTACGAAGGGCCGCGGCTTCCAAGGCGTGATGAAACGCTGGAACTTCCGCGGCTACGGCCAGACGCACGGCACCCACGAGTACCGACGTCATCCCGGCGCGATTGGGCAGCGCAAGACGCCAGGTCGCGTCTACCCGAACAAGAAGATGCCAGGGCACTACGGCGTCGAGCAGGTCACCACGCAAAACCTCACCGTCGTGGACGTCGACGTCGAAAAGGGGTTGCTCCTGGTGAAGGGCGCCGTGCCCGGCCATGGCGACGGCCTAGTCTTCGTCCACCCGGCGGTGAAGGTGGCGATGCGGGCCGCCCACGTGAAGGCCCGGACCAAGAAGTAGTCGCTGTCTGCAGCCAGTCCCGGCGGCCCGCTGCTGTCAGGCGGAGGCGATGTCGCGTTTGCGTTCGCGCTCGGCCCGGTACCGGTCTCCGCTGGTGAGCTGGCGCTTGCGCAGCCGCACCGACTTTGGCGTCACCTCGACCAGCTCGTCCGGCCCAATCCATTCTAGCGACCGCTCCAGCGTCATCTCCCTCGGAGTGGTGAGGATGACGTTGTCGTCTCGGCCGGCGGCGCGGACGTTGGTCAGCTTCTTCTCTCGGCAGGCATTGACGTTGAGGTCCGAGGGGTGCGCGTGCTCGCCGATAATCATCCCCTCGTACACGGAGACTCCCGGGCCGACGAAGAGCGCCCCTCGTTCCTGGATGGAGAACAGCGCGTACGGAACCGTGTCGCCCGAGCGGTCGGAGACGATGGCGCCGTTGCTGCGCTTCGGGATGTGGCCGAACCACGGCTCGTAGCCATCGAACTGGCTGGACAGAATGCCCTCGCCACGGGTGATGGTGAGGAACTCGCTGCGGAAGCCCACCAGCCCGCGCGCCGGGATGCGGAACTGTAGGCGAGTCCGGCCGGAGCCAAGTTGGGCCATGTCCATCATCCGGCCCTTGCGCGGCCCGAGGCGCTCAGTGACGGCTCCCACCGCGGTCTCCGGCACGTCGCACACCATCAGCTCCATCGGTTCGTGGACCTGGCCGTTAACCTCTTTCACCAACGGCTCGGGATTGCTGGCGGTGAGCTCGTAGCCTTCGCGCCGCATGTTCTCGATGATGACCGCAAGCTGCAGCTCCCCCCGCCCCACCACTCGGAAGGCGTCGGGAGTGTCCGTGTCCTCTACCCGGATGGACACATTGCGGTAGGCCTCTCTGTAAAGTCGTTCGCGAAGGTTGCGCGAGGTGACGTATTTGCCCTCGCGTCCGGCCAGGGGTCCGTCGTTGACGCGGAACACCATCATCATCGTCGGCTCATCGACGCTGATGCGCGGCAGCGCGACCGGCTGCTCGGCATCGGCCAGCGTATCGCCGATGGAAACTGCTTCGATTCCAGCGACGCTGACCAGCTCGCCTGGTCCCGCGTCGGCAATCTCCACTCGCTTCAGCCCCTGAAAGCCATAGAGCTTGAGGACTTTGCCCACCTCGACCCGGCCCCCCGCGCGCACGACGGCCAGCGCCTGCCCGGAGGCAATTCGGCCGGCGTGGACGCGCCCCACCGCGAGCCGTCCGACGTAGTCGTCGTAGTCGAGGTTGGCGACGAGCAGCTGGAGGCGGTCGCCCTCGCCGGCGGGAGGCGGCTGAATATGTGAGAGAATGGCCTCGAACAGCGGCTCGAGGTTCTTCCCAGGCTCGGCCAGCGAACGGGAGGCCTGCCCCTGGCGGGCCACCGCGTAGAGGACCGGGAAGTCGAGCTGTTCCTCTTCCGCGCCAAGGTCAATGTAGAGCGAGTAAACCTGGTCCAGCACCTCACGGGGCCGTGCATCCTGCCGGTCGATTTTGTTGATGACCAGGACCGTCCGAAGGCCCATGGCCAGCGCCTTGGAGAGAACGAAGCGCGTCTGGGGAAGTGGGCCCTCCGCGGCGTCGACCAGCAACAGCACCCCGTCCACCAGCCGCAACGCGCGCTCCACCTCGCCGCCAAAGTCTGCGTGGCCGGGCGTGTCAACGATGTTGATGTGGTGACCGCGGTACTCCACGGCAGTGTTCTTGGCGAGGATGGTGATGCCCTTTTCCCGCTCCAAAGCGTTGGAGTCCATCACCCGTTCCACGAGCAACTCGTTGGCGCGGAACACCCCGGCCTGGCGGAGCATGTGGTCGACCAACGTCGTCTTACCGTGGTCGACGTGGGCGACGATGGCCACGTTGCGAATCTGTGCGCGAGGAAACATGAAAGCCGCGCGGCTTGTAGCGTCCAGGCCTCCGCGAAGCAAGCGGGGGGGCCTCAGGCAGCCACGTCGGCGGCCTCCAGGGCGTTGCGGATGGCGCCACGGAGCGTTTCCAGGGTGAGCGGTTTGCTGAGGTGCGGGAGCCGGACCGAGCGGAGGAACTCCTCGCTCCGGGGAGTGAATGCACCGCCGGTCATGATGACCACCCGGGCCGCCTGGTCCGGTGCCACCTGGCGGAGGGTAGAGACCAAGTCCTCACCGGACATCTCGGGCATCATCAAGTCGGACAGGATGACCTCGAAACGCTGGCCGGCGCGCACCAGCTCCAGGGCCTCGCGGGCCGAGGTGACTGCGGTGACCCGGTAGTCGCGGCGCAGAAGCCGCTGGATGGCCGAGCAGATAAAGGGCTCATCGTCCACCACCAGGACGCGCACCCCGAGGCGGCTGGCTTCGGCTTGGCCGGAGCGCCCGCTCGAGGCGCCAGCTGACACTTGGGTGGGTAAGAGAACCGAGAAGGTGGACCCGCGTCCAACCTCAGAGCGCACCGAGATTTCACCACCCAGCCCTCGGACGATGCCGTGACACACCGCCAGGCCGAGCCCGGTGCCTTCGCCGACCGGCTTGGTGGTGAAGAAGGGGTCGAAGATGCGGGCCTGCAGCTCTTCCGGAATGCCGCGTCCGGTGTCTGACACCTCCACCACCACCGTTCGGTCGCGGTGCAGACAACGGATGCGAATCTCGTTCGAGGTGGCCGCCCCGTCGGGGATGGCCTGAGCGGCGTTGAGCAGCAGGTTGAGGAAAACCTGCCCCAGTCGGCCCTCGCTGCCGAGCACCGCCGGGACGTCCTCCAACTCGGACACCACCCGGGCCCGCTGGCGCAGCTCCTTGTCGGCCATCTTCGCCGCGAAACTGAGCACCTTCCTCACGTCCACCGGGGCCGCCGCTTCGTCGGTCTCCACCCGGCTGAAGGCCTTCAAGTCACGGACGATGTTGCCGATGCGCTCAATTCCGGTGCGCGCTTCGCTCACCACGGTGTCGAGCTCCTGGAAGCTCGAGTCGCCGAGCGCGGCGCGTTGGGCTTCCAGGGCGTCTCTCAGCCAGACCAGGTTGGCGTTGATGAAGGCCAGAGGGTTGTTGATTTCGTGTGCCATCCCGGCGGCCAGCGTGCCCACCGAGGCCATCCGGCTGGCCACCATCAGCTGAGCCTGCATCGCCCGGCGCTCGGCAATGTCGCGATGTACGGCCAAAGAGGCCACGTGGCGACCCTCCGGGTCGCGCAGCTGAACCACGGTCGCCTCGGAGAAGCACTGGGTGCCGTCCTGGCGGACCGCGGCCAGCTCCCGGTGCCAACGGCCATAGCGCTTCAGGGTGGCGTGCAGCCGGGCCGGTTCCGCCTCCGGGTCTTCGATGCGCAGCAAGTCCCGATAGCTTCTGCCTTGGGCCTCGGCCTTGGAGTAGCCGAAAAGCCGCTCGGCGCTGGTGTTCCAGTCGAGCACCAGGCCCGACAAATCAATGAGCACCACAGCGTCGTTGAGGTTTTCGAAGAGCAGCGCCTGCCGCCGCAGCTCGTCCTCGGCTTGCTTGCGAGCGCTGACGTCCATCACCGTGCCGACCACGCGGGATGCGACGTCGTCGGTGTTGCGCAGCACGTCGCCCCGAACGGCCACCCAGCTGGCGGGCGCCGAGGGATGAACGAAGCGAAACTCGGCTTCGAATTGTTGGCGGTTGGCGATGGCCGACTGAAGGGCGCCCGTCACCCGTGACAAGTCTTCGGGGTGCACGAAGTCCGCCAACCGCTGCGCCGAGCGCGCCAGTGCACCCTGGGGGGCTCCGAGGACGCGCTCGACGGACTCCGACCAGGTGACCTGGGAGGAGACGACGTCGAGGCCAAAGGTGCCCACCTGAGCGGCCGCCAGCGCCTCGCGCAGGTCTTCGTCAGCGTCCCCGGTTTGCTGGAAGGAAAAGCGGAGCCGGCAATTTCCGCCAAGTTGGACCTTGTCGCCTTCGGCCAGGCGGACGCTTCCCGTGAGGCGAACGCCGTTGTGGTAGGTGCCGTTGGTGGAGTCCAGGTCCTGCAACTCGAAGCCCCCGTCGCCCGCCACCAGGATGCGGGCATGGCGGCGGGAAATGCCCTCGTCCAGCAAGCGGACCTCGGCCTCGGGAGCCCGGCCGAGCAGCGCTTCGGCAGCCGCGAGCTTAAAGATGCGGCCCAGCGCTCCAGGAGTGCTCGAGCGGGTAACCACCAGCCACCCGGCGTCCTTGGGTACGGAAGGGCTTACGCACTGCACCGCGGTGGCCGGGTCGATGCTCATCCGTCCGGGGGTTTGAGGCTCAGGCGCGGCGGTGCTCGTTCCGCCTGCAAGACGAGAATGGTCCTCCGGCTCCTTCAGTCGGTCAAGTTGTCGCCTCGGTGTCGGAGGCGGGCACACGCTTGCGCAGAAAGTCCGCCACCGCCTCTTCCACCCGCGCCGGCGCCTCGAGTGGAGTGGTGTGGCTCCCACCGGGGACCATCAGCAGCTCTGCCTCCGCAATCTCGAGCGCCATCCGGCGCGAGAGCCAGGCCGGAGTGAAGCGGTCTCGGTCCCCGGCAATGACCAGGGTGGGGACGTCCACCGCGACCAGATGGTCCTGGGCGGAGTGCTCGGAGGCGGCCTGCATGGCGCGAAGGAAGACGCGTGGGTCCATCGTCAGGAAGTGGTTGAAGTAGGGCTGCAGGTCCTCGCGGTGAACGAGCTCTGGGTTGACCTCGAAGAGGAGGGCCAGCTCGAGCGCGATGCCTGAGCGCACCAAACCTCGAGCCAGCGCCCTGACTCCCTGGGGCGCAGCCTCAGCCGTCTTGCGAAGCGCCGGGAGCAGCGTGCGTAGAACACTGGTGTCGTGGAAGGTGTCCAGTGGGTGCCCGGGGCTGCCGCAGACCAGGACCAAGGCCTCGACCCGAGCCCGGTGCCGTCGGTGCATCTCGAGCGCCACTTGGACGCCCAGGGAATGGCCGATGATGACGGCGCGCGAGACCCCGGCGGCGTCGAGCACCGTTGCCCCGTCATCGGCCAAGCTCGGCACGCTATAGCCGCGGGCCTCACGCGGTGGCGGCGACTGGCCATGGCCTGGGTAATGCCAGTGCACCGCCTGGTGCTGCCGTGCGAGCGCCGGCTCGAGGTAGCGCCAGATGAAACCAGCGCAGCCGAGACCGTCGCAGAGCAGAACGGCCGGTGTCCCCTTCCCCTCGGACGTCCAGAAAAGAGGGGCGCCTTTGGGGGAATGGGCCGGCACGCGTCGGCGGTCATGGGGGGGACGAGACACGGGAGCGGGCGGCCTTGGCCGAGACAGCTTCGCGCTCGGCACTCTGCTTTGGGTGTTTAGCCGAGTGGCCTCCCGGGCGCGCGCTTTGACCGGCGAGGTGGCTTTGGGTCGCCCCGCTAGGCGGCCGGTGGCTATAGTCCTTCCAGCCCCGGGGGAGTTGCTCCGGTTGGGAGTCCACCCGCTGTCCTCTACCCCTCATAACCACGCCGAGCACGGCCGACCCCATGTCCATGCGCCCGCCGCGGGCACGACGGGGGCGTCGGTGGCAGCCCACCGTTTGGATGACCGGCGGCGGCTGGTGGGAGCGCTCGTGGTCACGGTGGGGATTGCCGTGCTGGAGGGCGTCGGGGGCTGGCTGACCCACTCGCTTGCCTTGCTTTCAGACGCGGGGCACATGCTCACCGACGTCTCGGCGCTGGTGCTGGCGCTTTTGGCGATGTGGTTCGCCGGGCGGCCAGCCGACCCGCGGCGGACCTACGGGTACGCCCGGCTGGAAATTCTGAGCGCGTTGGTGAACGGGGTGTTGCTGCTGGGCATCACCGTGTTGATTGTGGTGGAGGCACTCCTTCGCTTGCGCGATCCACCGCAGGTGCGCCTGTTGCCAATGGCCATCTTGGCGGCCATCGGTTTGTGCGCAAACCTGGGAGCGCTCAGCTTTCTGCACCGAAGCCATACCCTCAACGCCCGCGCCGCCTTCCTCCATGTCCTCGGCGACACGCTGTCCAGCTCGGGAGTGCTGTTGGGGGCAGGGGTCATGGCGCTCACCGGCTGGCGCTGGATAGACCCAGGGCTGTCCCTCGCCATCTCTGTGGTGATTGTGCTCGGCAGCTGGCGACTGCTGCGGGATGCGGTGGACGTGCTCCTCGAGGCCGTCCCCGCCCACGTCGACCTCGAAGCCGTTCGGGTGCTGCTGGAGCGCGCCCAAGGGGTGGTCGCGGTGCACGACCTGCATGTCTGGACGTTGTCCAGCGGGCTCTACGCGCTTTCGGCCCACCTCGTGGTGCTCGACCCGATGGTGTGCAACAACGACCAGATTCTCTCGGCGGTGAAGCACGAGCTTCTCGGCCGCTACGGGATTGACCACACCACCATCCAAATCGAGAGCGAGACGTACGCCCACACCGGCGAAGTCCACTGACGGCCGAGCAGCTCTGCAAGCGTCGAGAGGAGGGGAGGATGCGCATCGTCGGCGGTAGCCGGCGCGGCCGGCGGCTACTCCCCCCGCGCTCCGCGGCGACGCGTCCCACGGCGGACCGGGTGCGGGAGTCGCTCTTCAACGTTCTCGGGCAACGGCTGGCCGGCGGTGAGGTGCTCGACTTGTATGCCGGGACGGGAGCGCTGGGGCTGGAGGCCCTCTCCCGGGGCGCGGAGCGAGCGGTCCTGGTGGAGGCTGCCGCGGAGGCTGCCGAGCTGTGCCGAAGCAACGCTGCGGCGCTCGGCTTCTTGGGCCAAACCGAGGTGCTCCGCGTCCGAGTCGAGCGGGCGTTGGAGCGCCTGCAGCGAGAAGGGCGGCGATTCTCGCTGGCCTTTGCCGACCCCCCCTATGCGGCCCAGGCGGGCGCTTGGGTGATGGGGGCGGTGGCGCCGCTGTTGGGCGAGGGCGGCATGCTGGTGGTCGAGCATGACCGGCGGGAGGAGCTGCCAGAGGCCAGCGCGACGCTTTTCCGAGTGGACCATCGCCGCTTCGGAGATACCGTGCTGAGCTTCTACCGGGCCGCCCCGCCCTAATTGTTGACGCTGCTCACCAGGCCCCTCGACACTCCAGGAACGCCATGGCCGTCGCCATCTACCCAGGCTCGTTCGACCCGCTGACCAACGGGCACCTCAGCATCATCCAGCGCGGGCTCAAGGTGTTCGACCGCTTGGTGGTGGCGGTGCTGAACAACCCGACCAAGACGCCGATGTTTTCCGTGGAAGAGCGACGACAGCTCATCCGCGAGTCCTGCCCCGACCCGAGGGTGGAGGTGGACGACTTCCAGGGACTGCTCGTGCACTACACCCGAAGGAAGGGCATCCACTTGGTCCTGCGGGGGCTAAGGGCCGCGTCGGACTTCGAGTACGAGTTCCAGCTGGCGAATATGAATCGCAAGCTCGACGTCGAGTTCGAGTCCGTCTTCATGATGACCGGACAGGACAGCTTCTACATCTCCTCGCAGCTGGTGCGGGAGGTAGCGTCGCTGGGGGGCGACGTCGAGGGGCTGGTCCCGCTCAGCGTCTTCCGCAAGCTTCGCGAGCGCTTTCCTCGGAAGTGACGAGACCCGGGCCGGTGGCCCTTCCCGGACACAGGCTTGTCCGGCGTCGGTGTGCCCTTGTATAGCCAAGGGAGACCATGAAGCTCGCCCGTCGCCTCCATGCCATCAAGCCTTCTCCGACGCTCGCGCTCAATGCCCGGGCCAAGGCGCTGGCCGCCGCCGGCGAGGATGTCGTCGGCTTCGCCGCCGGCGAGCCGGACTTCGACACGCCGGAGCACATCAAGCGCGCTGCCATCCAGGCGCTCGAGGAAGGCTTCACCAAGTACACCGCCACCGCGGGCACGCCGGAGCTGCGCGCAGCCATCTGCGAGAAGCTCAAGGCCGACAACGCCCTGAGCTACACCCCTGAGCAGGTGGTGGTGAGCAACGGAGCCAAGCAGTGCCTGTACAACTTCTTTCAGGCGGTGCTGGACGAGGGTGACGAGGTCATCATCTTCAACCCGGCCTGGATGAGTTACCCGGAGATGGTGTCGCTGGCCGGTGGTAGCCCGGTCTTCGTCCCGACGCGCGAGGAGGACGGCTGGGTGCCCGACCCGGAGCTCTTCGAGCGGGCCATTGGCCCCAGGACACGGGCGGTGGTGTTGAATAGTCCCTCCAACCCCACCGGCGCCGTGCTGTCCGCCGAGGCGTTGGGTGCCCTGGGACGCGTCCTGGAGCGCCACCCGGACGTCCTGGTGGTAACGGATGACATTTACGAGAAGCTGCTCTACACCGGCCGGCCCTTCGTCCAGGTGCTCAACGCCGCGCCTCAGCTGGCCGACCGGACACTGGTAGTCAATGGGCTGAGCAAGGCCTTTGCCATGACCGGCTGGCGGCTGGGCTATGCCGCCGGGCCGAAGCCACTCATCTCGGCCATGTCGATGATTCAGGACCAGTCCACCTCCAATGCTTCAAGCCTTGGCCAACGGGCAGCGGTGGCGGCGCTCCGCGGCCCGATGGAGACGGTGGACCTCATGGCTCGGGAGTTTCGGGCACGCCGGGACCTCTTTGTGGCGGGGCTGCAGGCGCTTCCCGGCGTGCGAATTCGGCCTCCCGATGGCGCCTTCTACCTATTCCCCAGCTTCCAGGGCCTATTGGGCAAACGGCACCGGGGCAAGGCGCTGGAGGGCTCGGTGCAACTCTCCGAGGTGTTGCTCGACGACTACCGGGTGGCAGCAGTCCCTGGAAAGCCTTTCGGGGGGGAAGGGCACCTCCGCTTCAGCTTCGCCGCCTCGCGGGACACCATCGAAAAAGGGCTGGCCCGGCTGCGGGACTTCGTCGGCGGCCTGAGCGGCTAGGCAGCCTCCCGAGGGTGGTGGCCCCTCCCGCGGGGGGAGAGCCCCGGGGACCGCTGCCCGAGCGTTGCCCGTTCGTGGTACAGGCCCCGGCCCGATGCCCAAGCGTACCGACATCCACAAAGTGCTGGTCATCGGAAGCGGGCCCATCATCATCGGCCAGGCTTGCGAGTTTGATTACTCCGGCACCCAAGCCATCAAGGCGCTGCGGGAAGAGGGCGTGCAGGTCGTCCTCCTCAACAGCAACCCGGCCACGGTAATGACCGACCCGGAGTTCGCTGACCGGACGTACATCGAGCCCATCACGGTCGAAGTGGCCGAGCAGATTATCGAACGGGAGCGCCCCGACGCGCTTCTGCCCACGATGGGAGGGCAGACCGCGCTCAACCTTGCGAAGGCATTGGCCGAGCAGGGAATTCTGGAGAAGTACGGCGTGCGCCTCATCGGCGCCTCGCTCAATGCCATCAACAAGGCCGAAGACCGCCAGCTCTTCAAAGCGGCGATGCAGAAGGTGGGAATCCCGCTTCCCCGCAGTGGCTACGCGGGGTCTCTGCAGGAGGCCAAAGCGGTGGTGCGAGACATCGGCTTCCCGGCCATCATCCGCCCGAGCTTCACTCTCGGAGGAACCGGGGGCGGCGTCGCCTTCAACTCTGAGGAGTTTGAAACCATTTGTCTTCAGGGGCTGAAGGCCAGCCCGGTGCAAACGCTGCTCATCGAGGAGAGCGTCCTCGGCTGGAAGGAGTACGAGCTGGAGGTCGTCCGAGACGTGGCGGACAACGTCATCGTCATCTGCTCCATCGAGAACTTTGACCCGATGGGGGTGCACACCGGGGACAGCATCACCGTGGCTCCGGCCCAGACGCTCACCGACAAGGAGTACCAAAGGCTGCGTCAGGCGGCGCTGGCCATCATTCGGGAAATCGGCGTCGATACCGGGGGGAGCAACATCCAGTTTGGAGTCAATCCGGTGGATGGCCGGATGGTGGTGATTGAGATGAACCCCCGCGTGAGCCGCTCCAGCGCGCTCGCCAGCAAGGCCACTGGGTACCCCATCGCCAAAATCGCGGCCAAGCTGGCACTGGGCTACCGCCTCGATGAGTTGCAGAACGACATTACCCGCGACACCCCCGCCTCCTTCGAGCCGACGCTCGACTACGTGGTGGTCAAAGTCCCGCGCTTCAACTTCGAGAAGTTCCCCAGCGCCAACCGCACACTGACCACCAGCATGCGCAGTGTGGGCGAGGTGATGGCCATTGGCCGCACCTTCAAGGAGGCGTATTTGAAGGCGCTGCGGAGCATGGAGACCAACCCGCTCACCTTCGCTGCCCCTGAGCTCCCGAGCGACCCAGCTGAGCGGACCGAGGCGCTGCGTGAGGGGGTGCGTGTGCCGCGGGCCGAGCGGCCGGCGATGCTCTTCCAGGCATTCCGCGAAGGGATGACGGTGGAAGAGGCGCACAGCCTGTCCCGCATCGACCCTTGGTTCCTCAGGCAGCTGAGGGACCTCGTCCTCGAGGCAGCCGCGGTGAACGCCGTCGGTGGCCTGGCGCTGCTCGACGACGGGCTGCTTCGTCACGCCAAAGCAGACGGCATTTCCGACCGCGCCCTGGCGCAGCTGCTCGGCACCGACGAGGCCAGCGTCCGCGCGCACCGCTGGCAACGCGGCATTCGGCCAGTCTACAAACGGGTCGACACCTGCGCGGCCGAATTCGAGGCCTATACGCCTTACCTCTATAGCAGTTACGACGAGGAAGACGAGGCGCCGCCCACCGACCGGCCGAAGGTGCTCATCCTCGGTTCAGGCCCCATCCGCATCGGGCAGGGCATCGAGTTCGACTATGCCTGTGTCCACGCCGCCTTCGCGCTGCGCGCAGCCGGCTACGAGACGGTGATGGTCAACTGCAACCCGGAAACCGTCTCCACCGACTACGACACCTCGGACCGACTGTACTTCGAGCCGCTCACGCTCGAGGACGTCGTCGAGATTGCCGCACGGGAAAAGCCGCTGGGGGCCATCGTCCAGTTCGGCGGGCAGACCCCGCTGCGTCTCTCGGTGCCGCTCGAGCGCTCGGGGCTTCGCATCCTCGGCACCAGCCCCGATGCCATCGACCGGGCCGAAGACCGTGAGCGCTTTTCCCAGCTGATTGAGAAGTTGGGCTTGCGCCAACCTGAAAATGGCGTAGCCCGCAGCGCCGAGGAGGCCTTTCGCACGGCCGAACGCATCGGGTACCCGGTCATGGTGCGCCCCTCCTACGTCCTCGGGGGGCGGGCGATGGAAGTGGTGTACGACGCGTCCTCGCTCGAGCGCTACATGCGCGAGGCGGTGGCAGCCAGTCCCGGCCACCCGGTGCTCATCGACCGCTTTCTGAAGGATGCCATCGAAGTGGACTTGGACCTGGTCGCCGACGCGACTGGCGACGTCCTGGTGGGGGGCGTGCTCGAGCACATCGAAGAAGCGGGCGTTCACTCCGGGGACGCGGCTTGCACCCTGCCGCCGCATTCACTCTCGCCGGAGTTGGTGGAGCGGATGAAGGACTGGGCGGTGGCGCTGGCCCGAGAGCTGGGCGTCGTCGGGCTGATGAATGTCCAGTACGCCATCCAGGGCAAGTCGCTCTACGTGCTCGAGGTCAACCCGCGTGCCTCGAGGACTGTCCCTTTCATCTCCAAAGCAACCGGCGTACCGCTGGCGAAGCTCGCTGCACTGTGCATGGTGGGAAAGACGCTGGCCGAACTCGACCCGCCCCGCGACGTGCAGTTGTCCCACGTCGCAGTCAAGGAGTCGGTGTTCCCCTTCGCCCGCTTCTCCAACGTGGACGTCATCCTCGGGCCGGAAATGAAGTCGACGGGCGAAGTGATGGGGCTGGCTCGCGATTTTCCAACCGCCTTCGCCAAGACTCAATTGGCTGCCGGGGTGAAGCTGCCCACCTCAGGAACGGTTTTCATCTCGGTGAAGGACGACGACAAACCGGCGGTGGTGGACCTGGCCAAGCGTCTCCGAGCCCTCGGCTTTTCCCTCTGCGCCACGGCGGGCACGCACCGCTACCTCACCGGCAAGGGCATTCCCAACGAGGAGGTGCGCAAGGTGAAGGAGGGACGGCCGCATGTGGTGGACAAGATTGTCGACGGCAAGGTGGCCCTGGTGGTGAACACCACCTTTGGAAAGCAGGACATTGCCGACAGTTTTTCCATCCGGCGCGAGTCACTGATGCAAGGGGTGCCGTACTACACCACGGTGCAGGCAGCGCGGATGGGGGTGGGAGCGCTGGAGGCATTGGCCCGCGGCCGACTCCCGGTGCTGGCCCTGCAGGATTACCTGAAGGGGTGAGCGCGCCAGCCATCTCGCCGAAAGCCCTGCCCAGGGTGCTCCGGCATTGCCCCTAGTCAGCTTCCTCTCTTATTCTGTTCGGCTCGCCACCCGCGAGGAGATGTCGACGCACATGAGCAGCGGCTCCATCCCCATCACCGCAGCGGGCTTACGGCGGCTCAAGGCCGAATTGAAGCAACTGCAGACCGTGGAGCGAACGCGCATTTCGCGCGAGATTGAAGTCGCGCGCGCGCATGGGGACCTGCGCGAGAACGCGGAATACCACGCCGCGAAGGAGAAGCAGTCGCACATCGAAGGGCGCATTCTCGACCTCAACGATTGGATTGCTCGCGCCGAAGTCATTGACATTCGCAAGCTGGGCGGGGACCGCGTCGTGTTTGGGGCCACGGTGACGGTGGTTGACCAAGAGACCGAAAAATCGGTGACCTACCGCATCGTCGGAGAGATTGAAGCCGACATCAAAAAGCGCCACATCTCGGTGACGTCGCCGCTTGCCCGGGCGCTCATTGGCAAGCAGGTGGGGGATTCCGCGTTGGTGCAAAGCCCGGGCGGTGCCCGCGAGGTGGACATCGCCGCGATTGCCTTTGACGAGCCAGCCGACGACGAGGACACGGCCGGCTAGCAAGGGTGGGGAAGGGGGGGGTGGGCGCCGTCCGCTACAGTGGGGGATGAAGCCCCCCCATGGGACGCCCGCATTTCACCCGCCTTGCCGCGCCACTGCGCTTCCTCGCCCAGCGCGACTTTCGCGCCCTCGGCCGGGTGCGCGGATTGACGGCGCTGCTGGAGGCCTCACTCCAGGAGGCCCGGGCGGCCGGCGCACCCGCGGTGGAGGTGCGGCTGTTGTCCGAGGCGCTGGCTGCCGCCCTGGGCGCCTCGCTCGAGGGCCAGGTGGCGGCGCTGAGACGGCTTTCCGAGTGCGTCCAGGCCGCTGCAGAGGCTTCTCCAGTTTCTCCGACGGTTTTGGCCAAGGCTGTTGCTGCGCCGAGCGCCAGCCCGAAAAAGTCCCCGGCAGCGCGGCCGAGGGCGGTGCCGCCGGCAGCCCGTCCGCGCAAGCCGCGGAGCCCCAAGCCGAAACCGCCGGAGGCCGAGACGTCGCCGGCGCCGCGGACACTGTCCATTGCGCCCCGCGCTGGACCGCTGGCCGTTCCGCTGCGCCGCTCGGGTGTCCGCATCAACCCCCGGCTTCTCTCAGCCCTCGAGAAAAAGGGGCTGTCGCGGGTGGGGGACATTCTCTTTCTTCTGCCCCGGGGCTACGAGGACCGCCGCCGGCTGTCATCGCTGCGCGAGCTGGTGCCTGGGGTACGTGGGGTGACGGTGGGGACAGTGCGGGCTGCAGGCGAGGTGGTGCTCCGGCCTGGGCGGCGCGTCTTCCGTGCCGTTCTCTCGGATGCGACAGGCACCCTGGCCCTCACCTATTTCCAGACTGGGCCGTGGATGAAGGGGCGTTTCCCATTGGGGCAGCGGTTGATTGTCTCCGGCGAGCTCCGCGTCTCACCGGTGGGCCGCGAAATGGTGCACCCCGAGGTGGAGCCGGCCGAGGAGGGGCAGGGAGCGGGGGTGCACTTCGGGCGGATTGTGCCCCTCTACTCGGGCTTCGAGCGGCACGAGCAGCGCCAAATTCGCGCCCTGGCCCATGCCATTGCGCGGGACGCCAGCGCCGCCGTGCCGGACCCAGTGCCGCCGCCGGTCCTGCGGCGGCTGGGACTGTTGCCGCTTCCGCAAGCGCTCGCACGGCTGCACAGCCCGCTCGACGGGGATGAGCTGGCCGCGCTCGATGCGCACCAGGGCGCAGCGCACCGGCGCTTGGCGTTTGACGAGCTCTTCTTCCTCCACTTGGGCCTTGCGCTACGCCGACAGGGCGTCAAGAGCAGCCCCGGCATCCGCTTCGCGGTGGATGAAGGGCGGCTCGCGCGTGCCCGCGGGCTCTTGCCGTTTCGACCGACGCGGGCTCAGGAGCGAGCCTTTCTCGAGATTGCCCGTGACATGGGCCGGCCGGAGCCAATGCACCGGCTCCTGCAGGGCGACGTCGGCTCGGGAAAGACGGCCGTCGCGGCGATGGCTGCCGCCCTGGCAGTGCAGGACGGCTGGCAGGTAGCGTTGATGGCGCCCACCGAGATTCTCGCCGCCCAGCACGCCAAAACCCTGGCGAAGCTCCTCGCCCCGCTGGAGGTGGAGGTGGCCCTGGTGACGGGCGCTGGGCCGGTGGCCAGTCGCCGACGGGCCCGCGCTCACGTCGCGTCAGGGAGAGCGGCGGTGGCGGTCGGGACGCAGGCGTTGATTCAGGAGGGAGCCACGTTTCACCGCCTCGGCTTGGCCCTCATTGACGAGCAGCACCGCTTCGGGGTCCTCCAGCGCCAAGCCCTCGCCGGGAAGGGCCCGCGACCCGACGTCTTGGTGATGACTGCAACGCCCATTCCTCGAACGTTGGCCATGACGCTGTACGGTGACCTTGACCTCAGCGTCCTCGACGAGTTGCCGCCCGGTCGGACTCCCATCCTCACCCGCGTCCTCGCGGCAAAAGACCGCGCCCGCGTCTGGGCCGGGGTGGCGGCGGAGCTCGCCCGTGGGCACCAGGCCTACGTCCTGTACCCACTGGTGGAAGCCTCGGAAAAGGTCGACCTCCTGGACGCCACCCGAGGTGCCCAGGAGCTGCAGGCCGCCTTCCCGGAGGCCCGTGTACGGCTGCTCCATGGGCAGATGGCCTCCGAGGAGAAGCAGGAGACGATGGAGGCCTTCCGCCGCGGAGAGGTGCAGATTCTCGTGTGCACCACTGTGGTGGAAGTGGGAGTCGACGTGGTGAACGCCACCCTGATGGTGGTGGAGTCCGCCGAGCGGTTTGGCCTGTCGCAGCTACACCAGCTGCGCGGACGGGTGGGACGGGGGACTGCGCCGGGACAGTGCTTCCTCCTCGCCGGCTTCACCGGTGGGCCCGAGGCGCTGGCCAGGCTTCGAATTCTCGAGGACACAGGCGACGGCTTCGTGGTCGCGCAGCGGGACCTCGAGCTGCGGGGCCAGGGGGAGTTTCTCGGGACACGCCAAAGCGGCGTCCCGGAGTTCGCGGTGGCGAATCTGGCGCGGGACCAGGCCCTCTCGGCGGTCGCCGCCGAGGAAGCTCGCTCCATCGCCGAGGCGGACCCAACCCTCAGCCGCCCCGAGCACGCACCCCTGGTCCTGGCCCTCGAGGAGCGCTGGGAAGGTCGCCTGGCTCTGGCGGGCGTGGGCTAGCCTAGGCTTCGGTGAGTGCCATGGAAGACCCAAGGCTGATGGAGGCACTTCGGGCGCAGGGAATTCGCGACGAGCGCGTGTTGGGGGCAATGGCGGCACTGTCTCGCGTCGACTTCGTCGACGCGGACGAGCGGGCTCGCGCTTGGCGCGACGAAGCGCTGCCCATCGGCGAGGCGCAGACCATCAGCCAGCCCTACGTGGTGGCGCGGATGACTGAAGCCTTAGCCGTCCGGCCGGGCGACCGCGTCCTGGAGGTGGGGACTGGCTCTGGTTACCAAACCGCCGTCCTGGTGGGCCTCGGGGCAGACGTCTACACCGTGGAGGTGCGTCCCACACTTGCGGCTCGGGCGCGGGCCCGCCTCTCGGAAACCTTCACCCAAAACCTCCACATGCGGGTGGGCGACGGGTGGATGGGCTGGCCCGAAGCGGCGCCCTTTGACTCCATCATCCTCACCGCCGCCCCGGAGGAGGTGCCGAAGGCCCTGCTACAGCAGCTTCGGGTCGGCGGACGGTTGGTGGGCCCGGTGGGCCCCCCCCACGGAGCGCAGGAGCTGGTGCGCATCATCCGACATGCCGAGGACTCCTTCGACACCGAGAGGCTGCTGGCCGTGCGCTTCGTGCCGATGACGCGAGGCGGGACGGGCGCCGGCTGGTAGGCTGACCTTCCTTCTATGAAACTCTGCCCGGTGTGTGAGGCGCCCGTGGTGGCGGCCGTCTGCGAAGTGTGTGGCCATTCCCTCACCGCGCCAACCACCGCGGACGCTCCGGTTTCTCGTCTCTCGGACCTCGACGTGCGGTCTACGACCGACGGGCCCACGCCGGTCTCCGTGCTGGCTGACCTGGAGCCCACGCGCTTCCCCCCGGCGGCGGCTCAGGAGGTTTGGTCCGAGGTGGAATGGGAGAGAAGCCGGGTGACCGGAGTGCCCGACGTGGTCGCCGGCGGCCTGACCGACTTGGACAGCGGACGCGAGGTTTCCCCTTCCGAGCGCACCGCGCCCAGCGTCGGGCCGGTGACCTGCCGGTACTGCCGCAACGTCCAGGCCTCCGGCCTGTTGTGCGAGCGCTGCGGCCTCCGGCTGCCCTGGAGTCAGCAGGCGCCTCGCACCTCGCGCCCGTCCGAAGGCGATGCGCTGGTGCGCTGCGGGCAGTGCGGCGCGGGCAGCCACCAGGGCCAACGCTGCCCGAGCTGCGGCATGGTGCTCGGTGCGCCAAGCTAACGGGTTGCTTGTCCGCGAGCCCTTGGCCTGGAGTAGGGTACACCCCCTCCTTGGTCCACCCTGAGCCGCCAACCCCCGCCGTCGAGCCTGGGCAAGCCCAGCGCGTCGAGCTGGAGAGCCTCCGTGCACAGCTCGCCTCCCGAGTGAGCACTGTCCACTTCGCGCATACCGGCGTGTCCTTGGTCGTGGCCTTCATCTTCACCGGGGCTGCGGCCAAGCTCTTTTGGGACTCCATCCGCTTTCCACTCTGGGGTCTCCTGGCGGTGCTGGTGGCCGTGGGGCTGGCGGTTTACGCAGCCGTGCAATACCGCCGCGGGAAGCGAGAGCTGGCCCGCGAGCTCGCCCTCTTCGAGTCGTTGAAGGGCGTGCGGCATTCGCTGCGCCTGGACGACCCGGGGTCACTGCTTCCGCGATGAATCGCCGGGGGCGCTTCGTCGTCCTCGAAGGATTGGACGGCGCCGGAACCACCACCCAGGCTGCGCTCCTGGCCCGCGCCCTTCGCCGAGGCGGCCACCGGGTGGTGCTGACCCGCGAGCCATCTTCCGGCGCGGTGGGCGTGCTGCTGCGCCAGGCCCTGGGAGGGCGGAGTGGCCGGGGAGCCCTCCCCGAGGCCGCCCTGGCTCTACTGTTCGCCGCCGACCGGCTCGACCACCTCGCTTCGACGGTGGAGCCGGCGCTCGCCTCCGGCGCCGTTGTTGTCTCGGACCGGTATGTCTTGAGCTCCTTCGCCTACCAGGGCCGCGTCCTTGACGGTGAGTGGCTCGAGACGCTCAACGCGCAGGCGCCCGCGCCGGACTTGACGCTGTTTCTGGAAGTGCCTCCCGGTGTTGCCGCTGCGCGGCGCCGACTCAGAGGGGGCCGCGCCGAGCGCTTTGAAGACGCTCGCACCCAGGCGGCGGTGGCCCAGGCCTACGACGCCGTGCTGAGACGCCATGCCGGGACCCACCACGTTCGCCGCCTCGACGGGCAGCTGGCCATGAAGGCAGTGGCGAGCCAGGTTCAAGCGGCCGTCGCCGCGCTCCTGCGGCGCCCCTCTGCCCGGCCGAAGCAGCGCTTGCGCTAGGCTACCCGGCCGCTGGCCTTGCCCCAGGGCTCCATGGAAACGAGCGTTGCTGCAGCGGTGGTGATTGGCAATGAGGTGCTCAACGCCCAGGTTGTCGACGAGAATGGGGCGTACCTCATCCAACGCCTGCGGGAGCATGGCATTGGGCTGAGCTCGCTGAGCGTCGTCCCCGACGAGGTGGACGCCATCGTGGACGCGGTCCTCAGCGCGCGCCGGCGGGCCCGTTGGGTTTTCACCAGCGGCGGCATTGGACCGACCCACGACGACGTCACGGTGCGGGCGGTGGCTCTCGCGCTCGGGCGACGAGTGGTCCAGCTGCCCGAGATGCTTGCCCTGCTCGAGGCGCACTACCCGGACGTCCACACGCCTGAGGCGATGCGCCTCACCGAGGCGCCGGAAGGCACCCAGCTGCTGCACCAGGAGGGCTCTTGGTACCCGGTGTTGGTGTGCGAAGGCATTTTCCTCTTGCCCGGCATCCCCCCGTTGTTTCGCCGTCAGCTGGAAACGGTGCTCAAGACGCTCCCCGTTCGCACCGTCTTCCAGCGCGCCCTCTACCTGGTGCGAGGGGAGGCGGAAATTGCAGGGGCGCTGGACCGGGTAGCGCTGCAGACGCCAGGCGTGGGCATCGGCAGCTACCCCCAATACGCCGCCGGCACCGACTACCGGGTCCGGATCACCGTCGAGGGCCTAGAGAAGGGCGCTGTGGACGCCGCCGTGGCGCGGCTACAGCGGGAGCTCCCGCCAGGGGCCGTCCTGCGCGTGGAGTAAAGCCGCTAGGGGACCGTCTCGGGCAGAGCGAGGCCCGCTTTGCGTCGCAGGTGGAAGAACGCGTCGGAGAGCGCAAAGGCGATGAGCGAACGGAGGTCTGCGCGCTCGCGCACCGCCTGCAGGACGGGCTCGGGCGTCTCGGGGCGAGTGCCCGAGACGCTGGGGTCTTCCCGGAGCACCAGCTGGAGCGCCAACGCCGGGTCCCCGGCCATCAGCATTCCAGCGCGATTCGCCGCTGCGGACAGCGCGCGGAGGGTGGCGGAAAGGTCCACCCGGGAGGAGCTGGCCACGGCCCGCGCCGCCAGTCCGAGTTCCCTTAGCCTGCGCCGGGAAAGTTGCCGCCGCAGGGTGCGAGACAGCTCCTCGTCGGGCGGCCCAAGGCCAGCGAAGCTGGGCATTGCGATGCGTACCGCCGCTCCAAAGAAGCGAGCCGTTTCCTCCATGCTAAGTCTTGACAGCACCGCCGCGTGGTTGCGCAAGCCAAGCACCGCCCGCCCGAAGAGAAACTTCTGCTCCCGTGCGTTGAAGCGTTTGACGACGTCCTGGCCGACACACAGCGCCGGCGGTGCACTGGGTTCGAGCACCACCAGGCCTCGACGCGCCTGGTAAACCGCGAAGTCGTCGACGTCCAACGTGTCCGCTACCAGCCGGACGGCTCGGTGAACCGGGTGGTCGGCGCGAAGCCGGTCCAGCCTGACGTCCACTCCCAGGCTGTCGAAGGCCGGCTCGAGCTGCTGCCCCATCTCGTCACCGGCGGCCCGGAGGACGTCCACCAGAGGAGCGCTGACCGCCGGGCCCTGCAACAGGGAAAGCTCGTCTGCCGAGAGCTGGTCGTGCCCCTCCGCTGGGAGTCGGGCTCGCCAGTCGAAGTGGAGATTGCTTTCCCGGTCTGTCGCGCTCTGAAGAAAAACCAACACCGCGGCTGCGCAGAAGGCTCGGTCCAGCGACCGTGCTTGTTCCCAAATCCGGAACAGGGCGTGCAGGCTCTCGGCGTGCGTCGCGTCAATCCCGATGACCGCCCGGTACGCCTGGACTGCCTGCTCGATAGAGCCGGGGTCCTTCTCGAGTAACCGGGCGAGTGCGGCATGGGCATCGAGAAAGCCCGGCTGCAGCTCGGTGGCGCGGCGGTAGGTGAGGATGGCCCGGGTCTCGTCGCCCAGCACGGTGGCACACAGTTCGCCAAGCTTGAACGACAGCCGCGCCGCGCGAGGCGGCTTCGAGACGAGGGCTTGGGCTTCGAGCAATTGAAGCAGCCCGGCAACTTCGCCTTCACGCTCGGCGAGTTCTGCCAGACGGTCGAGGGCGGCCGGGTCTTCGGCCCCGAACTCGAGTGCCTGACGGTAGAAGTCACCTGCCCGCAGGGTGTCGCCGAAACCATTATCCAGGATGCGGGCCAGCTGAAGCAGGTAGCGGCCGCGGGCCTGTGGCTCGTTGTCCAAGTCCAAGAGGCGCTTGAGCGAATCCGAGGCGCCCGTCCAATTCTCAGAAGCGATGTAAAGGGCCACGAGCCGCTCCAGCGCCTCGGGCAGTCCGGGGTGACCGGCGAGGGCTGCTTGGAAATGGGCAACGGCGCGGGTGGGGTCGCCGAGACGTTCCTGAAAGAGAGCGCCGAGCCGCAAGTGCAGCGAGGAAAGGACTTCCGGCTCGCCTCCGAGCCGGACCCTGGCGGTGAAAGCTTCGGCAGCATCCGCCCAGCGCCCCTGCTCCAGCGCCAGCTCCGCCTTGTCCAAGAGCGCCCCGGCGTGCCCCGGGTCGGCATCCAACACGCGCTCCAGGGTGGCCAGCGCTCGGACTGGGTCCCGGACGCTTTCGCGCCACGTTTCCGCGGCACGGTGAAACGAGGCCGCGGCACCGGAACGGTCGCCGGCAGCGAGCCGGGCCTCTCCTTGGCGCTCGTAGAGGCGGGCCAGCCCATCGCCGTGCTCGGCCTCGGCGAGGATGCGCTCGGCTTGGGCAAACGCCTCGCGGTTCAACGCGTCCCGTTCCAGCGCCCTCTCGAAGCAATGGAGCGCCCGCTCCCGGTCGCCCAGCCGCTCGTGCGCTAGCCTTCCAGCGTTGGTCCACGCGTCCACCGAGCTCCGGACGTCGTGCGAGGCCTCCGCTTCCGCTTCGCGGGCGGCGACCGCGGTGGGCCAGTCGCCGAGTCGGTCCGCCACTCGGCGGATGCCTTGTAGGGCCGGGAGAAAGCCTGGGTGCAAAACCAGCGCGTCGCGATAGGCTTCTCGTGCGGTCGGTAGGTCCGCCGCCCCCGCCTCCGCCGCTTCAGCGAGGCGCATTTGCAGCGCAAGCCGTTCGGCCCCGTCGTGCACTTGCTGCAGACGGCGCGCGTAGAAGGCAAAGCGCGCGGCCGGGTCGCCTCCCAGCCGGAGCGTACGGTCCAAGGCAAATGTCACTCGGAGGTCGGTGGGGTCGGCGAGGAAGGCTTCGCCGAGCTCCCGCGCCCGAGCTTCCCGGTCCGTCTCCTCGCGGTCGCGCGAGGCCACCAAGCGCAAGGCCGAGGCCAGCCCGGCGTCCGTCACCCGGTCGGCGAGCCGCGCCTTCACCTCCCCTCGGCGTCCAGGGTCGGCAGAGCGGACGCGCTCCAAGACCAGCAGCGCGTGGAGGTTGCGTGGGTCGATGGCCAGGGCTGCCTCCGCCATCTGCGCAGCGCGCGTGGGCTCGCCCAGCCGGTCCAGGTACAGGCGCGTCAGCTTGAGGTAGGCCGCCACCCGGGCTTCGGGGGCCTGTGCCGTCTGTGCCGTGCGCTCGACAGCGGCCAGGAGGGCCTGGTTGTCGCCGCGCGCAGAGGCCAGGCGCTCGAGGGCGCGGAGCGCGCCGACGTGCGCTGGTGAGAGGCGAAGCACTTCCTCATATGTCTCGGTGGCCGCCTCGACGTCCTGGAGTGGGTACTCGCGCAACGAAGCAGCCTCGAAGAGGACGTCGGCGCGGTCGCGCGGGTCGGTTCTGAGTCCGGCCTCGCGCAAGAGCACCGTGACCAGCGCCGGCCAGGCGCCCCGGGCGCGGTGGAGTCGTCCCAGGGCCCCCAACGCCTGGAGGTCGCGAGGGGTGCGTTCGAGCACCTGGCCGTAAGTGGCCAGCGCAGCGTCGACGTCGCCGAGGCGTCGCTCTTGAAGCTCTCCCACCTTGAGCAGCAACTGGGCCGCGCGTTCCGGTGGGGCCACCGCTGCTTCGGTCCGGTACAGGAGCGCCAGGTCCGCCCAGCGGCCGCCCTCGGCATAGAGTCGACCGAGTGCGGTGAGAGCTGGCAGGTAGGCTGGAGAAACCGTCAGCAGCTTCTCGTACGCCCCCACCGCTGCGGCAGGATCAGAAAGCCGCTCGTCGAGCACCTCCGCCGCGCGGTGGCGAAGCGCCACCACCTGTTTCATGTCCCCGACCTGGGCGGCCTCGCGCTCCAGCAGGTCAACCAGGTCTCGCCACCGACCGAGCTTCTCTGCCAGCCCCTGGGCCTGCCTCAGCGAGGGAAGGTGCTTGGGCGAAAGGTCCAGCGCGCGGTGCAGGCACTCCAGCGCCCGCTCCAGGTCGCCAAGGCGGGCCTCGTAAAGTGAGGCCAGGTTTCCGAGACGCGCGACTGCGTCCGACGGACCGACCGCCTGCAGGACGTCCTGCTCGAGCATTGCGGCCAAGTCCGCCCAACGGCCCAGCCGCTCGAAGAGGCGCTCCAGAGCCTGCTGCGCAGGCAAGTACCCCGGCGAGAGCAGCAGCGCCTGCTGGTAGCGGTTGATGGCCGACTCCGGGTCTCGCAGTCGCGCTTCGTAGATTTCTCCTGACCGGTAATGAATGGTGGCCTTGCCGGCAGTTTCCAGCGTCACGGCCAGCTCTACGTCGTACACCTCCAGCAGGCCGGGCCAGTCCCTGCGGCGCGCGTGAAGCCGCCCCAACCCGGCCAGCGCGGCGCCGTTGCCCGGCACGCGCGCCAGGATGGCTCGGTAGCTTTGGACAGCCTGCTCGTCTCGGTGAAGTGCTTCCTCGTACAGCGAGGCCAGCCGGAGGTAGAGCGTGACCGCTTCCGCCTCGTCATGGGCTGTGGCCGCCCACGCGCCGAGGACCTCAGCCAGCTCCTCAGGCCGCCGTTGCTCGCCGAGCAAAGCTGCCATGGCCGAGAGCACCAGGGGGTCTCGGGGTTGAAGACGCCGCGCTGCCTGGAGCGCGGCCAGGGCGTCCTCGGGGCGTCCGAGACGCTCATAGACCCGCGCCAGCTCGAGGAACGCGGCACTGCCAGAGGGCCCGACATTTTCGGCCTCCGCAGCCAGGACTCGCAACAGCTCGTCATCACGCTGTTCACGGGCCGCCACCCGGCCGAGCGCCGCGAGAAGTACTGGGTCGCTGCGGTCCAAAGCGAAGGCCTCACGGTAAGCCTCGGCGGCGCCATGCTCGTCGCGCAGTCGCTCCTCGAGCAGCAACCCGGCCGACAGCAATGCCTCGGCGGCGACCCGCGGGTCCTCGACCACCTGTGCCAGAAGCTGAAGGGTGTCGGCCAGTGCCCGCGCATCCCCGCGCGCCGCCCAGACGGAGGTCAGCTGTGAGAGCAACCCGACGTCGCCCGGCTGGGCGGCGACCACTTGGCGGAACGCTTCGGCAGCCTCCTCGTGACGTTCCAGACGCTCATCGAGAACAAGCGCGCGCTCGTACAAAAGCCCTGCCCGCGACTGGCCGGCGGGGGTTGCCTCCAGCTCTGCGTCGAGCAGTTGCAGCACCAGGTGCCAGTTCCCCGCGTCCGAGAAAATTCGGCGCGCCGCGCGCAGGTTCTCAACGAAGCGAGGGGCAAGCCGGAAGGCGGTCTGAAACGCAGCAGCTGCGTTTCGCGGGTTGTGCAGTGGGTCCTCCCAAAGCACTCCCATCTCGTGGAAAAGCAGCGCGGCCTCCGGACCTTCCCCCAGGGCCCGTGCCTCCCGTTCAAGCAACCCGATGCGCGCCCGGGCCTCGGCAAGCGAGTTGCTCGCCCCGGCGGGCGCCTCGTCGGGGCTGGGCGGGCCGACTGGCTCCACGTCCTCGTTCGCGGTGCTTGGCACCAAGGGAAACTCAGGCCGTCGCAGCGCGCACTGCCGCGACCAGTTCGCCAGAATCAATGAGGGCACTCACCTGAGACACATCGCGATGGACCTCCCGGTCGCGGTCCAGCGTCGGCACTCGCTGGCGGACAAGCTGGTGCGCGGCGTGTACGCCTCGCCCAGGACGAAGGGGCGCGCGGAGGTCGAGCGCCTGCGCCGCCACGAGAATCTCGATGGCCAGGCAGCTTCGAGTGAAGTCCGCCACTTGGGCGGCCTTCAGCGCCGCAGTCATGCCCATGCTGACGTGGTCCTCGCGCCCGGCGGACGAGGGGATGGAGTCCACCGACGCCGGGTGGCACAAAATTCTCGACTCGGCGACGAGTGCCGCCGAGGTGACTTGGGCAATCATGAATCCGGAGTTGAGACCCGAGTCGCGGGCCAAGAAGGGAGGAAGCCCGCTCAACGAGGGGTTGACCAGCTGTTCAACCCGTCGCTCGCTGATGGCCGATAGCTGCGTCAGCGCCATGGCCAAGACGTCGAGCGCGAGGGAAACCGGCTGCCCGTGGAAGTTTCCACCACTAAGGATGAGGCCTTCTTCGGGGAAAACCAGCGGATTGTCGGTGGCGCTGTTCACCTCCACCCCCAGAATCCGGCGGCAAAAGGCAAGGCCCTCGCGAGCCGCGCCATGCACCTGTGGCATGCAGCGGAGCGAGTAGGGGTCCTGAACCTTGGCGCAGTCCCGGTGGCTCTCAACGATGGCGCTTTCCTCGAGGAGGGCCCGCAGGTGAGCGGCGCATTCCTCCTGCCCCGGGTGCGGCCGGACGCGCTGGATGGGCGCAAGAAAGGGACGGTGGCTGCCCAAAAGTCCCTCCAAAGTCATCGCACCGGCGATGTCCGCAATCTCGCCCAGAAGTTCGGCACGCAACAGAGCGAGACTGCCGACGGCGCTCATCGCCTGAGTGCCGTTGACCAGCGCAAGGCCCTCCTTCGCCTCCAGCACCACTGGCTCCAGGCCGGCCCGCGACAAGGCCTCGGCCCCCGGCAGTCGCTCTCCACGGTAGAACGCCTCCCCCTCGCCGATGAGGACCAGCGCCAGGTGTGCCAGAGGAGCCAGGTCGCCTGACGCCCCGACGCTTCCCCGGGCGGGAACGACCGGCACGACGTCTCGGGCCAGCATGGCCAAAGCGAGGTCCAGTGTGCGCGGTCGGATTCCGGAGTAGCCCTTGGCCAGCACGTTGCAGCGCAGTAGCAAGAGAGCGCGGGCCTCGGGCAGAGGAAGGGGCTCCCCGACGCCGGCGGCGTGCGAGAGCAGGAGGTTTCGCTGCAAAGTGCGCAGGTCCTTCTTCTCGATGCGCACCTCGGCGAGCGTCCCGAAGCCGGTGTTGATGCCGTAGGCGGGCGCGTTGCCCTCTGCCACCTGCTCGACCAGGGCACGGGCTCGCTCCACTCGGCCTCGTGCCCCGGCGGAAAGCCCGACCTCGAGCCTGCCGAGAGCCACCTCGCCGATGGCCTCCAGGGTGAGAGTATCGCCGTCGAGCAAGAGCTTGCGTGTCGTCGCCATCTGCGTCAGAAGCCCGACCGTGCGAAGGGAGGGTCGGGCACGGTAGCGCACCGCCCCGCCTCTCGTCTAAGCGAGAGAGTGGCTTGGCGCACGAGCTATCTCATGGGTTGCCTGGTCCAGAAATTCGGTGGAACCTCGGTCGGGGACGTGGAGCGAATCCGCAACGTCGCCCGGCGTGCGCTCAAGGCCCGGGCTGAAGGTCACGACGTGGTGCTGGTGGTCTCGGCCATGGCGGGGGAGACGAATCGACTCCTCGCACTGGTCCGGGCCGTGACGCCGACACCGAACGAGCGCGAGCAGGATGTGGTGGTGGCCACCGGCGAGCAGGTGACGGTGGGCTTGGTCGCGCTCGCCATCCAGGCCGAAGGCGGAGAAGCGACCAGCTTCCTTGCCCACCAGGTGAGGATTGTGACCGACGCCGTCCACGGCAAGGCCCGCATTCAGCACATCGATGCGGGGGCGCTCGCCCAGACGCTGCGGGCAGGTCGGGTGGCGGTGGTCGCAGGCTTCCAGGGGACGGATGAAGCGGGGAACATCACCACCCTTGGGCGGGGAGGCTCAGACACCACGGCCGTGGCTCTCGCGGCTGCCCTCGGAGCCGAGGCATGCGAAATCTACACGGACGTGCTGGGTGTCTACACGGCGGACCCGAACCTTTGCCCGGCCGCGCGGAAGCTCGCCAAAATCTCCTACGAGGAGATGTTGGAGCTGGCCAGCCTTGGCGCGAAGGTGCTGCAGATTCGTTCCGTGGAATTTGCCATGAAGTACCGGGTCCCGCTGTGGGTGAAGTCGTCTTTTAGCGAGGACCCGGGCACGCTGGTTTGCACGGAGGATGCGGCCATGGAGCAAGTCGTCGTCAGTGGCATCGCCCACGACCGAAATCAAGCGCGAATCACCCTGCGAGAAGTTCCCGACCATCCGGGCGTTGCCTCTCGAATTTTTGGTGCGCTCAGTGACCGGCACATCGAGGTGGACATCATCGTCCAGACCGCTGCCCGACAGGGGCGGAGCGACTTGAACTTCACTGTCAACAAGCCAGACCTTGCTGAGGCTCGTGAGGTGATGGCCAGGGTCGCAGGAGAGCTGGGGATTTCGTCAGTCGAGAGTGACGCCCAGATTGCCAAAGTCTCCATCGTCGGGGTCGGGATGCGGAACCACGCCGGTGTTGCGGCGCGGATGTTCCGGGTGCTCGCCGACGAGGGCGTCAACATCGAGATGATTTCAACCTCGGAAATCAAGGTGAGCTGCGTTGTCCACGAGAAATACACCGAGCTTGCCGTCCGCAGCCTTCATACCGAGTTCGGCCTCGACGCGGCGGCTAGCGAGGGTATCCGCGGTTGAGGCTCGCTGGGTCTGGGGCCCGCTGCTCGGCCGCCGGGTGAGGGACACCCCTGGGGCAGGCTGACGCCCCCCAGGGGTAGTGGGCTCCAGCGCTGCCTGGTCCCTCAGGCGTGATATGGCCCAGGGTCGTGCAAATCGGTTGCCCCCAGTGCCAGACGCTCTACGCACTCGATGACCGGCTGGTACCCCCGGGCGGGGCGCCGGTGCAGTGCACCCGGTGTGGCCACGTCTTCATCGCCTACCGGCCTGGCGATGCCCCTCAGGCTGAGGCGCAGTCGAAGAATCTCCCGGCCTCCCCAGCGGGTGCGCCGCGCACCCAAGTCTTTGGCGGTGCCGCTGTCCAGCCGTCCCACCGGCCACCTGACGTCGCACCGACGCCCGCCTTTGGAACGGACAAGGCGCCGCCCCCCGCTCCCGCCGTCGGAAACCGGACCCAGGTTTTCGGTGGCGTTGGCGCGGACGCTGCCGCTGCGCCGCCTCCATCCGCGCTGAACCAAACACAGCTTTTCGGGGGAGCGGCTGCCCCAACTGCGCCCGTGCCGACCGCTCCCGGCGCGAGTCGGACGCAAGTCTTCGGAGGCGCGGCTGCCCCCCCGGTGACGCCGCCCGCCCCGGCTGGCGTGGGCCGGACGCAAGTTTTCGGAGGCGCAGCTGCCCCGCCGGTGACGTCGCCCGCCCCGGCTGGCGTGGGCCGGACGCAAGTCTTCGGAGGCGCGGCTGCCACGCCGGTGACGCCGCCGGCCTCGGCAGGTGCGAGCCGGACACAAGTCTTCGGAGGCGCGGCTGCCCCGCCAGTGGCGTCCCCGGCCTCGGCTGGCGCGGGCCGGACGCAAGTCTTCGGAGGCACAGCCGCCCCGCCGCCACCCGCGCCGGCCCCCCCTGAAGGCGGCCGCACCCAGGTTTTCGGAGCGGCGGCTCCGGCACCCGCCCCGCCTGGCGCGGGCCGGAACCAAACCTTCGGTGCAGGCACGAGCCCGCCGGCGGCCGCGCCGGCGCCGCCTGGAGCTGCCCCGACACAAGTGTTTGGTGGCTCGGCTGCAGCCACGACGCCCGCCCCCTTGCCCCTCGAGCGAACCCCGGTTTCCGGGGCCTCCGCCGTCGCAGGCCCCGGCGCAACAGCGAAGCCACAGGCTCCCATCGCGCCTGCCACGTTGGCTGCGCCCGCGGGCGGAGCCCGGTCCTCGCCCCAAGTCCCAGCAGCCACGCCGCCTCAGCTGGGGGTGCCCGGCCGGAGCGAGGTGCGTGACGCTACGGCAGCCACGGCGGTTGCCTCTCTGGCTGCCCCGGCCGGCGCGCACGCAGGCACCGTGCTTTTCGGCGCCCCCCCCGCCCCCAAACGCGCCCGGTCCGGGGGGGTGATGCTTCCGCCGGAGGAGCCGGACAGCCTGGTACCGCCGCTTCCCGGCCTCCGGCTTCCTGGCCTGGAGAGTAGAGTGGACGCCGCTGAGATGGCATTACGGCGCGGGTATGAGCGTCGAAACCGCAACGCCCTCGGAATTGTCCTGTCGTTGGTTGTGCTCGCTTTGGGCGCCGCGCTGGTGCGGTCCTTTCTACCCAGCTGGCAAAGCGCACCGGTTGCCGCGGTGGTTGAAGAGGAGGCGGTTTTTGCCCAGTTGCGGAGGGATGATGCGACGTCGCGCTCCCAGGCAGAGGGGCGGCTGAGGGCGCTCGTGTCGTCGCAGCCGCGCTACGTCGAGGCCCACGCGGCTCTGGCTCTGGCCCTGCTGCTTGACTTGGATGACCGACGAGCCGCCATACAGCGCTACACGCGCGAAGCGGACGCTCTCACCACCCAAAAGGCACGTCTCGAGGCGGAGCGCCCGGGCCTGGACTGGCGCGTTCAAGCCAATCGCCTCTTGGACAAAATCAGTGCCCTCAAAGTGAAGAGCGACCCGCTCATCGAGGACGCGAAGAAGGTCCAGGCGCAGGCCAACTTGGCCTACGCCGCCTTGATGAAGCTCGATGCCACAAAGCCAGCTGAGCTCCTCGCGCGGACTCGAACCGAGGCTCTCTTTGACGCCATCGACGGTCGGGACCAGGCGATTGTGCTCGCCGAGCGATACCGCCAAATGGGGGGACTGGACGGATGGGCCGACATCGCCAATGCCGAGTACGCCCTCAACACGCGCGTCCCTCCCGAAACCGCGTCGGAGGCCCTGGATGCGATGCGGGCGCTGCAACAGCGCGACAACACGTTCATCCGTGCCTACGTCCTGGGAGGGCGGTTGGCGCTGCAAACCAAGCGCCTGGACCTGGCAGCGAGCCAGTTCGACGCGACCCTTGCGCTCAACCCGAACCACGCCTTGGCGCAGACGCTGGCCGACGACGCCCGCGCGGCGGAGCCACGCGAGCCGCACTGAGAGCAATTACTTCAGATCGAGCCCCCGGCCGGTTGCGGCGCCAGCACTGGCAGGGCAGCACGGGGCCCCTGGGGGACATCCGCAGGGAGCAACGACGCGAAGGCGACGAAGAGTTGACCGGTCAGAACAGGGCGGCTCGCGCCAGTCGATCCACGAAGGTAGTCGTTGAGGACGGAGCCGGTGCGGGCGTCGGTATGCGTCTGGGGGCGGCTCAGGTTCATCCGGTAGCGCATGACGCCTCGGCGCACCCGGTGAATGATGGCGACAGTGCCATCGTCCGACACGGACTCCACCAGTGCGACATGGGTGAGTCCACCATCGAGGACTCCGTCGCGATTTTGGTTATAGGTGTCGCGAAAAAAGACCAGGTCCCCTGGGGCTGGGACTCCAGACACAAAAATGCGGCCGCGTGCTTGGGCGTACCGGTACAGGCCCGTCACGCCATTGTCCCCGTGCTGCGCAGCGCCCTGTAGAGGCATTCCGACCGCGGCGTAGATGCCTTCCACCAGCCCCGAGCAGTCATCCGGGAAGCCGTCCCCTGGCCAGCTCACGGTTCGCCGGCCAAGCAGTCGGCGGGCCAGCGCCACCGTCTGCTGGCGCGCGTCCGGGGCGGGTGCGTGTTCGACAGAAGGGACAGGGGCGGGGGAGGGGGTAGGTGCGTTACGCACTGGTGCGGTGGCACAACCCCACGCGGCGAGGCTCAGCAGTAGGAGCAAGGGCAGACGGGGCATCGAGACCAGGCCCATGGTCGAGCCGCTCGGCCCGCTGGTCAAAATCTCGAACGCCCTTGGCAGTGGTGGGGCAGCCCCTCGCGGCTTAGACTGGTGAGACGCTCCATGGCCGAAAAACCGCGCATCGTCGGTATTGACCTTGGCACCACCAATACTTGCGTGGCGTCGGTGAGGAACCGGATTCCCAAGGTCGTCCCGACTGACCGTGGCAACCTCATTCTGCCCTCGGTCGTCGCGCTCTCTGCCAAGGGCGACCTTTTGGTCGGCAACGTTGCCAAGGACCAAATGGTCGTCAATCCCACCAACACCATTTACGGCGGCAAACGGCTCATCGGCCGGCAGTACAACTCGCGCATCGTCCAGGAGATTAAGGGCTATTTCACCTACGAGATTGTCGAGGGTCCCAAAGGGGATGCTGCGGTGAACCTCGGCGGCACGACCTATTCGCTGCCGCAAATCAGCAGTTTCGTGCTGGCTCAAGCCAAACGCATCGCTGAGCAGTTCCTCGGGGGGGCGGTCGAAGAGGCCGTCATCTCCGTGCCCGCCTACTACAACGACCACCAGCGGCAGGCGGTCAAGGAGGCCGGACTGCTCGCGGGCTTCGACGTCAAGCGCATCGTCAACGAGCCAACGGCCGCGGCACTGGCCTACGGATTCAACCGCGGTCTGGATCAGAACATCCTTGTCTATGACCTGGGGGGAGGCACCTTTGACGTCTCTGTCCTCCAGGTGACGGGCAACGTCTTCGAGGTGCTGGCCACCGGCGGCGACACGTTTCTGGGAGGCGTCGACTTCGACAACCGCATTATCGACTACGTGCTGGCAGCATTCCAGCGCGAGACCCGGGTCGACCTGAGTCAGAGCCCCATTGCCATGCAGCGGCTCAAGAACGCAGCCGAGGCGGCGAAGATAGACCTCACGCTAATTCCCAACGTTGTCATCGAGTTGCCCTACATCGAAGAGCGTAAAGGCAAGCCGGTAGACCTTCGCGTGCCCCTCACCCGAGAGCAGCTCAACGCGCTCACTCGCGACTTGGTCGACCGGACGTTTGCCATCTGCGACCGGGTGCTGGCGGAGAAGGGCATCGAACGCACGACCATCGACGAGGTCATCCTGGTCGGCGGTCAGAGCAGGATGCCTCTGGTGCAGCAGGAGATTGGCCGCCACTTCGGCAAGCCGGCGCGCAAGGGCGTGCACCCGGATGAATGTGTGGCGCTGGGTGCGGCGCTGCTCGGTGACTCGCTCGGCACCATTGATGCCGTGACGCTCCTGGACGTTTTGTCGATGCCTATTGGGTTCGCGCTCCCGAACGGCCGCTTTCGGAAAATCATCGATAAGAACTCGATTATTCCGCTCACCACGAGCTTCCGCTTGCCCGGGCCAAAGGAGCATTCTCCGACCATCGAGTTAGACATTTTCCAAGGGGACAGCGAGTTCATCGTCGACAACGAGTACTTGGGAACGGTGAAGGCACCAGCGTCAGCAGCGGGACGGCGAATCGACTTTCGGCTGAACGAGGAGTGCCTCTTGGAAGTGGTGGTCGACCTCGATGCAGGCCCCCGCCATGTTGCTCTGGCGACCAGGGATACGCCGGACACCCTGAAACGCGCCCTGGCCGAGGCGCGTCAGCGGCGCATGACTGTCGCTGCGGCAGCCGCAGAGGAGCCACGGGCTGGCCTGATGTCCGGCCTCCGGCGAATTTTCGGGCGAAGCTGAGGGCCTCCTCTCACGGTATGCCTGACTTTCCGTCCCGCGCGTGGTGTGAGGAAGCCCTCAGGCTGCTCGAGGCGGACCCCGAAACCGTCCGCGCTGGGCTGGGTTGGACGGCCGACATCGGCGTGGTGGTAGAGGCCGAAGCAGGGAAACTGGACCGGCCCTTCGTCGTCTACCTAAGACCGGTGGAGGGCAAAGTCGAGAGTTGGAGAATTCTGGTCGATCCGGACGACCTCGATGAATTCGACCCAGCCTACCGAATTGAGGCCCCCTACAGCGTCTGGAAGGGCTTCTTGCTCGGTACGCTGGACCCAGTCGAAGCCGTGCTCCGACAGCGCGTCCATGTGAAGGGAGACCTCCAGCCGTTGGTGGAGCGCATGCAGCACAAAGGCCTCGCTGAACGGGTGCTGCAGCGCATCGAAACGCACTTCGTCGACGAGGGGTGAGCCCTTCCGGCGGACATGGGTCCCGGGGGCGCGCCCCCGGGGCAGTTGCGGATAGGGTAAGTGAGGGCCTTCGAGGGTTACGGCTCATGGGGATGCGAAAGAAGCTACGCGAACAGGCCTTCAACCTCTCTCGTCGGACGATGGATTTCCTCCAAGCGGACGACAGGCGAGCGCAAGCGGTAGCCGAGGCCTTGGGAAGGGTGCAACGCGGGAAGCGGGCCTTCGACCGCAGTCAGGAGGAGGTCATGCGCGCTTTGCAAATGGCATCGAAAAGCGAGTTCAAAGCGCTCGGAAAGGCGCTTTCCGGGCTCAAGCGGAGAGCACGGGAGCTCGATGAGCGTCTTTCAGCCGCGGTGCCGAAACGGGATTGACACGGGGAGAGGTGTTTGGCACTCATGCCGCCCTTGCAGGAGCGCAGCGGGGCGCATAGCTCAGCGGTAGAGCACTGCCTTCACACGGCAGGGGTCCCAGGTTCGAAACCTGGTGCGCCCACTCAAAGGTAGCAGCATAGGTAGCATTTTTTCGAGCTTGAGGGCCCCTCGCCCGGTGCGGGGCCGGCCGCCGGCACTCAGAAGGGCGGATTGGTCTGAAGGCCTCGGACACGAGGTCGATTCCCACCGAAAGCCGTGCTTTGGGCGCCCATCAATGACCACCGGATTCTTCGCGCCCTGGATTGTCTATGCGCTCATTCTCGCGCTCCACGTTGTGCTCCCCGCGCGCCATGTGACGGGGTATGTGCGGGGCACTGACGGGAAGCCGCTGCGCTATCGGCTCAACGGGCTCCTCGTTCTCGCGGTCATTCTGGCGTTGTACGGCAGTGCCGCCGGACTCGGCGTACTTCCATGGGACTTTTTCTGGCAGCACCGATGGGAGGGACTCGCCGGCGCGTGCGTCCTAGGCCTGCTGTTTACCTTCGGTATCGTCCTCGGTGCACCCAAGTCGGGGGAACCCTTGTTGGCGGCACTCTTTTTGGGGCGCCGCGAGAACCCGCAGTGGTTGAGTCGAAGGGGCGAGACGTTGGTCGACGCGAAGATGTACCTCTATCTCATCGGCGCCATTCAGCTCGAACTCAACGTGCTGTCCTTCGCGGCGCACCAAGCACTCGCACACCCAGGGGAGGTCTCACCGGGTGTCTTCGTGTACGTGGCGCTCTTTACCTTCTTCGTCTGCGAGTACCTCTTCTTCGAGGAAGTCCACCTCTACACCTACGACTTCGTCGCCGAACGTGTCGGGTTCAAGCTCGGCTGGGGATGCATCGCCTTCTATCCCTACTTCTATTGCATCGGTCTCTGGTCGGTCGGAGACAAACCCAACCCGCACACGCCTGTTTCGCTCCTCGTCGTCGATGCCCTGGTCTTCTTCGCTGGATGGGGACTGTCCCGCGGAGCGAACCTTCAAAAATTCCTCTTCAAGACGAACCCAGACACGAAGCTCTTTGGGTTTTTGGCACCGGTGGCCGTTTCCGACGGGTCCCATCGACTTCTCTGCAGCGGCTTCTGGCGTCTATCGCGGCACATCAACTACTTGGGGGAAATTCTCATGGCCGTCGGGCTGACGCTGGCACTCGGCTGGCCGCTTGACCCATGGCCATGGCTCTATCCTGCCTATTACGTCGCGCTGCTTTTCCCCCGACAGGCGGACGATGACAAGCGGTGCGCGGCCAAGTACGGGGGTCTCTGGACCGAGTACTGCCGCCGTGTGCCATACCGCATCATTCCGGGCCTCTACTGAGCCTTCGGCATCGCTCGGGGCGTCCAGCTGATTGACCCAGCATGCGACCGCCTCGTTGTTGCGGTTTGCGGCGGTGCTTGGGTGGCAATAACGATGCTGGGCGTGCTCGTAGTGTTCTCCAACGAGGGGGCAAGTGGCCCATCCGGGCTACGCGGCGTGGATGGCTGGCGCGCTGGATTTCGCAGCGCGGCGCACGGTGCATCACTCGCACCGAAGTCGATCTTGCGCTCGAGCGCGTCCCGCACACCGGCGCCCGAGCCGACGGATTGGTAACTGAATTGAACGTCAGGATGCAGCCGGCCGTATTCGGCAAACCACTTGGAGAACATCGGCGTGATGAAAGTCGAGCCGGCACCAGTGACTAAGACCGGAGCCCCGGCAAACGCCGACACCGCGACTGTGAGCGCGAGAAGCGCGTGACGCAGGTTCTTCACGGTTCGGAGCCCCTTTTGAGCGTCTTTTGATGATTCCGGAAAACTAGGTTGTTTCGATGTTGTTGGAAGGCTCGTAGGAGATGGCCAATCGACACGTGCCGATGACACACCTTCGTTACAAAGGGGAACTGGAAACTCATAGCGGGGATCACGTGGGTTGACCGCCGTAGCCGCAGTGGCGAAACCAGGCGGCGGCATCCTGGGGCGTAATTAGAGACATGCCGTGGGCGATGGCGTCGTCCAGAGAGCGACGCGTGATCGCACCGATGGATTTGAGAGTTCCCTTGAGTTTGCCCCAGCAGGGCTCGATGGGGTTCAAGTCGGGCGAGTACGGTGGAAGGAAGATGACGTGAGCGCCGGCAGCACGGATTTTCTCGGCAATTCGCTCCGGCTTGTGCGCCCCAACGTTGTCGAGGACGACAACGTCGCCTTCCTTCAGCTCCGGGATGAGCATGTGGTCAACAAATGCCTCGAAGACGTCAGCGGTCGTCGGGCCCTCGATGGTCATCATCGTCCGGAGCCCGTCCAGGGCCAGCGCACCAATCATCGTGGTGGCGGCACCGCGGTTTCGCTTCGCTCGGCCGTGCGCACGTCGCGGAGCTGTCGAACTCGTGCCGCATACTGCTCGGTGGCCGTCAGGGTCTTTTTTTTCGAGTGAGGCCGAGTCGGGCCAGAGCGCGGACCGTTGCCGAGCGGCTGACCGCGCTGCCAGCGTCCTCGACGAAGGCATCGCGAATCTCCTGCGCGGTTTGGTCGGACTTCTTACGCACGATTCGCCGTAAAAGGTCGAGGCCTTCGCCATCAATGAGAGGTGTCCCCCCACCGCCGTGGGGAAGCGGCTCTACCGAGCCGCTCTCCCGCTCTCGACGCTTCCATCGGCGGACGGTGGCTTCGCCGACGTTGAACGTCTCGGCGACCTCCAATTCGGTAAAGACGCCGCGCTTGCAAGCCCCAATGACGCGGAGGCGAAGGTCTATTGAATACGGGGCCGGCATTGACACCTCCCAGGCCCCTGCTTCCCATCCAGCCATGACATCGCCAATAGTCAAACTGATCGCCCCCATTGCGGGCACTGCTACCTCGGCGATCGACTCACCCGGCCCCCGCTATCAGTCCGCGCCTTCGACCGCGACGTCCTTGAGTTGCAGCACGCTTGAAGCACGGGGAAGGTTCATCGAGATGACCGCTGCAGCCACCGCGAACAGGGCGCTCCCCCACAGGCATCCCCCAACGCCGCGGAGTTGGAATAGGATGCCGGAGAGAAGTGTCCCGACGAGCCGGCCGCCAGCGTTGGCCATGTAGTAGAAGCCGACGTTCATCGCGACCTTATCCCCGTCCGAGTATGCGAGGATGAGATAGCTGTGGACAGAGGAGTTCAGAGCAAACACCACCCCGAATGCTCCCAAGCCCGCAACGAGAACGGTGAGGGGCTGCGCACCTTGCCGCAGGGCCACCGCCGTCGCAGCTGTTAGTACCGCGAGCAAAAGAGCCAGGATGACAGCGCTTTTCCCGTCGGGGACCGCGCCGCCTGTCCACCGACCGATGAGCAGCGGAGCGACCGACTGGATAGCTCCATAACCAATGACCCACAGTGCCAAGAAGGCGCCCACCCCGCTGAAGCTCCATCCGATGACGTCGTACAGGAAAACCGGAACGCCGACGACGAACCACACGTCCCGCGCGCCGAAGAGGAAAAACCGCGCCGCTGAAAGCAGGTTGACCGAGCGATTCTTCGACAGCAATCCCTTGAACTTCGGCTTCACGCGTGCACGTCCGAGGTTTCCCGGTAAGGACAGCTGCGTCGCCGCGTAGACGGCCAGCAGCGCGACGGCCATCGCATAGAGAGCGCCGCCGAAGCCAAGAAGCGTCAGGAGCACCCCTCCAAGAAAAAAGCCCACTCCCTTCAGCGCATTCTTGCTTCCAGTGAGAAGCGCGACCCATTTGAAGAGCGCCCCATGCGCGTCCTCGGGGACGAGAACCTTGATGTAAGACTTGGCGCTCATCTTCGTGAGGTCCTTCGCGATGCCCGACAGCGCCTGGGCTGCCATGACGTACGCGACCGAGACGGCTACGCCCCAGTCGCGCCGAACGAGAGCGAGAGCTCCGAGCGCAAAGACCTGGAGAAGCAGCCCAGAGGTAAGGGTCAGCTTCAGGCCGAGGCGGGCGGCGAGGTACCCCCCCACCAGGTTCGTCACCACCCCGAAAAACTCGTAGAAGACAAAGAGGAACGCCAGTTGAACCGGGGAGTACCCCAGCTCGTGGAAATGGAGCAGCACGAGCATCCGGAGCGCGCCGTCGGTCAACGTGAACGCCCAGTACGCGGCCGTCACGACGGCATAATTGCGGACAGCCTCGCTTGCCTTCACCGCACTCACGGCAGGGTTGAGGCTACCTTGCGGATGAGTTCCACCAGCCGGTTGGCATAACCCCACTCGTTGTCATACCAGGCCAGGACCTTCACGCATGTCTCGTCAACGACCATTGTCGACAGCGCATCGACAATCGCGCTCCGAGCGTCGCCCTTGTAGTCGACCGAGACGAGCGGGCGCTCCTCGTAACCCAGAATGCCTTTGAGAGGGCCTTCGGCAGCGCCCCTGAGGAGCCGGTTGACTTCTTCAACCGTCGTGGAACGGGACACCTCGAAGACGCAGTCCGTCAAGGAGGCGTTCAGCAATGGGACGCGAACCGCGATGCCGTTCAGCTTGCCTTTGAGCTCAGGGTAGATGAGGGCAATGGCGGTCGCGCTCCCGGTGGTTGTCGGAATGAGCGATAGCCCAGCTGCGCGGGCTCGCCGCAGGTCCTTCTGCGGAGCATCAACGACCGACTGGGTATTGGTGGCGTCATGCACTGTGGTGATGATTCCGTGCCGGACGCCAATTCCCTCGTGGAGGACTTTCACAACCGGAGCGAGACAATTCGTCGTGCACGACGCTGCAGTCACTACGTGGTGCTCTGCGGGGCGATAGAGGTGGTCGTTGACGCCCATCACGAGGTTCAACGCGCCCTCTTTGACGGGGCAGCGACGATGACTTTTCGGACGCCCTGCTCAAAGTAGGGCGCGAGAAGGGCAGTCGTCCGAAACTTGCCGCTCGCCTCGAGGATGATGTCCACTCGAGCGTCGCGCCACGGCGCCTCAGCTAGACTGGAAGACGCGCTGAAGCCAATCCGACGGCCCTCGACCGAAATGGCCGTCGCTTCGGCCCGCGCATCGCGCTCCCAGCGCCCCTGGACCGAATCGAACGTCAATAGGTGCGCTGCCGCTTCAGGGCCGCCTTTCACCTCGTTGATGTGGACGAAGTCGAAATCGCGCCACCCCCAGGCGGCCCGCAGCGCCAAGCGACCCATCCGCCCAAAGCCATTGATGCCGACTCGGACTTCCATAGACGAGGCGCCCCTCTTAGGGCCACGACCTGCAACGCTGGGCCCACCTTCTCAGCTTAGCCCGTCGGCTTTGCAAGAGCCTCCTCCTCCGAAGCAACAGCTTCCGGGTCGGTTCCGATGCGCTTGACGAGACGCTCGAGGCGAAGACGGTCGAGCTTGGCCAGCGGCAAGGATGTGAAGATTTGAATCCTTCGGTAAATGTGCGTGGCCACATTGAGGAACAGCTGCTCCCTTTGCTTTGCCGTGCCCACGAATGCGGCCGGGTCCTCGAGCCCCCAATGCGCGATGATAGGTTGACCGGGCCACACCGGGCACGACTCGCGCGCGCTGTCGCACACCGTGATGACGAAGTCGAAATCGATGTTCCGGAACTCATCCCAGGACTTGCTCCGTGCTCCGGAGGCGTCGATGCGGAATTTGTCGTGAAGGATTTTCAGCGTGAGCGGGTCGACCACGCCTTTGGGGTCAGCTCCGGCGCTGTAGGCCTCGAAGCCGTGGCCCCCGAGGCGCTTCAGGATGTGTTCCGCCATGATGCTCCGCACAGAGTTGCCAGTGCAGAGGAACAACACTTTGAAGCGTTTAGCGGCGTTCACTTGCTCACCTCGGGAGGGGAAGGTGGGTGGGGGGTCAGGCCGCGAACGCGCCGAGGCAGAACTGCGTCGCCACTCTTCGGGAAGAGGCGCGCCTTCATCCAAAGCGAGATGTAGACCAGTGAAATGAGTGCGGGGACTTCAATCAGCGGGCCTACGACGCCGGCGAGCGCCTCTCCCGACGCAATGCCGAACGTGCCGATGGCAACGGCGATGGCCAACTCGAAGTTGTTCCCTGCCGCCGTGAAGGACAGCGAGGCCGTCTCCTCGTACGAGAAGCCGAGGCGCCAGGCGAGCAGGAACGACCCACCGAACATCAGCACGAAGTAGAGGAGGAGCGGCACGGCAATCCGGACCACGTCTACGGGGAGCCTCGTGATGCGGTCCCCCTGCATCGCGAACATCAGGACGATGGTGTACAGCAGCGCGAGCAGCGCTGTCGGCCCGAGTCGTGGCAGGAATTTCTTCTCGTACCAGTCTCGGCCTCGTGCTCGCTCGCCGATTGTGCGCGTCAGAGCGCCGGCAAGGAGCGGCAAGCCGAGGAAGAGGAGCACGCTCTTGGCAATGGTCCAGACACTGACGTGAAAGGCTTCGCCGCCGGCGCCGAGCCAAGTCGGGACGACAGTGATGAAGAGCCAGCCCAGAAGAGAATAGAAGGCAATTTGGAAAAGCGAGTTGAGGGCGACGAGCACCGCTGCCACCTCTCCGCTTCCCCGAGCGAGCATGTTCCAGATGAGAACCATCGCGATGCAACGCGCTAGGCCAATCAGGATGAGGCCGGTGCGGTAGTGCGGAAGGTCTGGCAGGAGGAGCCATGCCAGCGCGAACATAAGGAAGGGTCCCACCACCCAGTTCAGAACCAGCGAAGTCGCAAGGAGACGACCACGCTTTCTGAGGTGGGAAAGCTCGCCGTACCGCACACGAGCAAGGACCGGGTACATCATCCAGAAGAGCCCAATGGCGATGGGGACCGACACCCCAGCGACCTTCACCGCGTCGAGCGCATGGGGCAGCCCGGGAAAGGCGCGACCGCAAGCGAGACCTAGGCCGATGGCCGCGAGAATCCACAGGGGAAGGAATCTGTCCACGACCGAAAGGCGTTCAACTGCTTTTTGTTCGGTCGTCATCGCCCTGGCGTTCGCAAGCAGCTGGCTGGACCCCAACTGCCTAGGTGGGTCCGGCACTAAGTTGACGGCGTTCGTTCCGGCCGACAGCACACGCCGTCAGCCTTTGGCGCGGACAACGCGTCCTCGCCGTATGTGGTGTTTTCGCCGCGCGTTAGGAAGGTCTCCCAAGCAATGCCTGAGGGGTCCTGAACCCACGCTTTCTCACTCTTGGCGTAGCAGCACGTCGTTGCACCCTGCTCGAGGATGGGCCGCTCGGCTGCCTTGAGGCGCCCGTACGCATTCGTCAGTTCCGCTGAGTCTTCGACTTGAATGCCGAGGTGGTCGAGGCCCGCAACCCGGCCTCTTGAGGAGATTGCAAAGTTGACGCGTGGGTCGTCTAGCATCCATTTCGCATAGTCGCTCTTGAGGACGCTTGGCGTCGCCCCGAAGAGTGCCGAGTAGAAGCGAACGGACCGCTCGATTTCGTCAACGGCGACGTGCACGTGAAGACGCTTCACGCTTGACTCCTTCTGGCCGCACCACGCAGCTCGGCGCACACGCTGCGGCTCCTAGGCCGCAGCAGTTTTCGGTGAGGTAGGCGACGAGAGCGTTCATTCGCTCGAAGTTCGCGGCGTAGAACAGCTGCCGGCTTTCCCGCGTCTGAGCGATGAGTTCCGCGTGCATGAGTTGATGCAGGTGGAACGATAGCGACGAGGCTGGAACGTCGAGCTTCTGTGCGATGGCGCCCGCCGAGAGTCCTTCCGGCCCCTTCTGCACCAACAGGCGGTAGATGCTGAGCCGGGTGTCTTGAGCTAGGGCTCCAAGCGCGTCAATGGCTTCCTTCGTCTTCATTCGTTCCATCCTTCTAGGAGTCTCGAAAGAAACTGTCAACTCCATCCGGTCATCCAGGAGCGTGGTGGGGCTGCAGCGCAGTGACGGCCACGTGACACGTTCTGACGCCATGCTCCATCATCATGGCGACACTGCTGGAAATCTGGGCTCTCTGACCTTCCTCCGCGAGCGGAGGCTCCTGACAGCTCCAGGCAGGCGCACGCTCTGGCTCTGCCATCGCGGAGGCCTACACGGCCCGGCTGTGCGGCAAAAGGGCCCAGAGCGGCCTCGGTGCACGCCGAAACCACCAACGGCTGCCGCGATGCCTCCGAGGGCCGGACCCGACGCTGCAGGCCGCCCTCCTTGAAGACTGCCGCGCGCCCCGCATAGGGAACTCATAGCGGTGGCCGGGTGAGTCGATCGCCAAGTTAGCAGTGCCCGCAATGGGGGCGATCAGTTTGACTATCACTAATGTCATGGCTGGGTGCGAAGCAGGGGTCCCGGGAGGTGTCAATGCCGGCCCCGTATTCGATAGACCTTCGCCTTCGCGTCATCGCGGCTTGCAAGCGCGGCGTCTTCACCGAGCTGGAGGTCGCCGAGACTTTCAACATCGGCGAAGCCACCGTCCGCCGATGGAAGCGCCGAGAGCGGGAGAGCGGCTCGGTGGAGCCGCTTCCCCACGGCGGTGGCGGGACACCTCTCATCGACGGCGAAGGCCTCGACCTCTTGCGGCGAATCGTGCGCAAGAAGTCCGACCAAACCGCGCAGGAGATTCGCGATGCCTTCGTCCAGGGCGCTGGCATCGCGGTCAGCCGTTCGGCCACGGTGCGCGCTCTGGCTCGACTCGGGCTCACTCGAAAAAAAAGACGCTGACCGCGACCGAGCAGTATGCGGCACGAGTTCGACAGCTCCGCGAGGTGTACCGCCGGCTCATCAGCTTCATAGACCCAGAGCGGCTCGTCTTCCTGGACGAGTCCGGGAGCCACATCGGGATGACGCGAGACTACGCCCGCGCGCCGCGGGGGAAGCGTGCGCACGGCCGAGCGAAACGCAACCGGGGTGCCGCCACCACGATGATTGGTGCGCTGGCCCTGGACGGGCTCCGCACGATGATGACCATCGAGGGCCCAACGACCGCAGACGTCTTCGAGGCATTCGTTGACCACATGCTCATCCCGGAGCTGAAGGAAGGCGACGTTGTCGTCCTCGACAACGTTGGGGCGCACAAGCCGAAGCGAATTGCCGAGAAAATCCGCGCTGCCGGCGCTCACGTCCTTTTCCTTCCACCGTACTCGCCTGACCTGAACCCCATTGAGCCCTGCTGGGGCAAGCTCAAGGGAACTCTCAAATCCATCAGTGCGACCACCCGTCGCGCTCTCGACGACGCCATCGCGCACGGAATGTCTCTCATTACGCCTCAGGATGCCGCCGCCTGGTTCCACCACTGCGGCTACGGCGGTCAACCCACGTGATCCCCGCTATCAGACCCTCAATCTGGTGCCCAAATCGACGGAACATCCGGTTGCCGGCTCGCCCAGACAGTCCAAACCCCGATGCCTAGCGCTACAACGACGATAACCACCCAAAGCATCACGTTCAGGCCGGTTCCGGCGGCAAGCGGATGGGGAGTCAGTTTCGCCATCCCGTGCGACCCTGAGGTACTCGCAATCGAGTGGCTCGTTACTGCCGACTTATCCAAATCATAAAAGCCGCCGTCAATAGAAAGCCGAGCGCGATGGCAATCCATGCGGCTTTGCTCAGATGAGAGTTTTTCTTTGGTTCATCAGGCATAAGCCTCGATGCCGTTTGAGACTTGGCACAAGTCCGCAGCGCGCTGGAGCCGTGGTCCCGAAAAGCTCGTCGACGGCGAGCCACGTCTGCGCAGCCAACCCCGCCTGGCGGTTGCTTTCGTCGCCGTGCATCGTTCTAGCCTTCCGGCAAAGTCGAATGACGTCAAGTCCTCGCTGAGCTGGCCATAGGAGTCGGAGTTCAGGGCTACGGCCGCTAGTGACAGCTTTGCAACAGCCGGAGACCTCCACCGCAGACGGCACCTGCGAGACTCAGCGACGGATGAGAAGCACTCCTCCGAAGAGCAGAAGTGCTCCCAGCGCGCGAGTGAATGAGAACGAATGTTGAGGCACTCCGAGAAAGCCGTATTGGTCGAGCACGAGCGAGCACACAAGCTGGCCTGCCACGACGAGCGCGATTGCGGTTGCAGCCCCGACGCGCGGTACGAGGACGATGGAAGCGCCGAGATAGGCGGCGCCGAAGAACCCTCCTAGCCACCAAACGCCGGGAGCTGTCCTGGCATTCGCGATGGGCAATGGCACCCGCGCCACCAGGAGCGAAACCGCCATGGCAAGGGTACCGCCGACGTAGCTGATGAGCCCGGCCCAGCCGACAGAGCCAAGGTGCGTTCTCAGTCCTGCATTAAGGCTCGCCTGCACTACGAGACAGGCCCCGCCGGCCAGACCGAGGAACGCTAGGAGAAGGGTGGCGAAGGTGCTCATCCTTCCTCGGTCCCTTGCTCAACGCCTAAGCGCATGGCTGTGGCGCTAGCTGGGCAGGCGTCCTGGAGCTCGCGCGAGGCGACAAGGCTCGTCGGGAGAGCGTCGCGAGGGACTGGTTCGAATCCGTGTCGCTCGAAGAACGCCGCGGCGCTCGTCGTGAGCAGATAGACGTTTCGGAGGCCAAGTCTCCGGGCACGTTTCACGACCGCGCGCGTCAGAAGGCTGCCGAGACCCTTGCTTCCCGCATCCGCCCGGACGGCCACTGAGCGGAGCAGTCCAGCGCCGGCGTGCACCTCTAGGCCAGCCACGCCAATGAGAAGCCCTTTCTCGTCACGAGTCACGACGAATTCGGTCAAATGGTCTTCGGCGCCGGCAACCGGGAGCTCCCGCGAGAGCAGGAGTGTCTTGACGTCGGGCCAATCCGAGCGCTGTGCTTGCGAGAGCCTCATGCGTGCTTCCTCTCCCTAGTTGCTTTCATTTCATTCGACTGCGCTTCAGCGCGCGACAGTAACCGACGTAAAGGGAGTCAGCATCAGTTCTATATTTCCGGAATCATGAGGCACTAGTCAAGACGTCTTTGTTGAGCGGCGCTGCTTCGTAAACAGGGGGGCCGTGCTCTTGCTCGAATCCGCCAGCAACTCGAGGAGAGGAGAACCCCTCATGAACGCGCTGAATCGAGTTGCGAGTGTGCTGACCACTACTGCGCCTCGGGCCACAATACTGGTGCGACTCAGATGCGGGTTATGCCCAACGCGTCCGGGATGAGTTCTTCGCTCATGGCGCGGACACGGGCAGGGCGCAGCACGAAGATTGCTAGTGCAGCGGCGACGAAATTGAGGATCGCGGCGACGGTGAACACGCCCGACCACCCGGAGCGCTGACTGATGTAGCTCGATAAGGGAACCAGCACTGAGGCCGTACCTTTGGCCGTGTACAGGATGCCATAGATGGTGGTGCAGTATTTCCGTCCGAAGATGTCCGCGCAAGTCGCGGGAAAGAGGCTGTAGATTTCGCCCCACGCAAAGAAGACCAAACCCGACAGCACGACAAACATCGTCGGGTTGGTGGCGTAGCGCAGCAGCAAGAGGATGCCCAGTCCCTCCAGCACGAAGGCGACGAACATGGTGTGCTCGCGACCGAAATGGTCGGACACCCAGCCAAAGAACGGCCGTGTGAGGCCATTCATGATTGCGTTGATGCGCAGCGCAAATGTGAGCGCCGGCATGGTTACCCAGAGCAGCGTCACAGGGACGCTGCTCACCTTGAAGTCCTTGGCGATGGGGGCGAGCTGGGCGACCGAGATGAGGCCGCCCGCGGCCACCATCACGAACATCGCATACATCGTCCAGAACATCCGCGTCCCGATCGCTTCGGTCCAACTGTAATCGCGCGCGGTCTGCGACTTCCGTGTCACCTGCGCTGGCGGGACTTCGCCTGGCTTGGGAGCACGGAGGAAGAAGCCGAAAACGAGAACTAAAAGACCTTGGGCGATCCCGAATGTAAAGAACGCCGTCTGGTAACCATGTGTCTCGATGATGCGTGCGATGGGCGGGACGGTGAGTGCGGTCCCGGCGCCGAACCCAGCGGCGGTGAGACCTGCGGCGAGTCCGCGACGGTCGGTAAACCACTTGAGCGAATTGCCTACCGCGGTTCCGTAGACCGCCCCAGCCCCCGCTCCACCGAGACCTGCCCCCAGGTAGAGAACCGGTAGTGAGGCAGCCAGTGAGTTCGTCACCCAGGCAATGGCAACGAGTAGGCCGCCTCCGAGCACGACCAGTCGTGGCCCGAAATGATCGATGAGGTACCCCTCGAAGGGCACCAGCCATGTGTCGGTCAGTATGAAGATGGTGAATGCGAACTGTATGGCGGTACTGCCCCAGTGAAATTTCTGATCGATGGGACCGACAAAGAGCGTCCATCCGTACTGGAGGTTCGCAATCATCACCATGCACAGGATGCCAAAGGTGAGCTGAAGCCAGCGGACCCGAGGGGGTTTCACGGCAGGGGTGGACGCCTCAGTCACGACACCTCCCGGAGCTCGCAAGCGGTGCGAAGCTTACACGGTTCGGCGGCGAGCGAATGGGTCAATGACTACCTCCTCGCCGCCATTAGCCGTAGGAGACTGCTCGCCGCGACTGTGGCGGGACCGACTGCCGCGCTAACGGCTCCAACCCTGGGCAAGCGGCTAAAGCTCGACGCGCCACTTGCGCGCCGCGAGGCTCGAACTCATCGGCTTTTCACGCGCCCGCGGCCCTAGTTTCGGCGGGATTGGTGAAGCGACACCTGGGATGTCACCTTTTGCGCGACGAAGGCCACTTGTACCATGTGATGGTGGGGACGACATCTGCGGCTGATTTGCCGTTCGACGACGCCAGCCTTGTTGTCCGTAGCTTGGCTGGCAACAGGGAGGCCTTCGGCGGCATCGTCGCGCGCTACGTCCGTGCCGGCCCCATCGGGGACAGCTTGGCTGCAAACGCCTACGGCATGTACCTCATCCACTACCCCTGTGTGAGCTGGCTCCAGTACTTCCTCCTCGGTGCTGCGTTTTCCGGAGCAGTTTGAAGGGGACGCTGCTCTTCCTCGGGGTAGTCGCTCTGGGTTGGGGTCTAACCGCGCTACTTCGACAGACTCCCGCAGTGGCGAAGCTCGTTTCCTCCATCGCACCATCCTCACTGCCGAACCGTGTGAACGTCGCCCTACAATGAGCCCCTGACGGGCCGGCTCCGAGGCCCATCCTTCCGAGGAAAGGGTGTGTAGGTCGCACCGAGGGCTTGCTTCTCGGTCGGCAGCACACCACCCTAGCGTGATGGCACGCGCTGGTTCGCATCCATCGCAGGTGACACTCAAGACTGCATTTACGGTCTGCTTCGCGGTCACCGCGACTGCAGCGCTGGTCATTTTTATCTTGCGAACTCGCGCTGCGCTGACCCTTTGCGCCTGCGCTGCGATGATGGCCATTGCGTTGAATCACCTGGTTCACTTCCTGCAAAAGCGCCGTATCAGCCGAGGCTGGGCAATCGCCATTGTCGTGGGTGGCGCCATCGTACTGCTCGCCGGCGTGCTCCTGTTGGTTATCCCCGCGGCCGTCAGCCAGGGGCGTGCGCTGGTACAGCAAACGCCGCGGCTGTTCGACGAGATTCGACGGTCGCGCGTGTACCAAGTGCTTGACCAGCACTTCGGACTCGAACAGGTGCTCCGCAACGCCGTGTCGAATGCCAGTGGCCTAGCCCAGACCGGCACGAGTCCAGTGCTGGGCGCCATCGGAGGTGTGGTGACTGCCGTGACCGGCGCGGTGACGCTAGGGGCGCTGGTGGTCTTGATGCTCGTCTTTGGTTCCGGACTGCTGGCGAGCTTCCTCAAGCAGGTCGACGTGGACGAGCGCCGTCGATGGGAGCACATCACCGCGCGCTCCTACACCTCTATCGGTGGCTACCTGGGCGGTCTGCTGGTCATCTGTGGCGTAAATGCCACGCTGACGACCATTTGCTTGGCAGTGCTTCAAATACCTTTCTTTGTGCCTCTGGGGATTCTCAGCGGCTTTTCGAGCCTGGTCCCTTACGCCGGGCCACTCAGTGTGGCCGTGCTGGTGACGGTGCTCACACTGCTGACGAGTGGCGCTATCAAAGCAGGCATTCTTGTCGGCTATTTCATGCTCTACGGGCAGTTCGAGGGTAACGTGCTTGGACCCTTTGTGTTCCGCCGGACCGTGCATCTCGATCCACTGGTCACTCTTTTGGCCATTCTTTTTCTTGCCGAGTTCATGGGAATCGTTGGCGCCGTCATCGCCGTCCCGGCCGTGGCCATTGCACAAATCGTCGTCCGTGAGCTGCTTGTGGAGCGCCGTGAGCAGGTTTCGGTGCGCGCCAGAGAGCAGGGGCCGACGGACTGAGAGCCTCAAGCGTCGTCCTGAATCAACGTTTTCAAAAGTGCCTGGCAATCCGCGAAGACTTCCGGGCGCTCATACTCCGCGGCGAGCGTGGCGGTCTGTCGGGTCGCGTCTAGGAGACGTGAGGTTCTCCACCACGCCTCGGGCAACCCGCCCCCAGCGCTGCGGTAATTGCCTTCTCGAACGCCATACGAAACGCTGCGTCGTAGCGGCCTCGGTAGCGGAAAAGGCTGCCCACGTCCCACAACGACCAGCCAGCAAAAGCGTCCTCCCAGTCGAGCAGCGCCGCAACACGCCAGGCGCCCGATGGCTCCGCAGCCACAAGGACATTCCTACCCCCGAGGTCGCCGTGGGCGAGACAACTGCTGGGACCGCAAGCGAGAAGGGCTTCCGCATTTTTCGACAGGTACGCCCAAACCGCGTCGGCCAACGGTCCACCGAGCCGCTTCCGGGCCCCAGAGTTCGTGTAGAGCCGTCCGTTCAAATTCGTGCTGTCCTGAAGCGAATTGACCGGGCTTTCTCATCACCGGGCATCGAAAGTCCGAGCCGGTTGACGTTGTCGAGTAGTTCGACGAAG
>JBKQSS010000046.1:0-43668 GCA_052143535.1 Myxococcaceae bacterium | reverse complement strand
AGGACGGGACGCCGGAGCTCATCAAAGAGCCAAAGCTGATGCTCAACGACAATGGCCCAGGCAAAGCCGAGGGCATCCACCTGATGATTGGCCGTCGTCCCAATGCCGCTTTCGGCAACTCCACCGGCGACCAGCAGATGCTCGAGTACACCGGCGCCGGAGACGGCGCGCGACTGGAAATGCTCGTCTTTCACGACGATGCGGTGCGCGAGTACGCCTACGGGCCGGCCCTGGGGCTCGCAGCCACCAAAGTGGGCACCTTCACGCAAGGCCTCTACGACGAGGCCAAGAAAAAGGGCTGGGCCGTCATCAGCATGAAGAATGACTGGAAGCGGATTTTCGCCTTCGACGGGGCGCCCTAGCACCCCCGCTAGCGTGGCGCGTCGGAGAGGAAGGCGTCTGCCTCGATGCGCCAGCGGCCGCCGCCGCCCAGCCGCCAGACGGCGAGGTAGCGCCCAGTCGACACCACCGGCGGCGCCTCGCCGGTTTGCTTCTGCACCTTGCTCGTCCCCACCTCGTAAGCGAGGTCCCCCACCACGGTGAGCTCGCTGGTGGTGAAGCCGACTTCCACATAGCGGGTGGTGGCCAGTCGCTGGCGCCAGTAGTCAGCAATGGCGATGTGGCCATGAATGGTGCCCGGCACGCTGGCGTCGAGAAGGGTGGCGTCGTCCGCGAAGACGGTGGCGATGCGGTCCGGGTTCCCCACCTCGAGCGCCGCGGCCAAAAGCTGGTTTCCCTCGGCGATGGCGGCGGGCGGCTGGGAGCTCGCGCTCGGGGGCGGCGGCCCCGGGGTGAAACAGCCGAAACAGCCGACGAGACACAGTCCGAGCCAGCCCAGCGAGCGTCCGTGCACCCGGCACTCCTTTGAAGAAAGGGGCCTTCCACTCACTCCCTGAGGGCCACCACCAGCCACAACCCTACCCCCAAACCGCGCTCCAGCACCGGGGCGCATGCCCCCCGCCCAATGAAGTGGCCTCGAAGCGTTTTGAGCGCCACGCTGAAAAAATTAGCGGACGGGCTAGCCTTCCGACTCGGGTGGACGCCAAGAAAATGCGAGGTGCGCCTCCGCCGAAGTGACGCCGGGCCTCTCCCTGGGCAGAAGCTCCGCGAGAAATTGCGCCGGCCGGGGAAAGGGGCCTTGCTGCGGGCCCCGCTGAGGAAGGCTGACAGCGCCCAATGGGGCGAGGGGTGGCGAGCGCCGGGGCACACCGCCGCCCCCAACTGCACACATTGGCCCCACTCGGTGGCCGAGGGCCTCTCGTACAATGCCCGCTGCCGAATGGCCGACGCCGCGCCCAACGAGAAGCCCAGCGAGCCCTTCCGGCGGCTCCTCGCCCGCGCGGTGCTGGTGCCCTTCATTCTCCTGGCTGCCCTGGCGGTAGCGCTGGCCTTGGGCGTCACCACTCTGGTGCGCAGCGCCCGGCTCACCGAGCGGAGCGACCAGGTACTCACCATGGCCTCGAGACTTCGAGAGCTGCTGGTGGACCGCGAGACGGCGCTCCGCGGCTACCTTTTGTCCGGCAACGACGTCTTTCTAGAGCCGCTGGTGCTGGCCAACACCCAGCTTCCGCCCGCCTTCGCTGCGGTGCGGGGGTTGGTGGGGGAGGAAGAGGCGCAGCAGGCGCGGCTGGACAGGGTGGAGCAGCTGGCCGACGCCTGGCGGGACTTCGCTGACCTCGAGCGGCAGAATTTCCTGGAGGGCCGTGACTACATTACGGCCGTCGCCAACGGCAGTGGCAACGTCCTGATGGAGGGCATGCGGGTGGAGCTGGACGGCCTGGTGGCGGTGGAGCAGGAGCGCCGCCAAAGCCGCGCCCGCACCGCCTCCCGGGTGGGGCGAGTGCTGTTTGCCGGCGGCGTGGGGTGGGTGCTGGGGCTGGCCGTGCTGCTGGCCTACTGGGGGCGGCGGCAACTCTTCGAGCTGTCCCAGGACCACGAGGCGGCCCTGGCCGGCCTGGAGACGCAAAACCAAGCGCTGCGCACAGCCGAAAAGGAAATTCGCGAGCTCAACACCTCGCTCGAGCTCCGGGTGGAAGAACGCACCGAGGCCCTCAGCGCCGCCAACCGCGAGCTGGAGGGCTTCACCTACTCTGTCAGCCATGACTTGCGCGCGCCGTTGCGCCAGGTGGCCGGTTTCGCCGAGGTGCTGGACGCCACCGCCGGCCCGAAGCTGGACGCCAACGAGCGCCGCGCCCTGGCCACGCTGCGAGACTCGGCGCGCCACTCGGGCCAGCTGATGGACGACTTGCTGCGCTTCTCCAGAATGTCCCGCCAGGAGCTGCGCACCTTCCACGTCAACCTCGCCTCCCTGGTGGAGTCCGCCCGGGCCTCGCTAGTGGCCGAGGCCGAGGGCCGTGAGGTGCAGTGGATGCTTCAGCCGCTGCCCAATGTGCGGGGAGACCCGAGCATGCTGCTTCTCGTCTGGCGCAACCTCCTCGGCAACGCCCTCAAGTACAGCCGGGGGCGCAGCCCGGCTCGCATTGAGGTGGGCAGCCTCCCAGGGCGGCCCCAGGAGGACGTCTTCTACGTGAAGGACAATGGCGTCGGCTTCGAGATGGCCTACGCCGACCGTCTCTTCGGCGTCTTCCAGCGGCTGCACGGCACGGAATTCGAGGGCACTGGCATTGGGCTGGCCAGCGTGCGGAGAATTGTCGAGCGCCACGGCGGCCGGGTGTGGGCCGAGGCCGCCGTCGGCCGGGGCGCTACCTTCTACTGGGCCATTCCCCGGCTTCCCGTCGCGGAGGCGGAGTTGGGCTGAGCCCCCGGGCGGCGCAGCACCAAGTCTCGGGACTGAAGCAAGTCCACCTCGCCGGCGAATTGGGCGAAGGCGTCATAGCGGGCCACCGGAATGCGGGCCATGTCCAGCCGGTAATTCTCCTCCACACTCAGCTTGGCGCCGGCTTGCGCCTCGCTTCTGGTGAAGAGGCCGTAGGGCGCCTCCACCTTGGCCTTGGGCAACGGCGCGTCCAGCACCCAGCCTAAGGGCAGCGCCAGGGTGACGTGGGAGCGCACTGCTTCGGTAGCGTCAATAAAGAGGGGCAGACGCCGCTGCGCCGCCTGGACGTACCGCCGCCCGAGAAACGTCGGGTAGGTGAGGGCCCCCAGCACCATGCGCTGGCCCTCTGTCCTGGCGAAGCGGGTGGCGCGGAAGGTGTAGTGGACGGTGACGGCCTCGCCTACCCCGCGCGGGGCGTCCACGCGAATGTCCGACAACTCGGCGCCGCCGAAGTAAACGCCGAGGGCACTCTGCAGTGCCTGCTTCTTGTCCTCGGTGGACAGCGCCTCCAAGGCCTCGGCCAGCTGGGCTGCCTCGAAGCCGCGGTACACGTCCGTGGCCTTGCCCACCAGCGTCCCGTCCTTGTCGAGCGCCATTTCCAGCGTCACCTCCTTGCCCACAGGGGGCGCTTCGACGGGCGTCCGCACTGCCAAAAGCGGCAGCCCGGGCTCGGGCAACAGGTACGCCTCGCGGCCTCCGGCCGCCTGCTCGGGCAGCTCGGCAAAGGGGGCGAAGCGCACCAGCGTGTCCAGCCACACCGTCTGGCCGCCTTCGGGCTGCACGCGCAAGCACAGGTAGGGGAAGAGGCCCTCGTTGGGGAAGGTGTAGGGCGCTGGGTCCACGGCGAAGGTGCGCACCGCCACCAGCCGGGTGGGAATGCCCAAACTCACCAGCGAGGCGCGCAACAGGGCCAGCCGGCTGCCCCTGTCCTGGGCCAGGCTGGCAGTGGCCGTCTGGCCCAGGCCCGCGTCGCGGCCCACGAGGCGGGCGTGCACCGCGGCGTACACCGCTTTGACGGCCTCCAGCCCGGTGCGGCCGCCGGCCGCAGTGCGGGCGAAGGCCTCCACCTCGGCGCTGGGCCGAAGCCGCTCCAGGGAGTTGTCCATGCCCGCCGTCAGCAGCTGCTCCTGCCCGTGTGAGCCGGCCCCCACCAGCACCAGTGGCAGCACCTCATTGAGGCCGGGCGGCCCGTCGGGCTCGGGGAGGAAGGCTGGCGAGAGCCGCACCTCCTGGTGGAAGACGTCCTCGGTGGCCGTCGCCGTGACGGCCGGCGCCGTCATGTTGTGGGCGTCGGCCGTCATGCCGGCGCCCTTCGGCGACAGGACGGTGTAGGTGGCAAAGGCGTCCGGGGTTTGGGCCACCTGGTAGTAGAAGGCCCCGGCGGTGAAGCCCGGGACGGCCGGGCCGCGGGAGGGGTGGGCGAGGAGAAACTCCTCTTCCACCGCGTCCCCCACCGCCACGCCCGGCATGCTGATGGTTTCCTTGCCCTCAATGGCCTCCGGCTCCAGCACCTTGCCGTCTGCCTTCAACGTCCGCAGCGCCAGCACCTGCGCCCCTGGCGGCAGCGCCACCTCGGCCACCTCTTTGAGGCCGCTCTGGTCCAGCACCTTCTGCACGGTGTGGATGCGGTCCACCATTGAGCCGTCCGGGTAGGCGCGGATGGCGGCGGCGTCCAGGACGAGGACGGACGGCGCCTCGTCGTCATGGGCCGCTGCCTGGTAGGCCTTGAGCGCCGCGCGGCCGTCGAGAGCCTCCGCCTGCAGCACCTCCTTGCCGGTGAGTTGCCGCTCCACCAGCCGGCGCAGCGTCAAGTCCGAGCCGTCCAGTAACAGCGCCGCCTGACGGGAGGCCAGGGCTGCCTTGGCGTCTCCGACAAGTGCCTGTAGCTCCGCCAGGTTTTTGAGAAGCGGGGCGAAGCGGGGCCACAGCCCCTTGAGCCGGACGAGGACGGACAGCCCTTCGGCCGGCCGCTTGTCGGCGAGCAACAGCGCCGCCAGCGCCTGGGCCAGCGGGACGCTTGCTGGCTCCGTCAGAAGCCGGCGCTCGGCCAGCGTCACCGCCTCGGCCAGGTGGCCACGCGCCTTGGCGTGCTCCACCGCCCGGCCCTCTTCGCCGGGGCACGTCCCCAACTCCAAGAGGAGGCGGTCCGCCTCGGCCACCGCCTCGCGGCGCATGGCCAAGTCGTAGCGCAGCCCCAAGGCGGCGCACACGCCGGACACGGACTGCAGCGCGGCGAGGGCGAAGGCGTTGGCTTGCGCGTCCAGAGAGAGGGCCAGCTGCAGGCGGGCCTGGAGCAAGTCCACCGGGTAGCCCACCGGGGAGTGCGCCGCGCGGGCGCTCCTCAGAGACTCGCCGGCCTGGGCAATGCGCTGGTCTTCCAAGTCCAGCGCCGCGCGGTTGAGGAGGCTTTCCACGTCGGTTGGGTCCTTGGCCAACGCCGCTTCGAGGAATTGGGCGGCCCGGCTGTGCGCCACTTTGCTGGGAAGCGTGCTGTCCGTGACGGCCACCTCGGCCTGAAGCGCCGCCCAGGCCGGGGCGGAGGGCAGGGGCTGGGCGGCCAGCAGCAGCCGCTTCGCCCCGTCCCTGTCTCTTCCCGCCGCGTCCCGCACCGCGAGGTAGGTGGCCAGCGTCGGGCCGGCCTCGGCCAGAAGGGCTTTCTCGACGGACTGGGCGGTGGGCAACAGGCCTTTCACCTCCACCGGGGACGCCCCGGCCCAGCTAGACGCAAGCCCCCGGGCCGCCGAGAAGCGCGCCTGGGACGGCTGCCCGTCGGCGCGGAAGAGGGCCACGGAAATGGAGGCGCCGCGCTCCCCGCGCAACAGGACGAGCACCAGCCGGTGCCGGCCCTTCCCGAGGGCGACTCCCCGGGCGCTGACAAGCGAGGCCGGCGCGGCGAAGGGACGCCGGTCAAACAGGACGGTGCCGTCCACCACCGCCCGGTAAGCGCCGTTGCCCGTGGCCCGCACCACGTAGGTGGCCGCTGCCTCCACCTCCACGTCCACCGCTGCGACGTACACGTCGCCCGTCGGGCCCTCGGCGAAAAGCGACAACTCCCCGTCCGGGGTGGGAATGGTGCGGACGGCCATGGCCCCGAAGGGGCCCGGCAGCGTGTCCGGAAGGGCGCCGTCCTTCTCCACTTGGGTGGGCACGTCGAAGGCCAAGTCGCGCAGGGCGGCCAAGGGCCCCACCAGGGAGAAGGAGGAGACGAGGCCAGCGTCAGCCCGCATGGCCAGGGCGGCCGCCGCGTCCCGTCGGGCCTGCAGCGCCGCGAGAGCCACCCGCAGGTGGAAGGCGGTGTCTCCGGCTGCGCCGTGGGCCAGGGCCTCGGGGGCCAACGCCAGAATGCGTGCGTCCATGGCTTGGGCCTTGCCGGCCAGCGCCGCCACCATGCGCGCCGCCAGGGGGGCCAGTGGGTGGTTTGGCGCGCCGACGCACAAGGCCAGCGCCGCCTCCAGCGTCGCCTCGGGGTGCACCACGCGGTCCTGAAGGACGGCCGTCCCCACGAGGGCGAAGGCCTCCGTCTTGTCTTTGGCCAACGCGGCGGAAAACAGTCGCTCGGCCTCCTTGGCGCTGCCCTCCACGAGGAGGGCGTGAAAACCGGCCAAGGCCTGGACGCGAGGGCTTGCGTCGGCTGAGCGCGCCGCGGAGGCGGCTTCATCCAGGACGTGGGTGGGGCTGGGTTGGCTGTGGGCGCAAGCGGCCAACAGGAGAAAAAGGCTGAGCAGGGTACGTACCGAAGGCATGGGCGGACTCACCTACCACGGAGGGCGCCCCCTCGGGCACGAGGCGACGCCCCAGGGCGCGGTGGCCCCTGGGGGGGGGCGCGCTTAGCGCTTTGCCTGCTTGGACGGCTTTGGAGCGGGCTTTGTTTTGTGCGTGGTGGTGCGCACTGCGACGCGGCTGGCGCGAGCTGGCCCGGCCTGCAGCACCATTGGCTCGGGGACGTCCGGAGGCTCGCGGCCAATTTCGTAGCCCACCTGGCGGAAACTGCACTCGGCGTCGAGGCAGCCCAGCTGCGGCGCCGGCGGCGCGCCGAAGTGCCTCTTCCAGTCCGTGCCGAGGTAAAGCGGCGCCCCAATGGGCGTCTGCTCGCCGTCCGTGCCGAAGAAGGCCGTCAGCTGGCCGGCGCGGTCCACCAACAGCCGCATGGAGGCTTTCCCGTCGCTGGGGCTGGGGGGGCCAAGCATGGTGCCGCGGCGCTCGCCGAGCGCCCACTCAAACGTCACCGGCTCGCCGTCCCCGCTGAGAATGGCGGCCACGTAGCGGCCAGGCGTCCCGAGAAGGACGAGGGCCGCCTGGGGGTTGCGGTTGCGGCCCAGCACCGTGTCCTTCAGCATTTGCCAGGTGCTCAGAGGCCGCGGGGCGACACTCACCTCGGCCGTAAACAGCGCCGCAATGCCGTCCTTGTCCACAATGTCCAGCTGCGCCCGGCCCACCTCGGCCTCCTCTTCCCGCGGGGACTCGAAGTGCAGCGTCCGGCCCTCCAGCGTCACCGGGCGGCCGTAGGCAATAATGGGAATGGTGTCCAGCCCCTCGCCCACCACCACCCGGCGCGCGTTGGAGGTGTCGGCAATGCGGCCGGGACTGGTGAAGGTGGCCTCCACCCGCAAGTCCGGCTGGGTGAGGGCGGCGCCGGCCGGCATGGGCGGCGACGGCTTCCAGTGCATGCGGGCCCAAGCCAGGCCCAGCACCGAGGCGGCCGCCAACAGGGCCAAGGCCTCCGTCACCCGCAGCGTCCGGCGGGCCGCCCGCTTCACCCGCAGCTTCACCTGCTCCACCCGGCTCGTCTTGCGCGGCAGCTGGCTGAAGGTGACGGGGGCGAAGGGCTCGAGGTCCGTCATCAACTCGCTGACGCGCTGGTAGCGGTCGGCGGGGTTGGTTTTGAGGCACCGGGAGACAATGGCGTCGATGCGCTTGTCCACGCCGGGGCGCTTCTGGGAAGGCGGGTCGAAGTTGCCAAGCGGCACCTCCCCCACCAACAACTCGTAAAGCAGGACGCCGAGGGAGTAAATGTCCGCCCGGTGGTCCGCGTTTTTCGCGTCCACCCGTTGCTCGGGCGCCATGTAGCTGAGCGTCCCCATCGAGACGTGCGTCTGGGTGACGTCGAAGCGCTTGGTGTGCGGCGTCGTCTCGAAGAAGGTGGCCAGCCCGAAGTCGGTGACTTTGGGGATGCCGCCCGCTTGCTCGTCAAAGAGGATGTTTTCCGGCTTCAAGTCCCGGTGGATGACGCCGCGGTTGTGGGCGTAGTCAATGGCCCGGGAGATTTCCATAATAATTCGGAGCGCCCCGGAGATGTCGAGCATCGGGGACTTGGCCACCTCGCGCAGCGAGGGCCCGTCCACGTACTCCATGACGAGGTAGTAGGTGTTGTCGGCCTTGCCCTTGTCGACAATGGCCACCACGTTGGGGTGGCTCAACGAGGCCAGCGCGGCCGCCTCCTTGTCGAAGCGGGCGACGAAGGTGGGGTCTTCCGCCAGCTCCCGGGCGAGCAGCTTCACCGCCACCACCCGCCCCAAGGACAGCTGCACCGCACGGTGCACCTCGCCCATGCCGCCCTTGCCCACCAGCCGCTCCAGCCGATAGCCGGGGATGGCGTCGGGCGGACGCGACGTGAGTTTGAGAAGGCTGTCTGAAGCGGGGGCGGACACTGTTTGGGGGGAGACTGACTAGGGAAGGGTAGCGCCCCCCTCCCGGGGCCGCCAATTGGCGCCGGGTACACCGGGCCCCAGGGCATACTGCAACCCGTGCGGCGCGGCGCTCCTCCTTCCTCCACCGACATCGCGGCCGGGCTTGAGGCGCTGCAGGCCGGCCTCCGTGTCTGCCGGGCCTGCCCCCACGTGGTGGGGACGCCGGTGTATGGCCTTCCGGTGGTGAGCCGCATTCTCCTCGTCGGCCAGGCGCCCGGGCCGAGGGAGGCCAGCTTCGGCCGGCCCTTTGCCTGGACTGCCGGGCGGACGCTTTTCCGCTGGCTCGAGGAGGCCACCGGCGCCGACGAGGCGACGGTGCGGGAGCGCGTTTACATTTCCGCCGTGGCGCGCTGCTTTCCGGGCAAAGCCAAAGGCGGCGGGGACAGACGCCCGGACCCGGAGGAGGTGAAGCGCTGCCACGCTTGGGTGTCGGCCGAGGTGGCGCTTCTGCGGCCTACCCTCATTGTGCCGGTGGGGACGTTGGCCATTGCCCAGGTGCTGGGGCACACCGGAAAGCTTCTGGAGGTGGTGGGCAAAGTGGTGCCCGTCACCTTTGCCGCACACCAGGCGGACGCCATTCCCCTGCCGCACCCGAGCGGCGCCTCCACCTGGCACCGCATGCAGCCCGGAAAGGGGCTATTGGCCGAGGCCCTCATTCTCTTGTCGCGACACAAGGAGGTGCGGGCGACGTTTGGCCGCTCGACGACGGCAGCCGGGCGGGGGAAAACCGGGAGCCACCGGCGCACCCAAAAAAGGGGGAGAAGCGGGGATGATTGAGGCGCAGGGCTTGAGTAAGCGCTACGGCGGCGTCACGGCGGCCCAGGACGTCTCCTTCCGCGTGGCCCCGGGGGAGGTGGTGGGACTTCTCGGGCCGAATGGAGCCGGGAAAACCACCGTCCTGCGCATGCTGGCCGGCATTCTCACCCCCAGCGAGGGCGAAGCGCGGGTGGACGGGCACGCGGCCAGCGTGGACGCCTTCGCCCTCAAGCGCTCGCTGGGCTTTCTTTCCGGCGACACGGCGCTCTACCAAAGGCTGAGCCCGCGCGAGGTGCTGCGCTATTTCGGCCGCCTCAACGCCATGGCCGAGAAGCCGCTTGCGGCCCGCATTGAGGCCCTGGTGGACGCCTTTCAAATGCGGGACTTCGCCGACCGACAGTGCGGAAAGCTGTCGGCCGGCCAGAAGCAGCGCGCCAATGTGGCCCGCGCCTTCCTCCATGACCCGCCGGCGCTCATTCTCGACGAGCCCACCACCGCCCTGGACGTCGTCTCCGGGCGCTTCCTGTTGGACGCCATTCGTGCCGAGCGCGGCCGAGGGAAGGCCATTCTCTTCTCCACCCACATTCTCGGCGACGCCGAAGCCCTCTGCGACCGCGTGGTGCTTCTGCACCAGGGCCGGGTACTGGACGACGGCCCGGTGGCTGACGTCATCGCCCGCTCCGGCGCGCGCACCCTCACCGACGCCTTCCTCGCCCGCATTGGAGCCGCGGCATGAGGCCGACCATTGTCTGGCATATTTTTCGAAAGGACTTGGTGGAGACGCTGCGCGACAGACGGGCGCTCTTCACCACTCTGGTTTTACCCATCATCGTCTACCCCCTCCTCTTCACCGCCATTGGCAGCTTCACCAGCAACAAGCGGGAGGAGCTCGCGGCACAGTCCGCCCGCGTTGCGGTGTGGGGGCCGGTGCCGGAGCGGGCCGTCCAGGCGGTGCTGGCCGACAAGGCCACCCTGGTGGAGCGCGAGGCGTCCGTCCCCGCCGAGGTGGAGGAGAGAGCCAGAAAGGCGGTGGCCGACAAGAAGGTGGACGTGGTGCTGGTGACGCCCGAGGGCGCGGTGGGGCCGAGCCTCAGCGTCAAGGTGTACGCCGACTCCACCCAGCTTCAGTCCGAGACAATGCAGGAGCGCGTCCTCAAAGCCCTGCGCCGGCACGAGGCGGTGCTGCTCGAGGAGCGGATGGTGGCCCTCGGCCAGCCGGCCCTCAGCGCCCGGCCGTTGGTGGTGGAGGAGGAGGACGTGTCGAGCAGCGCGCGGCGGGCGGCCTCGCTGGTGGGCACCTTTCTGCCCTACATGGTGCTGGTGCTGCTTGCCTCGTCGGCCTTTTATTCGGCCATCGACTTGACGGCCGGGGAGAAGGAACGCGGCACCCTGCAGACGCTGTTGACGGCGCCGGTGCACGCCCTGGAGGTGGTGGCCGGCAAGTACCTCACCATTGTGGCCATGACGCTGGTGGCGGCCCTGGCCAACATTGGCTCCCTCAGCCTGGCCATCGGCCGGCTCCTCTCCGAGGGCAACGCCCAGTCGAGCTTTCAGATGAGCCCTTCGGTGGGGGTGGCGCTCTTTCTGACGCTTGTGCCGGCGGCCCTTCTGCTGGCCGCCCTCTTCATCGCGGTGGGCGTGATGGCCCGCACCTACAAGGAGGGCCAGAGCTACCTCATGCCGCTCCTCTTCCTCGTCATTTTCGCCGCCCTCGGCAGCTCGCTGCCCGGCGTCGAGCTCACCCCGGCCTTGGCCCTGGTGCCTCTCACCAACGTGGCCCTCCTGATGCGGGCGCTATTGGGAGGCGAGGCGACACCGGCCCTGGCCAGCATGGTGCTCATCTCCAGCTTCGCCTATGCCGCCATGGGGGTGGTGCTGGCCTCGCGCGTCTTTGAGACGGAGCAGGTGCTCCTCAGTGGCGAGAAGCCGTGGCGGGACGTCTTCTCCAGGAAGACCAAGGGCGGCTTTACCCCGGGCAACACCGTCCTCTTCGTCGCGCTCCTGGTGGTGGTGGTGTTTTACGGCACCCTGCCGCTGCGGGGGGCCATGACGCGCGAGCAAATTGGCCAGGCCATTGCCCTCTCTCAGGTGGGCTTCTTCCTCCTTCCAGCGGCGGCCTGGGCCCTTCTGTGGCGCGTCCGCTTTAAGGACGCCTTCCAGCTGCGGCTGCCCTCTCGGAGGGGACTTCTCGGGGCGGCCCTCCTCGGCCTCTCTGGCTGGGCGGTGGGGCTCGCCACCGGCGGCCTGTTGTCCAACTTCCAAGGGGCCCGCGAGTACGGCGAGCAACTCGGCGACTTATTGGGGAAGCACGGGCCGCTGTCGCTCGGCGCCGCGGTGCTTCTGGTGGGGCTGCTGCCGGCGGTGTGCGAGGAGGCCTGCTTCCGGGGAGTGGTGCTGACGGGCTTCGCGCGCTCGGGCTCCCGCACCCTGGCGGTGGTGGGAAGCGCGCTGGCCTTCGGCCTCTTCCACGTCAACCCCTGGCACATTGCCGCGGCCAGTGTGTTGGGCCTGGTGCTGGGCTTCGCGGCCTACGAGTCGCGCAGCCTTCTGCCCGGCCTCCTGATGCATGCCGTCAACAACTCGCTGCAAATGGTGATGGTGCGCGTGCCCGAGGTGAAGGCCCTCTTCCAGTCCTGGACGGCGGTTGGCTTAGGGCTTTGTCTGACGGCCCTCGCCCTATGGCTGCTCAAAGGAAGCGGTCGCCGGCCGCCGGCCACCACTGCGACTGCCATGCTTCGCCGTCCTGCTGAGGAGTTGCGTCCATGAGACACCCATTCGCCGTCCTTGCACTGTTGGCCGCCACTGCCTGCGGCACGACGTCCACGCCGCCAGTCGCGCCCACCGCCACCAACAAGGGCGTCCTCTCTGGCACCGTCACCTTCCGGGAGAAGGTGGCGCTCCCGCCCAACGCCCAGGTGTCGGTGCGCCTCTGGGACGCGATGCTTCCGCCGGCCGTGGCCACGGTGGGCGAGGCGAAATTCCAGGCCGCCAGCCAAGTGCCCCTGCCTTTCGAGCTCTTCTTTGACCCGGCCCTCATTCAGGACAGCCACACTTACGGTGCACGGGCGAGTATTTCCGTGGACGGGGTGGTGTGGTTTCAGAGCGAGCAGCCGGTGCCCGTCCTCACCCAGGGCGCGCCCACGGTGGAGGTGGTGCTGCTGGTGAAGCGCGTCGCGCCGCCGCCGTAAGTGGCCCGCCCTCAATCGGGCGCACCCCTAAATGACGGTGGGCGGCTCGTAAATGCCCGAGGCGGTGGGCGACCACCGCATGGCCACGGCCGTCCCGGGGCACGCCTTGTACAGTGCCGAAGCCTGGATGTCCGGCGGCACCTCGCGGCGACTCAACCGGACGAAGCCGAAGCGCGAGAAGTAGTCCGACGCGAAGGCGGTGAGGAGGTACACCTCCCGCAGCCCTTGGTCCACCGCTTCCTCGAGGAGTTGCCAGACGAGTCGGCTGCCAAGGCCAGCGCCCTCTGAGTCCGCGTCCACCGCGAGCGAGCGCAACAGGCCAAGCCGCGCGTGCACCTCGAGGCCTCCGGTGCCCACCACCGTCCCGTCAGCGTCGGCCACCCAGAAGGCGCCGAGGTGCTCGGTGAGGCCGTCGAGCGGCAGCTCGCGCACCCGTAAGAGGGCCTCCACCGCCGGCAAGTCCTCCGCTTGGGCCCTGCGCAGGCTGACGTCCAACCGTCCTCCGTCGCGCGGCCCCCCTGCGGCGCACTCACGTTTCCGTCAAAAAGGGGGACGCCACCGCGGCGTACCCCTTGTCACCTCTGTCGCAGGCGACTTCCAACGTCTTTGCAGCGGCGCTCGGGCCACCGAAAGGGTTTCAAGTCGCTGGTGCGGCGTCTTCCTCACTCTAGCGAAGAAATTGCGTGCCGCCGCGAGCAAGCTTTTCAACCGACAGTGTCCGGGGTCATCTGGGCCCCAGTGCGCGAAGTAGGTTGTCTTCCAAGCGTGTAAGGCGATGGAGGACAGGCGTCACTCCTTTGGGGCGTCGCGCCCGGGGTGTGCCGGCCCAAGGCCCTCGCCCGCGCCTTTTGCCGCCCTCTCAAGGGCGAGCTCGGCGTCGAGGGCCGCCTTGGCGGCCACAATTCTCGAGCGCACCTCCTCTTTGAAGGCGGCCACGTCCGTGCCGAAGGGCGTTGGGTCCACCGGCTCCAGCACCCGCGCTCGGCAGTTGGCGCGCTGGCGAAGCACCAGGCCGTGCTTGGGGAGGACGTCGGCGGTGCCGGCCAGGGCAATGGGGTAGAGGAGGCACTTTTTGGCCATGGCCAGCTTAAAGGCCCCGTCCTTGAAGGCCTTCACCTGGCCGTCGGACGAGCGGGTGCCCTCTGGGAAGAGGAGGACGGGCACGCCCTTGTCCAGCCACGCCTCGCATGCCGCCACCATGCGCCCAATGCTTTCCGCGTCGCCCCGGACGAGGGGCACGTAGCGGTTGAGGCGCATATTCCACCCAATGAAGGGCAGCCGGAAGTTGCTTGCCTTACTCACCCATTTGAAGGGCCGGTACAGGCCGAAGAGGACGAGAATGTCTGCCAAGGAGGCATGGTTGGAAGCGAGGACGGCCGGGCCGTGCCAGGGAAGCCGCTCCCGCCCCTCTACCCGCAGGCGCCAGGCGGGGTTGACGTAGAAATACAGCTGCGCCCAGAAGCACGAGTAGAGGTGCAACACCCGGCCATTTCTGTCGAAGAGCGCCGTCCCCAGCCACACCAGCAGCGCGCCGACAAACAGCGGCACGCAGCTGAGCGCGAAGAAGGCCCAGAAGAGTGCGGAGAGGACGGCCTTCACCTTACGGGAGCTCGGTGGAGAAGTCGCGCTCCAGGCGTTTTGGAAACCCCGTCGCCCCCTTCCGGAAGCCACCTGTTGACGCAGCGGGGCGCCGCCCCAGCGCAAGGGAGGACGGACATTTCTAAGCGCTTATGTACACGGCCTTGGCAAGGCCTTGGAAGAGGTTGCCCTGCCCGCCGCGGCGCTGCGAGCATGGCTGCACCATGACGTTTCTCATCCTCGGCTACGACGGAGTGGACGCGGAGGCGCCGGCGCGACGCGCTGCCGCCCGCCCCGCACACCTGGCCACCGCCCAGCGCCTCAAGGCGGCGGGGCATTTCCTCGAGGGTGGCGCCATGCTCGACGAGGCCGGGAAAATGGTGGGCTCCATGCTGCTGATGGAGTTTCCCGCCCGCGCCGAGCTCGACGCCTGGCTCGTCTCCGACGCCTACTCAGTGGGCGGCGTGTGGAAGGACGTCAGGGTGCACCCCTTTCGCCGCGTCCACTTCGACTGAAGCGAAAATGGCGGCGAAAAGCCGGCGCCTTTCCCGGGGCGACTGGGGCAGCGGTGCGCCAGCAGCGCGAAGCCCACGGTGCCTGAAAGGCGAAACCTCTTCACCTCCCTGGGGCCCCCCTGGGGCTCCTCAAGCCCGCGCTCGCGGGTGGGGTCGCGCCGGACTCCCGGTCCAACTCCTCCCAAGCGCACGGAGGTGAGAGGGATTGCCACCCTGAAGCGTCTTCAATGCAAGCAGGCAAAAAGAGCCTGCGGGGGGTTTTGCGATGCTTCAGCGCAGCGCCGTCGTTGGACTCTTTCTTCTCGTTGCCTGCGGCAGCAGCTCGGGCCCCACGCCGCCCCCGCCAACCGTCACCGGGACGGACATTGACCCGAGCGTCAGTGCAGCGCTCAGTACCGCCTTGGCCGGGCAGGTGGCTTCCCTCACCGGCGCGGGCGCGCTCGCGGCGCAGGGAGCAGCCCTGGCGCTACAGGGCGGCGTCCAGTCCGACAGCGTCACCCTCACCGCGAGCGCCCTGGCGTCCCCGCCGAGCGGGCAAAGCGAGGCACGCACCAGGAGCAGCGCGCTTTCGAGCGGAGCCGCCCAGGGCTTTGCCTTCCAGCTGATGGTTGTCCACGCGCAGTCGCCGTTGCCGAGCACGCAGGTGTATTCGGGCGTCCTTGTCTTCCAAGGCGCGACCGAGGCCGCGCTGGCTGCCGGCCTGTCACCGGGCAGCACCATCCCTCCCTCCATCGGCTTCATTCTCTCCGCAGGCGGGCTGTGGGAGGCGAGTGCCGGACAGCAGAGCGCACAATTTGCTGAGGCGGTGACGCTGTGTCCCGTCACCAACCTTCCGGCCTACGTCACCGCTTGCTCTCGGGCCGTCTTCACCAGCGTCGGGTTTGACATCACCGCCTCGACGCCACTCAGCTATGGCGCCACCGGCTCGAAGACGGCGTCACTGGCCAGCACCAGCATGGTGGGCGCGGCCCTCACGCTTGATTGCGCGCTTGCCTCCGGAGCCTCCTTCCTGACGCCCCTGTGCGGCGCCTCGGTTGCCATTGCCGTGAGCGTCAGTCCGAACACGGCCAGCGTGCCCACCGGGGGCACGAAGCAATTCATGGCCAACGTCACCGGGACGTCCAATACCGCCGTCAACTGGACTGTCGACGAGCCCTCCGGCGGCAGCGTTTCTTCGACGGGCCTCTACTCGGCGCCCGGCAGCACCGGCACCTTCCACGTCCGAGCCACCAGCGCGGCGGACGGCACGACGTACGGCGAAGCGGTGGTGACGGTGAGCTCCGCAAGCGGCATTTCAGTGAGCGTCAGCCCGGGGACGGCGAGCGTGTCCACCGGCGGCACGAAGCAATTCATGGCCAACGTCACCGGAACGTCCAATACGGCCGTCAACTGGACTGTTGACGAGGCCTCCGGCGGCAGCGTTTCCTCGACGGGCCTCTACTCGGCGCCCGGCAGCACCGGCACCTTCCACGTCCGAGCCACCAGCGCGGCGGACGGCACGACGTACGGCGAAGCGGTGGTGACGGTGAGCACCGGAAGCGGCGTTACCGTCAGCGTCGGCCCCTCCGCGGTGACACTGCCCGAGACCGGGCGGGCGCAATTCACGGCCACCGTGACGGGGGCCTCCATCACCTCCGTCAACTGGTCCATTGACGAGGGGGCGACGGGAGGCACGGTTTCCTCGGCAGGCCTCTACACCACGGCCCAAACTGCCGGCATTTTCCACGTCCGTGCCACCAGCACGGTGGACACCAGTGCCTCCGGCGCCGCCATCGTCACCGTCAGCGGGCCGGCCCCGGCGTGGGTGACGGCTGCCGGCGGCGTCAACAGCTCCGCCGCCGTGGACGCCGATGGCGGCCTGTGGACGTGGGGCTACAACGGCTCCTACCAGCTGGGCAACGGCCTGCCGGCGTCCGAGCAAAACCTCCCCGGTGAGATTGGGACTGGGTTTGCAGCGGCGAGCCTCGGCACGGGCTTCGGCTTCGGCGTCGCCCTCACCCCGGCCGGCGCCCTGTGGGGCTGGGGCCAAGGCCCCCTGGGCCTGGGCGTGGCGTCGAGCCTTGAGGAAGTGCCGGTGTTGCTGGGGACGGGCTTTGCGAAGGTTTCTGCTGGGGCCTACCACGTCCTGGCCATCAAGACGGATGGCACCTTGTGGGCCTGGGGGGACAACAGTTACGGGGAGCTGGGCGACGGGACGCAGGTGGCGAAAAACGCGCCCGAGCAAATTGGCACGGCCACCAACTGGGCCTCCGTTTCGGCGGGCTACTACTACAGCATGGCGGTGGCGGCGGACGGGACGCTGTGGGCCTGGGGGGACAGCACCTCGGGAAAACTCGGCATCGGAGTGGTGGTCGGCGGCAGCCCCCAGAAGACGCCGGCGGAAGTGGGAAGCGGCTACGCGTCGGTGGCGGCGGGGGACTACTCCACCTATGCCGTCAAGACGGACGGCAGCTTGTGGGCCTGGGGCTACAACGGCAACGGGGAGCTGGGCGACGGGACGACGACGGGCCAGAGCTCACCGGAGCAGACTGGGACGGGCTTCGCCTCCGTCGCCGCGGGGACTGGCTACGAGGAGGGCCCAGCCTTCGGAGTCGCCGTCACCACCTTGGGCGAGCTGGAGACTTGGGGCGACAACACCGAGGGCGAGCTGGGAAACGGGAGCGTCACCGGTTCTCTCACCCACGTGATGGTGGGAGGTGGGTATTCCTTCGTCGCCGCCGGTCAGTCGTGGGTGCTGGCCATCAAGACGGACGGCACGCTGTGGGGTTGGGGGGCCAACGTCACTGGCCAGCTCGGGATTGGAGTCATTGGGAACCAAGAGGTCCCGGTTCAAATCGGACCTTGAGCTGACGAGGGGCCTTGGCCGCCCAGCACCCGAGGACAAGCGTTTGGTAGAGGCAAGGCGTCGTCCTGGCCGCTCCTTGGCCTCGGGCCTTCGGCGGACAAAGGTCCCGGTAGAAGCGCCGCGTCGACGGGGCCATTTGCTACAAGCGGGCCCGTCGCAGAGCGCGGCTGAGGAAGAAAGAGGCCCACAGCGTCTTGAAAGGACGCCCGGGCCAGTTGAGGCTCTGCCTCAAACGCGAGGTTGGTTTTTGCGAGGGCGGAGGGACGGCGGATGAGATTTGCAGCGCGAAGAGCGGTTGGACTGCTGGTGTTTGCCGCCTGCAGCTCCCCCATGGCGCCGGCTCCCACGGTGACGGGCATTGTCCCGACGTCCGGGCCGACCGCCGGTGGGACGGCTGTCACTCTCTCCGGAGCCAACTTCCAAAGCGGAGCCACCGTCCATTTCGGCACGGTGCCGGCCACCGGCGTCACCTTCAGCAGTGCCACCAGTCTCTCTGCCGTGACGCCGGCGGGGGCGGCGGGGGTGGTGGACGTCACCGTCACCAACCCCGACGCTCAGTCGGGCGTTCTGCCCAGCGGCTTCACCTACATGCCCACCTGCGTGCTCAGCTCGCCTGTAACGTCCAACCTGACGCTGGCCCCCACCTGTCTCTGGACGGCTGCAACCACCGTCATTGTCGGGGGGCCAAGCAGCCCGGTGCTCACCATTTCGGCGGGAACGACGGTCGAGTTTGCCCCGGGGACAAACGGCAGCAACGGAGCGGCCCTCCGCGTCGGCGCGGACGGCCAACCGGGTTCGCTTTTGGTGAACGGGACAGCCACCGCTGGCGTCACTTTCACCTCGGAAGCGGCGACTCCCCTCCCCGGGGACTGGGGCGGGGTGGTGCTTGGGCCTTTGAGTACCGGCACCGCCATCGAGTACGCCACCATCGAATTTGCCGGTGGGGAAGGCGCCAATGACTTGCCTGGGACGGATGCGGCGGCGTTGACGGTGGAAGGCGGCGACGTTTTCGCCGGGAGCGCCACCCCTTCTCCCGCCCCCTTCTTGAGTTACCTGACTGTCAACCACAGCGCCGGCCACGGCTTCGTTTTCGCCGGCCTGGACACGGGCTTCCACCCGGGCTCGGGCTACCTCAGCGTCAACACCTGGGAGCTGAGCATCCACTACCCCTACGTCATCGAGGCGAAGGAAGCGGGCACCCTTCCCACCACCATTTCGGCGACGCCCTCGACGGCGCCGACGGCGGTGGTGGCCCTGCACAGCTACGTGGCCAACAACTGCCTGGTGGACACGAGCACCACCTGGCCGGCCATCCCGCTGCCCTACTTTGCTGTCAACAGCGTGCAAGTCATTTCCCAGGGCCCTAACGCCACGGCGGACACCCTCACCATCTCCGCCCCCAACACGGTGCAGTTTTTGAGCACCGAGCTGAGTGTCGACCCGCCCCCGGCGGGCACCAACGCCTCCAACGGCAACAGCTTTCTCATGGCGGCCGGGACACCAACCGACGGAATTACCTTTACCAGCCACGCCAGTAACCCCACGCCCGGAGACTGGGCGGGCATTAATTTCTGGTGCACCAATGCCAACCAGTCCTCAGGTTCCATGCTGAGTTACGTGACGGTGGAGTACGCCTCGAGCAGCCAAGGGACGCTCGACGGCACGGGCGAGGTGGCGGTGGGGGATGGGCAGGCGACGGCGAATGGGCCGTTGGGCCCCGTCATCAGCAATTCCACCTTCAGCAACTACGGAAGCACGCTGTATGGAGTGACGCTGTTTGACGTTTCAAACGTCACGCTCATGGCGTACCTGGCTTCCAACAACAGCTTTGCGACGGCGAATACCGTCCTTCAGTACTGTTCGGGGCAAATAACGGACGGAAGCTGCCCTCAGTAAGCCAGCCCCCCCCCCAGGGGAGCGCGGGGCCACGACTGCAGAGAGGGGGGCTACAGCGTCAGCAGCCGCCCGCCACTTCAAGACGCGCTGCGGCAGGCTTCAGTGAGGCGGGCGTCACGCATTCCTCGCTTCATGGCCGCAGCTGTCTTCGGGCAAAATGCCGGGCTTTCGAGGAGGCCCATGGACAAGGACCACAACCTCATCGCCGAGCCGAAGTGCGCCGAGTGCGGCCGAAGCACCGCTCGGGTGGAGCTGGTGCCCCCCGACGGGCGGCCGGCGCGCTGGAGCACTTGGACGGGACTGGAGAAGAAAACCTTCGACCAGTGGCACCAGTCGACGAAGTGGCGCTTTCTCTACGAGGGGCCGGGGGGAGGCAACGGGCTCGGCGCAGACATTGCGGAGGCCGAGGCGGCCCTCTACGCGAGCGCCTTCGGCGAGCCGCTCGAGTTTGAACGCATCCGGACGGCCGAGCTGCATGACCACGCTGGCTATTGCGTCTTGTGCGGGCAGCCGTACTGCCAAGCCCACTGGAAAACCTCCGCCACCGGTGGAGCCCGCTGCCCGCGCGGGCATTTCGCCAGCCTTGACCCGCATTGGGTGCCGGCCGAGAGCGACTAAGCCTAAGACTGCGGTGCCCGTGGGTTAAGCGCTCGTCGGGGACGTCCCAGCTGGGCCGTCCCGGCCTGCCGCCTTCGCGCCGACAGCGGAGAAGTCAAACAGCAGCTCCATCCCCTTTCGGAAGTCATCGTCGAAGTCACCGACGTAATTTCGGACGCCCCCGTCGGTGAGCCTTGGCATGGCCTCTAGGAATTCACGCAGGAATTGCAGCCAGCCCGGCACCAAGGCGAGGAGCCGCGACAGGGGTGGCCGGACTCTGCTCAGCACGTCGACCAGAAGGTGCTTGCGCTCGAAGAGGGCGAGCCGTCCGTCGGTGTGCGCATACAGCTCGCTCAACGTCCGACCGCTCGCGAAGTCGGCGAGGAGTGGCCGAAGGCTGGGATGGCGCTCGGCAGCGGAGAGTCGGTAAGCCTCAGGCGTCAGCGCGAGCGCGTCCAGCCGCCGGCAGAGTTGGCGAAGCTCTCTGAGCGCGCCGCGCCAGGACAGGCGCCCTTCCTCCCAGGGCGCGTAGATGTGCAGGGCGATGGTTTCCGCGACGAGGATGCCTCCTGTCACATCCACCACGTAATGCTGCTTGGTGGTGAGGGTCGACAGCGAGATGAGCGTCGCCCACAGGACATAGGCGTCCGAGCGCTCCTTGGGCAGGTGCCGCGACAGGAGGAAGGCGAGCAGGAAGGTGTGTCCGACGTGGAGGCTGGGGAGGGTGTTGGCCGGCAGGTCGACCTTTCGCAGCGTCTCCCAGGCGCGCCCGAGGCGCGTCTCGTCGGACTCCAAGGCTGGCCGGGGGTAGGACGAGGGGTACTTCAGGAACGAGCGGTAGGAGATGAGGCTCGTCAAAAAGACGCACACCGCCCCGCGCAACAGACGCCGGACGGCGGCAACGTCCAGCATCACGAAGAAGCAGTAGGGCAACAGCGACACGTACAGCCAGAGGGACTTCGGCCGGAAACGGACGACGTTGTCGCCCTCCGTCAGCAGCACGATGCTGCGTCGAAGGGTGCTGAGGCGGTTGACGAGGAGGTAGCCCAGGGACTCCAGCTGAAAGAAGACGAGCGTGAGCGCCACGCTCGTCTTGGACATGCCCAGCGCCTTCACCAGCTCAGAGGGTTTGAGTCTCTGCCTCCGGACTGCGTCCTGGGGGCTTCGGCTGACGTCCGCCTGCGCTTCAGCTGGCACGAAGTGAAGAGTTCCCGCGCAGGAGTGGAGGTTGGCCCAGCCGACGGAGGCCCGTGTGTCGCCTTCCGGAGAGTAGCTCCGCTGCTCCTTCGCGCCAGAAGTCATTTCGGGGGGTATTGGCGCGATGCGTTAGTCCGACGGAAACTGGGTGCCATGGACTCCCACATTACCCTTGCACCGGGGGATACGCCGCGCCCGGTGGTGGCGCTGGTGGCGCACGACGGCCGGAAGCAGGAAATGGCGGAGTGGGCCGCCTACAACCGCGGGACACTGGAGCGCTGTACCCTCTTCGCCACCCGCACCACCGGGCGCACGCTCGTCACCACGTTGGGTGTCCCGGTGCGCTCCTTGCTCTCGGGCCCGCTCGGCGGTGATGCGCAACTCGGCTCCCTCATTGCCGAAGGGCGCATTGACGTGGTGTTTTTCTTCTGGGACCCGCTCACCCCTCAGCCCCATGACGTGGACGTCAAAGCGCTGCTCAGGCTGGCGGTGCTGCATGACGTGCCCATCGCCTGTAACCGCAGCTCGGCGGACTACCTCATCTCCTCGCCGCTCTTCCGCATGCCGGAGGCCTACCGGCTGGAGCGAAGCCGGGCGCGCCTCGCCCACTGAGGGGCCGGTGAGGCAGTCTGCGGAGGTGCCCCCGGAGCACTGAAGCGCCGAAGTCGAAAAGCAATTGGCCGAACCGCTGACGGTGCGCGAACGCTCCTTCTTGGGCATTGACCCACTCGCTTATGCTCGGCAGGTGCGCTGTCCTGCGCTGGTCCTCCAGGGTGGCTCCGACTTGACGGTGCCGCCGCGCTCCGCCGAGCTCTTGGCCACCGCCATGCGGGCGGGCGGCAACCAGGACGTCACCGTTCGGCTCTTCCCAGGCGTCAGCCACTCGCTGTTGCCAGACCCGGTTGGTCTGCCCAGCGGTTGGGTCTTCTTGCCAGCGTTTTTGACGACGCCGGAAATTCTGAGCACGGTGTCCCAATGGGCCGCGTCCCGCCTCCACCCGTGACGCAACCGGCGCCCGAGGTGCCACCGGCCGAAGCGCTTCCCCCGCTTCACGGCATTACGACGTTGGCAGCGCTTCGCGCGGTGAGCGACGACCAGCGGCAGCGGATTCTCACCTTGCTCATCCTCGAGCCCCGAGGAGCGCGGGACTTAGCCTCGCAGCTGCGGATGTCGCGGCCGAAAGTGTACTACCACTTAAACCTCCTCGAGTAGCACGGGTGGATTCGAGTCGTCGCTCAGCGCGTCCGGGGGCGCCAGGTGGAACGGGTGTACCGGGCGGTGGCCCGCGCCTTCCGCGTGGAGAGCTCCCTCCTTGGAGGAAGGGCGAGGCGGGGAGCGATGTCCGCCCGCGCACAGATTTTCCGGAACGCGGTGAAAGACTTCGAGGAAGTGGGCGAGTTTTCGCCGGAGCAGTCGCAGCTGACGCTGGTGTCTCGGGTCCTGCTGCGGCTTCGGCCGGCTCAGGTGGCGGAGCTGCGCCGCCGCCTGGTCGCCATTCTCGACGACTTGGACACGACGCAGCAGGACGGGGAGCCCACCGAGTTGGTGATGGCGCTTTTCCCCACCGAGCGTTCCTGACTGGCCCCACCCGAGGGGTCAGGCTCAAAAGGTGGCGTTCAGCGTCACGTTGACCGCGCCGGCAGGGCCATTGGCCGGCTCGGGCGTCAGGGTGGCGGTGAAGGTGCCGTGGGCGTTTTGCCAAACAGTTCCGCCCGTCACCTGCTCGCTGTCCCAGTCGAGGTGAGGTTCAACTCGAAGGTGCCCGGGTTTGCGAGGCGAAGGAGAAGGCCCACTGCTGGTTCGCGGCAGAGCCAGTGACTGAAACGAGGCTTAGCGTCCCCAACTTGCTTCGGAGCGTCGCGGTGCCCCGGGAGGAGCTCCCGCACCCGACCGAAAGCGCTGCGAGGACCAGGCCGACGAGTCGCGCTTGCCGTCCCATTTCCACCCCCCTTTGGGCTCGAGCGGAAGGACTAGCCAAAAGCACGTCTCCCTTGGAAGTCCTCGCTTACCCGCCTTGGCGCCGTCCCGTACCGAGGAGTGCCTTTAGGGCGACTCACGGGCCGCAGGTGGGCGCCTCGTCCGTCGGGTAGAGGGTGGCGATGCCGTAGCTGCCATTCCGGGTCCCGCACCAAATGCGGTAACTCACCCCGCCCAAGTCCGGCGCGGCGTAGACGCCGCCGTCCTTGCTGCCGCCCGAGCGGTTGCAGCAGCGGGCAAAGGCGCGCGTGCCAATGGCCACGACCTGCACCGCGTCATGCTGGACGGTGAAGCCGCCCACCCGCTTCACGCCGCAGGACCAAGGGGTGACGGCGGAAAAGCGGAAGGTGTACTGGCCCCCCTGAAGTACCTCCTTGCCCTTCACCGGGCCGCCGAAGCACAGCTTCCCCTCGGACTCGAGCTGCGCGTAGCGCGGTAGGTAGTGCAGTCCGCCAATGGCCGCCTTCGTCCAGTCATCCCCGCAGAAGACGTGGGTGAAGGCGTTGCGCGGCCCGGTGCCCACCCACAGCGAGGCGAGCCACTCCACGTTGGCGCCTCTGTCTCCTGGGCGGCCGGCCGCGGAGAGCGCCCGCACCAGCCGCTCGTCGTCCACGTGCGCGGACATGAAGCGCCGGACGTCCTCCAGGCTGGCCGCCGCGTCCGGCCGTGCCGGGCACACCGACAACACTTCCCTGTCGACGGCGGAAAGGGCCACCGGCGAGGAGAAGAGGGGCGGGCTCGTGCATTGGCTGAGGCAGTGGCCAGCCGTCCCTGCTGCTGGGGCCGGGTGCGCACCCTCTGGCCCGGGGCTTCTCTCACACGGCACCCAGCCCGGGGCGCCTCCGGAAGGCGAGGCCAGCTTGCACCAGGCGCCACCGGGCCCTCCGCGCTTGAGCAGTGGGTAGGCTGTCCCGGCCTGCACCTCGAAGGAGACGTGGTGGCTGCCGGGCTGTTCCACGGCCTGCGTGGAAACCGGCGCGATGTAGGAGGCCGAGTCCGCCCGGGCCAAAGTCCCGAGAAGGCAGAGTGCGAGGAGGGCCAGCCGGCGCGTCGTCATAAGGCAGAGGGGAGGCTGCCCAGAGAGCGGAGGAGGTGTCCACGGGCGGCTCCCCCTTGGGGGGCACAAACGAGGCTTGACGTGTGCTGCACGGGCGTTCAGAAATGCGGGTCCCCCAGCAGACGTACCCCGGAGACATCGCTGACGCCATGGGTACCCCGCAGCTGCCGCTCCAGTTTTCTCGAGGCCCGGCCGCGGGTGCCGAGGGCCTGGCCCCCTTTCACCCCCTCGTGCAGCGCTGGTTTGCGGGACGGCTGGGCAACCCGTCCGCGCCGCAGCTGCAGGGCTGGCCGCCCATTCTCGAAGGCCGCGACGTGCTGCTCGCTGCGCCCACTGGCTCGGGCAAGACGTTGGCCGCCTTCCTGGTTGCCCTGGACAGGCTTTTCCGTCTGGCGCTCGAGGCGGGCTTGGGCGAGCACACCCACCTCCTCTACGTCTCCCCGCTGAAGGCCCTGGGCAATGACGTCCAGAAAAACCTGCTGCAGCCCCTCCAGGAGCTCTACGCGCTGGCGGCGGCCGAGGGCCTGGCCCCAGAAGCCATCCGCGTCCAGGTGCGCACCGGGGACACGCCCGCGGCCGAGCGGGCCCAAATGCTGCGCCGGCCCCCGCACATTCTCATCACCACGCCCGAGTCGCTGTACCTGGTCCTCACCGCGCCCCGAGCCCGGGCGACGCTGGCCCGGGTGGACACCGTCATTGTGGATGAGATTCATGCCCTGGCCCGAGACAAGCGCGGCAGCCACTTCTCCCTCTCGCTGGAGCGGCTGAAGCACCTCACCGGGGCGCGCCCGCAACTCATTGGCCTGTCGGCCACGGTGCGTCCGCTGGCGGACTTCGCGGACTTCCTCACCGGCGGCAGAGCGCAGCAGTGCGCGGTGGTGGAGGTGGGCCACCTGCGCCAGTGGGAGCTTTCCTTGGAGACGCCCGAGGAGGAGCTCACCGCGGTGGCCAGCCATGAAATGTGGGGGCAGGTTTACGACCGGCTGGTGCAACTCGTCTCCGAGCACCGCACCACCCTCATTTTCACCAACACCCGGAAGCTGGCCGAGCGCGTGGCGCATGACTTGGGGCTGCGCATTGGCCCCACCCTCGTCTCGGCCCACCACGGAAGCATGGCCCGGGAGCTGCGCCTGGCGGCAGAGCAGAAGCTGAAGACGGGACAACTGAAGGCCATGGTGGCCACCGCCTCGTTGGAGCTGGGCATTGACATTGGCTCGGTGGACGTCGTCGTCCAGCTGGCCAGCCCGCGCGGCCTCGGCACCTTCCTGCAGCGGGTGGGCCGGGCCGGCCACCACCTGGCAGGCGTCAGTAAGGGCCTCCTGGTGGCCCTCACCAGGGACGAGTTGGTGGAGTCCGCCGCGCTGGTGCGCGCCGTCAAGGAGGGGAAGCTGGACTCCGTCGCCATTCCCCAGGCGCCCTTGGACGTGCTGGCCCAGCAGCTGGTGGCTGCCTGCAGCGTGGAGGCTTGGGACGAGCGCGCGCTGTACGCCCTGGTACGCCGCGCCTGGCCCTACCGCCACCTCTCCTGGGACGCGTACGAGGAGGTGGTGCGCATGCTGGCCGAGGGGGTGGCCGTCCGCGGGCCGGCGCGGGCCCTGCTGCACCGAGACAGGGTGCACCACCAGCTGAAGGCCCGGCGCGGGGCCCGCCTCACCGCCGTCTTCAACGCCGGGGCCATTCCCGACACCTTCACCTACCCGGTGGTGGCCGAGCCCGAGGGGCGGCAGGTGGGCACCCTCGACGAGGATTACGCCGTCGAGTCCATGGCCGGGGACATTTTTCTCCTCGGCAGCACCTCCTGGAGAATTCAAAGCATCCGCGCTGGGACGGTGCGGGTGGAGGACGCGCACGGGGCACCGCCCTCGGTGCCCTTCTGGCGCGGCGAGGCGCCGGGCCGCACCGACGAGCTGTCCTTCGAGGTGGGACGGCTGCGACAGCAGGCCGCCGAGACGTCGGACGTGGCCTCCTTGCAGGCCGCCTGCGCCCTCACCGAGTCCGGCGTGGACAGCCTGGTGCGCTACCTGCGCGTCTCGCAGGGCATTTTGGGGGCGCTGCCCACCACCGACACCCTCGTCGCCGAGCGCTTCTTCGACGAGGCAGGCGGCATGCAGCTGTGCCTGCATGCGCCCTTTGGCAGCCGCATCAACCGCGCCTGGGGCCTCGCCTTGCGCAAGCGCTTCTGCCGGACGTTTGACTTCGAGTTGCAGGCGGCGGCCACCGACGACGGCATTCTCCTCTCCTTGGGCGAGCAGCACAGCTTCCCCCTGGCGGACATTTTCGACTTCCTCCACCCGGACACGGTGGAAGCAGTGCTGGTGCAGGCGGTGCTGCAAAGCCCTCTCTTCGGCACCCGCTTCCGCTGGAATGCCACCCGGGCGCTGGCGCTGCAGCGCTTCCAGAATGGCAAGCGGGTGCCGCCGCAAATTCAACGCGCCCGCAGCGACGACCTCCTGGCGGCCGTCTTCCCGGCCCAGGTGGGCTGTCAGGACAACCACGGCGGCGGTGACGTCGAGTTGCCCAACCACCCCCTCGTCCGCCAGACGGTGGAGGACTGCCTGCGCGAGGCGATGGACGTGGACGGCCTCAAAGCCGTCCTCAGGCGGCTGCGCGCCGGCAGCTTGCGCACGGTGGCCGTGGACTTGCCCGAGCCCTCTCCTCTGGCGCACGCCCTCCTCAACAGCCAGCCCTACACCTTTCTCGACGACGCCCCTCTCGAGGAGCGCCGGGCGCGCGCGGTGCAAGTGCGGCGCTCGCTTCCGGCCGAGGACGCGGCGGCCATGGGGGCCTTGGACGCGGACGCCATCCACCAGGTTGTCTCGGACGCGCGGCCCCTCGTCCGCGACGCCGACGAGCTCCACGAGGGGCTACTGCAAGGGGTGCTGTTGCCCGAGGAGGGACTGGACGCGGCCTTCCTGCAAGTGCTGTTGGCGGCTGGCCGCGCCGCACGGCTGCAAGTCGCCGAGCGCGCCTTCGTCGTCCCGGCGGAGCGCGTGGCACACGCCCAGGCCTTGTTTCCCACAGGCACCCTCACCCCGCCGCTTGTGCCGTTGCCCGGCGACGGCCCGGTGGACGCCGAGACGGCGGTGCTGGCCTGCGTCCGCGGGCGCATGGAGGTGGCCGGCCCGGTGACGGCCAAGGGCCTGGGCCTCGCGCTGGCCCTCTCAGAAGAGGACGTCACCGCGGCGCTGCACCAGCTGGAAGCGGAAGGGACGGTGCTGAGGGGACGCTTCCGGCCGGGCGCGCCCGCTGGCGAGTTGGAGTGGTGTGACAGGCGGCTTCTGCAGCGCATTCACCGCCTCACCGTGGGCCGGCTGCGCCGGGAAATTGAGCCCCTCTCGGGAGGCGACTTCATGCGCTTCCTCTTCCGCTGGCACCGCCTCCTTCCGGCGGACGGGCTGCGCGGTGCGGGCGGCCTCCTCAAGGCCATCGCCTTGTTGGAGGGGGTGGAGGCCCCGGCGGCGGCGTGGGAGCAGGCGCTGCTTCCGGCCCGGGTGCAGGGGGACGTCGGCGCTTTGTTGGAGCAGGCCTGCTGGCGGGGGGAGGTGGCCTGGGGCCGTCTCACCCTGCGCGAGGGCAAGCCTGTGGGCCCCCGCCGCGGGGCCGAGGTGGAGCCGCCCACCCGCCGGGCCCTCACCTTGAGCCGGGTGGCGACTCTCTCCTTCTTCCGCCGGACCCGCATGGACGCGCTGTTGGCGGCGGCCCGGCCGGAGTTGTCCGCGGACGGCGAGCCCTGGCTGCCGGAGGACTTGGAGGGCGCCGCGCTGGACGTCGGCCGCGCCCTCATTCGCCGCGGGGCGTGCTTCTTCCAGGACTTACTCACCACCACCAGGCGTCCAGCGGAGGAGGTGGAGGACGCGCTGTGGCAGCTGTTGGCCCGCGGCGTGGTGAGCGCGGACGCGGTGGAAAACTTGCGCGTACTGCAGAGTCCCAAGCGGCGCCGCCAGCAGAAGGCCGAGAAGCGCGGTGGGCCGGGCCGGTGGACGTTGCTGCTTCCCACCAGCGTGCCGGCGGCCGAAGAGAGGCACCGCGCCCTGGCCGAGCTCTTCCTTCAGCGGTGGGGCATTGTGTTTCGGGACTTGGTGGCCCGCGAGCCGCTGGCCCCACCCTGGCGGGTGCTGGTGGGCCTCTACCGGCGCATGGAGGCGCGCGGAGAGTTGCGGGGCGGCCGCTTCGTGGCCGGTGTCGGCGGCGAGCAATTTGCCCTGCCCGAGGCGGTGGACGCCGCGCGCGCCGTGCGCCGCGCGGTGGGGCAGGCCGAGCGCGTGGAGCTGGCCGCGGTGGACCCGCTCAACCTCACCGGCATTGTCACCCCGGGCCCGCGTGTCCCGGCGGTACTGGGGGAGCGCGTGGTGTACGTGGACGGAGTCCCAGTGCAGGTGTCGGCGGAGGTAGGGCAGACGTCTCCAGCAGCGGCTGAAGTGCGCGAGGGCTGAAAGCCGCTGTCGTGCGGGCGAGGGGCTATTCTCGGGCCGTCTCTCCGGCTTTCAAGAGAAAGAATGCGCCCACTCTTCCGTCTGGCCCTTGCCCTCGGCTTCGCGTTTTTGCCCGGCCCCGAGGCCCTCGCCGCCGCCAACCACGTCACCTATTACGGCGGCTCCGTCGTCAGTAACCCGAGCGTCGTCGTCGTCTCCTGGGGGCCCAACGTGGACGTCAACGTGGCCAACGGCATGCCCGGCTTCTACTCCTCCATTTTGCAGAGCCCCTACCTGGACTGGGTAAGCGAGTACTCGACGGTGGGGTTGACGGGCGTCTCGGCTCCGGACGCAGGCAGTAACCAGCGCATTGGCCGGGGCAGTTTTTATGGCAGCTACACCATTACCCCCAGCCTCACTGGCAACTCCCTCTCCAACTCCCAAATTCTCACTGAGTTGCAGGCGCAAATTGCAGCCGGCAACTTGCCGCAGCCTCAAGTGGACGCGCAGGGCAATGCCAACACCCTCTACATGGTGAATTTCCCGCCGGGCGTCACCATTACCACCTACGGCGGCAGCACCAGCTGCGAGCTGGTGCCGGGGCCGGGCAGCTTCTGCGGCACCACGGACACCCTCGCCGTGGACACCCTCACGCTGGGCACCCTCACCGCCGGCGTCGGCCTCATTCCGGACCAAAGTCCGGACGGCGGCTGTTTTGGCCTGTGCGGGACGGACCCCAACTACTTCAACGACGCCACCGAGGTGCACTCCCACGTACTGCTTAACCTCGTCACCAACGTCGGCAGCGGCCTGTGGTTTCAGGACAACGGCGTCGTCGGGCCGCCGCTCGGTTGGTACAGCGCTGGCGGTACCGAGCACCAGGTGACGGACTTCTGCAACCTAGAGCCGGCGGACGCCGGCAGCTACACGGTGGAAATGGGCTGGTCCAACCTGCAGGGGGCCTGCGTCGCGGCGCCGGCCAGCCCCTTGGCGCTGTGCACCGCGGGCGTCACCTACTGCCAACAGTGCAGCAGCACCGACGTCGGCCAGGACGGGGGGTGCACCGGCGCCACCGCCTATTGCGAAATGGACAACGGCAACGTCTCCTTCGGCCAGTGCGTGGGCTGCACCGCACAACAGGGGTGCAGCGGCACCACCCCCGTCTGCGCCCAGGGCGGCACGGCCAATGACACGTGCCGCGCTTGCAACGGGGACGCCGAGTGCACCACCAACGCCGCCGGCGCGTATTGCCAAACCTCGGGGGCCTGCGGGCCGACGTCTGCCGTTACCCCGCCGAGTCCGGGTGGCGGGTGCTCCAGCACCGCTGGGCCGACCTCTGCCTTTGGTGTCCTTCTGACACTTCTCGCGATGGGCCGCCGCCGGCGCGCGCCGGCCCGCGTGCGCCTTCGCCGTCCACGGCAGTAAGCGAGGTTGTTACGGACAGTCGCGCTGGCAAATTCTCCTCCGAGGGACGCCACTTGGCCGTCGCTGCCGCGGGGCAGGGAAACAAAAACGCCGCCACGGCTGTTTTGAGTCGTTAGCGGGGAAAGGGCCCAAAAAAAGGGCCCTGGTGCCCCCGAAAGAGTGGCCGAAGGAGGACGTCCGTGCACCGCCAGTGGGGATGCGCACTTCCGTTGCTGCTCGCCTGGCTCGCCCTGCCGGCAGCGGACGCCGCAACGCCACCGCCTTCGGGGACAACCCCGCCCGCACCGGGGCCCAAGCTGCCCCCGGTGGCTGCTCCGGCGGTGACGCCTTCCCCTCCCCCGGTGAGCGGCGCGTCCTACTGTCCAGGCGAGTACGCGGATGACTTCTCGGCCCTTCTCCCCAAGGCCCGGGAGCTCGAGCAACAGGTGGGCGCGTACACCTTCTGCATCCGCACCAGCGCCACCTACGAGTGCCCCTCCTACGGCCCGGACGGCAACTTGCGGCGCAAGAAGGTGCACGTCTCGGCGCATGGCACCGGCTTCGCCTACCGGCAACAGGCCGGCGAGACGCTGCTTCTCACCAACCAGCACGTCGCCGAGTGGCCGGCGGTGACGGACGAGGAGCACCCCGTCGACGACGTCCCCGTCGGGTGCAAACGCGTCGCGGACTCCCTCAAAATTGTGGATGACACCACCGACACCTACGAGGCGGATGACTTGCCGTTGAGCCGGGTGGTGGTGGACCCGATGCTCGACATTGCCGTCCTCAAGGCCAAGACGCTGCTTCCCGTCCTCCCTTGGAAACTCGGGCGCAGCGCCGGCCTCAAGGAACGCAACGTGGTGGACGTGCGCGGCTTCCCGTTGGGCGTCTTCAAGGCCACCAACGTCGGGAAAGTCACCTCCGCCTACGCCCGGGACAGCTACAAGGACTGGGACCACGACGACTTCGTCATCGACGCGCTGTTGTCCCCGGGAAATTCGGGCTCGCCCGTCTTCGCCATCTCCTGCAAGACGGGCGAATTCGAGCTGGTGGGCGTCTACCACGCTGGCTACACCCGTGGCAGCGCCCTCAACGTCGTCATCGGCATCGACCAGGTGCGGGACCTCATGACGACGCTGAAGCGAAGCGCGCGCGCCCACTCCGACGTCAGCCTCACCTTGGACGGCGCTGCCCGCGCCCGGCTGGTGGCCGCCACCAAGCAGGCCCTAGACGCCTACTTTCCCCTGGGGCCGATGGCGGCCGCGGTGCACGTGCGCGAGGACGGCGCCCTCGTCTTCGAGGTCCTCAACCGCGACTTCCCTTTCCGGGCCTACCCGGCGGTGGTGCTGGAGGACTTGCCCCCGACGGAGGCGCAGAGTTTTGGCCTCCCGGGGCGCGTCTGGTTTGGCAACCGACAGGGCCTCAAGGCCTACGCGCGGGCGGACCTCGACGCGGACACCCAAAGCCAGCTGGCCAAGCTGCTCGAAGGGCTGCGCGGAGACAGCGTCGCCTCGGTGGCCCTTCACGCCGCGGACCACGACGCGGCCAGCAGCCGCGAAAAGCACGAGGGTACCGAGCGTCTGGAGAAGGCCCTGCAGCGCGCGAGCGCCAGCTACGCGGACGTCGCGCAAGCCGCCGTCGAGCTGGCGGACCGCCTCGGCCCAGCCCAGGGCGAGCCCTCGGTGGACTTCACCGCGACGCTCGTCCCTCCCGCTGTGCAGCCGCCGGCGCCCCTGGCTGCGAGTCCGCCGCCGCCAGCCGCCGTCCCTCCTTCCACCCCCGGGGCACCTCGGCCGCCGCCGGCGGGCCAACTCAACCAGCTTCCGCAGTAGGCAACCCCTGGGGCGGACGCCTCGCTGCGGAGAGGACGGCTGGCGCCCGGGCGCGGCGGTAGAGTGGCCGTAAGAGGAGCGCGTCCCCCTTTGGACAGGCCACAGCCCTTTCGTCTCGCCGTGGAGGAGGCGTCGCTGCTCGAGTTGCGCGAGCGGCTTTTGCGCACCCGCTGGCCAGACGAGCCGCCACTTCCCCCTTGGCAGACGGGCTCGAGCCTTCAGTCGGTGAAGTCTTTGTGCGAGTACTGGCGGACGGGCTTTGACTGGCGCGCCCAGGAGGCGCGCCTCAACGCCTTCCCGCAATTCACGGTGCCGCTTCAGGGGACGCGCGTCCACTTTCTCCAGGTGCAAGGGAAGCGCCCCGACGCCATGCCTCTGCTTCTCTCGCACGGCTGGCCGGGAAGCGTCTTCGAGTTCCTCCGCCTCATTCCCCTTCTGCAAGAGGACTTCACCCTCGTCATCCCATCCCTGCCGGGGTTTCCCCTGTCGTTTACGCCCGGCCAGAGGCGCTTTGGCGTGCCGGACATGGCCGAGGCTTTCGCCGAGCTGATGACGGAGGTACTGGGCTACGGGCGCTTTGGCGTCCAGGGCGGGGACTGGGGGGCAGACGTCTCCACCTACCTCGCCTACGCCTACCCCCAGCGCGTCATTGGCGTGCACCTCAACCTGTTGGCGTTAAACCGGAAGGCGCCTTCCGGGGAGGACACGGCCGAAGAGAGGGCCTACTTCGAGGAGCTTCGGGAGTTTGTGTCCGAGGAGGGCGGCTACCAGCACATTCAAGGGACGCGCCCCCAGACGCTGGCCTATGGCCTCATGGACTCGCCGGCCGGCCTGGCCGCTTGGCTGCTCGAGAAATTCCGCGCCTGGACGGACTGCGACGGAGAGCCACTCAACGCAGTGCCCCGCGATGAGGTGCTTTCGGACATGAGTCTCTACTGGTTTACCGGGGCCATTGGCGCCTCCTTTTGGCCCTACTACGCGTGGCGACACGCGAGGACGCCCCTCATTCCGGACGCCGAGCGGGTGCAGGTGCCCATGGGGTACGTCCTCTTCCCCAAGGACATTTTCCGGCCGCCCCAGTCAGTGGCAGCGCGGGGGTATGCGGACATTCGCCGCTGGAGGGTGGAGACGTCCGGCGGCCACTTCGCTGCGCTCGAGCGCCCGGAGGTGCTGGCGCGCGAAGTGCGCGCCTTCTTTCGGCCGCTGCGCTAAACGCTTGTCGCCTCCCAAGGCGGCCAGCCCTTCGCTTCCACCCCAGTTGGGGCCACGTCCGCGCTAGCCTGCCCGAAGGGGGCCCACACCCGCTTCGCCGGGGGCCAAAGGCAATGAGAGGCATGCGCGACGTGCGGAGGCAGGCAGTGCGGCTGGCCGCTGGCGGGGCGCTCTTTTCCGGCCTGCTTCTGGCCGGTGGCGTGGCCTGCGCCCAGGGCGCGGATGCGGGGACGGCCGAGTCGCCCTCGCCAGCCACCGTCACCTACGACGGCGAGCCCATCCTCACCTTCAACGCGCCTGTCTTCGGGTACTCGCCTTCGGCCCGGGCGGCGGACATTACCCAGCGCCTGAAGCGGCTGTTGAGCTCGCCCCTCTTCCGCGTGGAGGACGTCCGCGTCGAGAGCCACGACGACATCAGCATGCTGTACTGGCGGGGGGACTTTCTCTTCGCCCTCACCAACGCGGACGCGGCGGCCGCACACTCGAGCCGCCAGCAGCTGGCCGAGGAGGCGGTGGCCGCCATCGGTGAGGCGGTGGACCGCGCCGCGGCGGCGCGGACGCCGAAGAGTCTCCTCTTGGACGCGGCCTACGCGCTCGTCACCACCCTGGTGCTGGTGCTGGCCATTCTCGCCGTCAATTGGGGCGTGCGGCGGGCCCGCGGGCGGCTGGAGGCGTGGTTCCGGTTGGCCGGGCGCAAACTGCACAGCTACAGCACGGTGGAGCGACTGGCCGCGCTGGCGGTGGCGCTTCTCGGCGTGCTGCGCGTTGTCGTCATTCTCCTTCTCCTCTACTTCTACATTCCTTCCGTCTTCCGCCTCTTTCCTTGGACGCGAAGCTGGGGCGCGACGCTGCTGGGTTGGGCCATCGACCCGGTGGTGACTCTGGGCCGCGCGCTGGTGGGCTATTTGCCCAATGTCTTCATCATTGCCGTCGCCCTGGTTGCCACGCGGGCGCTGGTGCGGCTCTTGCGCGCGGCCTTCGAGGAGCTCGGCGCGGGACGCATTCGCCTGTCAGGTTTCTACCCGGAATGGGCGCAGCCCACCTTCCAGCTGGTACGGGCGCTCGTCGTGGTGATGGCGGTGGTTGTCATCTTCCCCTACCTCCCCGGTGCGCACTCCCCGGCCTTCCAGGGCGTCACCATTCTCCTCGGGGCGCTGCTGACTTTCGGCAGCGGCTCGGCCGTCTCCAACCTCTTTGCCGGCATCATCCTCACCTACACCCGGGCCTTCCAGGTGGGGGACAGGGTGCGGGTGGGAGAAAGCTATGGAGACGTCATCGAGAAGTCCCTGCTCGTCACCCGGGTGCGCACCATCAAAAACGAGGAGGTGGCCATCCCCAATGGCGTCGTCATGGGGACGCACATCGTCAATTACTCCGCGGCCGCGCGCGGCAAGGGGCTACTGCTGCACACCCGCGTCACCATTGGCTATGACGCCCCGTGGCGGAAGGTGCACGCGCTCCTTTTATCCGCGGCCCGCGCGACGCCTCGCATTCTGGCCGAGCCCGCGCCCTTCGTCTGGCAGAAGAGTCTCGATGACTTCTTCGTCACCTACGAGCTCAACGCGGCCACCGCCCACCCCGAGGTGCTGGACGACACCTATGCCGAGCTGCACAAGGCCATTCGCGACGCCTTTGACGAGGGTGGCGTGGAAATTCTCTCTCCGCACTACGCCTCGCTTCGGGATGGGAGCCGAAGCACTGTCGGTAAATAGGCCTGCAGCTGGCGCCTTGCTGTAGGCAACCATGAGGGAGGGGGTTTACTCTCTGGGAGGGGGTTTCAATGCCCGCAGTTCCTAAGCCGGTGGTGGCGGCGCAGGTGTTTCGCGCCCCCTCACTCCCACGTTGGGCGGTACTCGGGGGAGTCTTCGGCCTCGTCAGCGCAGCGTCCATCGCGCTGTGGGGGCCGATTGGCGTCTCTGGGACGTACCCGCGCGTCGTCGCGGCGCTACTGCACTGGCTCGCCCCCGGCCTAGGCGCTGGGGCCAATGGCTACCTGAGGAAAATCGGCGACGTCGCCAAGCCGGAGACTTTCCTCGCGCTGGGCCTGTTAATGGGCGGCTTTCTGGCGGCCCGCTTCTCGCCCAAGCGCGCACCCAAGGTGGAGCTCATCCACCCTAGCCATAGCAGCACCTCCAGGCGCTACCTCGAGGCCTTCCTCGGAGGCGCTCTCGTCATTTTCGGCGCCCGGCTCGCCGGCGGCTGCACCAGCGGTCACATCATTTCTGGAATTACCCAGCTCTCGGTGAGCGGATTCATTTTCGCCGCTGCGGTTTTCGCCTCCGGCATCCTCACCGCCCGGCTGTTGCAGAAGGGAGGGCGCTAGAGGTGGAGGGGCTCTCCGCGCTCCTAGTCGGTTTGGCGATGGGCGTTTTGCTCCAGCGCGTGGGCGCCTCGAGCCCGAAGCTCATCGCCAAAAACCTCCGGCTGGAGAACCTCTCCATCATCAAGTTCATGGCCACCGCCATCGGCGTTGGAACGGTGGTGGTCTACCTCGCCGGCCTGTGGCTACCGATGCACCTTGAAATTCGCCCGGCCTACGTCCTCGGCGTGCTCGCTGGTGGCCTCGTCTTCGGCGTGGGCTTCGGCGTCGGGGGCTATTGCCCGGGCAGCTGCGTGGTTGGCCTCGGCGAGGGGCGCCGAGACGCACTCTGCGCGGTGCTGGGCGGTTTTTTTGGGGCGCTCGCTTTTGCCCTCCTCTACGACGAGCTATTGGCCCCGATGGTGAAGGTGCTCGACTTGGGCAGGCTGACGCTGGCTGGCGTGCTGCGGCTGCCAGCCGCCTTGGTCGCAGTTCTCCTCGGGGCCATCCTCCTCGTGGCGGTGGCGTGGCTGCCGACAGAGCCTGGCCGGACGTCTCGCCGTCAACGGCCGTCGCCTTTGTAATACACCGCGTCCTCCGGCATTTTCTCCACTTGGTAGTCGAGCCGTTTCGCTGGGAATGCCGGGCGCGGCTTCCCGTCGATGTAGGCCGCCAGCTGTTGCGCCTCCTCGTCCGTGAGCGAGCCGGGAGCCGTGTAGGGCATTGCATGGCGGAGGTAGCTGGCCAGCGTGTAGACGCGGGCCACGCCGGCCCCGTCATTCCAGGAGCGCGTGCCCCACAGTGGGCCGGGCTGAATTCCTCCGATGTCGACGCCCTGCCCGTCGCGGCCGTGGCAGTTGGCGCACTTCTCCCGGTAGAGGCGGGCACCGCGACGGCGGTCGAGCCGTTCCAGCGCAATCAGCCGCTGTGAGGGGATGTGCCAGTTGCGCCAGGCGCGGGTGTCCTCGGCAGTTACCCCCTCAGAGAGCCAGCGTAGGTATGCGGCCAGCGCGCGCACCTCCGGCGCGCCGACGTCGGGGTGAGGCGTGCGGTTCTCGTGCTCTTCGCGACTGTCCAGGCGCAGTCCGGGCGCGTTCAGGCTGCGGAGGAAACAGCCGACGACACGGTCCTCGAGTGAGAAGCTGCGCCCACAGCGGCGATTGTATTCGGGAAAAATTGCGGCGATGCCCACCAGCGGAAGCGCGCCCTCCTTCTGCCCGGCGTTGAGGTGACAGTTCCCGCACGAGAGCGTGCCGCCGACGCTGGTGGGCGCGAATTTGCGTGTGTCGAGAAAGAGTCGATAGCCGCGCCGAATCTCCTCGGCCTGCGCTCTGTCCGCCGGCAGCGAATCGCGCTCCGGATTTCGCACCCGGGTGTCAATCTCGCTAATCGGCCACGAAGCTGGGACCAGGCGCGCGCCGGGAGGCAAGCTCGGCGCGAGCGCTGCGCCGGCGTCGGCCTCCCCGCCTCCCCAGGCCGGGACGGCGCACACCGCCACCAGGACGCACGCCAACTGGGCGGCGCCCGGGAGTGGACCTTGCTCGTGTCGGCTTCTCCCGCTCAAATCAACGGGAGCATCTTCCAGCCGTTCTCCATCGCCGCCTGCAGGGCGCCGACGCCTGCCGGGACAATCATAAAGCCGGGAAGCAGGCTGGCCTTCCATTCCGCCATCGCCGCCTTGGGGTCTAGTCCCATCCCCATGGCCATCATCCCGGAGAAGGCGTTCAGCGCGTTGTTACACACCATGAAAAGAGCGCCGCGCTTGAGGCAGGCTTCACCGCTCCAGTCCTGGTAGACGTTGCCGCCAGCGCCGGGGTCACCGTCGAAACTCATTGTCGTCTGTGCCTTGTAATAGACGTTGGCCGTTTCCGGCTTGCCGCTCGCGTCTTTGAGGCCGAAGGTGGCGCCAAACTTGTACTTGGCCCACATCGCATCGTTGAGCGCGAGGACGATGGAGGGCCCGTAGAGCACCGCCGCAACGCCGACAGTTCCCTTGCTCCAGCCAAACGAGAACTCGCAGGCGTTAAAGCTGTTCTGCATATGGATGTAGAGGCTGGCGAGCCCGGGGACAATGAGGTGTGGCTCCACCGACTGGTAGACGATTTTGTGCGCCTTCTTCGTCTTCAGCTCCGCCCACATCTTCTTCTCGTCGTACTCGGATGGTTTGAGTACCGGGAAATGCACCGCCGACGGCGGAGGCGGCGGTGGCGCGGCCGGTTTCGCCGCCGCGTCTTCGGCGCTCGCCTTGGTCCCAGTCAGTGCCAACGCGCCGGCTGCGGCGAGCGTGTGGCGGAGGAAGCTGGCTCTGGTCATCTCCATTGGGGGCCCTCCTAAGCTTGGAAGCCGGACTCCCACCCCTCAGTCGGAGCCCGGCGCCCTTGGACGCTAGGAGGTCCCTCGGGAGCCGACAAGCGAAGCGGCGGCCATCCAAAATTGGACCGCTGCCGCGCTGCGGCGAGGCTGGGTTTGCTGCCTCCACGGCGAAGGCGATACTGGGCTGGTCACAATTCTCGGGGGTCTCCGATGAATACCGTCCGTGTTGCTTCACTCTCCGTTGCCGCCGCCGTGTGCTTGCTGCTCGCCGTTGCCGCTATGGCCAGCCCTGGCGCGGATGTCACCCCGCTCGCCGGACTGAAAGAGGGCAAAATTGTCTTCGACATCACCGAGGGCGACGGGAAGGCACTGCTGGTCCGCATCCAGTCCATCGAGGAGACGCGGGAGGACCTCATCAAACAGGGCATCACGCCCCGCTTCGTGGTCTCCTTCCGTGGCCCGGCCACACTCTTAGTGCAAACGGATTTGCAGAAAGTGTCGCCGGAGAACCGGCCCTTCGCTGGCCAAATTACGGCGCTTCTCGCGCAGCTGTCGAAGTCGCCAGGCGTCGAGAGCCTGGAGCAGTGCGGCGTTGCCATCCGCCACCAGGGTACCAAGGCGGAAAACGTGGTCCCGTCCCTGAAGGTGGTAGCCAACAGCTTCGTCACCATCATGGCCTGGGAAGCGAAGGGGTACGCCTACATTCGGGCCTGAGCTCCAAAGCGCTTCGAGGACGACAACCTGCGCCCCCCCGAGAGTTGTCCCGGGCCACCTTCGGCGCCTTGGACGAGGGCGGGTGGGAAACTCTCCCCCCCCCCGTAGCCGCTCCAAGCCGGGCCTAGCCGCCGTAGCTCGAGCGCAACAGGAAGTAGATGGCCACGCCGGTGAGGCTGACGTACAGCCAAATGGGCCACAGGACGCGCGTGACGCGGCGGTGGCGGGCAAACTGCCGCCGGTAGGCGAACCAAAAAGCGGTGAGGGCCAGCGGCACCACCGTCGCCGACAGCACCACGTGAGAGGCCAAAACACTCAAGTACACCGTCCGCAGGGGCCCCGTCCCGGCGTAGCGCGTGTCGCCGTGTACCGCGTGGTAGACGAGGTAGCTGACGAGGAAGAGGGAAGAGGCGGCGAAGGCGGCCACCATGAAGAAGCGGTGCACGCGCCAATTTTTTCGGCGAATGGCGACGTAGCCGCACACCAAAAGCGTCGCCGCCAGCGCGTTGAGAGAAGCATTCACCCCGGGCAGAAAGGAGACGTCCGTACCGGTGGTGACGGCGCCGTGGCGCAGCACCAACAAATACGCAAGCAGGGAAAGCGCCGCGGCGGACACCACGGCGTTGAAGAGGAAGAAGCGCCTGTCCGCCGAAGCATCCGGCGTCCCAGGGGCGGGTAGCGGCGAGGCGGCTGGGCGTGGCATGGGAAGCGCCACCTCTAGCAGGCGCCGCGCCCGGGTGCACCGGCCCTGACGCTGCCTCGGGGGTGCAAGGGGTGCCTCCTTCGGGCGCGGCCTCCCACCGCGCCATGGGCTGTCCCAGAGAGAGGGGGCCTGCTAGGCATTGCTTCTGCAACGGTGCACTACCTGTTTGCCCCAGGGGAGTTTCGCCATGCCACTCGGCCGCCGGCTTCCACTTGTCCTCGACGTGGGGGTGGTGGCCAGTTTTTGCCTTTCGGCCGTCCTTTGCACCTCATGCACCAGCGTGTCGCAGGGTGGCACGCAAACCACCCTGATGGAGGTGACGGGCACCCAAGTGACGGCCCAGCAGTTGCGGACGACGCAGACGGTGCTGGCTGTCCAAGTGCCAGGCCTCATCGAGGCAGCCGCCGACGCCATTATGGCGCAGGCCACGGACACGGCCCTCCGTCGCCGGGCCCTCCTGTGGAAAATTGAAGTCGTCCCCGCCTACTACGAGGCACTCTTCAACGCGGACCCCCTGGCGGCGACGCTTGACGCTTGGGTGCTGTCCATTCAGCTCGAGCAGGACGTCAAGACGGGGCCGAGCAAGGACGCGTTTGCCCCGCTGCAGTCCGTCGCCGTGGCCGCCCTGGAGCGGGTGCGGGCTGAGATGGACGCCACCTCTCGCAGCGTGGCGAAGTCGCCCCAGGGCTACGAGCGCGCAAAGGCCCTCGTCGAGAGCTGGGCAGAAGCCCACCCCATTACCGGCCCACTCGCCACGCGTCCCTCCATTCTTAACCACCTCGCGGAAATGGCCGGGAAAGGCTCGGACATCAGCGTCTTCGCGGCGGTGGGCAACATTTCGGCCTCGGTGAGCGACATTGCCACCCGGCTCGACATCTACGCTGCCTACCTCCCCAAAGCCGGCCGCTGGCAGGCCGAGCTCTTGAGCGATGAGCTTTCCGACCGAGGAGACGCCCAAGAGGTGCTGGCGACCTTTCAGTCGGTGAAGCAGATGATGGACCGAGCCCACCAACTCGTCTCCGCCGAGGCGCTGAAGAGCGCGCTGGAGGTGGCCACCGCCGAGGTGCGCAAGGAGCGCCTGGCCGCCTTTGCCTCCATCGACGCGCTGCGGCTAGAAACCCAAACCTACGTCACCGGCGAGCGCGAGGCAGCCCTGGCCGGGGTGGACGCCGAGCGCCGCACCGTCATGGCCGACGTGGACAAACAGCGTGCGGCACTGCTTCAGGAAATGGACACCCTCCGCCAGCAGACGCTGGCCGACGCCAACACACTGGCCAGCCGAATTATTTGGCGAGGCGCCTTCGCCGCCGCCGGCCTCCTCGTCTTGGCGGCCTTCCTCACTTTCCTGGTGCTGCGCGAGGCCATGAAGTCCAGGGGCCAACGGCGGGACGCTTCCTGACGGCCTGTTTGCGCTCCCCCTGGCTTTTCGGGCGCCTTACCGCGCAGGCGGGCGCAGCGTCGGAAGACGCTGGGGCGTTTGGAGCGCCGGCAGGAAGAGGTCGCCGACGGACTCTAGGCGCTTGGGGAGGGTGCGGAGGTTGAAGTCGTGGGGAGCGAGGGACGTCGTCACCTCGTCCCAGTGCAATGGCGTACTGGCCGGGGCGCCTTCCACCGCCCGAAGCGAGTAGGGAGCCACCATGGTTTTGAGGCGGCCGTTTTGCTCGCAGTCGAGGTACAGCCGTCCGTGGCGGTTTTTCAGCGCCCGCTCGCGGGTGGCCAGCTGAGGAAACTTCTGCGTCAGCACCTCGCCCACGGCCACCGCGAAGCCGTAGGAGGCCTCAAAGGTGTGGCCAGCTGCCAGCGGGACAAACACGTGCAGCCCGCGCTTGCCGGAGGTTTTCGGCACCGAGAGTAGCTTCACCTCCTCGAGGAGGGCCCTCAAGGCCTGGGCCAGCGGGACAACTTGTGTCCAGTCGTCCGAGGCGGGGTCAAAGTCAAACACCACCCAGTCCGGCGCGTCCAAGGTGGCGAGGCGACTGGACGTCATGTGCAGCGTGAGGGCGGACTGGTTGGCCAGCCAACCCACCGTCTCGGGCCTGTCCACCACAATTTGCTGTAGCCGCCTCTCCTCGTGCTGCACCGTCACCTTCGTCACCCAAGGCGGCGCTCCCTTGGCGTCATGGCGGAAGAAGCCCGGGGCCCCAATGCCTTGGGGCCACTGCTGCAAGGAGAGGGGCCGGCCGTCCAGCGCCCGTACCAAGAGGGGGGCGACGGCGTCGTAGTAGCCACGCACGTCCGCCTTGGTGAGGTGGGACTTGGGGAAGAGGACGCGCTCCGGGTGGGTGAGGGGGACGCTGACGCCGTCCTCGGGCGGCCCGGCCGGCGCGTGGGCGGCCGTCGAGGCCTTTTCCCCCTTGGGCTTTGCAGGTGGCTCGTCCGCCATGTCTCTCCCCGTCTCGCTTGGTGTCTTGTCCTCCCGTAGCCCCTGGAAGGAGGGGTGGCGCAGCCGGCCGTCCCGCGTCCACTCGGTGAAGCGCACTTGCGCCACCAGCCTTGGCCGCACCCAGTGGACGTCCTTCAGCTTCGGGGGCTTTTCCACCAACGGCGCTTTCACCTCGTCCGCGCGCAGCTGCTTGAGGAGTTGGGTGCGCACCTTGTCCGTGAAGCCGGTGCCTACCTTGCCGGCGTAGGTGAAGGCCTGGCCGTCGCGCTTGCCGACGAGGAGGGCGCCTATTTCCGGGGCCCCCTTGGACTGGGGCGTCCAGCCCACAATGGTTAACTCCTCGGTGCCGAGCAGCTTCAGCTTCAGCCAGTCCGCGCTGCGCTTGCCGCTGTAGGGCGAGCCCTTGCGCTTGGCCAGGAGGCCCTCCCAGTGGTGCTTGTGGGCCACCTTCAGCGCCTCCTCCTCGCTGCCGGGCACGCGCTCGGCGAGCTCTAAGGGGAGGGCGGCATTGGCCAGGACGGACTCGAGCAGCTCGCGGCGCTCCTCGAGGGGGCGGCCGCGCAAGTCCTCCCCGTCCAGCCACAGCACGTCAAACACCACGTAGCGGTGGCTTGCGCCTGCGTCGCCCAACGCTTGGAAGTGGGAGGTGCCGTGTGCGTCGAGGGCCACTATTTCCCCGTCCAGCACCACCTCGGCCACCTTGAGGTTGCGCATGGCCTCCGGGAGGAAGGCAAAGCGGGCGCCAAAGTCGAGCTCGTTACGCGAGCGCACGGCCACCCGGCCGCCGGACAGCGCCGCCAGGGCCCGGTAGCCGTCGTACTTCACCTCGTAGAGGTAGGTGGAGGCCGGGGCCGGCCTCTGTGGGGCCAGCACCGCCAACATGGGAGGCCACACCTTCTCGAGGAGGGCCTCTGGGGTGGGGTGCGGGCCGCGCAGCACGGCCTTCCTCTCCGGCCCTCGCGTCAGCCGCCTCCCGGAGGCCACGGACTCGGGGCGCTCCGCCTCCACGTCATAGTCCGGCCGCTCGGTGCCGTCCTTGGCCTTTATGCAGAGCCACTGGGGCTTGTTGCCCACAGGCCGCGTCCGGACGAGGTGCCAGCCCCCGAGAAGCTTCTCGCCGTGAAGCAGCACGTGGAGGTGGCCCTTGTTCCGCATGGCGCTGGCCTGGCCGGGCGGCTCGGTGGTGTAGGTGCCCCTGTCCCAGAGGAGGCTGTCCCCGGCGCCGTACTCCCCCTCGGGAATGCGCCCTTCAAAGTCGCCATAGTCGAGGGGGTGGTCCTCGGTTTCCACGGCCAGGCGCTTCACGCCCGGGTTGTAGCTGGGGCCTTTGGGAATGGCCCAGCTGGCGAGCGCCCCGTCCATCTCCAGGCGCAAGTCATAGTGCAGCCTGGTGGCGTCGTGCTTGTGGACGACAAACCGGGTGGCGAGGGCAGCCTTCGGCGCCTTCGTGCGCTGCTTCGGCGCGGGCTCCGGCGTGCGCGCGAAGTCGCGCTTCTTCCGGTAGGTGGCGAGAGAGTCCCGCCGCTTTGCTGTCGGGCGCTTGGGCACGCTTTGCCTTGAAGCAAGCCCCGGAGGCTACCTTGGAGAAGTAGCCCTCCGGGGTAAACCCCCGCGCCCCAAAGGCCCTTGGGGCCTAAGCCTGGTGCTTTCCTCGGGAGCGCCCCGAGTTACTTGGCGGTGCCCGAGGTAATAATAATGTCGTCCTTGTCCGCCTGGATGGTGGCCCAGCCGCACTCGGTGCGCTGGCCGGTGGCGTCAAAGCGGCAGCCCCAAATGGCTTTCGCCGTGGCAGCGCACTGGCCGGCGTTGAGCTCCGTCACGTACCAGCCCGTGCCCGGCGCCTTGCCCCAGGTGTTGTTGAGGCCGTAGACGGCCGTCAGCATGCCGCCTTTGAAGGTGCCGTTGCCGTTGATGCAAGGGAAACTCACGTCCGCAAAAATGTACGTCACCTTGTCGTCGTCGTCGTAGGTGTACTCGGCCGCCTTGGCCGAGCCGCTCTGGTCCAAGTCAATGGACTCAATCCAGGTTGGGTCCGTGTCGGTGGACGAGTTGGCCGTATTCACCGACAGGTTGCCGTGCCCCGCGCTGGTGGTGGTGGTGGCCGTGGGCGGAGGCGGCGCCGAGGCCCTCGCGACAGCGGCCGGGCTGAGTTTCACGTCGGGGCCGGCGCTCGTCGCGCTCGCGGTGCCGGTGGCGCTCTTCGTCTCCGCGCAGGCGGCGAGCATTCCCGCCACTGCAAAAGCGACTGTCAACGTTGTCTTCTTCATGGACACACTCTCCGGTTGTGCTCGAAATTTTGGGTTGCGGCCGGGCTTCCTACCCCCTTG
>JBKQSS010000045.1:0-62836 GCA_052143535.1 Myxococcaceae bacterium | reverse complement strand
GAACCGGTTCGCCCCCGGCGCCGTAGTCGAGAGTCGCGAAGCCGCCGCCCTCGGTGCTGCAGTCGGCGTAGTGCCACTGCTCGCCCAGTTCCGGCCTCACCGGTAGCTCGCCCTCGAAGGAGACGAGCCGGGCTGTATTCACCTCGTCCACGACGGCGCGCCCGAGCCCCGGCAGGCGGATGTCCACCCCCGGCCGCAGTGCAGAGAGCGGCGGAAGGCCGGCGGCCCCGGGGACCGGGAAGGTGACATACAGACGCCCCTGGGCCTCAGCCACCCAGCCCCAGCTCGCGTCGCCGAACGAGCCGTACCACTCGTTCCAAACCGCCTCGCCCTGCGAGAGCTGCAGTCGGCCGAGCAGGGTGAAGGTACGGCCTTGGGCTTTTCCAGCCGTGCCGATGGACAGCCGAGTGTCGGTGGCGACGAGGTCCGGCACCTTGCCAGCGACGTCCAGGCGCGCGCCCGTCCGAAGGACAGCGAAGCGGCAGTAGGCACAGACGGCGGCCAGGCTCGAGGCTCCGCCGAAGCGCAAAGGAGCCCCGCACTGCGGGCAGGAGGAGGAGACGCCGGTCGTCACGTCCCCCCCTTTGGCAAACCGCCGCGCCGGACTTCCAGCACCTGGGTGCGCTCGGCGCCGAGCAGCTCCCGGCACCGCTGGGCGAAGTCCCAAGCCGGGCGAGCCCGACAACAGTAGAGGTTGAGCGCGGCGTAGCCCACCTCAGGGAAGGTGTGGCAGGTGAGGTGCGACTCGGAGAGCAGCAGCACACCGGTAATTCCGCCCGGTGGCGGGAAGAGGTGGAAGCTGGGAGGCGAAATGGGACGCAGAGAAAGCTCGGCCACGGCCCGCTCGAAGAGCGCGCGTAAGGACGCCTCAGAGCGGAGCGCTTCTGGCCGGCAGCCAAAGGCTTCCACAATCCACTCGACGCCAGTTGCGACGGCGCTTGCCTCCCCTCGAGCGCTCACCCTGAAGCAGTCCCGCGCGTCGTAACCGGAAGGAATGCGGGGGCTCGGCACACGAGTCGACGGAGTTGTCGGCCGTCTCTCCCCCGCCGGGCTGCAGCCATGAGGCCGGACGCTAGGCCCGGCGCGCTCGCCTTGTCGACCCCTTCATGCACTGCCGCGAAGGGCCATTTCCCCTAGGAAGAAAGCGTGGCCGGCCTCCCGGCGAGCGCGTAGCGTCTCGCGCCTGCAGCGGCCAGAAAGCGTAACTCCTTTCCTCGGGCCGCCCCTTTGGGGGAGAAGCGGCGGGACATGGATGCAACGACAGCCTAGGCCGTGGCGCGGACGCAGCGTTTCTTGGCTGGTCCTTCTCGGGACACAGCTGGCGGCCTCGGTGGGCCAGGCGGCCGGGGCCGCGGCGCCCGAGCCACCCCGGGAGCTCCTTGTCTTCGCTGCAGCCTCGCTGCGCGAGGCCTGCACCGCGCTGCAACCCGCATTCGAGCAGTCCCACCCCGGGCTGCACCTGCGCTTCAACTTCGCCGGAAGCCAGGAGCTCCGAACGCAGCTCGAGCAGGGGGCTCGGGCCGACGTCTTTCTATCCGCGGACCGCCGGCAAATGGAGCTCGCGCGGCAGGCCGGCGTGGTGGGGCCCGAGCAACCCTTGGTGAGCAACATCCCGGTGCTCGTCGTCCCGCGAGCCAACCCCGCCGGCCTGATGCGTTTCGCGGACTTACCGACGGTGAAGCGCCTCGTCGTCGGGGCGCCGGAGGTGCCCATCGGGCACTACACGCTCGAGCTTCTAGAGCGGGCCAACCAGGTGCTGGGGGCGGACTTCAGCGCGCGGGTGGAGGCCAGGGTGGTGTCCCGGGAGCTCAACGTGAAGCAGGTGCTCACCAAAGTGCTGTTGGGCGAGGCCGACGCGGGCATCGTCTACCAGAGCGACGCCGTGTCCGCGTTGGCCAGGGTGCAGGTGGTGCCCATTCCGGTGGACATCAACGTGGTGGCTCACTACCCGATGGCGGTGGTGCAGCGCTCGTCGCAACCTGCCCTGGCGACCGCTTACCTCCAATTCCTCGTCTCCCCAACCTCGCAGGCCGTCTTCGCCGCCTCCGGGTTTGGGCCGCCCTGAGAAGCGAGAGGCATTGCCGCCTTGACGGCTTTGGGCTAGCGCTCCAGCCGCCTTGAAGCGCCATCCGCTGCTGCCCATTTTCCTCATCGTCCTGGTCGACGTGCTGGGGCTCACCATCATCCTGCCTCTGCTGCCGTTCTATGCGCAGCGGCTGGGAGCCTCGCCCACCGAGGTGGGGTTGCTCATCTCCGTCTTCGCGCTCTGCTCGCTCTTCTCCGGCCCGCTGCTCGGGCGCTGGAGTGACCGCATCGGACGAAAGCCGCTCTTGTTGTTGAGCCAAGTGGGGACGCTCGCCGGTTTTCTCATCCTGGGCAGCGCTCAGGTGCTGTGGGTGGCCTTCCTCGGGCGAATTATTGACGGCCTCACCGCCGGCAACCTCTCCCTGGCCCAGGCCTACATTGCCGACGTCACCGAGCCGAAAAACCGCGCCCGCGCCTTTGCGCTGATTGGCATCGCCTTCGGCTTCGGCTTTTTGGTCGGGCCCGCCATGTCCGGCTTTCTGTCGACCTACGGCTACCACGTGCCGTTTCTGGTGGCGGGTGGACTGTCGCTCACCAGCATTCTGGCCACCGCGTTCCTCCTCCCGGGCGGCAAGCCGGCCCGGGCTGAGGGCCAGCAGGTGGGCAGCCCTGGGCCCGCTGGACGCCGGCTCTCGCTTTTGGCCTGGGGCGAGTATGCCCAGTACTTTCGCCGGCCCGAGCTCGCGCCGCTGCTGCTTCAATTCTTCTGCTTCAGTTTCGCCTTCGCCGCGTTCACCGGTGGGTTGGCGCTCTTCTGCGAGCGCCGTCTCTTCTGGCATGGAAGGCCCTTCGGGCCGGAGCAGGTGGGGTACGTCTTCGCCTACGCCGGGCTCCTCGGCGTCATTCTTCAGGGCGGCTTCATCGGCCGGCTGGTGCGAAGGTTTGGCGAGACAGCCCTGGTGACGGCCGGGTTCCTCACTGCCACGGCGGGCTATGTGGTGCTGTCCGCCACCTTTGGCATCCCGCTGCTGGTGCTGGCCGGCACCTTCGCCTCCTTTGGGAATGGCGTTCTGCGCCCCACCCTCACCAGCCTCATTACCCAGCAGGTGGGCACCGGCGAGCAGGGCGTCGTCCTCGGACTCAACCAGTCACTCTTCTCGGTGGCTCAAATCCTCGGGCCGACGCTGGCCGGCTTCCTCATCGACAAGGGACAACTCACGCTGTGGGCCCTGGCCTCGGCGCTCATTGCCGGCGTCGGACTGGCCGTCAACCGCGTCGTGCCACGGCCGAGAAGCGCCACCGCGCCCCAGGCCGCGCCCGGCGCCGGCCCCTGACGGGGCTGAAGGAAGGCCCTGGCCCTCAGGTGGAGCGGGTGAAGAGCTGTCGTTGGCTGGCCGCGTAGGCTTGGGTGCGGATGAGCTCCCGCGTGCCCCGCGGGTCCGTGACGCCGAGCAACTGCAGGCGCGGGCTGGCCTTGTCCGAGGAGACGACACTCACCGTGCCAATGCCGAGGAGCCGCTGGAGCGGGCCCTGGTGGAAGACGAGGTCGTCGATGGAGCGCAAGTCCACTTCCACCATGCCGCGCGAGAAAAGCCCGCTCTCCACCACCAGGCGCTGGTTGGTGAGGCGGTAGCGCGTGCTGCGCAGTCGGGCGGCGCGCACCGCCAAGCGGCTTCCCCGCAGGGCCAGGTAGACGGCTAGGACGACGGCCAGGACGAGAGGAGCCCGGCTTGGGTCCACCCAAGCGTTTCTCCCCGCCGGTCCGAGCGCGGAGAGCAACGCCGGAAGCCCGAGGGCCACCAGGAGGATGGCGGCCAACACCACCGCCAGGGTGGCCACCATCTCTCCGACAAGGAGACGCAACGAGGGAGTGGCCTCCCAAAGGGTTTGCTCTGGCGCCAAAGGCGCGGAGCCGACCCCGAGGCCGCGCACCGGCCCGCTCGGTGCGCCAACGGCAACTCCACAGTGCGGGCAGCTGGCCGCCTGGGTGGAGACGGGTTTGCCGCATTCTGAGCAGGTCACGAGGGCCATGGCCCTACAGCGTCCAGACGGCCGTCCCGTCGGGTTTCACGCTGAGCAGGGACGTCGGGCCAAAGTGCAGCGTCTGCGCCGGTACGCCCTTCTTGACGAGCTGGAAGCGCACCTCGGTGAGTCCCTTGGCCCCTGGGGCGAGCGGAATCAGCGTCAGCGTCATGCCCCCACCGGACGCAATGTGCTTTGCCCCGTCGGTACGCACACTCCAGCCGTACACCGCCAGCTCCTTGAGGAAGCGCTCCATCTCGCGGTCGGCGAGTGCCACCGTCGCGCCCACAATGTCCTTCACCAGCCGGTTCTTCTCTTGAAAGCGCGCGGCCAGCTGTGCCCGGGTAATGCCCTCCTTGCCCGGCTCGACGGTGCGCAGGAAGTCCTTCTGGTACTCCATCACCCAGCGGGTGGTGTTGGTTGGCGCGTCGCTCCGGTAGAAGGCCCGCAGCTGGTAGAACCACGGCACCTGGGCGCCTCTCGGCCCTTGGGCCGTGCGGAGTACGACGGTGGCCTCGCCGCCCGCGTCGGCGAGCGGCAGGACGAGGCGCGAGAGGTCCCCGGGGTGCTCCACGGCAAGGGCCACGCCGCTGCTGCCGGGCTCTCCCTGGGCCGGGCCCGCCTCGTACACCTCGAGGTACGTCCGCTCCCCATAGAGGTAGGTCCCGTTCCAGCGCTTGCCGTCATTGGAGACGTTGCTCTTCTGAAGCACCGTGGCGAAGGTGTCCTTGAGAAAGGCGCTCGCCGCGAGCTCGCGTGCGGTGGCCGCGTCGAGCACCACCGAGAGGTGGTTGAGGGACACCTCGGGCGTCCCGGGGGCGGCCAGCGAAGGGCAGGCGAGCAGAACCAGAAGGAGCGCCGCGCTGGAGCCACGCACCCTTGGTGGAGAAGACGTCCGCACGCAGCGCTGGACGCTAGCGTCTTGGGCCGACCAGCGGCAAACGCTTGGACCGGCCCGTTGGAAGGCGCGCGCCTTTCTGAGGGAATAGAGGGAGGCTGCCTCGAATCTAGAGGGGGAAAAGACGGCCCAACCACAGGAGTGCCCCGATGCGCGTGCAGGATGTTGTCCGCTTCTTCACCCACCCTCCCACCTCCGGCCCCAAGGCGACGCTGGCCATCCGCCTGCTGGCGGGCGGCGTCTTCCTCTCCGAGGGCATTCTCAAATTCGTCTACGTCAACCAGGGCGTAGGCCGTTTCACCAAGCTGGGCCTGCCGATGCCAGGGGTGCTGGCACCGGCCGTCGCGCTGTTGGAAATTGGCGGTGGGCTTTTGCTCATCAGCGGGCTGGCCACCCGCTTCATCTGCGTTCCCTTCATCATCGAGATGGTGGTGGCCGTCCTGTCGACGAAAGTTGGGCTTTATTTCGGCACCTCGCCGCTGGCGAAGCCGCCCGCGCTGCCCGTCGTCGGCTGGTGGGCCGTGCTGCACGAGAGTCGTGCGGATTACGCGCAGCTGCTGTCCTGCGCCTTTCTCTTGGCCGCCGGGCCGGGGCCGTGGTCCTTGGACGCCGTGTTGGCAGCGCGCGCCAAGCGGCGCACCCCGGCGGCGGCGCCGTCGGGCGCCGCCTTCGCCGCCAGGCCCTGAAGGCACGGGGCGCGCTGGCCGCAACTCGGGTGCAGCTCCCCCAGAAGCCAGCGGGGGCACCTCGCGGCTAGAACGCCAGCCCGGCGCGCCGCATGAGTTTGCTCACCAGCCAGGCCGGTCCCACCAGCAAGTAGGAGAGGTCCGTCAGAAAGGAGGGCCGCTTGCCCTCAAACTTGTGGCCGATGAATTGCCCCACCCAGGCCACCACGAAGACGGCGACGGCCAAGCCGAAAAGGCGCGGCGGCCCAAGGGCCGAGTACAGCGCGTTGGTGAGCGCCGACAGCAGGCCAAACAGGGCCAGCATGGCCAGGCCAATTCGGCTGGACATGCGCCAGTAGAAGACCAGCGCCAAGGCCATCGCCGCCCCCGCCCACAGCCAGGGTGCCCCCAGCTCGGCCGGGACTGGCACTGTCCACAGGGCGGCAATGACGGCCCAGAGGATGGCCGGCACGCAGACCCAGTGGATGGTGCGGTTCGTGGAATTCTGGTGGTCGCCGCTGTAGCTCGTAAACCAGGCGTTGGCTGTGCGCATACCAGCGAGTCTCCTTGAGGGGCGTCCGCCAAGCAGATGCTACTGCTCCTGTCATCGGCCGAGAGGCCTCTTGAGGAAGCCTCACGCCGCCGAGCGCAAGTCCCCCTTCTTCGGGTTGCCGAGCCGCTCGCCGCGAGCCACCGCTGCCACGATGCGGGACAGCTGCTCGGCCCCCTCGGTGAGGGCGGCTGGCCCTGGCTGAAGAATGAGCGCGCTCTTCACCTCGTACAGCTGGTCATCCACCACCGCCCGGACGGTGGACCACCCGGGGCGGGCGCGGATTTTCTCCGGCTTGGCCTTGCGCCCGCACCAGCTGGCCACCACGCCCTCCGGGTCGCGCCGGGCCACTTCCTCGGGAGTGAAGATGCGCCCCTGGGCGCCCTGGCTGGCGCGCGACTCGACGCACACGTCCTCGCCGCCGACCAGCTCCACCAACTCCGAGCACCAGCGGATGCCGGAGATGAGTGGCTCGTGCCACTCCTCGAAAAACATGCGCGGTCGGCGCGGAAGCCTCGAGGCCGCGTCCGCCAGCCGCTCGAGGTTGGCCCGCAGCTGCGCGGCCAGGCGGTCCGCCTCGGCGGAGAGGCCCACCAGGGCGCCGATGAGACGCACCGCCTGGAGGATTTCGGCCAGGCTGCGCTGGTTGAAGAGGTAAACCGGGACGCCCCGCTTGCAGAGCTCGCGGCCGAGGTCCGCCTGCAAGTCACTGAAGCCGAGGACTAAGTGCGGCTTGAGCGCGAGAATTTTCTCGAAGTCCGCGTCGAGGAAGGAGCTCACCCGCGGCTTGGCCCGCGCCTCCTTAGGCCGCACGGTAAAGCCGGACACGCCGACGACGCGGTCTCCGGCCCCCAAGAGGTACAGCGTCTCCGTTGTCTCCTCGGTGAGGCACACCACCCTCGTCGGCCAGGGAGGGGCCGAGGAGAGCAGCGCTGAGGCCGAGCCGATGTCCACCGTCCCTCCAAAAGGCCCCCCCTCCCTGCGTTCTCGGCTCCCCCGGGGGGAAAGTGGGGCTAGGAGGTATAGGCTGCTTCGCCGTGCTGGGTGGCGTCGAGGCCCTCGCGCTCCTCGTCCTCGGAGACGCGCAGGCCGAGCGTCTTGTCCACCGCCCAGAGGATGGCCAGGGTGAGCAGCACCGTCCAGACGCCCGCGGCCAGGAGGCCCACCGCCTGCTTCACCAACAGCGAGGGGTCGCCGGCGAGCAGCCCATCCGCGCCGCTCGGGTTGAGCACCTTGCGCGAGAAGACGCCCACCAACAGGGCGCCGAGCATCCCGCCCACGCCGTGAATTCCGAAGGCGTCGAGCGAGTCGTCGTAATGGAAGCGCCGCTCCTTCAGCACCACCGCTCCGTAACAGACGAGGCCCGCCGCCGCGCCGATGAAGAGCGACGCCGCCGGAGAGACGAAGCCGGCCGCCGGGGTGATGGCCACCAGCCCGGCCACCAGGCCGGAGACAAAGCCCAGCATGGTGGGCTTGCCGCGGCTCGCCCACTCTCCGAAAACCCAAGCCATGGCTCCGGTGGCGGCGGCGATGGTGGTGGTGACGAAGGCCAGCGCCGCCGTCTGCCCGGCAGAGAGTGCGCTGCCGGCGTTGAAGCCAAACCAGCCGAACCACAGAAGGCCGGCACCGGTGATGGTCATCGGCAAGTCGTGGGGGATGAAGCGCTCCTTGCCGAAGCCCAGCCGCTTCCCAATGAAGAGCGCGCACACCAGCGCCGAGACTCCCGCCGTCCAGTGCACCACCGTCCCGCCGGCGAAGTCCAAGGTGCCGTAGGCGCCAATCCAGCCGCCGTCGCCCCACACCCAGTGGGCGACCGGGTCATAGACGAGGGTCGACCAGAGGAGGGTGAAGAGGACGTAGGCGCTAAACTTCATGCGCTCGACGAAGGCACCGGAGATGAGCGCGGGAGTAATAATTGCAAACTTGAGCTGGAAAACCATGAAGGCCAGCTCCGGCACGCTGCCTTTGAGCCGCCCCACCACGTTGTCGAGCATCAGGTAGTTGGTGCCGCCGATGAGGCCGTGGAAGTCCTTCCCGAAGGTGAGGGAGTAGCCGAAGAAGACCCACTGCACCGTCACCAGGGCCATCGTGAAGTACGAGTACATGAGGGTGGCGAGCACGTTTTTGCGCCGCACCATGCCCCCGTAGAAGAGCGCCAGCCCGGGCGTCATGAGGAGCACCAGGGCGGCCGAGACCAGTAGCCAGGCCGTGTCCCCGGTGTCGGCGTGCGCCTCGTTGGCTTGGGCCGATGCCGACAGGGGGAGGAGTGCCACTGCGACAGCTGCCCACAAGAAACGCCCGGTCGAACGGTTCATGGACTCTGACTGTTGCATTGACGCGGTGCGTTTCGCCACTGCCCAAAGCGTGGGTGGCAAACTTCTGGGCCGGACCGGGGTTTCCCCTTGGCCCAGGTGTCCATGTCCCGTCCCCTCACTCCCCTTTTCCTCGCCTGTCTGGCCTGTGCCTCGGCCCCTCCCGCAGCGCCGACGGCGGCCGCGCCAGCCATCCAGCTACCGGCCTCGGCCTGGAGCCAGGAGAAACAGGCGGTGCACGTGCTCAACCGGCTGGCCTATGGGCCCTCTCCGGCGTCGCTTCTGGAAGTGCAGCAACTGGGCGTGGCGGTGTGGATTGCCGGCCAACTGCACCCGGACCAGCTGCAAGACGGGGCGGTGGAGGCGAAGCTGGCCAACTTTCGCTCGCTGCAGATGACCACCGCCGCGCGGCTGGCCGCCTACCAGCCGGAGGCGAAGCTGGCCAAGGAGCGCGGGGTAGACCTCACCGACCCGGAGGCGAGGGCCAAGCTTCTCGAGGAGCTCCCCACCGGCGCGCTGCCCAAGCAGATGGGCCTCGAGCTGGTGGCGGCCAAACTCATCCGCGCCACCGAGAGCCGTCGGCAGCTCCAGGAGGTGCTGCTCGACTTCTGGTTCAACCACTTCAACGTTGCCGCCCAAAAGGGGGCCGTGCGCTGGATGCTCGCCTCCTACGAGCAAGAGGCCTTGCGCCCGCACCTCTTCGGTAGCTTCCGCGCGCTGCTCGGCGCGGTGGCGCACCACCCAGCGATGCTCTTCTACTTGGACAACTGGACGTCCACCCGGGAGGGTTTCGACCTGGCCGCGCTGCGCCGCTCCGGCGTCCCGGTGCCGAAGAAGCTGGCCGAGGTGGGTAAGCTCGGCCTGAACGAGAATTACGCCCGGGAGCTGCTCGAGCTGCATACCCTGGGTGTCGACGGAGGCTACACCCAAGCGGACGTGCGCGAAGTCGCCCGCTGTTTCACCGGCTGGGGCATCGAGAAGCCACGCCAGGTGGGCACCTTCGCCTTTCACCCGCTCGCCCATGACACGGCGGAGAAGCACGTCCTCGGACACACCATTGCCGCCGGCGGCGGGATGGAAGACGGCGAGCACATCTTGGACCTTTTGGCCGCCCACCCGTCGACTGCGCACTTTCTGGCGCGCAAGCTGGCCCAGAAATTTGTCGCCGATGAGCCGCCCGCGGCGCTGGTGGAGCGCCTGGCGCAGAAGTACCTCGAGACGCAGGGAGACTTGAGCGCCGTCTACCAGGTGCTCTTCGAGAGCCCGGAATTCTGGAGCGAGCAGGCCTTCCAGCAGAAGACGAAGACGCCGCTCGAATTCGCCGTCTCCGCAGTGCGGGCCCTGGGGGGCACTACCTACGGAGACGCGCCCCTGGTGAAGGCAGTGGATGGCATGGGTGAGGCCCTGTACCGCGCGCAGCCGCCCACCGGCTGGCCCGAGGTGGCCACCCCTTGGGTGAACGCCGGCGCCCTGGTGAGCCGCATCAACTTCGCCCTGGCGCTCACCGCCGGTCGCATCCGCGGCACCGAGGTGGCGCTGCCCAAGGAGGCGGTGGGAGAAAGCCCCAGCGCCGCGGTGGACGCGCTGGCGCGGGCCGTGCTCCATGTGCCCTTGAGCGACAGCACTCGCTCCACCCTTCTGCGCGCGGTGGGGCGGGGCGAGAACGACGTCATGCCGGACGGCGAGAGCCGGCCTTTGGATTCGGCCAAGGTGGCGGGACTGCTGTTGGGAAGTCCGGAATTTCAAAAACAATGAGCTCCTCTTTGTCCTTTGACCGTCGCTTTTTCCTCAAGTCCACCGGGCTGGCTTTCCTCGGGCTCGGCTTCGCCCCTGGGTTTCTGCGCCGGGCCGTGGCCCAGACGACGGGCGGCCGCCACACCTTGGTGCTGGTGTTTCTGCGCGGCGGCGCCGACGGCCTCTCCTTCGTCCCCCCGGTGGGAGATGCCGCGTACTACGCCGCCCGCCCCACCCTGGCCCTCGCCCGCCCAGGCGCCGACGGGGGCGCCTTGAAGCTGGATGGGACTTTCGGACTGCACCCGGCGCTCTCCGCGCTCTACCCCTTGTGGCAGGACAATGCGCTGGCCGTGGTGCAGGCCGCCGGGCTGCAGGGCGCCACCCGCTCGCACTTCGACGCGCAGGACTTCTGCGAGACGGGGACACCGGGCTGCAAGACGACGGCGGACGGGTGGCTCAACCGCTCGCTGCAGCAGCTTCCGGAGCCGCAGGCCGGCGCCTTTCGCGCCGTGGCGCTGCAGGGCACCCTTCCCCGCTCGCTCCAGGGCGCCGCCCCGGCCGTGGCCGTGGAGGCGCTCAGCAGCTTCCACCTTCAGGGCAAGGGCGGGCTCGACAGCTTCGAGGCGCTCTATGCCGGCGCGGTGGACGAGGCACTGCGCACCACCGGCCAGGAGGCCTTCGAGGCGCTGCGCGCCACGGCCTCGGCCGAGCTCGCCAAGAGCCTTCCTGAAAACGGCGCCGTCTACGGCAAGACGCCCCTGGCCCGCCGCCTCCAGGACACGGCGCGCCTGGTGCGAGCGGGCGTTGGGCTGGAGGTGGTGGCCACCGAGATGGGCGGCTGGGATACCCACGTCGGCGAGGGCAACGCCACCGGGCAGCTGGCCACGAGGCTGCGCGAGTTCGCCGACGCCCTGGCGGCATTCGCCCGCGACCTCGGACCGCGACTGGCCAACGTGACGGTTGTCGTCATGACCGAGTTCGGGCGCACGGTGCGCGAGAATGGAAACCGCGGCACCGACCACGGGACGGCCTCCGTCATGCTGGCGCTGGGCGGAAGCGTCCGCGGCGGGCGCGTCTACGGCCATTGGGGCGGCCTGGAGGGTCCGGGGCTTTTCGAGAACCGCGACCTGGCCATCACCGTCGACGTGCGCTCGGTGCTGAGTGAGGCACTGCAGGCGACGCTGAAGCCTCCGGACTTGGCCACTGTCTTCCCAGGGTTTTCCGGTCGCCGGGTTGGCCTCTTCGGCTGACCCCCCTATTCGTTCCTGGTGCCGCGGACGACCCACTGAACGGCCGTTCGAGGCGTCAGCCTCGTCTGAGAGAGTCTCTCTAAAGTCTTCGTTGGCGACAGACTGTTCGCGTGCGAGAGGTGGCCATGTCCACGGTGGAGATTGCGTGCGTGGAATCCCCGCTCGGTCCTCTGTTGCTGGCGGCCGAGGACGGCGCGCTGCTGGCACTCTCCTTCGCCGAGTCCGCCTCCCAGGTGCGCGGCTGGCTCGAGCGTCACCTCGGACCGAGCACCTTTGTCGCTGCGTCCAACCCCGCCGGTGCGGCGCGAGCGCTGCAGCGTTACTGGTCAGGAGAGCTCGACGCCTTGTCGCTGGTACCGGTGCGCCTGCGCGGGACGGGCTTCCAGGTGCGCGTCTGGGAAACGCTACGTCGCATTCCGAGCGGTGCCACCTGGAGCTACGCCACTTTGGCGCGGGCGGTGGGGGCGCCCACCGCGTTGCGCGCCGTCGGGGCGGCCAACGGACAAAACCCGGTGGCCATCATCGTCCCCTGCCATCGCGTCATCGGCTCAGACGGCGCTCTCACCGGCTACGGCGGGGGTTTGCCGCGCAAGGGCTGGCTGCTCGCTCACGAGGGCGTCCTCGCGCCGGAGCTTCCGCTTGGCACTCCCGACTCCGCCGCGGCCCACCCCCCGCTGTCCTGACGGTGCCGCCCCACCCGGGCTGGTGCTGGCGCCGGTGCACGCCGTCAGGGGCGCGGGACAGGGACGTCCGAGCCGCGCCCGAGCCGGGTGGCCGCTTCCACCTCCAGCCAGGCGCTTCGGCAATTCAGGCAGACGACTTTGCGCCCGTCGGGAAACGTCCGCTCGACGGCCAGCTCTGCCGCGGCGGCCTCGCGCGGCCCACAGGCCGGGCAGCTTGAGGCGCTGGGCCGCACTGGGTAGGCGTGCTGGTACGGCGGAAGGCGCAGCAGCTTGAACCACTCCACCACTGTCTCCTCGGACAGCGACAGGTGCAGCGCATGTCCCTCGTCCTGCACCAGGCCGTGGCGCAGGGCGAGCCAGTAGATGCGCAGCGGGGTGACGTGTGCCCGCATGCCGCGTCGACGGAACTCCTCCCCAAGGCGGTGCACCATTGCCAACAGGCCATCGCGGTCCATGGCCTTGGACTGTACATCCGTTCAGCTTAGAGTCGGCAACGCTTCCAGCCCCTCGGAAACGGCCGTGTCCAGCCTCAGCTGCGCAGCCGCCGGGCGCGCCCCGCCATGGCGAGGCACAAAAGCCCGAGAGTCGCCGACAGAAAGCCAGCGCTGGTGGCGGCTTTGGGGGCAAGGAAATCCAGCGGCGCCAGCCGATTGAGTGGCCCCAGGTACCAGACAAGCAAGTAAGTGACTTCGAAGAGACGAGGACCGCCACTCAAGACGCCGGTGGCCAAGGCCAACGCGGGGATGAAGAGGCTGGCCACCGCGCAAGCCAGAAGCTCGGGCCAAGCGCGCGCTGCGGCAAAGCGCAGCGCCGCCCCCGAACCCAGCAGCGCCGTGAGTAGCACCCCGGCCCCATAGGCCCCCCACAGCTGCAGACGCACCGGGTGCGGGCAGACGAAGACAAGTGCCTCCGTCCGGTGGCGGGCCTCCTGACTGCCCATGTCGGCCCAGGCCGCGAGCGGCCACACCCAGGCCAGCGGTAGCAGGTACTGACGCACCACCTGGGTGGGCATCAGCAAGCAGCCGGCCCACAGCCCCGCGGCGACGAGGGCCCAGCCGCGCCGGCGGTCTCGCAGCAACAGCGCGAGCTCGGCCCACAGGACGGTCAGACCGCGAGAATGACTTACCAGCCGCTCAAAAGGACGTGTCGGGCGCCACCTTGGGCGGCGTCTCCGCGCCCTGTCCCCGGGGGCTTCCCTCGAACGCTGCGGCAGCCCCTCGGGGTTGAAGCGGTGGAAGGGCAGGGCCGCAATGGCGGCCAATGCCACCGCCACCAGCGCCCACAGGCCTCGCCATGGCGCCAGGCTGGCCCAGTCCATCCCCCCCCAGAGAAACGTCCGCACCGGCGCGTCGGTGACGTTGACGCCGACCAGGACGGAGCCGGTGGCATCCGGAAAATGCGCGTGCACCGCCGACTGGATGGCCAACAGCGGCTCGGCCAAGCCGAGCGGGTCGAGCCAGGGCCGGGCGCCGCGGCCGCCCACCAACAGACGCGTGGTGAGGCTGAGCACTGAAATCCACAGGAAGAAGTAGAGGACGCTGCCGCGCGCGCCTCGCAGTGGGCGGAACGTCTCGAAAAAGACGGCCACCGCGGCCACCAGTGCCACTCCAGGCAGCACCAACAAGAGGAAGGGGAGCGCCAGCTGCAGAGGCTCGAGCCGGCGCACCTCTCCCCTCACCTCCTGCATCACCGCCGCCATCACCAGCGTCACCGCCCCGACGCAGAAGAGCACCAGGGTGTGGCTACAAAACTTGCCCAGGGTGTACTGCGACCGCGTCATGGGGGTGGTGGCGAGAATTTGTCCGACGCCGGTGCGCTCGTCGCGTTCCACCGCGTCGCGGACGACGTAGAAGCCGAGCAGCGAGAGCATCACCATGTCCAGGACGGCCACCAGCGTCCCCATCCAGGCCGAGTTGTAGAGGCCACCGGCGTGGCTGAAACTCATGGTGGTGTAGCCGGCGGAACGCGCTGGCACGAAGCCATAGGCCGCGGCCACCGTCCCGGCGAGCAGCACCAAAAAGCTGGCGCGCCGCACCCGCTCGAGAAAGTCCGCGCGGGCAATGGCGAGAATGGTGCGCACAGTGCTCAGAGCCGCCGGCCGCCCGGGGCACCGGCTGCCAGCTCCAGGTAGGCGTCCTCCAGCGTCGGCGCCACGGGGCGCGCGCCGGGAGCCGGCAGCCCCGAGTGCACCGCCCGCAACTGCACGCCGCCGGCGCGGCGCAGCGTGCTGGTGACGAGGAGGCGCTCCCGCACCAGGGCCGCCTCTTCGGACGGTACCAGCCACTCCCAGACGCGGCCCTGCACCCCCTCGAGCAGCGCCTCGGGCGTCCCCGAGGCCACCAGCCTCCCGTGGTGGAGAACGGCGATGCGTTCGGCGGTGGCCTCCACATCGGAAACAATGTGCGTGGACAAGAGGACGATGCGCTTGCCGGCAAGCTCGGCCACGAGGTTGCGGAAGCGCGCCCGCTCCTCCGGGTCAAGTCCCACCGTGGGCTCGTCGATGATGAGCAACTGCGGGTCATTGAGCAGCGCCTGGGCAATGCCCACCCGTTGGCGCATGCCGCCGGAGAATTCGCCCAAGGGCACCGAGCGCGCCTCCCACAGGTTGAGGGCGTTAAGCAACTCGTCGATGCGCCGCCGCGCGGTCTGTGGAGCGAGTCCCTTGAGGGCCGCCAGGTAGGCCAAAAACTCCACGGCTGACAGGTGCGGGTAAACGCCGAAGTCCTGTGGCAAATAGCCGAGGACGGCGCGCAGCCGGTCGGGGTGTTTCGCCACGTCCTCTCCGTCCCAAAGCACTCTGCCCGAGGAGGGGCGGGTGAGCGTCGCGAGAATCCGCATCAGCGTGGACTTGCCGGCCCCGTTGGGGCCCAACAGCCCGAGGACGCCAGGGGAGAGCCTCAGACTGAAGGCGTCGAGCGCAAGCCCGCGCCCGCGGTAGGACTTGGAGACACCTTCAATGGCGAGTTCCAAACGCTCGAGACGTCCCTTCCCCACCTTGCCGAGTGCGCCCTGACTGGGGCAAATGGCTTTTAGTCCGAGCGCCACTGTAGCGCCTGTGCCGAGACCTGCCCGGGCCCCGTTGGTGTGGCGAACCCTGGCCGGGCATCAGCCGTCCGCTTGGGGTAGGCCTTAGGCGACGGACGCTGGCGCCGCTTGCCGCGCCTTGGCCCACCTGCGGAGCGCGTCCACCACGCGCGCCAAAAGTAGCGTGCCGAGGACGAGCGCGTAGAGAAGCGGCTGGCGGACGTCGAGCTTCACCCGCCACAGGAAATGCACCACCGCCAGCACGGCTGCGGCGTAGGCCAGCCGGTGCAGCGCCTTCCAGCGCCGAAAGCCGAGCCGTCGCACCGAGGCGTCGGTGGAGGTGAGCGCCAGCGGGAGCAGCAACAGGAAGGCCGCAAACCCCACCACCATGAACTTACGCTTGGTGACGTCCGCCCAAAGCACCGGCCAGTCGAAGTGCTGGTCGATGATGACGTAGGTGGCGAGGTGGAGAGATGCATAGAAGAAGGCGAAGAGGCCCAGCATCCGCCGCAGGCGGATGGGCCACGTCCAGCCAAGCAGCAGCTTGGCCGGCGTCGGCACGAGCGCGGCGATGAGAAAAATGAGCGCCAGCAGGCCAAGACGGTTGAGGGCCAAGGCCACCGGGTCCGCGCCGAGCGTCCCTCGAAGCGCCTGCACCAGAAGGTCGGCCAGCGGCACCAGCGCGCCGACGAAGACGCCGGGCTTGAGCCAGGGGAACGGCTCGGAGTGCGGAAGCGAGGCCATTCGTCTTCCCCAGACGCCCTAGTACAGCGTCTTCGGGTCCATCCCGGCGTAGAGCGAGGCTACCTCCTCGCCGTAGCCATTAAAGGGCAGCGTCTTTCTCCGGTTGAATTCGCCGATGCGGCGCTCGGTGGCCTGGCTCCAGCGCGGGTGGTCCACCGCCGGGTTGACGTTGGCGTAGAAGCCGTACTCGCTCGGCCCAGCCAGGGCCCAGGTGGTTTGCGGCTGCGCCTCCACGAAGCGGATTTTCACGATGCTCTTGATGCCTTTGAAGCCGTACTTCCAAGGCACCACCAGGCGCAAGGGAGCCCCATTCTGGTTGGGCAGCGTCTTGCCGTAGAGGCCGACGGCGATGAGCGAGAGTGGATTCACGGCTTCGTCCATCCGCAGCCCCTCCACGTAGGGCCAGTCGAGCAGATGGGTGCGCTCCTCCGGCATCTGCGCCGGGTCAAGCAACGTCTGGAAAGCCACGTACTTGGCGCTTCCAAGCGGCTCGCATCGTTTCACCAGCTCGGCCAGCGGGAAGCCGTTCCAGGGGATGACCATCGACCAGGCCTCGACGCAGCGCATGCGGTAGATGCGCTCCTCGAGCGGGAACCACTTGAGAAGCGTGTCGATGTCGATGGTGAAGGACTTCTTCACCAAGCCCTCCACCGCCACCGTCCAGGGCCGCGTCTTCAGCGTTCCGGAGTTGCGCGCCGGGTCGCTCTTGTCGGTGCCGAACTCGTAGAAGTTGTTGTAATGCGTGACGTCCGGGTACTTGGTGAGCGTCTCGTCGGTGCTGTACCGGCCGAGCACCTTCAAGGGGGGCGGCTCGGGCGCCGGCGTCGCCTGAGGCTCCGGTGCCGCGCCGGTGAGGGCCAGGAGCGCCCCTCCGCTGGCGGCCGCGGTCACCGTAAACAGTGCGGAATTCTTGAGGAATTCTCGCCGGCTTCGAAAGAGAGGCTCGGGCGTAATCTCGGAGGTCGGGGGTGGGTTGCTCATGGGGCCTTGTGCCAAGACGCTCCGGCGCTCTTTCTCGTTACCGCCGCCTGACCGGCGACGCTACCCAACAACAGCCGCTCGCTGCCCACCTGAGGGGAACCACCAGTCGCGCTCCACAAGCGCAACGCAACGGTGCTTGGCCGCTCAGGGTGCGACAGCCGACTCCTTGACGGGCGGCGGTCACTTCGGGCCTTGTGGGCCGACCCAGTGCGACTCCCAACGCCGCCGTCGACCCCTTCCTCCCGACAACTTCCATTTCGCCTGTGCGCCGCTGCGCTGCCCCTTTTTCTTTGGGGTGGACTTGGTTGCACCAGCAGTTCCGGCACCACCCCTCCGCAGACGGGGCAGGTGCTCGTCGAAAACGCCCCCATTCCCGGCAGCGGCAGCACCAACGCCGACTGCAGCTGGACGCAGCTCGGCCAGAATGCCGCGCACACCGGAACGGCCTGCGCCCCGGCTGGGGGCTTCACCTCGGTGTTGGCCACCATCACCTTTGACCCCTTCGTCGCCCAGGAACTCCTCGACGCGAAGGCGCAGAATGGCGAGGCGTCGCTCTTCGCGCACTTCCAGGCTCCGCTGGTGGTGGGCGATGACGTCTATGTAGAGACGAAGGGCGGCATCTACACGCCTTGCGCCATCGTCAGCACCGATTCGAGTGGCAACGTCACCGCCACCTCGGCCGACGGGGGCGCCTGCGGTCACGACACCTGGGACACGCAAGTGTGGGGCGAGACGTACTACCGCTGGCAGTCGGGAGCGCTCGTCGAAGTGGGTAGCTTCCAGAGCGACTGGAAGCCGGAGCCCGTTTGGTTCGCCTACTGGGAGCCGCTCTTCCATGCCGCGGTGGCTGGGGACGTGCTGTGGGTGCCCGGCGCCGGCGGCACGGTGTACCAAGTGGACAGACACACCATGACGTCGCTGGGGCAAGTCAACCCCTTCGGCTCCATCGACCCCAACACCTTCGTCGCCGGCCCCATCACCGTCGCCCCGGACGGCACCGTGCTCTACAACGTCGTCCGGGTAGCGCCGGACCTCTCCGACGTGAGTGGCATCCTGGTGCGCATCCCGCCGGATGCCGGAGCGGTGCAGGCCGTGGACTACTCGGCGCTCATGGTCGACCCGCCGCTGGCGGACGGCGGCTGCCTCGGCGGCTACTACGACGAGGGGTCGGCCGACCTCTTCCCTTGGCCGCCGGCCGATGACCATCGCGTCACCATCACCTGTGGCTCGCTCCGGCCCGGCCTCAACATTGCGCCCGCGCTGGGGGCGGACGGCACCATCTTCACCGTGGCCGTGCCCCACAACGCGCCCAATGCCGGGATGCTGCTCGCCGTGCATCCGGACCTCACGCCAAAGTGGAGTGCCTCGCTCCAGGAAATTTTGGACGACGGCTGTGGGGTGCTCATCCCAGCAGATGCCCAAGACAACGGCGCGCTTCCCGATGGCGGCTTTGACTACAACCATTGCCGGGTAGGTGCTCCCCTGGGCGTCGACCCCTACACCGGGCAGATGCCCTCGGTGGAAGTCAGCGACCAGTCGTCGTCCTCCCCGGTGGTGCTACCGGATGGAGCCGTCCTCTACGGCGGCTTCAACTACTACAACAACTACCGCGGCCACCTGGTGAAGTTCGACGCCACGGGCATCCTACTGGCCTCCTACGACGACGGCTGGGACCAGTCGCCAGCGGTCTGGACGCAGGCCAACACCGGCACCTACAGCGTCCTCATCAAGGACAACCACTACGAGAGCTGGTACAGCGACGTCACCGGCCCCTACGAGCTCACCCAGGTGGACGCTGCGCTTCACAAGCAGTGGAGTTACGCCTCAGGCAACACCGAGTTCTGCACCCTCGACGCAGGCGCTCTGGCTTGCGTCTCGGACCATCCAAACGGCTTCGAATGGTGTGTCAACGCCGCGGCCATTGACGAAAACGGGACGGTGTACGCCAACAGCGAGGATGGGCGCATTTACGCTGTTCTCCAGGGCGGCACGCTGGCCCAGAACCGCTTCCTCGTCGAATCGCTGGGGGCCGCCTACACCCCAGTCACGGTGGACGGGCAAGGACGCACCTACGCCCTCAATGGCGGTGTGCTGACGGTGGTCGGGAAGTAGCCCGAGGCGCGTTGGGGGGTAGCATTCCCGCCAGAGGACGTGCCCCGGCGCACCTGCCAGCCGCTTTCATTGCCTGCCGCGTGCGCCGTCGCGGCGCTGCTGCTCGCGTCCGGATGTAAGCGCGAAGAGGCCACCTCCTCAGCGGACCGGGCCTTGGCGCCCTACCTCAAGTGGTGCGACGGCCAGGGCCCCGCGCGCAACAGCTGCCTCGTCTCCGCGGCGCGCGTCACTGGCGACGCGGCAGCCTGCTCGAAGCTGAAGGGCGCCGGCGCGGAGCGCACGGCCTGCGTGGTGGCCGCCGCCACTGCCTCCGGCCAGGCTGCACCCTGTCGCGTACTGGCTGACCGCGAGTTGGTGCAGTGCGCACTCAGCGTGGCCGCCGAGACGGGGCACGCCTCGGCGTGCGACGTCCTCCAAAACGTCCACTGGCAAGGCGGAGGCACCCAGGCCAGCTGTGCCGCGGTGGCGGCCGGCGAGCCTGCGGCCTGTCCACGCCTGGACGGCGGCGGAGAGCTGGCCTCGTGGTGCCTTCGCTACGTCGCCCTACGGCGGCGGGACGCAGCGGTATGCGCGCAGCTGGGCAGGGACAGTGCGGAGGTCCAACGCTGCGGGGCCGCAGTGGCGGTGGCCCGGCACGCCCCCCTGGAGTGTGCCAGCGTCTACGCGGCCAGCCCGGCCGGCCCAGCCCAGCACCACTGCGAGGTGGAGGCACAGGTGGCCCAGGGCCGCCTTCCCCCCTGCTTCGGGGACCGGGCCTTGTGCGAGCGCTTCCTCTGGGTGCCAAGGCCCTGCGAAGGAGCGCCAGCCAGCTGGGCCGACACTTGTCTCATGCACCAGGCCGTCTTCAGCACCGGCCCCTTCGGCTGCGGCGCCGTGGCGGACAGCCAGCGGCGGGCGCTGTGCGCGCAGCTGAGGGACGCCCAGGAGGGTTACTTGCGCCGGGCCCGAGGCGCCGACGCCGGGGGGGCTTCCCCGTCTGCCCGGTGAGGGCGTCCAGGGAGGCCTCCCCTTGTCCCGCGAGAGCGCGCCTCTCCCTTGCCCCGGTTGGGCTGCACCCACCCCGTCCCTGGGGCTGACACCACCCGCCTGGGGGGGGGAGTGTCGAGGCACCTCGGAAAAAGCCGGCGCCGCGCTCCAGAGAGTGCTGCTTTAGGCACAAGGCACAATGGCGGCAGCGCTGGACTTGTGGTTGTTGGGCACGTGCTCCTTGCGAGCGTTTGCCCAACAATGGGCCTCTGCGTTCCTACCTCTCGGACGTCTCACCTCCCCCCAGGAGCTCTCCCTAGGATGCGCCCCTTCTCCCCAAGCCAACCGCTGCTGCTGCTGGCTGCGCTGAGCAGCCTCGCGGCCTGCTCGAGCAGCCCGAGCAATTCCCTCAACAACCCTCCCGGCATCGCCCACCAAGTCACCCTCACCAACTTCACCAACTGCAACGCGCTCGACCAGGCCATCGTCAACACCGAGGTGCTGCAGATGCAGGCCCAGCTGCAAATGGTGCAGCAGGGCTATTTCTATCCAGGGGGGATGTTGTCCGGAGGGCCGGTGCCGGCCACCGCCGGCAACGCCAACGGGCCTTCCGCCTACACCACCACCACCGCCCAGGTGGCCGGGGTGGACGAGGCGGACTTCGTCCAGAATGACGGGACGCGCATTTTTGTCCTTTCCGGGGCCACCCTCTACGCCGCCTCCAGCTGGCCTCCGCAGGCGCTGTCGCTCCAAGCCCAGCTCCCCATCGAAGGCTGGCCGCAGGAGATGTTTCTCGACGGCAACCAAGTGGTTGTCTTCTCCTCGGTGTATTTCCCAAGGCCCATCGACACCACCGCCACCGGCGTGGCCACCCCCGCCATCTGCGTCGACGGGAGCTGGCAGTGTGGCTACTCGCTCAACGACGTCACCAAAGTCACCACCATCGACGTCTCGACGCTGAGCAGCCCCAAAGTCACGGCTGAGCTGTACCTTCCCGGCAGCTACCTCACCGCCCGGCGCATCGGCAGCCAAATCCGCCTCATCATCAACGACTCTCTGGCCTTCCCGGCGGGGGTGACTTTCTGGCCGCAGAATCTGCCTCCCGACGCCACCGAGGCCCAGCGCGCCGAGGCCTTCGCCCAGTTGGAGCTGGCCAACGAAGCCCTCATCCGCAGCTACTCCCTGGACGACTGGCTGCGTCGGCCGTCCTACACCGAGGCGGACGGCGGGACGGTCCAACTCGGCTACAACTGCACCGACTTTGCCCGCAGCAACGGGCCCACTCGGATGGGCATCGTCACCATCGCCACCTTGTCTCTCGACGGCCAGGGGCTGACGTCGCGCACGTCGGTGCTGGAGCAGGCCGACCTCGTCTACGCCTCGCTCAGCACCCTCTACATCGCCGCGCAGCACTGGTGGTGGTGGCCGGCCCCCGGCCAGCAGGACGCCACCTACATCCACGCCTTCGACATTTCCCAGCCCAATTCGGCCAACTACCTGGGCTCGGGCGTGGTGAATGGGGACCCGCTCAACCAGTACAGCTTCGACGAGTGGAACGGCAGCCTCCGGGTGGCCACCCAGCTTTCCAACCGCGTGGCGGACCCGGCCAATGGCCCCTTCGGGGACGTGCAGACGGCCAGCCAGGTGAGCGTCCTCACCTTGGACGGCGGCACCCTGGTCAACACCGGCAACAGCCCGACGGTGGCCCCGGGGGACACCCTCACCGCCTCCCGCTTCCTCGGCTCGCGAGGCTTCCTCGTCGCCAGCCGGCAGGTGGACCCGCTCATCACCTTCGACTTGTCGGACCCGGCCAACCCCACCAAAGTGGCAGAACTGCAAGTGAGCGGCTTCTCGAGTTTCCTGTACCCGATTGACGACACCCACCTTTTGGCCATTGGGGAGCAGCTGGCGACGGACGAGTCGAGCGAGCTTCTGCAGCTCACCCTCTTCGACGTCACCGACTTGACGAACCCAAAGGTGACGTCGCAGGTGGTGGTGGGCCAGGGCTACGCCTCCTCCCAGGCACTGTGGGACCCCAAGGCGCTCACCTGGTTTCCCACCAACAAGATGTTGGCCCTCCCCTTCGTCGACTGGCAGCCCTCGGCCAACTGGACAGGCTTCATCTCTGACTTGAGGCTCTTCACCGTGGACACCACCCTGGGCATCTCCCCAGCTGGCAGCCTCTCCATGGCCGACGTCTACGAGGCCACCGGAGACCAGGAATGGGCTTACTACTGGTCCCCGCTGGTGACGCGCAGCATCCTCGCCGACAACGCGGTGTATGCCATCTCCAACGCCGGCATCCGCTCGGCGTTGGTGCCCAACTTGCCGAATTGGCTGGCAACAGTGCAGTTTCCCCCACTGGTGCCGGCGACTGGCGGCCCTTTGCCAGGCCCCTAGGGCAACCGACGGATGCGGACAAGGCATAAGCGGTGGTGGCTCCTCTGTGTCCCCCTGTGGGGCCTCGCTTCGTGCGACTCGCAGGTGTCGCCGGACTACCCCGGGCAGCCGCTGGTGTCGTTGACCGGACAGGTGACGAGCAGCTCCACGCTGCCCTTGGGGCAACTGGAGGTGGCCTTGCTCTGGCAGCGAGGGCCACCTCCCACCACCGGCGACGAGCAGCTCGCCACCAAGGCCGCCGTCCAGGGCGAATTCCCAGCACAGTTTGTCTTGCACCTCTACCACCCACCGCCCGCGGCCGCGCTGCAGTCGCTGCAGCCGGGCGAGGTGAGTTTCGCCCGGGCCAACGCGGCAGTCCTCTCCGAGGGCGCCGCCCAAGACGCCTCAGAGCTACCGACCTCTACCTTCGGCAACGTCTCCGCCGGCGCCTACGCCCTGGACGCGCTGCACTGGTTTCTCTTCCTCGAGCAGGCGGTGCCCGCCGACTCACTCACCGAGTGGTGGCTGGGCGGCGCGCTCCCGGCCGGCTACCACCTGCTCAACGTGCTGGCCACCAGCCCGGCCTGTCTCCAGCCGGCGCAGGTGGCCAGCTGTGTCGCGCTTCTCCAGGAGCGCGGCGTCCCGGACGTCCCGCCCGGCGCCGGAGAGGCCACCGGCTACTGCACGGCCACTTACCGGCTCCAGCCCGCCTCCTTCGCCGAAGGCATCACGCTTCAGATTGGTGGCTCGCTGACGCCAACCGTCGCCGGTTGCCCATGAGGGCGGACGCCAGCGCGGTTGAGCAGCTTTACCGGACGCACGGACACGTGGTGCTGCGCCGGGCGCGCACCCTGTTGGGCAGCGACGTCGACGCGCACGAGGCGCTCCAGGATATTTTTGCCGAGCTTTTGCGCACGCCCCTGGCCCTGCGGGCGCCGGGCTCGGTGGTGGCCTGGCTGTACCAAGCCACCACCCACCTCTGCCTCAACCAGCTTCGCAACCGACGCACCGGGCTGCGCCTTTTGGACCGGCACTTCCGGCCGGCGCAGTCCAGCAGCGAGGGCCCCCGCGGCGAGTCTCTGGCCGCTGTCCGTCAGCTGTTAGGCCGGCTGCCGGAGCCGCTGGCGGCGGTCGTCGTCTACCACCACCTCGACGGCATGACGCACGAGGAAATCTCCACCGTGCTCGGCTGCTCGCGACGCCAGGTGGGCTATTTGCTGGAGCGAGCGCACGCCTCGCTCCAGTCTGAGGAGCGCAGCGCATGAATGCCTTGCTCGAGGACGCCCGCTGGCAGGCCTGCCTGTCCGCCTATCGGCTCGACCGTTGGAGACTGGGAGAACTTCCAGCCGAGGAAGCAGCCGAGGTGCAGGCGCACCTTCTGGGCTGCGCGCAGTGCCGCGCCGCGCAGGAGTTGCTGGCAGCTGGACAAAGCGAGTACCTCGCCCTGGCGGCGCCGCTTCGGCGCCCGCCGCGGGCCGGGCGGGCGGTGGCTTGGGGCGTCGGGGCGGCGGCGCTTGCTGCCACCTGCCTGGTGGTGCTCCAGCCGGGTGGCGTCCGCAGCAAAGGCGCGCCGACGTCGCTGGGCATGTATGTCCAGCACCAGCAGCGGGTGCGCCGGGCGCTGCCGGGCGAGACGGTGGCCCCCGGCGACGTGGTGCGGTTTGTCTACTCGAGCCAGCAGCCGCGCTACGTCGCCGTCCTCAGCCTCGACGGGGCGGGCGTCGCCTCGGTGTACTTCCCGGACGGCCCGGAGACAGTCCGCGTCGAGCCGGCCGAGGACGCGCCGCTTCCCCTCGGCACGCGCCTCGACGGCGTCCTCGGGCAGGAAACCGTGGTGGCCCTCTTCTGCGAGCGTCCCCGGACGCTCGAGCCCGTCCGCCAGGCACTCCAGGCCGCGGCGCCGGCATTGCCCCAGCTGCCCGGCTGCGCTCTGGCCACCTTCCATTTCCGCAAGCAGGCTCCGTGAGGAGGGGTCTCGCCGCCGCACTCCTCCTGCTCGCTGCGCCGGCGTCGGCCGAGGTGGAACGCTTCGCGGTGGTGGTGGGGAACAACCTCGGCGCCGGCGAAGACGCACCTTTGCGCTACGCCGAGTCCGACGCGGCGCGGGTGGCGGCGGTGCTGCGTGAGGTGGGCGATGTGCGTCCGGCGAACCTCGTCCTGTTGCGCGGCGAGGATGCAGACACCGTGCGGCGCACCCTCATCGCCGTCAACGAGCGCGTCCGCGCGGCAGGCGAGCAAACGGTGCTGCTGGTTTTTTACTCGGGACACGCCGACGCCGAGGCGCTGCACCTCGGTACCTCCCGGCTGGAGCTCTCGGAGCTGGAGCAGCTGGTGCGCGGCTCGGCGGCCCGCTTCCGGCTGCTGGTGGTGGACGCCTGCCGCTCCGGAGCCCTCACCAGGGTGAAGGGAGGAACGCCGGTGCCGCCCTTCGACGTGCAGCTGAGCGAGCGCATTCCCGGGGAGGGGGCGGTGTTTCTCACCTCGAGCTCGGCCTCCGAGGACAGCCAGGAGTCCGATGAGTTGAAGGGAAGCTTCTTCACCCAAGCCCTGGTGTCCGGCCTGTTGGGTGCAGCAGACGCGGACGGCGACGGTAAGGTGACGCTGCGCGAGGCCTACGCCTACGCCTACGCCGCAACGCTGCGGGCCTCCAGTAAGAGCTGGGCCGGCACCCAGCACCCCACCTTCCAGTACGAGTTTCGGGGCCAGGGCGACCTCGTCCTCACCACGCTGCAGGACCCGCACGGCACCCGAGGCTGGGTGGTGTTTCCCGCGGGCCGCACCTACCTGCTCTTTCAGGACTCGGCCGACGGGCCGGTGGTGGGTGAGGTGGCCGCCGGCGACAGCGTCCGGCGGCTCAGCGTGCGGCCGGGCCGTTACTTCGTCCGCGGGCGGGCCCCGGACGTGCTTTTGGAGGGAACGGTGGAGGTGGCTGCCGGCAGCACCGTCACCATCGACGACTCCAAGTTGAGCCGTACCGCCTATGCGCGGCTGGTCCGGAAAGGCGAGGGCACTCGGGACTCGGTGCAGGGCCTGCAGGCGGCCTTCACCGCCAGCACCGCGCTCTCCGACGCCACCACTGCCTGCCTGGGAGTGGTCGCCGGCTATGCCCTGGAATTCAAAGCCCTCACCCTCATTCCCCGGCTCGGCTACTGCCACTCGGGCTTCAGCAACTCTGACTTGAGCGCGAGCACCAACCAGGTGGATGCCGAACTGCGGGGAGCCTACGTCTGGGACTTGTCCTGGGTGTCCTTGGAGGTGGGGTTGACGCTGGGCGGGGCTTGGCTGCAGCAAACGTTCCAAACCAATGGCCTGGCCCCGCCGCGCAACAGCCTCGCGCTGCAAATCAGCCCAGACCTGGCCGTGACGCGCGAGCTCGGGGACCGGGCCTACCTGTTCCTCGAGCTCGCGGCTGCCACCTACCTCTACCAAATGCAGGACACCCTCACCGGGCAGTCCCACTTCGGGCCCTCCTTCAGCGGCCGGCTGACGCTGGGCGTCGGCTGGCGCTGGTGAGGGCCCCTTCGCCTCAGGGCTTCTCGATGGGGGCGCCGATGAGGTTTCCGTACTCGGTCCAGCTGCCGTCGTAGTTGCGCACCCTTTTGAAGCCCAGCAGGTAGCTGAGGACGAACCAGGTGTGGCTACTCCGCTCTCCAATCCGGCAGTAGGCGATGGTGGCCTTCTTCGGGTCGAGCTTCTTCTGTTCGACGTAAATGCTTCGCAGCTCGTCCGGGCTTTTGAAGAAGCCCGTCTCGGTGTTGACGGCCGTGCTCCAGGGAATGCTGTTGGCCCCAGGGACATGGCCTCCCCGCTGCGCCGTCTCGCTCATGCCCGGCGGGGCGATGACTTTACCCGTGAACTCGTCCGGGCTCCGGACGTCGACCAGCGCCTCGGCCTTCGTCTTGCTCGCGCCGAGCACGTCCGGCGCATAGGCCCGAAGCGAGAGGTCCACCTTGGGCACCCGGTAGTCGCCCGGGGTGACCTTGGCCACGTCCGGAGTGAGTGGCGCACCGGGCGCGTTGAGCCAAGCGGCGCGGCCCCCGTTGAGGAGGCGGACATCCTTGTGCCCATAAATTTTGAAGAGCCAGAAACCATAGGCGGCAAACCAGTTGCTAGCGTCGCCATAAATAATGACGGTGTCCGAGTTCTTAATACCGGCCTTGCCGAGCAATGCTTCGAAGGCCTCCTTGGAGATGATGTCGCGGTTGACTTGGTCCTGCAGCTGGGTAGTCCAGTCGAAGCCCACCGCGCCGGGAATGTGCCCGGCCACATACAGCTTGGGGTCGACGTCCACCTCCACAATCCGGACGCCCGGCTTGTCGAGGTTTTGCTTCAGCCAGTCGATGGAGACCAGCACTTCGGGATGCGCGTATTCGGCCATGATGTTTGGTTCCTTTACCGAGGGGTGGAAAGACAGCGGCGACCCGCCTGGCAACTTCGAGCGGGACATTCCAGAGGCAGCGACACCAGTAACGAGGACCCAAGGTTCATAACTCCACCGCCAGTTCGGGAAGGTGCTTCAGCATGTTCGAGGTGTACTTGAAGACGTTGTCGCAGAAGATGAGGACGCCGCAGTCCACCTTGGCCCGCTCCGCCACCTGCCGGGCCCCTTCGAAGATGAGGCCCGAACTCGGACCGGCGAGCAGCCCCTCGCTGCGGGCCAGGTCGCGGGCGCGGCTGTAGGCAAACTCGAAGTCGACTTCCAAAATCTCGTCGATGAGGGCCGGGTCGAAGAGCTTGCTCACCTCGAGCTCGGATACGTTGCGCAGCCCCGGGACGTCGTGGCCGGGCGAGGGTTGAACGGCAATTATTCTTACGCCCGGCTTCTTCTCTTTGAGAAAGGTGGCCACGCCGGTCACCGTGCCGCAGGTGCCGAGGCTGGTGAAGACATGGGTGACGCGGCCGCCCGTCTGGCGCCAGATTTCCGGGCCGGTGGTGCGGATGTGCGCCTCGACATTGTGGTGGTTTTCGTACTGGTTGGGCATCACGTACTTCTGCCCCTGCGCCTTGGCGTAGGTCTTGGCCAAGCCGAGGGTGCCGTCCTCGCTTCCCGGCAACGGGCACAGCGCGTCCGGCACGACGTCCACATCGGCCCCCAAAACCCTGAGCAGCACCTTCTTCTCCTCCGGCACCTTGGAGGGCACCACCGCCCGCATCGGGTAGCCGCGGACCGAGGCCAAGGCCGCGAGGCTGATGCCCGTGTTTCCCGAGGTGGGCTCCACCAGGCCACGGCCGGGCCGAGTCGGGCCAACCTCAGAGCGCTCCTCGAGGTCCCGCACCATTTCCCAGGCCGCTCGGTCCTTCACCGAGCCGAAGGGGTTGAGCCACTCCAGCTTGGCCCACAGCTCGGAGCCATTGTTCGGCACCAGCCGGTGCAGCCGCACGAGGGGCGAGGGGTTCTCCTCGTTGGGAAGCATCTCGGTAATGTTGTCGTAGACGCGTGTGGAGTGGTCCATGGGTCCCGGAGGGGTTTGAGAGACACCGCAGCCGTCCAAAACGAGGCGCGGAGTCCGACGGCGAGGGCATGCCCTCAGTCAGAACAAGATGCGGAAGAGCGCCGAACGGTTCAACAGGAACGACAACAGCGACAACACCCACGCTGTGCGACCAGCCGGCCGGGCAACGCTGGACGGAAGACGCTCTTGACGGAGGGACGCACGCTGGAGAGCTAGCTTAGCGCCCTCCTCGGCGGCGTGCACCAGGGGGGCCCCTGGGTGGCGCTGGCCCCCTTCAGGGAGGAGTCGAGAAGCTTGTACCCGGCAGGGCAAACCCTGACAGTGTCACCCAGCTTTTTCTCGGCAGTAGGAGGAGGGAGCTCGATGCGCCACCTCGGAGCCGTCGTCCTCACCTCGTTGCTCGGTGCGGCCCCTGCCGCAGCCGACGTCCTCGGGGACTGGACGGACATTGCCTTTGCCACCGCCGCCGCCGCCCAACAGCCGGCGTATGTCCAAACCCGGACGTTGGCCATGGTCCACGTGGCCATGTTTGACACTCTCAACGCCGTCGACGCCCGCTACACGCCTTATAAGGTGAAGGCCGTCCCGAGCCTGGGCACCTCAGCCGAGGCAGCCGCGGCGGTGGCCGCCCACGACGTACTGGTGGCGCTTTTTCCGGGGCAGGCGACGCATCTGGACGCGTCGCTCGACATCTCGTTAGTGCGGCTGACCGACCCGGGCGTTCGCGCCAGCAGCGTCGCGCTGGGGCAGCGAGTGGCCGCGGCGCTGCTTGCCTTGAGGGCCGCCGACGGCTCGGACGCCCCCAATACCTGGCAGCCGGCAACCTCTCCCGGCGTCTACATCCCCACCACGCTTCCCGTTGGCTCGAACTGGGGGAAGGTGACGCCATGGGTGCTGGAGAAGGCGGACCAATTTCATCCCGCGCCGCCGCCCGCGCTGAGCAGCGCCGAGTGGGCCAAGGACTACAATGAAGTGAAGACGCTCGGGGCCAAGGAAAGCCTCACCCGCACCGCGGCCCAGACGGAAACTGCGCTTTTCTGGGCTGTCCCCTCTCCGCCGCTCTACAGCCAGGCGGTGCGGGCGGTGATGGACGTCCCTGGCCGCTCGCTGGTGCAAAACGCCCGACTGCTCGCGCTCACTTCGATGGTGCAGGCGGACGCCTTCATCGCCGTCTTCGAGGCAAAGTATGCCTACAACTTCTGGCGCCCTCTCACTGCCATCCGCGATGGGGACCTCGACCAGAATGAGGCCACCGCGCCGGACCGAGGCTTTATGCCGCTGGTGGACACGCCCCTGCACCCCGAGTACCCGAGCGCTCACTGCATTGGCGCAGGCGCCGTCGCCGCCGTGCTGGAAAAAGAGTTTGGGAGCCAGCTGCGCGCCTTCCGACTAAGCAGCCCGGGAGCCCCCAAGGCCGTCCATTCCTTCAGCCGTCTCGGGGACTTCCTGGAGGAGGTGTCCAACGCGCGGGTGTGGGAAGGCATCCACTACCGCAACTCGACGGTGGTGGGGGTGGCGATGGGGCGCAAAATCGGGGCTTACGCCTGGGACAAGGTGCTGCGCCCCCTGAAATGAGTCTCCGCTGCGCGCAGGCGCAGGCGCAGGCGCGTTAGAAGGACGAGCGCGTGGCCTCTCCACTCGTCGATGCGCACACCCATTTGTTTCCGGAGCGCCTCGCGGCCGCCATCCGCGCCTTCTTCGTCCAATTCATCTCGGGCGACGCCTTTCAGTACCCCCACGCCTGGCGTGACGGCCGCGCCGCCCTCGAGGCCGCCGGCATCTCGCGCTGCTGGAATCTGCCCTACGTCCGTCAGCCTAATGGGGCCACCACCCTCAACCGTTGGATGGCCGAGACGTTCGCCGACGACCAGATGGTGGAGCCCGGCGCCACCGTGCACCCCGGCGACGACGTCCGCGCCGTCGTCGACGAGGCGCTGGACGTGCTGGGCCTTCGTCTCTTCAAATTGCATTGCTCGGTGGGGGACTATGCCCTCACTGACGAGCGCCTCGACCCCCTCTGGCGCCGCCTCAGCGACACCGGCACCCCGGTGGTGGTGCACCTCGGCCACTCGGTTGCTGGCAACACCGAAGCCAGCGAGCTCGATGACTTGGCGTCGGTGGCACAGCGCTGGCCCCGGGCCCGAATTATTCTCGCCCACTGCGCGGCACCCGCCGTCGAAGAGGCCCTCGCGCTGCTCCACCGCTACTCCAACCTCCACGCCGACCTCACGCCGGTTGTCTTCCACCTGGCCCCGGTGAAGGCTGGAAGCCTGGCCGGCCTCGAGGAGCGCATCCTCTTCGGCTCAGACATGCCCAACGTGGTGGTGACAGTGGAGCAGACGCTGGCCGCCATCCGGGCGCTTGGGCTCAGCGCCGAGCACGAGGCGCGGGTTCTCGGGGGGAATGCCGAGCGCCTCGTGCCTCGCCGGCAGTCAGGGCCGTGAGTCCAGCGACTAGCAGCGAAAAGCCCTGATGCTGGCTTCACGGCGACTGCCGCCAAGCAATACGACGACTCACTCGCCACAGGTGACTTAGACGTTGAGTTATTTCGCACGTTTTGTAGAACGCCTGCGCGCGGTACCCCCAGCTTCGGGGGGCCAGTTCTCCCCTTTCGTGCAGGCTCTGAACGATGCCCCTCTTCCCTCGCTGGACGAATACGGTCTCTCGGCTGAGCGTGGTTCTGATGCTCGCTCTGCCGGCGGTGGCCATCGGGGGCCTGCTCATCCTCGTGCGTTCGCCCTATGGGACGAAAGTGCACCGGGAGGTGGTGCAGCCCATCCAGTTCGACCACCGACACCACGTCAGCGACGAGGGCATCGACTGCCGCTACTGCCACTACACGGTGGAGAAGTCCCCCAAAGCCGGCATCCCCTCCACCCAGGTGTGCATGAGCTGCCATGCCCAGGTGTGGAACAAGAGCCCGTTGTTGGGGCTGGTGCGCGAGTACTACTTCAAGGACCGCCCCATCCCCTGGAACAGCGTCCACAACCTGCCGGACTTCGTCTACTTCAACCACTCCATCCACGTGAACAAGGGCGTCGGTTGCGCCAGCTGCCACGGCCGGGTTGACCAGATGGCCCAGGTGGACCAGGTCTCGCCCCTCACCATGTCCTGGTGCCTCGACTGTCATCGGGCGCCGGAGAAAAACCTCCGACCGGTGGAATACATGACCAGCATGACGTGGGCACCGGACCCGGGCGTCGATGGCGAGAAGCTCGGGTCGGATTTGGCCAAGCTGTACAACGTCCACACGCGGACCTCGTGCGACACATGCCACCGATGAAATTCCCTCTGCCCGTCCTCGCCGACTCCGGGAGCGCTGCTGCCTCGGACGTCCCGGCCCCCGAGGCCCCGCTCGACGAGGCGCAATTCGCCCCCCACCGCACGCCCGGTGAGCATGGCTACGGGCGGACCTACTGGCGCAGCATCGAGGAGGCCACCGGCGGCCCGCAGCCAGTCGACCGCGAGTTTTCCGAAGGGCAGCTCGACGTCCCGACTGGCTTTCAGCGCCGCGACTTTCTGCAACTGATGGGCGCCTCAGTGGCACTGGCCGGTCTCAGCGCCTGCACCGAGAAGCCGGTGGAGCGAGTCCTCGCCTACACCCGCACTCCGGAGGGCCTGGCCCCAGGCAACCCCCTCCACTACGCCACCGCCTACGCGCGGGATGGCATTGGCACGGGCCTCTTGGTCACGTCCTGGGAAGGCCGACCGACCAAGGTGGAAGGCAACCCGTCTCACCCGGGCAGCAAAGGCACCACCGGCCCGGCGGAGCAGGCGCTCCTGCTGGGGCTGTATGACCCGGCCCGAGCCCGTGTCCTCAAGGAGCGGGGCGCCGGCCGGAGCTGGCACAGTTTTCGTGAGTCGATGGACCAACGGGCCACTGCCTGGAAGCCGAGCGGCGGCACGCCCTTGCACTTCTTGGTGGAGCCCTCGAGCTCACCGACGGTGCTCGCCCTCCGACAGGAAATCCGGGCCCGCTTCCCCAAAGCGCGCGTTCATGCCTACGCCAGCGCACCAAGGGACAACATCTACGAGGGGACACGGTGGGCCTTCGGCGCACCGCTCGAGCCGCAGCTCGACGTCGAGCGAGCCGACGTCATCCTCTCCCTGGACGCGGACTTCCTCGAGGCCCGAAGCGAAAACCTGGCTGCCACCCGCGGGTTTGGCGCCCGTCGTGACCTCAAGGCTGCGGCGGGAATGAATCGGCTGTACGTCGTCGAGCCCCGGCTGAGCATCACCGGAGGTATGGCCGACAACCGGCTGCGGGCCCGGAGTTCCGACATCGAGGGCATCGCGCTGGCCGTCTTGGCGCAGCTCGGAAAGACGGTGCCGGCGCTTTCCCCCTTCGCGTTGGTATCCGGGCCGGCCCTGCCCAAGGAAGTGGCGCGCTTTGTGGCGGCGGTGGCCAAGGACTTGGCCAGCAAAGCGGGTCACTCCCTGGTGGTGGCCGGCGAGCGTCAGACACCGCTCACCCATGCCGTGGCGCACGCCATCAACGCCTCGCTGGGCAACGTCGGGACGACGGTGCGCTTCACCGAGCCGGTGGTGGACACCCTCTCCGGAGCTGCCTCTTGGCAGCCCCTCCTCGAAGAGCTGCGGGCGGGCCGGGTGGACACGCTGGTCATCACCGCCAACAACCCGGTGTGCAGTGCCCCGGGCGACAGCGGACTCGCGGCGCTGCTGAAGAAAGTCCCCAACGTCGTCTACTGGGGCCTCTACGAGGACGAAACCGGCCAGCTGGCCAACTGGTTCATTCCCGCCGCGCATCCCTTCGAGAGCTGGGGCGATGTGCGCTCCCTGGACGGGACGGCCAGCATCGTCCAGCCCCTCATCTCGCCGCTCTATGCAGGGCTAACCGAAATTGAGGTGCTCGAGGCCTTCGTCGACCGACCCGAGCTGAAGCCCTACGAAGCGGTCCGCGCCACCTGGAAGGCCAAAGGACTCAGTCCGGACTTTGAGACCGCCTGGGAGAGCTGGCTCTCCGCTGGCGTGGTGCCGCAAACACAAAGCCCCTTCGCCTCGCCGGTGCTGCGGGTGGAGTCAGTGGCGCAGCTGGCGGCGGCGGCCCGGCCAGCGCCGGCCGGCCTCGAGCTCAACTTCGTCACGGACTACAAAGTCTTCGACGGGCGCTGGGCGCAGAACGCCTGGTTGCAGGAGCTGCCCGACCCGGTGACGAAGGTGGTGTGGGACAACGTCGCGATGCTCAGCGAGGCCACCGCCGCCAAGTTGGGCGTCAAAGCGTACGACCCCATTTCTCGGAAATTCGACCTCGTCACCCTCTCCGTCGACGGCCGCTCGGTGGAGGCCCCGGCGCTGGTTCAGCCGGGCTGCGCCGACGACACAGTGACGGTGCAGCTCGGCTACGGGAAACAAGTGGTGGAGCTCTACTTCGAGGCTGACGTCCCGCGAGTGGTGGGCTTCGACGCCGGCCGCATCCGCAGCACCGGGGCTCCGTGGTTTCGGACCGGCCTGCAGCTGGCCGCCACCGGCCGCACCTACACGGTGGTGACGACGCAGACGCAGCCCACCGCCGCGGACCGGCCGGTGGCGCTGATGCAGACGCTGGAGGAGTTCCAGAAGGAACCGGAAGCGGTCGACTTCCGGCGCCCCCAGGGCAAGCTGAAGGGCCGTGTCCTGCCCACGGTGCAGAAGCCAGTCGACTATTCCCAGCAGCAGTACAAGTGGGGAATGAGCGTCGACATGAGTCGCTGCACCGGGTGCAGCGCCTGTGTCGTGGCCTGCCAGGCCGAGAACAACATCCCGGTGGTGGGCAAAGAGCAAGCCAGTAACGGCCGGGTGATGCATTGGATGCGACTCGACCGCTACTACTCCGGGACTGCCGAGGAGCCGGAAGTGGTCAACCAGCCGATGCTCTGCCAGCACTGCGAGGCCGCGCCTTGCGAGTACGTCTGCCCGGTCAATGCCACCGTGCACTCGGACGAAGGCCTCAATGACATGGTTTACAACCGGTGCATCGGCACCCGCTATTGCTCCAACAACTGCCCCTACAAAGTCCGCCGCTTCAACTACCTGCACTGGACCGCGGACCGAAGCCAAGTCGAGCGGATGATTTACAACCCGGACGTCACCGTCCGGGCGCGTGGGGTGATGGAGAAATGCACCTACTGCGTGCAGCGCATCGAGCGAGCCCGGATTGTTTCTCGGCTGGAGAGCCGGACCATCCGCGACTCCGAGCTGATGACTGCCTGCCAGCAGGCCTGTCCCAGCAATGCCATCGTCTTCGGGAGTCTGAATGACCCGAAGTCTCACGTCAGCCAACTCCAGGCCGACGAGCGCCGCTTCGACGTGTTGTACGAGCTCAACACCCGTCCGCGCACCGCCTACCTGACGAAACTGAAGAACCCAAATCCGGAGCTCGCCTGATGGCCGCCGACCTCGCCGCCGCGCGGGCGCTCGACGGAGCGCCCCTCCTGCTCGGCAAGAACGACAACACCAGTCTCACCAAGACGCTCCTCGGGCCAGTTTGGGCCAAGCCCGAGCCGGGCTGGCTGTTGTCGTTCCTCCTGGCGCTGTCTGGGACCGGCGCGCTGGGCCTGGCCATCGTGGTTACCCTGGCCCGCGGCATCGGCACCTGGGGCAACAACATTCCGGTGGCCTGGGGCTTCGGCATCATCAACTTCGTCTGGTGGATTGGGATTGGGCATGCCGGGACGCTCATCTCGGCCATCCTCTTCCTCTTCCAGCAGCAGTGGCGGACGGCCATCAACCGCTTCGCCGAGGCGATGACCATCTTCGCGGTGCTCTGCGCGGGCCTTTTCCCAGCGCTCCACACTGGGCGACCCTGGTTCGCCTACTTCATGTTTCCCTACCCGAGCGACCTGCAGATGTGGCCGCAGTTCAAGAGCCCTCTGGTGTGGGACGTCTTCGCGGTCTCGACCTACCTCACTGTGTCGGTGCTGTTCTGGTTTGTGGGGCTCATCCCGGACCTGGCGGCCCTCAGGGACGCGTCCTCCCACCCCATCCAGCGCAAGGTGTATGGGCTGTTCGCCCTCGGCTGGCGCGGCTCGGGCCGCCACTGGCACAACTACAAGGTGGCCTACCTCCTCTTGGCCGGCCTCTCCACTCCGCTGGTGGTGAGTGTCCATACCATCGTCTCCTTCGACTTCGCCGTGTCGTTGCTCCCCGGCTGGCACACCACCATCTTCCCGCCCTACTTCGTCGCCGGCGCCATCTTCTCCGGCTTCGCGATGGTGATGACCTGGCTCGTGCCGGCCCGGCATTTCCTCGGGCTCAAGCATGTCGTCACCATGCGGCACCTGGAGGCGATGAACAAGCTCATCCTGGTCACCGGGATGGTGGTCGCCTACGGCTACCTGATGGAGCACTTCATCGCCTGGTACTCGGGCAACCCGGACGAATGGTTCGTCTTCTACAACCGCGCGACCGGGCCTTACCGGACCATCTATTGGCTGATGATTTTCTGCAACGTGTGCGTCCCGCACATTTTCTGGTTCAAGTTCTGCCGAACCAACACCGCGGTGATGTGGGTCGCCTCCATCTTGGTCAACGTCGGCATGTGGTGCGAGCGCTTCGTCATCATCGTCACCTCGCTGCACCGAGACTTCTTGCCTGCCAGCTGGGGGCAGTACGCGCCAACCTGGGTGGACATCACCCTGCTCGCCGGGACCATCGGCTTCTTCAGCACCTGCTTCCTCCTCTTCTTGAAGTACCTGCCGGCAATCGCGGTGAGCGAAGTGAAGGAGCTCAATGACGAGCTTCGGCATCCCACCCCCAGCGTGCAGGTGGTGACCGCGCCATGAGCACCAGCGCGCCACAGGGACGCACCTACGTCCTGGGCCTCTTCCCAACCGGGGAAGCGCTGGTCCGGGCTTGCCGCCAAGTACGCCAGAAGGGCTTCTTGGACGTCGATACCCACTCCCCCTACCCGCTTCCCGGCGGCGACGAGGCGCTTGGGCTGAAACGCTCCGCCGTCCCCAAGGTGGCGCTGGCCGGGGCGCTCACCGGGATGTTCGGTGGGATGGGGATGATGGCGTGGATGAATGGCATCAACTGGCCGCTCAACGTCGGCGGCCGGCCCCCTTTCAGCCCCTTGGCCTTCATCCCCATCACCTTCGAAACGACTGTGTTGTTGAGCGCCCTGTCCATCTTCTTCGGTTTGCTGATCATGATGCGGCTGCCCCAGCCGTACCACGCAGTCTTCGAGCTCGAAGCCTTTCGCAGCGCCGTCACCGACGGCTTCTGGCTGAGCGTGGCCCAGGCGCCAGGCAGCGACGGCAAGGAAGCGGTGCGCGAGCTCGAGTCGGTGGGCGCGAGCCAGGTGAGTGTGGTGAAGGAGTCCATGGAATGAAGGCCTTCCTCCCACTGGCCGCGGCGGCCTTCACGCTCAGCGGGTGCACCTGCGGAGACGTGAGTTCCAGCCAAGTCCTCCAGCGGATGGAGGTCCAGGAAAAGTACCTCCCCTACGCGGCCAATGACTTGTTCGCCGATGGCCGCTCGATGCGGACGCCGCCCGCCGGGACGGTGTCGCGCGAGCGCCTGGTCGGGTATCCCGCCATCACCACCGGGGAGCTCAACGGGGTGCCGGTGGTAGACGTCCCGGTTCCCATCACTGCCGAGCTGCTGCGGCGCGGTCGGCACCGCTATGAGATTGTCTGCGCCAATTGCCACGGACTGCTGGGCAACGGCGACAGCATGGTGGCCGACAACATGGCCACCCGGCTTCCACCCTCGTTGGTGGCGTTAACCAACAAGCCTGCGGGCTTCTTCTACAAGGCCATCACCCAAGGGTATGGATTGATGCCCAGCTTCGCGGGCGAGATTCCCTTGGACGAGCGGTGGGCGGTGGTGGCGTACCTGAGAGCGCTCCAGCTGAGCCAGAACACGCCTGTCCAAGCGCTGCCGGAGGACGTGCAGCGCCGGCTTAAAGAGGGGCAGACATGGACCCAGTAGCCGGCCACGGCGAAGAGGTGCTCAGCATCACCCAGCGCCGAGTCCTGGGCAGTGGGCGCGCGCTCAACTGGAGCCTCGGCTTGGGCATCGTCGGGCTTTTGGCCACGGCCGCCTTCTATTTCCTTGGAGGCCCAAAGCAGCACGGAACGGTTCTCGCCGGCTACCTGGTGGCCTTCTGCTACTGGGTCGGCATCGCGGTGACGGCCACCATCTGGAATGCGATTTTTCACGCGGCCGCCGCGAAGTGGATGGTGGTGCTCCGGCGCGTCTTGGAGGGCATCGGCGCCTCGCTGCCGGTCTTCATCCCGCTTTTCCTCCCCATCCTCCTCGGCCTGGCCACCGTCTTCCCCTGGGTGAGGCCGTCCTCGGCCATGAGCGCCGAGCAGCTGGAGCTACTGAGTCACAAGGCGCCGGAACTCAATGTGCCGTTCTTCCTCATCCGCGCCGTCATCTACTTCGCGGTGTGGTGGTTCGTGTCGGACCGACTGCGGCGCTGGTCGCTGAAGCAAGACGAGGTAGGAGGCGTTGAGCTCACCCGCCACATGCGCCGGCTCGGGGCGGGGTCTCTGCCCTTCCTCGGGCTGACCATCACCTTCGCCGCTTTCGACTGGCTGATGTCGGTGGACCCCTTCTGGATTTCCACCATCTTCGGCGTCTACTACTTCGCCGGCAGCTTCCTGTCCGCAATGTGCCTGGTGGCCATTCTCATTGCCTGGAACCAGGGCGACGCCACCGGACTGGGGGGCGCCGTGACGCGGTACCACCTGTACAACGTCGGCAAGCTGATGCTCGCCTTCACCGCCTTCTGGACGTACGCCGCGTTCAGCCAGTTCATGCTCATCTGGATTGCCAACATCCCGGAGGAGTCAGCCTGGTACGTCGTCCGGATGAAGGGCGGCTGGACCAACGTCGGCATCTTCCTCATCATCGCCAACTTCTTTATCCCCTTCTTCACTCTGCTCTCGCGCGAGCTGAAGTTCCGGCCACGGGCCCTGGCAGTGGTGGCGGTCTGGCTGATGGTGGTGCACTACGTGGACATCTACTGGCTCATCATGCCGGCGCTTTTCCCGAGCGGCGCGCAGCCGCACCTGGCGCACCTCACCGCACTTTTGGGGGTGGGGGGCATCGCGGTGGCCACCGCCCTGTGGCGAGCCAAGGGGCATTTCGCCATTCCGGTGAAGGACCCGAATTTGTCGTACTCGTTGAGGTACACCCAGGCATGAGCTCCTCGCCACACAGCGCTCCGTCGACCCAGAAGCCCGGGGACCTCGAGGACAAGAACCTCCCCTACCGGAAAATCGTCGGGGTGGGCATTGGCTCGGTGGTGCTCTTCGCCCTGGGCATCGTTTGGTCGACCGCGCTTCTGCATTCGGCGACCAAGGAGATGCAGCCGGTGGGCCCGGCGCCCTTGCCGGCGGGCGTCAACCAGTACGAGGTGGGCATCGTCAACCAGCGGATGTTTAGCCTCGACCAGCGCGCGGCGCAGAAGCGCCTGCAGCAGATGAGGCGCCTCAACAGCTACGGCTGGCTGGACCGACAGACGGGCGTAGTCCATGTCCCCATCGACGTCGCCATGGACATGCTGCTTCAGGAGCAGAAGAAGTGAAGCGCCTGGCAGCTCTCGCGCTCGTCCTGGCGACTGGGGCCTGGGCGCAATACCCGGGCGACCGCCAGGCGCACGGCGCTGCGCGAAGTACCGCCCCGGCGGCGGTGAAGGGCGTCGACGTCCTGGAGCGGCTCGGGGACCCAGTTCCCGAGCACGCGCGCTTTGTCGACTCAGAGGGACGGCCGTTTCAGCTCGCCGACATCCTGCACCAGGGCAAGCCGGTGGTGCTCACCCTCGTCTACTACCGCTGTCCGGCCCTCTGCAGCCTGGTGCTGTCCGGGCTCACCCGCTCGCTGCGCAACCTCGACCTGGCCCTCGGACAGGATTACCGGGCGGTGACCATCAGCATCGACCCCACCGAAACGTCGGCGCAGGCGGCGGAGAGCAAGCGGGGGCACCTCCAGGCGATGGGCGTGGACCCGCTCAGCCCGAGCTGGACGTTCGCCACTGGGAACGATGGGGACGTGCACGCCCTGGCCGGAGCGCTGGGCTTCCAGTACACCTATGACGAGCCGAGCCAGCAGTACGCCCACGCGGCTGCCATCTTCGTGCTCTCTCCGGATGGAAAAATCTCCCGCTACCTCTACGGCATCGACTTTCCCAGCCGTGACCTCAAGATGGCGCTGGTTGAGGCGGGCAAGGGCAAAGTGGGCACGGCACTCGACCGAGTGCTGCTCACCTGCTTCAAGTACGACGCGACCTCGCGGCGCTTCGAACCCTACGTGCTGGGCTTCATCCGCATTGGCGCCTTGCTGGTCTTCGCCGCTTTGGCCACGCTGCTCACTGTCCTCTGGATCCAGGAAATGAAGATGAAGAAGCGAGGCGTTCGGGCATGAATACGGACCTCCTGAACAATGACCTTCTCCGGCGAATGCTGTGGCTGCCGGAGCAAGCCTCGACTTTCGCGGTCAGTGTCGACCGGCTCCACGAGTTCGTCATCATCACCACCATGTTGATGAGCGCGGTGGTCGGCGCGTTGACCATCTATTTCTTCTTCCGCTACCGGCGGCACAGCGAGAGCCAAACCACCGTCGCCGTCCATCCGACAGTGGGATTCGAAGTGGCGGTGGTGACCATCCCGCTGGTCGTCTTCCTGGTGTGGTTCGTCATCGGTTTCGGCGACTACGCCAAGCTGGCCAACCCGCCGCCCGATGCGATGGACGTTTACGTCATGGGCAAACAGTGGATGTGGAAGTTCGCCTACCCGGACGGACCGAACTCGGTCGGCGTGCTGCACGTTCCCGCCAACCGCCCGGTGCGTTTGCTGCTGACCTCCCGCGACGTCATCCACTCCTTCTTCATCCCCGCCTTTCGTCTCAAGCAGGACGTTTTGCCCAACCGCTACACGGAGACCTGGTTTCAGGCCACCAAGCCCGGCCGCTACCAGGTGCTCTGCGCGGAGTATTGCGGCACCCAGCACAGCAAGATGTGGGCGACGGTGATCGTGCTCGCGCCCGAGGCTTTCGACGCCTGGCTCAAGGAGCAGCAACGCGGGCTGGTGGCCCGCACCGACATTCTCGCCGACCCGGATATGGTCAGCATCCAGGGCAATCTAGTGGAACAGGGCAAGCGGGTGGCGATGGACCAGGGGTGCTTGCGCTGCCACAGCATCAACAGCGCGGTGAACGACACCGAGCGCCACATCGGCCCCACCTGGGTGGACCTTTACCAGCGGCCGACCAAGCTCACCTCCGGCGACACCATCGTCGCCGACGAGGCCTACCTCACCGAGTCGATGATGGAACCGAACGCCAAAATCGTCGCCGGTTACCAACCCATCATGCCCAGCTACCAGGGCAAGCTGAGCGGTCCGGACGCTGCCGCGGTGGTCGAGTACATCAAGAGTCTGCGCTCGGACAGCTCCGAGCTGCAGCCTGTAAAGGGACCGGTCTATGAGCAGCTCCGCCAGTAGCGCCACGGCAGTAGGGCCGGCGGTGTTTCCCGCGCACCACTACCTGAACACCGGGACGACGGTTCGCTCCTGGCTGCTCACCCTCGACCACAAGCGCATCGCCCTTCTGTACCTGTCGGTGGTGATGGTGTCGTTTCTCCTTGGCGGCATCTTCGCCATGGTCATCCGGCTGGAGCTGCTCACCCCGGGCCCGACCATCATCGAGGCACTCACCTACAACCGGATGTTCACCCTTCACGGGGTGGTGATGATTTTTCTCTTCATGATTCCGGCCATCCCGGCCGTGTTCGGCAACTTTTTCCTGCCCATCATGATTGGCGCCAAGGACGTCGCCTTCCCCCGCTGGAACCTGGTCTCCTTCTATCTGTACCTGTTCGGAGCCATCCTTGCGGTGTGGGGAATGGTCAACGGCGGCACCGACACCGGCTGGACGTTTTACACGCCCTACTCCACCACCACCGCCCAGGGCGTGCTGCCGGTTTTGGCTGGCGTCTTCGTCATTGGGTTCAGCTCCATCCTCACCGGGTTGAATTTCATCGTCACCATCCACACCCTGCGAGCACCGGGCATCACCTGGTTCAAGCTCCCACTCTTCATCTGGGCGCTTTACGGGACGGCCATCATCCAGGTGCTGGCCACCCCGGTGATCGGGCTGGTGGCCCTCCTGGTCGCAGCGGAGAGCGCCTTTGGCTTCGGCTTCTTCGACCCGGCGCGCGGCGGAGACCCGGTGCTCTTCCAGCACCTGTTCTGGTTCTACAGCCACCCCGCCGTCTACATCATGGTGCTGCCGGCGATGGGGGTCATCTCGGAGACCATCAGCGCCTACAGCCGAAAAAACATTTTTGGCTATTCGATGATTGCCGGCAGCTCACTGGGCATCGCCTTCGTCGGCTTTTTCGCCTGGGGGCACCACCTCTTCACCTCGGGCCAGAGCGCCTTCGACGCCGGCGCCTTCTCGGTCATCTCGATGCTGGTGGGCGTCTTCACCGCCATCAAGGTCTTCAACTGGGTGGGGACGCTGTACAAGGGCGCCATCTCCTTCACCGCACCCTTCGCCTACATCTGCGGCTTTCTCTTCTTCCTGGTGTTTGGCGGGATGACTGGCATCGCACTGGCCACGGTGTCCCTCGACATCCACTGGCAGGACACCTACTTCGTCGTCGCCCATTTCCACTTCATCATGGTGGGGGCGGTCATCATGGGCTTCCTCGCTGGCCTCCATTACTGGTTCCCCAAGATGTTTGGCCGCACCTACCACGAGGGCTGGGCGCTGGTGTCGGCGGCCCTCATCGTCCTCGGTTTCAACGCCACCTTCATCCCGCAGTTCCTGCTCGGAAACGCCGGCATGCCGCGCCGCTACTACGAGTACCCGGAGCGCTTCCAGGCGCTCAACGTGGCCTCCACCGCCGGCGCTTCGCTGCTCGCCTTCGGTTTCATCATCGTCGCGATTTACCTCGGCTTCGCCCTGCGCTACGGCCCGGTGGCCGGCCCCAACCCTTGGGGAAGCCGAGGCTACGAGTGGATGACACCCTCGCCACCGCCGACCGAGAACTTCGACGTGACGCCCACCTATGAGCATCCGCCCCACGACTACACCGAGGACGCGGTGAACTCACCCGACTTCGCCCATGCGAGGACGACGTAAATGGAAGCCACTCCCGCTCGGGCCATGACGGCGGAGGGCTTTCTGGCCCCCCCACCCACACCGCACCATTACGAGGGCAACCCGGCCGCGCACCAGCACGCGGTGCGTTTCGGCATGTGGCTCTTCCTGGCCACTGAAATCTTGCTCTTTGCCGGCCTGTTCGTCGGCTACGCCACCTTCCGCACTGACTTCCCGGAGGCCTTCGACCAAGCAGCGCGACACCTGAGTGTTGTCTTGGGCACCACCAACACCCTGCTCCTGCTCACCAGCTCGCTGACGGTGGCGCTGGCCCACCACAACGCCGAGCACGGGAAAAACCGCAACGCTTTCTGGCTGCTGTTGTGCTCCATCGCCATGGGCGGCGGCTTTCTCTGCATCAAGGCCGTCGAGTACACCGAGAAATTCCGTGAAGGCGCGCTGCCAGGCCGCTTCTTCACCTTCAAGGAAATTACCGCCCCCGGGGGTCCGATGTTCTACGTGGTGTACTTCTTCACCACCGGGCTCCACGCGCTGCACGTCGTTGTCGGCATGAGTCTGCTGACTTGGGTCGCCATCCGCTGCTGGCGCAAGGAGTTCTCACCGACCTACTACGCCCCGGTGGAGAACGCTGGGCTCTATTGGCACCTGGTCGACCTGGTTTGGATTTTCCTCTACCCGCTGCTCTACCTGGTCTGACCATGTCCACCCCGCACGCCACCGGCGCCGCGCCGGCCCACAGCCACCCCACCCACCACCCGTCTGCCTCGCGCTACTTCGTGGTGTGGATTGCGCTGCTGACGCTCACCATCACCACCTTCGGCGTCTCGCGGATTCCGATGAGCGGCCACCTGCACCTGGCCGCGGCCATCTTCATCGCCTGCGTCAAGGTCTTCCTGGTGGCCTGTTTCTTCATGCACCTCTGGGGGTCCGAGGGGACGAACAAGCTCGTCTTCGGCGTCTCCTTCGTCTTCGTCGCGACACTCCTCTTCTTCGTCCTCGCCGACGTGGCCACCCGTTTCACCCTCAGCAATTCGCACATCCGTCCGCTGCCGCAAATCGACCAAAGCATCCTCCAACAGCAGCGCCCCCACGCCCCCGAAGCGCCAGCGCAGTAGGGTTTCGCCGTCCCCCGCTGGCCCCGGGCCCCTGCTTTGGGTTGACCTTGGACGGCGAACCGGCTGACGCTTGCCCTGGTGAAAATCCGACTCCCCCACACCCTCCTGCTCGCCAGCTTGACGCTGGCCTGCGCCTCCGCGCCCAAGCCTGCCCCACAGGCTGCGGGCCCAGTCTTCATCGAGAACGACTACCCGGCCGCCGTGGCCGAGGCGCGCGAGAGTGGCAGGCTTCTCTTCATCGACTTCTGGGCGCCCTGGTGCCACAGCTGCGTGAGTATGCGGGCCTACGTCTTCCCAGATGCCTCTCTGGCGCAGCTGCAGAGCCGCTTCGTCTGGCTGGCGGTGGACACCGAAAACCCTGTCAACAGCAGTGTGCTGAAGCGCTTTCCGGTGGACATCTGGCCGACGCTCCTGGTGGTGGACGCTGCCACCGGGGCCCCCTTGCGCCGCTGGCTGGGAAGCGTTACCGCGAGCGAGCTGGTGGCGCGGCTGAAGTCCGTGGACCAGGCCCAGCACAGCGGCGGGGACGTGGCCCAGCGCTCGCTCGCCGACGGAGCAGCGCTGGTGGCGGCCGGCAAACGTGCCGAGGCGGCGGTGGCCTACCGCGCTGCCGCAGCGGCCTCGGCGCCCGGGACGGTGGAGCACGCCCAGGCCGTGGAGTTGCTGGTGCTTCAACTCTCCCTCACCCGGCAGTCGGCAGAGTGTAGCCGGACGGCGCGGGCCGAGCTGGGCGCCATTCCGCCCGGGACTTCGTTAGCCACCGTGGCCGGGACGGGCCTTCAGTGTGCCCTAAGGCTTCCTGAAGCAGACCAGGAGCGCCTGACCGATGCCCCCGTCCTGGAGGCGAAGGTGATGGCGCTGACCCGAGACACCGGGGTGCCGATGCTGGCCGACGACAGGAGCGGCCTCTTCGAGACGCTGGTTGACGCTCGGCGCGAGCGCGGGGACGCGGCCGGCGCCCTGGCAGCGGCTGCTGAGTGGGCTAGCTACCTCGAGGCCCAAGCCGCCGAGGCGAAGACGCCCGAAGGGCGCGCCGTCTTCGACTCGCACCGTCTGGGCGCCTACCTCGCGCTCGGCCAACCTGAGCGCGCGGTGCCCATGCTGGAACAGTCGCGCAAGGACTTTCCCAGGGACTACAACCCGTCCGCGCGACTGGCGGTGGCCTACCTGGCCATGCACCAACCCGCTCAGGCCGTGGCCGCCGCGGAGCAGGCGGAGGTGCTGGTCTACGGGCCACGCACGCTGCGGGTGCTGCTCACTAAGGCCGAGGCGCAAGCCGCATTGGGCGACAAGGCTGCGGCCCGGGCAACCCTGGCCCGCGCCGACGAGTTGGTGACGAGCCTTCCGCAAGCCCAGCGGGGGCCGTGGATGGCTTCCGCCATCGAATCCAAGCGGAAGGCCCTGTTGCAATAGCACCCGCGGCGAGCGCAAAGGCATGGAGCCGGCAGCTGACGACGTCCAGCTGGTTCTCGCCACCGAGGCGGAGAAGCAGGCACGGGACGTCCTGACGGCAGAGGCCTGGGGCGCCGGGCTCTCCGCTCAAGCGTACCTCCGCCGCGAGCAGCGACTTCGAGCAGTGGCCGTCCCTCGGCTGGACATGCGGTGCTGGCTCCTGGTGGACGGGCACCGGCGGGTGCTGTCCTCCTGCGAGACATTTACCTTCCCCAGCATTCTGCGCTCGGAGGCCGGCGAGAGGTGGGGCCGCAGCTTCGGCGTCGCTTCGGTGTTTACCGAAAGCGCGCTCCGCGGCCGGGGCCACGCCACCCGGGCGCTGGATTTGCTGTGTCAGGAACTTGGCCGGGAGGCTGCCGCGCATTCGGTGGTGCTCTACTCGGACGTGGGCGCTGCCCAATATGCCCGGAGCCGCTTCGAGGTCCGGCCGGCGTTCGACTGGGTTTGGCCGCCCGCGGCGCCAGGCGCAGAGAGCGAGGCGGTGTTTCTGACGGAGGACGCGCTGGGCTGGCGCTGGGCGGCGCACCCTGTCCCCCCTGGCCGCTTTGTCCTGCACCCCACGGCCGACACCTTTGACTGGTTTCTGGAGCGCGAGCGCATCTACTGCGAAGAGCTCGGCCGCCCGAGGCCCAAGGCCCACGGCGCAGCCCTCGGTAGCTCGCTGGCGCTCTGGTACGCACAGCCCAAGGACGGACGCTTGTGGGTGCACTGGCTGGAGGCCCCGGACGCCGGGAGCTGCCGGGCGCTGGTGAATGCCGCCCGCATCATCGCACGCGACGCCGGCCTCTCCGAGGTGCGGCTCTGGGAGGACACCGATGCGTTCCCCTCGCCGGAGGGGCTAGAGGGGGGACTGCGAGAGGGACGCTCCGGGGGCTTGCCCATGCTGCGCCCCTTGGACGCGCGCGTCCGGCCTCTGGACTGGCGCCGCATTCCGCGGGCGCTGTGGGTGTGAGGCCCTCGGCCCGGTGGGACGGACCCACTCCGAGTGCACCTCTTCACCCGTCCGCGCCGCGCCCCCTCTTTTTAGCCTCGCGCGCCACTGGCACCACGACAGGCCTAGACTTCGAAAAAACGGTTGAGGAGCGAGCAACAGGCGCATGGGCGGCCCAAAGCAGCCAAGCCGAGTGGTGGCACATTTGGTAGCCACGCTTCGCGTCCTCGCCCAATCCGCCGACGCACAACTCGAGTGGCTGGCGCACTACCTGCGTGAGGAGCGCGCGAAGACGGACGCCAGCTTTCGGGTGGAGGAGCTCGGGCTGCAATTCGAGGACGCAGCCCAGGCAGCGCCCCCGTTTGGGCTACGGGAGGAGCAAGCGCGGGCACTGGCTGCACTCATTGAGCAGCTGTCCTTCATGCGCGACGCGCGCCGAGGACACCTCTGGCGAGCGGAGGCCCTGGCCAACCAACCCGAATGGACCGAGGTGCGCCGACTTGCCGAAAGCGCCCTGACGACCCTAGACGCGCCCAGGCAGGATTGAATCAACCCCGCACCCCAACGTGGTAAACCCCGGGGCCGTACTAGCATCCGGCAGGAGTCGTTCCTAGCTCTCCGGTGGGGCCCTCAAGCTCGCCTGCCCTCAAACGGAGAAGCATTGGCAGCAAGCTCTCGACAATTGACCTCATCTCCCGCTCAACCCCCGCCTCGGAACAGGCTGGGACGCCCTGCGGCCTAGTCGACGGTGCAAGCGAAAACGAGCGCACGGCACACCGTCATCAAGCGCAGTGAACCGAACCGTGAATTCTCAGACTTTCAAGCGCTGGTTTGCGAAGCGTTCTTCCGCCGAGGCAGAGCGGCCGCTCCGTGACGAGCTGCTGAGCATCGAGCGGCTGGACGAGCGTGCCCGGGCATTGGCCGCGCGTTTCACGATTGATTCCAGGCCCAGGCGCCGGGCGCGAAATCTCTTCCCCCGCTTCGAGGACAACGCTCGGGTGTTGGCCGGGGCCTACCAAACGCTCTCCGAGGCGGTCCATCGAGGCGAGTTCATCACGGCCGCGGCGGAATGGCTCTTGGACAACTTCCATCTGGTGTCAACGGAGGTGAGCAGCGTTCGTGAAAGCTTGCCGCGAAGCTACTACCGAGAACTTCCAAAGCTAGCCCTCCGGGAACTGGCCGGGCATGCGCGCGTCTACGCTCTAGCGATTGAAGTCGTGCGCCACAGCGACAGTCGGCTTGAGCAGGCGCAGCTGGTCCGTTTTCTCAACAGCTTTCAGACCATCGCGCCGCTGACCATCGGCGAGCTTTGGGCTTGGCCGAGCATGTTGAAGGTCGCACTCATCGAGAACCTGAGGCGCTTGGCCCTTGGGACCCTGGCCGCGCGAGAGGCACGGCAGGCCGCGGACGCTTACCTCGAGCGCGTCGAGACCAACGGGTGGGCGGAGGTGCCGAATTCCTCAGCACCGGAGGTGCATCCCGCCTTTTCCGCGCAGCTCCTGCAGCGCGTGCACTCCTACGGGAGCCGACTCTCTAAGGTAACGGCGCTGGTGGAGCAACATCTCACCAGCCGTCACCTGACGGCCGAAGAGGCCATCCGCGACGAAAGTCAACGACAGTCCTCCACTCAGCTTTCGGTCGGAAACGTCATCACCAGTCTCCGGCTTTGCTCGAACGTCGATTGGAGCCAATTCGTCGAATCGGTGAGCCTGGTCGAACAGGTGCTAAAGCGCGACCCGGCCAACGTCCACTCCAGCATGGATTTCCTCAGCCGCGACCGTTACCGCCAGGCGGTTGAGGAATTGGCCGACTCGTCCGGAGAAAGCCAAGTCCGCGTTGCGCTCCGCGCGGTCGAAAGTGCCCGACAAGCTGCCGAGGCCGACGCGCCGGCGGCGCGGGCAGCCCACGTCGGCTACCACTTGATTGGGAGGGGACGGCGCGATCTCGAAGTCGACCTTGCCTACCGGCCCGGACCAGCCAAGCGCGTTCGCCGGTTTTGCTTCGCGCACGCCACGGGGCTTTACCTCGGAGCCATCGGGACTCTAACTGCCCTCTTCATTGGGGCAGGCGTTGTCTACAGCCGATGGGTTGGCGCCAGTTTCTGGATGCAACTCGGCGTCGCGCTGCTGTTGCTCATCCCGGCCAGTGAACTTGCGGCGGCCGCCGTCCAGCGCCTGACAGCCTGGTTCGTGCCTCCATGGCGCTTGCCGCGGCTGGAGTTTCAAGGAGGCATCCCGGAGTCAGCGCGAACCATGGTGGTCGTTCCAACACTGCTCACCGACCTGGCCGAGGTGAAACGCCTGGTCGAGCACCTGGAGGTGTTGGCGCTCGGAAACATGGACCCGTTCATCCATTTCGCCATTCTGGGCGACTTCACGGACGCTCCCGACTCGGAAATGCCCGAAGACAGGACCATCCTGGCAGCAGCGCAGAAGGCCATCGAGGCTCTCAACGCGCGCTATGGCCAAGGCCGCGACGACCGGTTCTACCTCTTTCATCGGCGTCGGAAGTGGAACCCGGCCGAGGGCGTCTGGATGGGTTGGGAGCGCAAACGGGGGAAGCTCGAAGAATTCAACCGGCTTCTCCGTGGGGCGACCGATTCGAGCTTCACGGTTCAGATTGGAGACGTCGGGGTACTCCCCAGCGTCCGCTACTGTCTGACGCTGGATTCGGATACGCGCCTGCCCCGCGACGCGGCCAAGAAGCTGGTGGGCATCATCGCTCACCCACTGAATCGTCCCTATTTCGACCCGCGCGTTGGTCGCGTAACCGAAGGCTACGGGCTCTTGCAACCGCGCGTCAGCGTCACTCTGTCGAGTGCCGCCGGGTCTCTGTTTGCGCGTCTGTACGCCGGACACACTGGCGTGGACCCGTACACCACCGCGGTGTCCGACACCTATCAGGACCTTTTTGCCGAGGGCATCTTCACCGGGAAAGGCCTCTACGACGTTGATGCCTTCGGCGCTGCACTCGAGGGCCGCGTCCCCGAGAACGCCTTGCTGTCGCACGATCTCTTCGAAGGCCTCTACGCCCGGACAGCCCTGGTGACAGATGTTGAGGTGGTGGATGACTACCCGTCGAGCGTTCTGGCCCACGCTCGGCGCCAGCACCGCTGGGCGCGTGGTGATTGGCAAATCCTCTGGTGGCTGTTCCCCGTTGTGCCGACGCGCTCTGGCTTCGAACGCAACCGGCTTCCCCTGATTTCCCGCTGGAAAATCCTCGACAACTTGAGGCGAACCCAGGTCCCGTTGGCAACGGTGGTGCTTCTGTTGATGGGCTGGACGGTGCTGCCCGGCAATCCGCTGGTCTGGACGCTCGCCGTCCTGGCAGGGCTGGCCTTCCCCATCTACCCGCTGGTGCTCGGGGCGCTAGCCCGGGTCCCCTCCAACCGCCCCTTGAGAGTCATCTTCGGAGCGTTGGTCGAGGACGTGGGCGCGGCCTTGGCACAAACCACCCTTCAGCTCACCTTCGCCGCCAGCCAAGCCTACGCCATGGCGCACGCCACGGTGACCACGCTGGTCCGTCTGGCTGTGACGCAAAGGCGGCTGCTCCAATGGGAGACGGCCGCGGCCAGCGCGACCCGAGCTGCCGGCTTGGAGTTGAAGTCCGGCGCGCGAGCCTTCGTGCTGGAAATGCTAGCCAGCCCGACCGGTGCAGTCTTGGCCACTTTCCTGGTGGCCACGCTTCGTCCGCGTGCTCTTCCGGTTGCGGCTCCCATCCTGGTCCTGTGGGCCTTTGCACCTCTGGTTGCCTACGCGCTGAGTCGTCCGAGAATGGAGGCGCGCGAAGAGCTCGGCGCAGAGGACCGCCGTCTCCTCCGACAGCTCGCCCGCCGAACCTGGCGCTACTTCGAGGACTTTGAGACCCCCGAGCATCACGGCTTACCGCCCGACAACTACCAGGAGATTCCTCAGCCGAGGGTGGCCGCTCGGACGTCGCCCACCAACATTGGCATGGGCTTACTTTCGGCCCTGGCTGCTCACGACCTGGGCTTCATTCGAACCCGCTCTCTGCTCGACCGGCTTGAAGCCACCCTTCAAACCATCGGCGGCCTGGAACACTGCGAAGGCCACCTCCTCAACTGGTACGACACCCACACCCTAGCCCCCCTCTCCCCGGCTTACGTCTCTACTGTCGATAGCGGAAACCTGGCCGGAGCCCTCATCGCCCTGGCCCAAGGCCTTCGACAGCTGGCGACGAAACCGCAGTCCGCATTGAGCCTGTGCTCTGGCATTGCGGACGTCGCGGCGCTCCTCCGGTTGTCGCTGGCGGAGCCGGCTGCGCCTGGACCGGCGCGCGACGCCGTTTGGCGGCTGGCCGCCGCTGCGGGACGAGTCGAGAACCTCCTGTTCGCCGAGGAGCTCTCCGCCGAGACGCGGCTGTCGCAGTTGCGCTCCGAGCTTCCCCGGTTGGAGGCCGTGGCGAAGGTCGTCGAGTCCAACAAGGCAGGACCGCTGGCCGAAGCAGCCTATTGGGGCCACCGCTTGATTGTGGACATCGCGGCTGCGCTCGAACCAGAGGAAGACGTCTCGGCAAGACTGGAGCGTCTGGCAAGCCAGTGTCTGACTTTCGCCAATCGAATGAATTTTCGGTTTCTCTACAACCCGCTTCTGCAGCTTTTTTCCATCGGCTACCGACTTCCTGACACCGAAGGTCCAGGACGGCTCGACTCTTCGCACTACGACCTCCTCGCCTCCGAAGCTCGGCTGGCCAGCTTCATCGCCATCGCCAAGGGGGATGTCCCGGAGACCCACTGGTTCCGTCTGGGGCGCCTGCTGACCAGTGTGGATGGACGGCCCACGCTGCTCTCCTGGAGCGCGACGCTCTTCGAGTACCTGTTGCCTCTGCTGCTGATGAGGACCTATCGAGGAACGCTCCTCGACCAGAGCTGTCGGATGGCCGTCCGCCGCCAAATCGAATTTGGGCGGGAATGTGGCGTTCCCTGGGGTTTCTCCGAGTCCGCCTACAACGTCGTCGATCGAAACGAAAACTACCAATACAAAGCCTTTGGCGTTCCCGGTCTCGGCCTCAAGCGCGGGTTGGGAGACGAAGTGGTGGTTGCCCCGTATGCCACCGCGCTCGCGGCCTTGCTCGAGCCGAGGCAAGCCGCGCGCAACTTGCGCCGCCTCGAGAAAGAGGGGCTGCTTGGAACGCATGGGCTTCACGAAGCCATCGACTACACACACACCGGAACCGGAGTGGAGGCCGCCGCTGACGAGGCGAGACTTCCCGCTGCGCGACGAGGCGTGGTCGTGCAAGCGTACCTGGCCCATCACCAGGGGATGACGCTGGTGGCGCTGTCGAACGCAGTCCTCGGCGACTTGATGGTCGACCGGTTTCACTCGGACCCCAGGAGCGAGGCGACCGAGCTACTGCTTCAGGAGAGGGTTCCCCGGCGCGCGCCGATTGCGCCCCCCCGACCGGCCCAGGAGACAAGGAACGCGCCGATACCGGCCGTCTCCATCCGTCGCTTCCGTTCTCCGCACACGCATTTCCCGCACGCCCAGTTCCTCTCCAACGGCCGCTACACGGTGGTGGTCACCAACGCCGGAGGGGGCGCCAGCCTGTGGCGCGGCCTCACCGTCACCAGGCGGAGGGAAGATTCGACGGAGGACCCCGGCAGCCAGTTTACCTATTTTCGAGACGTCCGCAGCGGCGCAGTCTGGAGCGGGGCCTACCAACCCGTCGGTCTCGAGTCGGAGGACTATGACGTCACATTCGTTGCCGAGAAGGCGACCTTCCGCCGCCGTGACGATGACATCACCACCCAGCTAGACATCGCGGTCTCGACCGAAGACGACCTGGAAGTTCGCCGGGTCTCGCTGACCAACCACAGTAGTCGCCACCGGGAGATTGAGGTCACGAGTTACGCGGAGGTGGTGCTCGCCCCATGGACAGATGACATCGCGCACCCTGCCTTTGTGAAGCTCTTCGTCGAGACCGAATACCTCCCGGAGAGCAACGCGCTCATCTGCCGGCGAAGGCCGCGAGCGGCCGAGGAGGCAGAGCTCTGGGCCGTCCATGTCCTGAGTCAGGAAAGTCGGGCCCAGGGCCCGGTGGAGTGGGAAACCGACCGCTCCCGATTCTTGGGGCGCGGTCGAAGTCCGAAGAGGCCTCAGGCCTTGGACGGGCGCGCCCTCTCCGGCACAACTGGGTGCACGCTCGACCCAATCCTCAGTTTGCGGCAGCGCGTTCGGCTGGCACCGGGAGCCTTCGTCCGTCTCTCCTTTTTTACCGGCATCGCACCGAGCCGAGAGGCCGCCCGTGCACTGGCCCAGAAGTACCATGACCCGAGCTCCGCCAGCCGAACGTTCGCCATGGCCTCGACTCGGGCGCAGAGCAGCCTCCGCCATCTCAACATCTCGGAAGAGGAGGCTGCGCTCTTTGAGCGGCTGGCCTCGAGAGTCTTGTACGTGGATGGTTCACTGCGGGCGAGCCCGGACATCCTGGCTCAGGACAGGCTGGGCCAAGCAGGCCTTTGGCGTCACGGCATCTCCGGGGACCACCCGATTGTGTTGGTGCGCGTGGTGACGGCAGACGACGTGGCCCTGGTGCGCGAGGTCTTGGTTGCACAGGAGTACTGGCGCCTGAAAGGGCTCACCGCCGACCTGGTCATCCTGAACGAACAGCCGCTGAGCTACCTCGATGAAATGCAGGCACAGCTCATCACCTTGCTCGAAGAGGGCAGTTGGCGCAGCTGGAAGGACCGTCCGGGAGGCGCCTACCTCCTGCGTTCTGACCGAATGAGCGAAGACGAGCGGATTCTCATCGCCTCCGTGGCGCGTGCCGTGCTCAGCGGAGAGCGCGGGACTCTGGCCGCCCAGCTGGGCCGCCCCGGGCCAATGATGGATACGCCCGCGCCGTTCGCGCCTCTTCATCCACGCCGGGCAGCCACCTTCGCCGCGCTCGAGTCGACGACGCCAGTCCCGCCCCTGTTGATGGGCAACGGCATGGGAGGCTTCAGCGAAGACGGCCGAGCGTACATCGTGGCGCTCGAGGGGGACCGTGAAACGCCGCTTCCCTGGGCGAACGTCCTCGCCAACCCTGCCTTTGGAACCATCGTCACGACTTCCGGCGCCGCCTTCAGTTGGGCTGAGAACAGCCGCCAAAACCGCCTGACGCCCTTTGCCAATGACCCGGTCACCGACCCGACTGGCGAGGCCCTCTTCCTTCGCGATGAGGACACCGGCGATGTCTGGTCAGTGACTCCGGGGCCGCTGGACCGGACGCCAGACAGCGGGCGGCAGCTCATTCGGCATGCTCCGGGGCTGACCACCTTCTCCGGTGCGCGCCGAGGAATTCGCTACGAGCTGGATGTTTTCGTCGCCGTGCGTGACCCGCTGAAGTACTCGGTCTTGAAACTCACCAATGACAGCGGATTTTATCGTCGACTCAGTCTGGTTTCCTACAACGCTTGGGCCTTGGGGCCGCCTCTGGCCGGGATTCAGCTCAGTGTGGTGACTGAGTTCGACACCGCGGCGAAGGCAGTCCTGGCGCGCAACCCCTACAACGGCGAATTCCCAGGCCGGGTGGCCTTCGCCGCCACCAGCGAGGAAGTCCTTTCCGCAACGGGGGACCGCTCGACTTTCATTGGCCGAAACGGTGCCATCGCCGACCCGGCGGCATTTCGGGAGCGCCAGCTCTCCGGTCGCTTTGGGGCCGGCTTGGACCCCAGCGCGGCGCTTCAGGTGTCAGTCGTGCTGCCGCCCGGCGAGACGCGGAGGGTGCTCTTCCTCCTCGGCCAGGGCCGGACTCTCGACCAGGCCCACGAGCTGCTCCGACGGCAAACCACCCTCCCCTCTGCAGACGTCGAGTTGGCCGCCGTCAAGGCCGCTTGGGACAGCAGCCTTCACGCCATCCAGGTTCGAACCCCCGACGACTCTTTTGACCTGGTTCTCAACCAGTGGCTCCTCTACCAGGACATCAGCTGTCGCCTGTGGGCGCGCTCCGGCTACTACCAACCGGGGGGTGCATTTGGTTTTCGGGACCAGCTCCAGGACGCAATGGCTCTGGCAGTGCCACGGCCGGACTTGCTCCGAGAGCATCTGCTGCGCGCCGCGGCACGACAATTCCTCGAGGGGGACGTGCAGCATTGGTGGCACGAATCGAGCGGGGCGGGAATCCGGACGCGTTGCTCGGATGACCTGCTGTGGCTGCCCAAAGCTGTGGCCCACTACGTCGACACCACCGGAGATGCCCTCATTCTCGAGGAGACGGTGGGCTTCCTCGAGGCGCCCGGACTTGCCCCTGAGGCCCAGGAGGCCTACGGGACTCCGACGGTTTCTTCTCAGACGGCGTCCTTGTTCGAGCACTGCCTCAGGGCCATCGACCGAGCACTCACCGTCGGGACGCATGGATTGCCGTTGATGGGAAGCGGCGACTGGAACGACGGATTCAACCGGGTGGGGCGGGCCGGACGAGGGGAGAGCACTTGGCTTGGCTTCTTTCTCTACGGAATCCTCAACGACTTCGCAGCGCTCTGCGAAAGCCGCGGCGACCGCCCTCGGGCCGAGCGCTACCGTCAAGAAGCCAGCCGCCTCGCGACGGCTCTTCAACTGGCCTGGGACGGGGAGTGGTACCGACGCGGCTATTACGACGACGGCTCTCCGCTTGGTTCCGCTCAGAACGACGAGTGCAAAATCGACTCGGTCGCTCAAACCTGGGCGGTGCTTTCCGGTGCTGTCCCCCGACGCTTCGCCGAGCAAGCGATGGATGCGGTGCGGACGCACCTCTTGCGGCGGGCGTCCGGAATCCTCACCTTGTTGACGCCCCCCTTTGACCGGACCGCTCAAGACCCTGGCTACATCAAGGGTTACCCACCCGGCGTTCGGGAGAACGGCGGACAATACACCCACGCTGCAGTCTGGACGGTGATGGCGCTGGCCGAGCTCGGAAACGGGGACGAGGCGGCCGAGTTGTTCCACATGCTGAATCCAATCAACCGGTCGCGCACCCCGGCAGACGTCGAGCGCTACCAGGGAGAGCCGTTCGTCATCGCGGGAGACGTCTGCGCCCACCCTGACCATCTCGGACGCTCCGGCTGGACTTGGTACACCGGCTCGGCCGGCTGGATGTACCGAGCTGGCCTGGAAAGCATCCTCGGCCTGAGGCGCCACGGTTCAGTCTTCGAGGTCAGTCCGTGCATCCCTTCGTCCTGGCCGAGCTTCACCATTGAGTGGCGATTTGGAGCAACCCACTACGAAATTGTCGTCTCCAATCCAGAACGGCGCTGTCAGGGGGTCATCGCCGCTGAGCTCGACGGCGCACCGGTCGACCACGCCGCCATCCCGTTGGTCGATGACGGGTCTCGACATTTGGTTCGGCTGACGCTGGGGGACAGCGCGGCCCACGCTGGTGGCCAGGTGACACTCCCCGTGCCATCGCCTGGAGACTCGGCCCGAGCCGATGAGACGCATCGCGCCGATGGCCGAGCGACTTGAGGTCCGGGGGCGTTTGGTGAAAGGCCAGGCCCTGCGCGTGTGCAATTCTGGCCCGAGTCTGGCAAGCGGTTCCCTCGAGGCAATTCCGTCGTTGTTGGATTGGACTTGCTGTCGGCGGCCCTGCTGAAAAAACGCCAGCGGTGTGAGGGGCAGAGGGTCGGTTGCGCCTCGCTGTCCCACTCTCCAAAGAAGTGCCAAGGTCCCGAGGCCTATGGGGAACGCGCAAACCCACACGCCTCGGCACCAGCTCCTCGTCGTCGATGACCAGGCGTTTTTCAGTTCCTTTCTTCGAGAAAAATTTGAAGACGTCGGCTACTCGGTAGCCACGGCAGGGGATGCATTCGCGGCAATGGACGTGGTCAGTCGTCTCAAGGCGCCACTCGTCGTTCTGTTGGATTTGATGCTGCCCCGGGTGAGTGGGCACCAGCTGCTGCACGAGCTAGCGAAGGGTCCGCACGCCTCGAGCATTCGAGTGGTGCTCGTCTCCGCACACCACACGGTCGAAACCATCGCGGCCAACCATCCAATGGTGGTTGGCCGGGTGCAGAAGCCGGTCGACCTGGGGGAGCTCACTCGCATCATCGAAAGCGCGTCGCTCGCCCTGCAGGGCGCACCAAAGGAGCACCGCGCCTAACCGTGCTTGCACTCCGGGGGGGGGCAGCTGGCTAGACGTTTCGTTTCGTCGCCACCCACTCGTCCAGCGATGGGCGAGAGCGCCGCAGGTGGAAGCCCAAGGAGGAAGGGACGAAGCCTTCCTCGGTGAGAAAGAGCGCCAAGTGGTGCTGCTCGGCGGGGCCGCCGTTGACTTCGCTCAGGAGCAGTCCCCCGTGCCGCTCCGTCTGTGCACCCTGCCCCAGGGCGGCAAATTGCTGGGCCACGGCGCGCGCCACCCGACTCCGGTCGGGCTCGGACTCAGGGAGCCACACCCAGCTTTGCCGCCCCCCACGGCCCATCCACGCAGCCAGGGCGCCGTCCACGAGAACCACGTGAGCCCCCACCGAGCGCGCCGCACGGGCCGGAGCGGCCCCTGGTAGCACCCAGGGCAGCACCGTGCCGTAGGGGTTGGCCGGGTCGGTGGCCGCGAGCGTCACCACCTCCGGCGTGTCGGGCGCCTGGCGCAACGAGCGGAGGAGCTCCACCACCTCCGGGCGGACGAATTGCGTCGCGCTCACTCCGGAGACGAAGTAGCCCCGGCGAATGCGGCCACTTTCCTCCAGCACTTTGAGGACGTCGTAGACGGCGCTGAAGCCTCCCGGCAGCGCCTCGGCCTGTGCCATGGCCCGCGTCACCAGGCCGTAGCGGCTGAGCAGCTGCTCGGCTTCGGCCATGCTCCACTCGGTCACCGTTGGGCCGATGCGTGCCGGAAGCACTGACCAACGCCCCTCGGCCGAAGGCGGGGCCGCCCGCCGGCTCCGGTAGGCCGGCGCGGCGCGGGGGCTCCGACGGCCCCTCCGGTCCGCGGGCGGCGCGAGGAAGGCCCGGAGCGAACGGAAGGTGTCGTTGGTGACGAGGCCTTTCCAGACAAGGCTCCAAAGGGCGTCCACGGTGGCGCGAGGAAAGCCACCTCCCACGCTTTGGTGGACGGTCGCGAAAAAGGACGCCCCGGCGCTGCCGAGGTGGGCCAGCACTGCCCCCTCACGCTCGCTCAGCTCGGCCAAAACGGGCCCGGCCGGACGGGGAGGCAAAAGCCGGGGCAAGGCATCCGTCAGGTAAACACTAAGCCGGCCGTCACGCTCGCCCAACGGCTCGACTCCCACCCACACCAGCTCGCCGGCTGCGGCCAGCGTGTCCAGGTCTCCTTGCTGGTAGTGCGCGACGCGCGCCGGCAGCACGTCCGCCTCAAGCACCGAGGCCGGCAGCGGGCAGCCCTGGAGCCGCTCCACCGCGTCAAGGATGGCGTCTAACCCCGGCCTGGGCCGAAGGACGCCTTGCCAGCTACTCAGCATCCTTCCGAGGACGCGCGGCTCCACCGGCTCCACCGCATGGCGCAGTCGTGCCAGCGAGCGCTGGCGAAGGGCAGTCAGCACTGCCGCGTCGCACCACTCACGCTCTGTCCCGTCCGGCCGAAATGCTCCTTCTAAGAGACTCCCACCGGCGGCGACGGCGCTGAGCGCCGCCCGAGCGACGGGGCGGGAAAGCCCAAAGCGTTTGCCGAGGGCCTCCAGGGTAAACGGCGCATGGGTGCGCGCATAGCGAGCCACCAGCTCCCGGAGTGGCTCCCGGACAGGGACGAGCAAAGCTGGCGGGAGCGCCTCCGGGAGAGGCACTTGCAAACCGTCGCGGAAGCGGACGGCGTCTTCCACCGCGACGTAACGCGTCTCGCCGAGCAGCTGTAAGGGCACCACTCGTCGCTCGGCCACCAGCGCCTCGACGCTTTCGGCCACTTCCTTGGAGACGCAGCGCTCGTTGAGCTCGCCCCGAGTGAGGTCACCCACGCGCAGGAGCAAGTCGTGCACCGCGTCGGGGCTCCGCGCGCGGGTGCGCGGGTCAAGTCTTTGCAGCTCGGCCTCCAGCTGGGACATCACCTCGGCGTCCAGCAGCTCTCGAAGCTCGGTCTCGCCGAGCAGCTCGCGGAGTTGGGACTGGTCGACACTGAGCGCCTGGGCCCGGCGCTCGGCCAGCGGGACGTCTCCGTCGTAGATGACGTTGGCCACGAAGCCGAAGAGCAACGAGGCAGCGAAGGGCGAGGGCGTGGCGGTGTCCACCGTCCGGACGGAAATCCGCTGCTCGGCGACTGCTCGCAGCGTGGCCAACAGCGCGGGCATGTCGAAGACATCGCGCAGACACTCTCGGTACGTCTCGAGCAACATGGGAAAGCTGCCGAAGCGGGAGGCCACCGCGAGCAAGTCAGCGGCCCGCTTGCGTTGCGCCCAGAGGGGCATGCGCGCCCCCGCTCGCCGCCGTGGCAAAAGCAGCGCCCGGCTGGCCACTTCTCGGAAGCGGGCCGCAAACAGCGAGGTGCCCCCGAGTTCGCCCAGCACCAGGGCTTCCACCTCGTCCGCCCCCGGCACCAGCAGGGCTGCGTCGGGCGGGGCTTCGGACTCCGGAAACCGCACCACCATGCCGTCGTTTGTCCAACTGGTCTCGACTTCGAGGCCTGTTTTTTGGCGTACCTTGGCCGAGATGGCCATCGCCCAAGGGGCGTGGACCCGCCCTCCCAGGGGCGACAGGACGCAAATGCGCCAGTCGCCCAGCTCGTCCCGCGTCCGCTCGATCACCAACGTCTTGTCGTCCGGGACAACCGCGGTGGCGACGCGCTGGTCCTCGAGGTAACGCAGCAGGTTCTCGGCGGCCAAAGCGTCCAGGTCGTGCCCGCGCTCCAGACGCAAGAGGGCCGTCGGGCGCGAGACGCTGAGCAGCTCCCGGACCAGCGCACCGATGGCCTCTCCCGTCTCGAGCGGCCGCGCCGCTGCATCCCCGTGCCAGAAAGGCATTTTTCCGGGCTGCCCGGGAGCGGGCGAAACGAGGACCCGGTCGTGCGTAATCTCCTCGATGCGCCAGGAAGAGGCGCCGAGCAAAAACGTCTCTCCTGGTTTGCTCTCGGAGACCATCTCCTCGTCGAGCTCGCCCACCCTGGCGTGGCCCTTTTCGCCGCCTGCGAGGAAGACGCCGTACAGCCCGCGGTCGGGAATGGTGCCGCCGTTGGCGATGGCGATGCGCTGGCTGCCCTCCCGCGCGCTGACCGTGCTGCTCACCCGGTCCCAGGTGAGACGCGGCCTGAGGTCGGCAAACGCCTCGGAGGCATAGCGACCAGCCAGCATGTCCAAGACAGCGTCGAAGATGGGCCGTGACAGTTCGACGAAGGGAGCCGCGCCACGGACGCGCGCGTAGAGCGCGTCCACGTCACAAACCTCCACCGCCGCCATGGCCACCAGCTGTTGGGCGAGGACGTCCAGTGGGTTTCGCGCGTAGCGGATGGACTCCACCAGGCCAGCGTGCATGGCTTGGGTGAGCGCCGCGCAGGCCACCAAGTCCGCGCGGTACTTGGGAAAGAGAATGCCCGAGCTCGCCGCGCCCAATTGGTGGCCGGCCCGGCCGATGCGCTGGATGCCCGCCGCGACGCTTGGCGGCGCCTCCACCTGCACCACCAAGTCGATGGCGCCCATGTCGATGCCGAGCTCGAGCGAGCTGGTGGCGACCAGCCCGCGGAGGCGTCCGGTTTTGAGGGCGTCTTCTATCTCCAGCCGTTGTGCCCGAGCGATGGAGCCGTGGTGGGCGCGCACCAGCGTCTCGCCTGCGAGCTCATTGAGCGCCGCGGCGAGGCGCTCGGCAGTCCGCCGGCTGTTGACGAAGACAAGTGTCGAGGTGTGGCTCCGCACCAGCTCCAAAAGCCGCGGGTGAATGGCGCTCCAGATGGATGCTCCCACCGGTCGCGTCGAGCCCGGGCCACCGCGAACCTCGGGAGGACCCAGCTTGGCCATGTCCTCGACGGGCACTTCGATGCGCAACGAGAGCGCCTTCTTGCTCCCGGCGTCGATGATGGTGACCGGCCGCCAGCTGGGAGCCTCCTCTCCCCTTTGCGCGAACTCGCTGCCCAGCTCGGCGGTGTCCACCGCAGCCTCCTCGAGCGGCGGGCGCGCGGCGTTGCTGGGCCTGGGGGCGGGGGCCACGGCTCCCCCGAGAAAGCGGGCCACCTCCTGCAGCGGGCGCTGGGTGGCGGACAGCCCAATCCGCTGAAGCGGACGGCCGGCCAGGGCCTCCAGCCGCTCGAGGCTGAGCATCAGGTGAGCGCCCCGTTTGGTGGGCACCAGGGCATGAATCTCATCGATGATGACGGTGTCCACGCTGCGCAGCGCTTCACGGGCAAGCGAGGTGAGCAACAGGTAGAGCGACTCGGGGGTGGTGATGAGAATGTCGGCTGGCTCCCGGCGAAACCGGGCCCGGGCCGCCGCCGGGGTGTCCCCGGTGCGCACGGCGATGGAGGGGAAGAGATGGGCATCACCCCGGCCGGCCGCGACATTGGCGATGCCGGCCAGGGGGGTGCGCAGATTCTTCTCCACGTCCACCGCCAGCGCCTTCAGCGGGGAGATGTAGAGGACCCGACAGCGCTCCGCGCGGGGAGGAAGCGGGGCAAACATCAGTCGGTCGATGCAGCTGAGGAAGGCGGCCAGCGTCTTCCCGCTGCCAGTCGGAGCCAGGAGGAGGGCCGACTCGCGGCGGGCAAGCACCGGCCAGCCGAGCCTCTGCGCGTCGGTAGGCGTCGCGAAAGAGGCCCGGAACCAGTCCCGCACCGCGGGCTGGAAGTGGGCAAGCGCCTCAGCGGGGGAAGCCATGGCGGGGAAAGTGTAATTGCCTCGGGCGGGCGCTGCCTTCAAGCTGGCGGCGGAGGCACCAGGCACTCCGGGCCCTCGTGCGCTGCGGAGTTGACGTAGGTCGAGACCGGGCGGGCAAGGAAAGGCGGCGCGAGCGAGCCGAGCCTCTGCGCCCAGCTGCCGAGTGGAACGGCGCCCGGTGCGAGCCATTCTGGGTAGAGGCGCTTGGGCAGCACCACCGGCATCCGGTTATGGACTGCCGCTACCTCCCCCACCGCGGGCTGCGTCAAAAGCACGCACGAGTGGACGGTGTCTCCGGACGGCGAACGCCAGCGGTCCCACAGGCCGGCGAAGGCGAAGGGGGCACTGCCGGAAAGCTCGAAGAAGAAGGGCTGCTTGTGCTGGCCGCCGCGCTTCCACTCGAAGAAGCCATCGGCCAGCACCAGGCAGCGGTGCCGCTCTCCGCTGGCAAAGGCCCGGCGCTCCTCGAGCGTCTCCAGACGGGCGTTGATGAGGCGGTCGCCGCCCCGAGAGTCCTTCGCCCACCAGGGAACGAGGCCCCAGCGAAACGCCTGTAGCAGGCGGGGCGCCTGGTTGGAGATGACGGGTACCGGCTGACGCGGGGCCACGTTGAAACGTGGGGGCAGCGACTCCAGTAGCGTGGGGTCAACCCCTGCGAGGCCGAAGGCCTCAATCAACTCCGCGGGCGTGAGTCTGGTGGTGAAGCGGCCACACATACTGAGGGTTTGCTAACACGCTCCAGAGACGCTTGACGGCAGCTGCCAGTGGTTCCGTTGGGCCGGCATCTCGTTCGGCGGGGTTTTCATTCTTTTAAACGTTCGACGGGAAAGCGAGACTCGTTGGCCGAGGAGCACACCGGTTTCGGGGGCACCATGCCGCGATGTGGGAGTCGGGCTTCGAGAGGTCTGACGGTAGCAGCCCTCGTCGGAGCGGCCAGCGCGAGCGCGCTCCCCCCCGGCGTGGCCATCCGTGAGATTGGCTTCGAGATGAAAAACCTCGAGCTACCCTCGGGGATGCGCATCGTCATCGAGGAGGACCACAGCCAGCCGCTGGTGGCCATCGTCTCGGTGGTTGACGTCGGTTCTGCCAAGGACCCCGAAGGCAAGGAAGGGTTGGCACACCTGGTAGAGCACCTGGCGTTTCGAGCCAGGCCGGATGGCAAGCTTCCGCTGTCCAGCCTCCTCGGTTTCGCCGCCGCCGGTTACTGGAACGCCTTCACCGGCCACGACCTGACCACCTACGTCACGGTTGGACCGCGGGAGGCGCTGCCCCAACTGCTGGCCCTGGAAGGCAAGCGCTTGCTTTCAACTCTGGCTGGCGTCGATGCACGCACCTTCGACGTGGAGCGAGGCGTGGTGCGCAATGAGCTCGCCCAAAGGGACGAGCAGGGGGTGGTGAGTGCGGTTGACGCCCGGCTCTACGGGACGCTTTACCCGAAGGGCCACCCCTACCACCGCTCAGTGGAGGGCACCGAGGCCAGCCTCTCTTCGCTCACGCTGGCGGATGCGCAGAGCTTCGTTCAGCAGCATTACGTGCCCAGAAACATCACCCTCTTCGTGAGTGGAGACCTCGACCTGGCCACCATCGTCAAGGTTTTCGATGCGAGTTTTCCGCACGAATTCTTGGACGCCCCGGCGAGCGGACCGGTGGTCCCCCCGCACCGTCTGGCCCAGACGTCCAGCCTCACACCGGTACCGACGCCAGCGCCGTCGGGGCGACTTGAAACCATCCGCGCGCCGGCCGACCGGCCAGTGCTGTACATCGCCTGGTCCTTGCCGGGTGGGTTCGGTCCGCAGCGGTACTTGGAGCGTTTCGCACGCTCGGTGTTCTCCGGCGCCTCCGCCGCCGCCGCCACTCCCGGGTCAAACATCGCGGGGGTCGACACCAGTCTCTACGAGGGTCGCTACGGCAACACACTGGTGTGCAGCGTCTCGCTGAAGGAGGGCAAGGAGCCGGAGAAGGCCCTGGAGCGTGTGCTCGACCAAGTGGTGAGAATTTGGGCATCCTCCGGGGGGACCAGAGCGGTCGTCGCCGCGTCCCTTGGCTTCGACCGGCTCCAGAAAATGGCCCTCGTGGGGATGGCGCTCAAGGCGGAGTCGGTGAGAGAGCGCGCCGTGGACAAAGCCACCCTCATCCACTGGACAGGTGACCCCTTGGCTTGGGGCAAAGACATGCAGGGGCTCCGCGACCTCAGCCGCTCGAAGGTCGAGGCTTTCGCCTACGAGTGGCTGACGCGCGACCGCGCACGGGCCATTTACGTCGAACCTACCGGAGAAAGACCCTTCGAATCGGCTGGCACGCCGGCGGTCTTCGCCGCAAGCGACGATGTCCACGTCAGCGTGGCTCCCGAAGCCTTGAGCACCTACGTCCACGGGCCGGCCAGTGTCGTCCACAGCTTCGTCTTGAAGAATGGCCTGGAGGTTCTCCTCGTCCAACGGGCCAGCGCACCCACCGTGGCCGTCACTTTGGGCCTGCGCGGGGGAAGCGCCACCAGCGAGCCCTTGGGAGTCGCCGAGCTGGCTGCACTCCTCGCGTCGCCGACGAAAGACTACAACGGGCCGCCGTCCAAGTACGGAGCGCGTCTGTCGCTGTCCCCGAGCGAGGACACGATGTACCTCGCTGGCCAAGCCGCCTCGGGGAACTTGGAAAACGTCCTGGCGATGATGTCTGACCGCGTCAAGTCGTTGCACGTTGACGGCGGACGGGAGTTTGCCTGGGACGAGTTGGTCAAGAGCTATCGCCGGATGGACGCGG